>JAZIHH010000021.1:0-48236 GCA_036678685.1 Bacillota bacterium
CATGAAAAAATACGGGAATTATCAAATCTTCAAACTATTGGTTCTGTTGAATGCCATTTCACTGTTGGCCGGGTGCGGAGGTGGGGGAGGTGGCGGCGGTGGCGGCGCAACCGAAACTGTAACCTTTATTATGCCGAATGTTTACTACGGCAATGACGGTAACAACTACTCGATTCCCACAGGGAAAGTAGTCAAATTCTATACCCTATCTGACCCCGGGGCACAATCTTTCAGCGCTGATCATGTCTTGAACGGAAAAACTGGTAGTACCAAGATTCAGTGCTCATTGCCGGACTCCCTAATCGGTAAAGATCGTTTTATCTTTGCGGTGATCGAATTGGAGGGAGAGTTTAACCCCCAGGGAAAATCCCAACAAGAAATCGGGGAGGCTGTTGCTGAAGGAAAGATATTGTTGGGTAGAGCCTTAGAAGATCCTCCCAGCCAGAATCCCAAATCATACACCCTTACGCCGGGGGTCGAAATTGGCAACTTTGTCTTTTGGGGTAAAGGCGAAGGCGAATAAGATTGAGAAGTCGCCCTATAACCACTTCTTTCGGGGCAAAGCAAATGTATAATTATTAATATCTTCCCTGCATTAGCAGGGATTTTTTTATCCTCATATTTGGAGGTTTAATAGATATAGGAAGGACAAAATTGTCGAGAAAAGAAGGAAATTGGGGGGTTGTGTCATACTATTACGGTACTATTATGGTAAGTACGGCAAAATAATTTTATTTTTTTGGCGTTTAAAGAAAACGACTTTCCCCTGGCCAGTTCAGGCCCGGCCAAGGTAGGGATGAACAACCGGGGAACGAAAAAACAAAAAACAAAAAGAAAAGAATTAAAAAATAAAACAACGTAAGGTAAACGGGGGGGCTGCCATGAGGGAACACTGCCGGCCGGGCAAACATGGCAATTGCGTAGAAATGGTACCGATTTTCAGCAATTTAAGCCAAGAGGAAAGGCTGGAGATCGCGGCCATCGCCAAGGCCCAAACCTTTAAAAAAGGCGAACTGGTTTATATGGCCGGTGATGAAGGGGGCACCCTCTATGTCTTGCATAGCGGCCGGGTAAAAATTTACCGCCTCAGTGCCAGCGGTAAGGAACAGGTGATTAGAGTGATTGAACCCGGCGGGTTTATGGGGGAACTTTCCCTCTTCAGTTCTTTACCCATGACCGACAATGCAGAAGCCTTGGAAGCCTCCACCATGTGCCTGATTGAAGGGTCAAAGCTGAAGGAATTAATGAAGAAATACCCGTCAATTGCCTTTAAAGTAATGGAAGAGTTAAGCCGGCGCTTGGAAGAGGCGGAAGCATTAATCGAAACCCTCAATTTAAACACGGTGGAACAACGTTTGGCCCAGGCCTTGTTGGCCATGTCCGGCGGGGAACAAGAAGTTGAGTTGAGAATAACCAAGGGGGATTTTGCTTCGCAACTGGGGATGAGCCAGGAAACCTTAAGCCGGAAACTGGCCGCCTTCCAGGAGCGGGGGTTCATCGCCATGAAAGGCCGGAAGATTAAGCTTAAAGACCGGAAAGGGCTGGAGGAACTCGCACGCTGACCGGCTGCGGACGGCGGCCGGCACTGGCAAGCAGTCCGCCCGCCATCCGCCGTCCTCCGGCCGGTCCGGGGCTTGATCCGGCGGCGCGCCGCCCAGGCCATAAGTTGCGGGGGAACCCGGGGGGGAAAGGCCCCGGCGGGCCCGTCATTATACTAAAGATTACTCTTATAATCCCGGTAGAGATTCTCAATCGACCGGTCATATGTTTTTTCCCCGGCCCTGGAAAAGAAACATCCGGGAATTTCACCAAATCTCCGGTGATAAGCCACACACTCGCAACACTTGCCGTGCCGCGGACAGGAGTAGGTACAAGTACAATCCGCTTTGGAATCACACGCCATTTCATAACCTCCCGATTTGCTTGTGGTTAAGAGAAGACCGGTACCGGCCCCGGACAAAATCCGCGCCGGTGACAATGTGCCGCCGGCGATTCCCCCCGTCCGTCCCCTTATAACTGCTTGACCTCGTATCCCCGGTTGCGCAGCAGTTCCACGATGCCCTCTTCTCCCACCAGATGTCCGGCGCCGACGACAATAAAACAGGTCTCCGTGCCGTGCAAGTATTCTTCAATTTTCAAAGCCATCTGGCGGTTTCTTTCGAAGTAGATCTTCTCATAAAGTTTATAATAATCCGGTTCTTCTGTCAACGCCGCAAAGACTAAATCCTGCATCAAACCGGTGTCCCCTCTTTTCCAGGCCTCCACCAGCCGGGGCAGGGTTTCCGCCACGTCCGTGGTTAACGTATCCATCAGGTACAGACGTTCCACTTCGGGAGGGAGACTGCTCAGCATGGTAATCTGAAACGCGGCGGACTCCAGTTCCCATATGTTTTTTTCCCCCGTCGCTTTCTGCATAAAATACAGATCAATGCCAAAGTCGGGGTTGAACCCCAGCTTGATTATGTCCAAAGTGCTCACCAGCGTTGCTAAAAACCAGGGCCGGAAGACCGCCATTTCCTCGATGGCAATATTGTGTTCGGCTAATTTTCCGGCCAGCATTGCGAATTCGGTTTCCGGCAAAAACTGGTCGATGGTGGCAAAATTGGGGTTAATGGCGTTTTCCATGATGAGCTTCTCCATTTCCGTTTCTTCGATTAACAGTAGGTTTACCTCCACCACCAACACGGAAGATTTTTCGTATGCTTCTTCAATCTTGGGAGCCAGGGGGAAAAGTAGCTCCGTGCCCATATGTAAAGAGCCTAAAAGGTAAGCCAGGCCCGTTTCCGACCGCACTTCCCAGAGAAAAGATTTGTCCCCTGCCGATTCCCCGGTGAAAAGGACACCGGTGGGGAACGCCAATAATAAAAAAAGCAAACATATTATAAACCCCTTGGTCCGCAAATCCTTCCGTCTCCCTTCCTTCCCTGCCGGCGAGCAGAACGGTGATACGTCAAGGCAAACGGTTCGCCGCAGAAATAAAATGTTGGCTGGTATTACTATACCATTTTTTACAAATCAAATCAAGAGAATAAGAAGCTTTAGCCCGGCGGGGAGAAGGGACGAAACTGCTTTACGCCCGGCCCGGTGATGATTTTGCGAAAGGTTTTTCCTCCTGCAGGATCTTGAAGTTTCCCGGAAATTCAGGCGACGGAAGAACGTCGTTGCAACCAGCGCAAAAGTTAGCCGGGACCGGGTTACTCTCCGGGCGGCGCCGGTCAAGAAGGATTGGGCGGAGAAAAAACGAATTATTGTCATTGGGGCAAATAATTACCGAAACAAAGGATGTTGAGCAAAAAGTGGCCTATGTGGTTGGGATCGATGTTGGAGGAACCAATACTTACGGTGTTTTGCTTAACGAGGGAACGGTATTAACGACCGCGAAGGCGGCGACGGATCCCGATGATTTGCACAGGGGAACCACGCAGGTGCTCGCCGCCATCTTAAAATCACTTCCCCAGGCGGCCGCGGAAGAAATTGAACTCCATCTCAGCACGACCCTTACGACCAATGCGATTGTCGAAGGGAAAGGCCTGCCCACCGCGGCCGTTGTCATTCCCGGCCCCGGTCTGCGCTGTGAGGATTGGGGGTTAAACTTTAACCTCTTTCCGGTAAAGGGCTACATTGATCACCGGGGCAGGGAACAGGCGCCGCTGGATTATGGGCAACTGCGGACGGTGTTAAGCCGGATCAAGCAGTCGGGTTACCGGGCGGTGGCGGTCATCGGGAAGTTTTCCCCACGGAACCTCCAACATGAACTGGAGATTGAGAAGCTGATTGCCGCCGAATTTCCGGAGTTGTTGCCGGTAACCTTGGGACACCGCTTGTCGGGGCGGCTGAATTTTCCCCGGCGCATTACCACCGCCGTGCTTAATGCCAGTATCGCCCCTCTCCAGGCCGAGTTTATCCGGATGGTGCAAGAAGTCAAAGACCGCTACGGTTTGAGCCGGGTTTATTTGTTAAAAGCCGACGGGGGCGGGGTTGACCTCGAGGCTTCGCGCCAACGGCCGATTGAAACGATCCTTTCCGGCCCGGCCGCCAGTATGATGGGGGCGCTGGCTTTATCGGAACGGATTGAAAATGCGGTCGTGGTGGATATCGGCGGGACCACCACCGAAATTTCCCTCTTTTACCGGGGCGAACCCCTGGCCGAGCGCGACGGGGCGGTGATCGCCGGTTATGCCACCTTGGTGCCGGCTTTGTTCTCCCGTTCCCTGGGGCTGGGCGGGGATAGTGTTGTCGACTTCGACGGCCGGGAGATCACAATCGGTCCCCAACGGGAAGGGAACCCGGTAGCCTTGGGAGGCCCCCGGCTGACGCCCACCGATGCGGTGGTGGCCCTGGGCGCCGCCGCGATCGGCGAAAAAGAACGCGCCTGGCGGGCCTTGGAAAAGATGGGCGCCCCTTTTGGCCTTGAACCCCGGGAATTGGCCCGGCGGATTGTGACGGTTTTTGCGGAAAAAGTGGCGGCCGCCATTGACGAGATATATAGTGATCTCAACCGGAGGCCGATCTATACTGTTTCGCAGGTTCTGGCCGCCGAGCATCTCAAGCCGGACCTGATTATCGGCATGGGCGGACCGGCGGGTTTTTTCCTGCCCCACATCGCCCGACAGATGAAATTGTCCTACCGCCTCCTTCCTTATCATGAAGCGGCCAATGCGATTGGGGCCGCCGCCAGCCGCCCCACGGTCTCTGTTACCCTGCGCGCCGATACGGCCCTGGGGCGGCTGGTTCTTCCGGAACTGGATTATGTGGCAAAAATCTCCCGCCCTTTTTCCTTTAATTTGGCGGCGGCCCGCCGGGAAGCCGTGGCCGGTACCATTCGTTACGCGCAACGGATGGGGACGCCGGTAACCCCCGGGGAAATTGAAATTACCGAGGAAGAAGTCTTTAATATGGTGCGCGGTTTTTATACGGTCGGGAAACAATACACCCTGACCGCGCAAGTGAAACCGAAGGTTCAGCGGGTTTCCTAAAAAATTAAGAACAAAAATCAAGAACTACAAGAACTAAAGGATGGAAGGGGAGCAAGATGACCCAGGTCGGTCTGGTTTTTTTCCCTGCTTTTGACTGGGCGATCTCGCCGGATCACCCGGAACGGGAAGAACGGCTCTTGTACACCAGGGATCAGATCATGGAGGAAGGACTGTTTGATCTTCCGGAGATTATGGAGTTCCGGCCGCGGGTCGCTTCCGTGCAGGAGATCGCCGGAGCGCAGATTTGTGTGCCGTCCGTGGAGCAAGTGGCGACCAAACCTCATCTCATCGCCGCCGGAGGAACAATCACCGCCGGCGAACTCGTGCTTAGCGGTAAAACCGGGCGGGCTTTTGCTTTGCTGCGCCCGCCGGGTCACCATAGCATGCGGATTGTTCACGGCGCGCGCGGCTTTTGCACTATTAACAACGAAGCGGTGATGATTGAGTACTTACGCCGTCTGAAGGGCGGTAAATTGCGCTGCGCCGTGGTTGACACCGATGCGCACCATGCCGACGGCACGCAGGATATCTACTATAACGATCCGGATGTTTTGCATATTTCCATCCACCAGGACGGGCGGACCTTATACCCGGGCACGGGCGCCGTAAACGAACTGGGCGGTCCGGGCGCGTATGGCTTAACCCTTAATGTACCGTTGCCGCCGGGGAGCGGCGACACCGAGCTGTTATATGTCATCGAGCACCTGGTCCTGCCGGTGCTCCGGGATTTTCAACCCGACCTTATTATTAATGCGGCCGGGCAGGATAATCATTTTACCGACCCCTTAACGAACATGCGGGTCACGGCGCAAGGGTATGCCCGCCTGACCGAGTTGCTGGCCCCCGATATCGTGGTCTTGCAAGGAGGTTATTCGATTGAAGGGGCCTTGCCCTATGTCAATGTCGGGATCATCCTGGCCTTGGCCGGGTTGGATTATTCGGGGGTAATCGAACCGGAGAACCAAGAGTTTACTTCCAAGCAGCGGCCGGTCCGGGAAGAAGTGATACGAACCGTGGCCTATCTGCAAGCGGTCTGGAGTACCCGCGAGGAGCAGGATTTGGACGAAATCTTCGGGGAAAGCGAATATTTTCAACGGCAGCGCTACATCTACTATGATACCGATAATATAACCGAGTTCCAGGCGGAAGCGATTAAAAGATGTCCGGCCTGCAGCGGTTTTCGGAAGGTCTACTCGCGGGCGGAACATTACCACGGGCGGGTTACCAAGATCGGCGCGGTTTTGCTCCCGTGGCACGCCTGCCTTAGTTGCCGCCGGGCGGCGGAAGAAGCTTACCACCAATTCGCGGCGGAGAAAGAGTTGGATCATGTGTACCTTCTGGACCCCATGTCCGGCCTGGAAGAAACGGGGTAAAATAAGCAAGGGAAAAAGAGGAGCCGTCCCGTGGCTTCCTTTTTTTGTTGACGCATAAAAAAACAGAGGCAGGACAATTTTACGGGGATAAAGAATTAACAAGTGGCAAATTAGTTTTAGATTTTTGTTATATTTATTATTTATATAAATTTGACATGTATAAACGGCGGGTGATTAAAAATCATCGGGCCAAAGGGAAGAGGTGACTGGGTTGAATAAAAGCGTGGCCGTTAAATGGCTCAAGCAGGCGCTGCACGATCTGGAAATTGCCGGGAAAAACATTACGATCGGCGGGTATGATACGGCGGCTTTTCTGGCCCACCAGGCCGTGGAGAAACTGCTCAAGTCCCTTTTTGCCCTCAAAGGCCAGAGAATCCCCAGAACCCACTATGTGGATGTTCTGGCGCGGAGGCTTGGCGTCTTCGAAATCGTGGCTGACGAGATCATTGACATTTCAGCGGATTATACTTTTGCCCGCTACCCGGATGTGGGCGAACACGTGCCCTATGAAGAGTACACCAGGGAGATTGCCGAAGAGAAGGTGGCAAAGGCCGGGCGGATCTTTGCGCTTCTCCGCGATCGTTACCAGGAATTGTTGGAGAGTGAGGAAGATGGGTGATCTTTGGCTGCAACGGTTCAAAGAAGAAGTGTTGCCGCAGATTGTAGCGGAGTTTTCTCCCCGGATGGTCCTGCTTTTCGGTTCCCGGGTGCGAGGGGACGCCGACGAGGACGCCGATATTGACGTTGTGATTGTCTCCGAGGCCTTTGCCGGGATTCCCTTTGTAAAACGCATGCCGGAAGTGCTGAAAAATATCAGGTTTGAGAAGCATATTGACGTCGTTTGTTATCTGCCCGACGAGTTTGAACGGATCAAACCGAATTCCGCTATTTTGCAGGATGCCCTGGAATACGGGGAAGTGATCAAATTTCAAAGATAAAATTATCCCATAATACTGAGGAGACACAAATGAAAGACCTCTATTTATCGGAATACATGCCCCGCAGCGAATTGGTTGTCGAAAAACATATGGTTGAAACCCCCCGGTTTCCTGTGGTTGATATCCACAGTCATTTCGGACAGATGCTATTGGGGGAGGATTATGCGGAAAAATATGATACCGGGGAAGTGGTGGCCAGACTTAAAGAAAACGGGGTGCGAAAAATAGTAAATCTTGACGGCTTCTACGGCCCGCTCTTGGACAAGATGTTGGAAAAAATTCATCCGTACGAAGATTTTATCCTCACCTTCGGTTCTGTTGACGTTACCCGGCTGGATGAACCCGGTTTTGAAAAATATGTGCGCACGACAATCAGGGAGTCGCAAGAAAAGGGAATCAAAGGACTTAAGTTTTGGAAAGACATCAGTTTGAATTGCCGGGATAAAAGGGGGAAATATATTCCCATAGATGACCCCCGGTTACAGGTGATTTGGGCCACAGCGGCGGAATTCGGTTTACCGGTCCTTATTCATATCGCCGACCCGGTGGCTTTTTTTAAACCTGTAGACCGGTTTAACGAACGATATGAAGAACTTAAAGCTTTCCCCGAATGGTCTTGTTGCCGGCCCGGACAATTTACCTTTGAAGAGCTTATGACCATGCAGGAAAACCTGTTGGCCGCGAATCCGGATACCACATTCATTGTGGCGCACGGCGGGTCTTACCCGGAAAACTTGAAGTATGTGGGGGAATCTTTAGACAGGTTTCCCAATATGTATATTGATATTGCGGCAAGAATAGACGAATTTGGGCGGCAACCGTATACGGCGCGAAAGTTTTTTTATCGTTATCAAGACAGAATTTTGTTCGGAACCGACTACTGTCCTTTGACATTAAATTATCCTGTATATTACCGGTTTTTGGAGACCTGGGATGAATATTTTGATTGTCCCTTTCCGAGAAGGTGGAAAATATACGGGCTCGGGCTGGAAGATGAGGTCTTGAAAAAAATATACTATCAAAACGCGGAGAAAATATTATAAATTTCCTGGCCAAGCAATTCGACGAGGATTTGCTGTAAAAAAGAAGATCCGGCTAATGGCCCTAAACAGTGTTAGTGTAAAATTACTGTAGATTTTATGGAGGAGATATCTTTACTAAAAGAGAAGAGGAACCTCACATTCGGCAAGAATGAATACCCCTCGAAGGAGGCAGAGGTTCCTCATGGACTTAGTTCGTTTAGTAGAAGAAAAAATCCTTTCGGTTGTAGAAATAATTTTTGCAGTATTAGATGGTAAAACCGACTATCATAGTTTTGAACTTCAATTAAAGAAAGAGCTTGACGGCCTGGGGTGCGATTTATTGGAATATGTCATTGAAGCCCTAAAGCAAAAGGTTGAAGAGGATGCAAAGCAAGACCCGAACTGGAAGCGTGTCCGAAAAAATGACCGGAAAGAGATCTTAACTCTTTTTGGTCCGATCGTCTACCACCGAAGCTATTACCGACATAGAGAAAGCGAAGAATATGCCTACCTGGTTGACAAACAAATTGGTGTCACTCCCCACATGCGCGTAGGGGCAACTTTAAAGGCTGAACTTGTGGAAGCAGCAACTGGAATGTCGTATGAAGCGGCTACTATCCACGCCAGCAAGGATAATCCCGTATTAAAGGTTAGCAGGCAAACAGTAGCGTTATGCGTTAAAGAGTTCAACCCTAAAATCGAACCATTACCGCAAGCCAAAAGACGTGTTTCCGAGTTATACATAGAAGCTGATGAAGACCACATCAAAGTTAAAGGGCGTAAAGGAACGCAGGCCCGGCTGGTTTATGTCCACGAAGGAATCGAGGATTATCCTCGTCGTCGGTTAAAACGAGTGAAGTACTTTACCAGCGTCAAAGAGAAACCGGAAGAACTATGGTGGAGAGTATTAGATTACCTTGAAGCCAATTATGAACTTTCAAGTATTAAGCGGATTTACCTATCTGGAGACGGGGCTCTTTGGATCCGCCAAGGGATGGAATACATCCCCGGAGCCATCTTTATCTTAGACCGATTTCACCTGGCGAAATATATTCTAATGGCCACCGCTCATGCTCCGGAACTAAGAAAGCCGCTATACTGGGGGATTAAGTCATTAAACAAACAGAAAGTCCTGGCGCGTCTTGATGAAGCTTTAAACCGCGCTGAAGAACAGCCACGACAAAAAAGGATTATTGATACCATCAAATATGTGAAGCACAACTGGGATGGAATAGAAAACGCCGTGAAAAACCCCCACGTAAGCTGTAGCGCTGAGGGTCATGTTAGCCATATTTTGGCCGCCAGGCTCAGTAGTCGCCCAATGGCTTGGAGTCTGCAAGGGGCGGAGAAAATGGCTAATATGCGAGTGGCCAAGGCTAATGGTGAGTCAATTAGCAAACAATACCTGGAGACAAGGACATCAATTCCAATTGTTGTTGAAATCAAGGACGTAATTCAAAAAGAGCTCAAGCGCTTAAAGCGAACTAAATCATTGGGGGAAGGATACCACAATAATATTCCACTTTTCAGCAGTGGTAGTAATCCAACAAGAATTGCTTTAAAAGCTTTAAATAAACAAAATGCAGTTTGATGGCAAGATCATTGATGTGAGGTTCAAAAAAATCTACAGTGTCTTGACACTATCCTAAACAGTTGTTAACTTGACATTTGACAATATATTATATATGATTATATTATCAAAATCAATCAAAAGTTAATCATGATATCTCATGTTTCTCTCAGATGAAAAACAAACAAAAAGCTCCATGAGATACCACCAGCTAATAAGTGAGGTTAAAATATGAAACAAAATGCCAGAAGAGAACGGATTTACGGGTTGTTGCTGGCCCGTAAAAGGGTAACAGTGAACGAATTATGCCAGGAGTGCGGGGCATCGGAGGCCACTATCCGCCGGGATTTACAGGAGATGGAAAAAAACGGGCTTTTGCGGCGTGTCCATGGTGGAGCGGAACTTCTTAAAACCACTTTTTTCGATAGTGAGGCCAGAGAGCTCACCCTGCGGGAAAAGTTACTTCTGAATATAAAGGCCAAACGGCAAATTGGCAAAGCCGCCGCCGCACTCGTGGAAGATGATGACAGGATCTTTTTGGAGGCGGGCTCCACAGTTATGCAGATGATACCCTATTTGTGGGGGAAACGTGATCTGGTGGTGGTAACCAACTGCTTGGCGGTAGCCGAAGAAGTGGCCAAAAATACCAATATCCGTATGATTTTGGCCGGCGGAGAATACCGTCCGACTTCCATGGCCATGGCCGGTCCGGTTGCCGAGAGTTGTCTGCAACAAATTTTCTCCCAGATCTATGTCGATAAATTGTTTATGGGGGCGGACGGGGTTACCCTGGAGGAAGGGGTAACAACCCCCAGCCTGGATGAATCAAGAGTGGGATTGTTATTGATTAAAATGGTCAAGAAGAAAATTTTGTTGGCTGATTCCACCAAGTTTGGCCGTGTAGACCTTTGCCGGTTCGCCCCGGTGGAAGCCTTTGACACGATTGTTACGGACAGCGGAATATCCCCGGATTTGGTGAAGGGTTTGAAGAAGAAAGGAATCGAGCTTATAGTGGCTTCGAAATCTCCTGAATGAAGAGGCTGGAAAAAATGAAGCATGAAGTCGGACCGTATGCCCCCAATCCTGAAGGTACAATCAACCGTATAGCCGGAGGTAAGCGTTCACCTTTTACCAGGGGGGCAGGTGGCGATGGCTGAATATGACGTGCTTACTCCGGCCGATCTTAATGTGGATTTAATACTGACCGGCGCCGTTCCGGTCTTTGGCCAACAGGAAAAAAGGATTAACCGGTATCATTTGGAATTGGGCGGATCCTGTTGTATTTTTGCCTGTCAAGCGGCGAAACTGGGTCTCAAGGCGGCTGTCGTGGGCGTGGTGGGTGATGATCTTTTTGGTGATTTTGTCCTGAAGAGGCTGCAGGAGTGTGGCGTGGCCACCAGGGAAGTGGAAAAAAGAGCCGGGTTGCGCACAGCCGCCAGTTTTATCCTCTGCCGGGGAGAGGACCGGGCGATTTTAACTGACACCCAAAGCTTAACAGTGATGCCGCCGGAACGGCTTTCCCCCCTTTTGCTGAGTAAGACTTCCCATCTCCATATCGGTAGTTATTTCCTCTTGTCTAATTTACGCCCCTATTTTCCCCAAATTGCGCAAACCGCCAAAAAGATGGGTATAACCGTCAGTTTAGACACCAACTGGGATCCGGACGACACTTGGGACGGAGTCATGGAACTGCTTCCGTTTTGTGATGTTTTTTTCCCCAACGAAAACGAAATCCTTGCTGTCACCGGCGCCGCGAATCTGGCCGACGCCGTCCGGCAAATGGCCGAAGTTGTCCCGTTAGTGGTGGTAAAACTTGGCGCCCGGGGGGCTTTGGCCAGAGCAGGGGATCGAGAATGGCAGGTCCCGTCCTTCAGAGTTAACGTTGTTGACAGTATCGGAGCGGGTGACAGTTTTGCCGCCGGTTTTCTCCGCGGCTACCTTAAGGGTTGGCCGGTGGAAGAGGCTTTACGTTTGGGATGTTATTGCGGGGCCATGAATACTACGGCTCCCGGCGGCTTAAAAGGCCAGCCCACATGGGAGGAGGTTTTGCTTAATTTTAAACCCGGTTCCTAACGGCGTTTGTCTGCTCTTGCTTTTTACCTGGTAATATTTTGGGGACAATCCTTAAAAAGCTTCTGCCACAAAAAAAGACACTTCGGCATTGAAAAAAAGACAGGGAAAACCTGTCTTTTTTTATTTTAAGCCAAAAGTACAAGTAAATTATGAAAAGTATATGATTGATTGTGACAAGTTGAGTCCGTATAATGGTGTAAAAATGGTTTTCTGAAAAAATAGGAGAGCCATTAACAAATTCCTCAGTTAGAATAGAAGTTGGACAAACCAAAATTCTAAGAGGAGGAATTTGAATGGCTCAATACCAGATTACCGTAGATCAAGAACTTTTGCATCGTCTATTTTTAGGCAATAACAAGGATTCCGGTGTGTCAGCGCTATTGGAATCGGTATTGAACCAGATTTTGCAGGCGCAAGCCACCGAACAGCTTCAAGCCGAACCATACGAACGTACTGATAAAAGGAAGGGCTATCGTAACGGCACACGCGAGCATCCTCTTACCACCCGGGTCGGAACCATAACCCTACGTGTTCCGCGTTTTCGTAACGGCCAGTTTTCCACTGAGATGTTTGCCCGCTATCAGCGGAGCGAACAGGCCTTGGTGCTGGCCTTGATGGAAATGGTAATTAACGGGGTCTCTACCCGTAAGGTCAGTCAGATAACGGAAGAGTTATGTGGTACCGAATTTTCCAAATCCACTGTTTCAGAGTTGTGCAAGAAACTGGACCCCATTGTGAACGCTTGGAATAACCGGGACTTGCGGGAAAGATGCTATCCTTTTGTCTTGGTGGACGCTTTCGTACTGAAGATTCGTGAAGACGGCCGCGTCCGTTCCCGGAGCGCTATGATCGCTATCGGCATAAATACCGAAGGCTACCGGGAAGTTTTAGGTCTCATGCTGGGCGACAGTGAATCCGAAGCCAGTTGGAGCCAGTTCTTTTCCTGGCTTAAAAGCCGTAACCTGCGTGGTGTTGAACTGGTAGTATCAGATGACCATGGCGGCCTGGTCAAGGCGGTTCGCCGCTACTTCCAGGGCGTTACCTGGCATCGCTGCCAAACCCACTTTATGCGTAATATCATGGACGCTACGCCTAGGTCGGCAAAAGAAGAGCTTTATCCACATCTGCGAGCGATTCTGGATGCGCCTGATATCGGTACTGCCCGGTTGTTATTGAATCAAACCTTGGAGACATTTGAGAAAAAAGCACCCAAGGCCATGCAAATACTTGAAATGGGCTTTGATGATGCTACCGCGGTCCTTATGCTGCCGGAAAAATATCGCCGGCGTCTGCGTACTACAAACGCTGTCGAGCGTCTTATCGAAGAGATTAGGCGCAGGGAACGAGTTATCCGTATTTTCCCGAACCGGGAATCGGCAATTCGCCTAATTGGAGCCTTACTTATGGAAATTGACGACAAGTGGATAAGCGGCAAAAAATACCTGGATATGAGTGAATACCTTCAGTGGCAAGAAGAGCAAAAACAAACCAATGATCAAAGCAATATTGCGTATATCAGATAAGCTTATTGATAACTGAGGAATTTACACACTAATCTGGACTTGATCTTGTGACAAAAGAATGAATCAAAATTATAATAAAAAAGATTATATACTTGTAAATATAATAAAATTATGATAAAATAGCGATTGAAAAGTAAAGATTAATGATTATTCTTAGCTTGTTAGCGAACGAGAAACCACAAAAAAAGTGGCAATCTTAATTTAAAAAGGAGTTGTAACAAATGATTAGACCTGCCCTGGTGATCATGGCGGCCGGAATGGGCAGCCGGTATGGAGGGTTAAAGCAAGTTGCCCCGGTTGGACCCAATGGGGAATGTATTATGGAATATTCCGTCTATGACGCCCTGCGGGCTGGTTTTTTCCAAGTTGTTTTTGTGATCAAAAAGGAAATGGAAGAAGCCTTCCGGACAAAAATCGGAAAAAAGATCGAAAAAGTTACCGACGTTGGTTATGTTTTTCAGGATATTGATGATTTACCCGGAGGGCTAAAAGCCCCGGCCGGGAGAGAAAAACCCTGGGGAACTGCACATGCCGTATATTGCTGCCGGAACGTGGTTAAGACACCTTTTGCTGTCGTCAATGCCGATGATTTTTACGGCCGCACCTCCTTTAAGATGCTCTGTGACTACCTTTCCAATCCCCAAAATACCAACGGGCTTTATAATTTCTGTATGATCGGTTATCGGCTTGAGAATACCCTGACTGAGCACGGGCATGTGGCACGGGGAATTTGCCGGATTAATGCCACGGGTTACTTGGAAAAAGTTGAGGAACGAACAAAAATTCAAAGATTTGGCGAGAGTATTCGCTACACGGAAGACGGGGAAAAATGGGTGGAAATACCAGCGGACAGTATTGTCTCGATGAATATGTGGGGGTTGACCCCGGAGCTTTTTGGCGAGATTGAAGCGGGATTTTTCCGGTTTTTTGCCCGCAACCGGGAAAATATCTTAAGTGCGGAATATTTCTTGCCGGTGGTAATCGACGCCTTGATTGCAGAGAAAAAAGCCTGCGTAAAGGTTTTTGTCTCTAACGAACAATGGTACGGGATGACATATAAAGAAGACAGGCCACTGGTGCAGGAGGCCATAGCAGGGCTGATCCGGGAAAAGATTTATCCGGAGAATTTATGGGAGGATCGATCGTAAATGAAACAAAAGCGGCGGGAGCAAAAAGAGCAGGATTTTGACTTTAAGAACGTGGTCCGGAATTTTTTGTTTGAAGGGGAATTTTTGCGGGCTGAACCATACGGAAACGGCCATATTAACGATACCTTTGCAGCATATTTCCGTAAAGAGAACGGAACCGTCCACCGGTATATCCTGCAGAGGATAAACCACAAGGTCTTTGCCTCGCCGGAAAATTTAATGAAAAATATTGCGGCAGTAACGCGGCACCTGCGGGAGAAGATAATCTTGGCGGGAGGCGATTATACAAGGGAAACGCTTAATCTCATTCCCACGGTCGAAGGAGGAAGTTTTTATAAAAGCCCGGAGGGGACTTACTGGCGCGGTTATATTTTTATCGAACAGGCGCAGACATATGAGAAAGTAATAGATGCGCGACATTTTTACAATGCCGGACGCGCCTTTGGCAATTTCCAGAAAATGCTGAGTGATTTTCCGGCGCATACTTTGTATGAAACGATTCCTGACTTTCATAATACAGTAAAGCGTTATCATGATCTCCTGGCCGCGGTGGAAAAAGATGTGGCGAACCGTGCTCGGTATGTTGGCGAGGAAATCGCCTTTGTCAAAGAAAGAAAGAATGAGATTTCGCTCATCGTCGACCTTCTGAAACAGAGGAAAATACCTCTGCGGGTAACACATAATGATACTAAATTTAATAATATTATGATTGACGACCGGACAGGAGAAGGCATTTGTGTCATCGACCTGGACACCGTTATGCCCGGCTCTTCCCTGTATGATTTCGGTGATGCCATCCGTTTTGGCGCCAGTTCCGCCTTGGAGGATGAAAAGGATTTAACAAAAGTCTGGGTCAGGCTTGATCTTTTTGACGCTTTTACCCGGGGTTTTTTAGAAACGGCAGGGGATTTTTTAACCCCGCTCGAACTCCGGTATCTGGCTTTTTCCGCCAAACTGATGACGTTTGAATGCGGTATCCGGTTCCTTACCGATTACTTGAACGGGGATACATATTTTAAAATACGGCGGGAGGAACATAATTTGGACAGAGCACGAAATCAGTTCAAGCTAGTGAAAGATATGGAAGAAAAAAAAGAGGCAATGGAAGCAATTGTTAACAAGTATCTTTAGAGGAGGCGCTGTTTTAAATGGCGATCTTGGTGACCGGAGGCGCGGGATATATCGGTAGTCACGCCTGTGTCGAGCTACTAGAGGCGGGTTACGAAATAATTGTCGTTGACAATCTGAGCAACAGCAAGGAAACAGCAGTAAAACGCGTGGCGGAGATTACGGGGAAGTCTTTTGCCTTTCATAAGATCGATCTTCTTGACGCGGCCGCCCTGGAAAACCTCTTTCGCACTTCGCAAATTGAGGCGGTGCTGCATTTTGCCGGGTTGAAAGCGGTCGGGGAATCGGTTATGTACCCCTTGCGGTATTACCGGAATAATATCATTGGCACCTTGAATCTTTGTGAAGTAATGAGTAAATACGGCGTGACCGACCTGGTTTTCAGCTCCTCGGCAACGGTCTACGGCAATCCGCCCCGGGTTCCGATTAGGGAGGATTTTCCGTTGTCGCCGGTCAATCCTTACGGCCGGACCAAGTTGATGATTGAAGAGATCCTCCGCGATTTGCACCGGGCCAATCCCGCCTGGAATATTGCGATCCTGCGTTACTTTAATCCCATCGGCGCCCATGAAAGCGGGCGCATCGGCGAGGATCCCAACGGTATCCCCAATAATCTTCTTCCTTATATTGCCCAAGTGGCCGTGGGGAAAAGAAAGGAGTTGCAGGTGTTCGGCAATGACTATCCCACCCCTGACGGGACAGGGATTAGAGACTATATCCACGTGGTGGATCTGGTCGAGGGGCATATCAAGGCCTTGGAAAAACTGCGTTCGTCGCCCGGGGTGGTCACCTATAACCTGGGAACGGGACGGGGGTACAGCGTGTTGGAAGTGGTGGCCGCTTTCGCGGAGGCTTGCGGCCGGGAAATCCCCTATCGGATTGTGGGGCGGCGCCCGGGCGATATCGCGGTTTGTTACGCGGAAACGGCCAAGGTGGAAAAGGAACTGGGCTGGAAAGCGCGGAGAGGGATCGCCGAGATGTGCGCCGACACCTGGCGCTGGCAGAGCAATAACCCCAATGGCTATGAGGAGTAAGACCATTGACAGCTTGCGTCAAGGCATGGTATAAACCATGATATAAACAGGCCAAGAAGCAAGTTACGTAAAAGAGAGGGGAACCAAAGAGGAAAAAGAGAGGTGTGGTCGGGGCAGGCGGCCAGCCGCTTGCCCCGCAAAGCCGATGAAACTGTTGGCGTTAATAGCGGACAAGGAAAAAGTACTTTTGTTGGATGGCGCCATGGGTACGCAACTAGCCGAGGCCGGTCTGGAGATGGGCGGGCAAAACAATCTTACCCACCCGGAGGCGGTTTTGGCCGTGCACCGGCGGTATGCCGGGTGCGGGGTTGATCTGCTGATCACGAATACTTTGACCATGAACCGGGTTTATATTGAAACACACAAACTCGGCGTGGATGTGCGGGAGGTCAATCTGGCCGGGGCGCGGCTGGCCAGAGAAGCAGCCCGCGACGGCCAATATGTTTTGGGAGATATTAGTTCCACCGGTAAAATTCTGGCGCCGCTCGGGGAACTGCCGGAAGAAACCGCCCGTGCGGCCTTCCGGGAGCAGGCTGCCGTCTTGGCGGAAGGCGGGGTGGACGGGTTCATTATTGAGACCATGTTTAGCCTGCAGGAGGCTTTATGCGCCGTCCAAGCCTGCCAAGAGGCGGCCGCTCTGCCGGTCTTTGTTTCCATGGCCTTTATTACGGCGGAAAAGGGCGGGCGGACCATCATGGGCGACACGGCGGCCGCTTGCGCGCGCGCCCTGACTGAAGCCGGCGCCTCCGTGGTGGGGGTGAATTGCGGCGAAATAGATCCCTTCCAGACCGCGGCGATTGTGGCGAAAATGCGCGAAGCCTGCCCGCTGCCGGTTTTGGCCCAGCCGAATGCCGGCAAACCCCGGCTGGCAGGGGAGAAGACAGTCTTTGACATGTCCCCGGAAGACTTCGCCGCCGGTATAGAACGGTGTGTGGCTGCCGGCGCCCGGCTGGTGGGCGGGTGCTGTGGAACGTCCCCGGCGCATATCCGGGCGGCCGCCCGTGTGTTGGCGAAAAAAGCATAAAGCTCTTTCTATCCCCGCGACCCCCGCGGGATCCCTTGGGATCTGTGACGGGGCAGGGGGAAGGGATAAAGGAGCGGTAATCAAGGGTCTCCTCTTTGCCGGGAGACCCTTTTGCAATTGCCTGTAATGGCCGGGCGGCTGCTGCGGCCATGGTCATCCTCACAGACCACCCGGTATTTTCCGGGCGCGGGGTGGTAGAAGACGGTTTCCCCCGGGGCGGTGGTTCCCACCAGCACTCCGTCGACAAACTTTTTTTGCAGAGCCGGCGTTTCTTTTATAGTAATTTTCGGGGCCATGCTTTTCGCCTCCTCGTAAAGATATGAACAATTGGATATATAGGCAAAGGTAAGGGTCGCGTGTTTTGCTTTACTGATTTCGATACCGGAAAGATATTTTCCTGCATCTGGCAGGAAAATGACATTTGATGGCACGGACCGGAAAAATGTGTCTCTTGCCGGCGGGGCAATTTTGTAAAAAAAAAACGGGATGCAACATCCCGTAGCGCCTCTTTGTTTCAACTCATTCTACGAAAAGGTCTTGTTTTGCGAAAAAGGCTGCCGGGGCTTCAACAAGAGCGGTTATGGGTTAAACTGGGTATGGCCTTGACAAAATGAAAAACCACCGGTTTGCTTGGCTAAGCCCCGTCTTTTGCGGCAAGAAAAATTACTAATCCGCTGACAGGCAGGTTTTTTTATGGAATTTCTGCCTATAAAAACAAAAAAAGAAGGTAATTAGGACCGGTGGCGCGAATAAATAGAGGAATTATTTTACGTAAAGGAGTGGGTGATCTTATGCGGTACGGATATTTTGACGATGCGCGGGCGGAATACGTCATTGAACGGCCTGATACGCCCATGTCCTGGATCAATTACCTGGGTACGGCGGATTATTGCGGTATCATCTCGAACAACGCCGCCGGTTATTCTTTTTACCGTTCGGCGAAGAGCGGGAGGCTTTTACGGTTTCGTTTCAACAGTATTCCCATGGACCGGCCGGGCCGTTATATTTACCTGCGGGACAATGCCGACGGCGATTACTGGTCCGCCACCTGGCAGCCGGTGGCGAAACCCTTGGACCAGTACCGGATAGTTTGCCGGCACGGTCTGGGTTATACCAGGTTTGAAAGTGAGTACAAGGGAATAAGAACCAATTACCGGGTTTTCGTACCGGTTGACCGTCCGCTCGAACTTTGGGAACTGGAGGTGGAGAACCTTTCCGGACGGGAACGGGATATATCTCTTTTTCCTTATGCCGAATGGTGTTTTTGGCGCATGGATCAGGATCTCACCAACTTCCAGTATATTCTTTATACCTGCCGCATGAGTTATCACGACGGTATCATCGATTACACCCTCCGGTGGCCCGGCGGAGAGGAAGAGAAGGCCTTTATGGCTTCCCTTCTTCCGGTGGTAAGTTTCGACACCGACCGGGAGGTTTTTATCGGCAATTACCGGCATGAGGGAACGCCCATCGCCGTGGAAAAAGGGGTTTGCAGCGGTTCGATTGCCATCGGTGGCAATCCTTGCGGGGTTTTACAAAACCGGTTTACTTTGGCCCCGGGCAGCAAACAGCGGGCGCTTTTCATCGTGGGGATCGGTGAGGCCCGGGTCGCCGGGCGGGAGGCGTGCGAGTATTATGCCGCCGGCGGGGTGGAAAAAGACTTTGCCGCTTTGCAGAAATACTGGCGGGCCCGTCTGGACAAATACCGGTGCCGGACTCCTTCGCCGCTGGTTGACTCGATGGTGAATATTTGGAACCAGTACCAGTGTCATACCACCTTTAACTGGTCGCGTTCCGCCTCCTTTAATGAGGCCGGGGGCCGGGACGGTCTGGGTTACCGGGATACCAACCAGGATACCTTGGGCGTGGTTCACGCCATCCCCGCTTTGGTCCGGGCGAAACTGGTTGATCTCCTTAAAGGCCAACTGGCCGAGGGGTATGCCATGCACATTGTCCAGCCCTTGGAGTGGCGGCAGGGACCCCATAACCGGCCGGAACCGGGACGGATTTTTTCCGATGATCACCTCTGGCTCTTGTTGTCGGTTACCGCTTATCTTAAGGAAACCGGCGATTTTGCCTTCCTCGAAGAAAAGGTGGCTTTTGCCGATCAAGATGAAGCTACCGTTTATGAGCATCTCCGGCGGGCCCTTGAGTTTTCCTGGGAAAAACGGGGTCTCCACGGCCTTTTGCTGGGTTTGGCAGCCGACTGGAACGACTGCATTAACCTGAAGGGCAAGGGAGAAAGTATTTGGACCACTTTCCTTTATTACCGGGCGTTGACTGAATTTATCGAACTGGCAAAGCGGACGGGACGTGAAGAGGATGTACGGGTTTTTGAAGAGCGCCGGCGCACGATTAAGGAAAATCTGGATACTTACGCCTGGGACGGCGAATGGTTTCTCCGCGGCTATCTCGACAGCGGGCGGAAACTGGGCAGCCGCGAGAGCGAGCAGTCGAAGATCTTTGTCAACAGCCAAACCTGGGCGGTGTTTTCCGGGGCGACCGACCCGGAAAAAGGCCGGATTGCCATGGACAGTGTCCATAAGCACCTGGCTACGGAGCATGGCGTGGTTTTGAACAGGCCTGCTTACCGCGAGACGGACAACGAGATCGGGGCGATCACCAGTTTCCCGCCGGGACTGAAGGAAAACGCCGGGATTTTCTGCCACACCAATACCTGGGCGGTGATTGCCGAATGTCTCCTGGGCCGGGGTGACCGGGCTTTTGCTCTTTACCTTTCCTTCCTTCCCGCCGCCAAAAACGAGCGGGCCGATCTTTATACAATGGAACCTTATGTGTACGCCCAGTTTATCACCGGTGACGAACACCCGTACCATTTCGGCCGGGCCCGCAATTCCTGGTTAACAGGGACCGCCTCCTGGAGTTTTGTGGCTGTTTCCCAATATATTCTGGGGGTACGCCCGGAATATGACGGCCTGCGCGTCGACCCCTGTATCCCGGCCGACTGGGAAGGCTTTGAGGTAATGAGAATTTACCGCGGAAAGACCTTTCATATTAAAGTCCGGAATCCGCGGCGGGCGGGCTACGGAGTGACCGAACTTAAAGTCAACGGGGAAGTCGTCCCGGGGAATTTAATCCGGCATGAAATGGCCAAAGCCGAGAACGAAGTGGAAGTGGTGCTGGGCTGACCGGCGTCCGGGTTTTACCCTGCTTTTATGTAAAAAGTATATTGCGCGGATCTTAAAGATTGCCTTTTGTCCAAAAATCACATCCACCGCAAGGATTTTATTGCCGGTTTAGCGAAGTTATAATGTTATATTAGGCCTGCTTCAGCCTGCCCGGCGGATCCTGCAGGGTTCAGAACCTTCAGGACCAAGAAGGTTGGGGCGGGCATTTGCCGATCTGCGGTAAAAAAAGGAGGAATCTTTGTTGACCAAGCCTTATAACCCGTATGAAACAGCACAAAGACAGTTTGACGCCGTGGCCGATTTAATCGGTTTGGATCAGGGGATGCGGGAATTTTTACGCCGGCCGATGCGGGAGTATCATTTTACCATCCCTGTCCGGATGGACAACGGTGAAGTGAAGGTTTTCCAGGGTTTCCGGGTACAACATAATGACGCCCGGGGACCGGCCAAAGGGGGTATCCGTTTTCATCCCGACGAAACAGCGGACACCGTCCGTGCTTTGGCCATGTGGATGACCTGGAAGTGTTCGGTGGTGGACATTCCTTTGGGCGGCGCCAAGGGCGGAATCGTATGTGACCCCCGGCGTTTAAGCGAAGGGGAACAGGAACGCCTTTGCCGCGGCTATGTCAGACAACTGGCCAAAAACCTCGGGCCTTGGCTTGACGTCCCGGCGCCGGATGTGATGAGCAAGGCCCAGCATATGCTTTGGATGCTGGACGAGTACGAGCAAATTGTTGGTGGGAGATATCCCGGGTTTATCACGGGAAAGCCGGTGGGTATGGGCGGCTCGCTGGGAAGAACCGAAGCCACCGGTTTTGGACTGATTTTCATCCTCCGGGAAGCGCTGCGGGAATTAGAGATCAAACTTGATGAAACCACCGCCAGCATTCAGGGGTTTGGCAATGTGGCCCAGCATGCGGCCAAGAAATACCAGGAACTGGGCGGTACGGTTGTCGCCGTTTCCTGTTGGGACCATCATGACCAAAAAGCCTATACCTTCCGGAAAAAAGACGGGGTGGACGTGGAAGAACTTATGGGGATAACCGGCGTGTACGGAGATATTGACAAGGACAAGGCCCGGGATCTGGGTTACGAGCTTTTACCGGGAGATTGCTGGTTGGAGCAGGAAGTGGATATTCTCATCCCCGCGGCGTTGGAAAACCAAATCACCGGCGAAAATGTCCAAAAGATAAGCGGGTCGGTGAAGGTCATCGCCGAGGGCGCCAACGGGCCCACCACGCCCGAAGCGGATGAAGTGATAAAAGCGAGAAAGATCTTTGTCCTTCCGGATTTCCTGGCCAATGCCGGCGGCGTTACCTGCAGTTATTTTGAGCAGGTCCAGTCGAATATGAATTATTACTGGGAGAAGGAGGAGGTTTTGGCAAAACTGGACACCAAAATGACCGCCGCTTATGCCGGGGTCAGCAGTTTGGCGCGGGAGAAAAAAGTGTATATGCGGGACGCCGCGTATATGATCGCCATCGACCGGGTGGCCCGGGCCGTCAGGAGCCGCGGTTGGGTGTAAAGGGCAAACTCCGGAAAAAAGGAAACGGGCGCCCAAACAGCAGGAAAAACCGGTCCAACCGGGAAAGGAATTTCGGGCCGCCGGGGAGGCGGCTCTTTTTTTATGCTTTTTATATTATGGACATTAAAACCATGAAAACCCTATTGAAGAAAGGATTAAATGCCTGGAAATTCACTAGAGGGTTAACCTACAGTATGCTCGAACATCTTACGGTCGAACAGTTAGTTACCCCCTTTCCCCGTCCTGTTTATGACACGTTTGGCAAACATTTTCAAGAGTTGGGCGCCGTTCAAGAAGCTTATTTGGATGCAATGAAAACAGGGAGGTTAGATTTTGCCAAGTTCAATTTTCAAATCGATGAAGAGTTAGTTAAAAGCAAGACGGCTCTTAGAAGGTATCTCGAAAGTGTTGACAATATGACGGAAGAGTTCCTGACCAATGAGTTGGAAAACGTAGTGAAAAGTATTGACTGGGGATTGCCTGATAATCCGAGTCTGGTTGAGCATCTTAACTTATTGAATCAGCATGAGACTTTGCATCATGGCCAGTTCGTAGCATACTGCTATTTGTTAAACATTAAATTTCCAGAACCCTGGCCTGAAGTATGGGGACTGCCTGCCAATGATGATTCCTCCGTTATGAACTGGATGCAGAATTGGAAAAAGAATTAAACATCGTTAAATTCTTATTGCTCAAAGTTTTGTGGCAGGGGGCTACTCCGGATAATACGGTTGCATGTGGTGAATATTATATGAAGAAATTTTTCGATTTCTCAACGAGAAACAGCGCATATTTGCACGGGGCAACCCAGGATAAACTTTCCAGAAAAAAGGGGATGAAATATGCAAACCTTACCGCCCAACCCCAACCGGGAGGTCAATTATGAAGGCAAAAACCTTAAAGAGATCTGGCTGGCCGGAGGTTGTTTCTGGGGCGTTGAAGCCTATTTCCGCCGTGTTTACGGCGTAGCCGAAACAACCGTCGGCTATGCCAATGGAAAAACGAAAAAACCTACGTATGAAGAGGTCTGTTCCGGTAATACCGGGTATGCGGAAACCGTACTTGTACGGTATGATCCGCAAACGGTATCCTTAGCGACCCTTTTGCGTCATTTTTTCCGCATTATTGATCCCACCACCCGCAACCGCCAGGGGAATGACCGGGGTACGCAATATCGTTCCGGTATCTATTACCGAAACGAGGAGGATTTACCGGTTATTCGTTCTATCCTCGAGGAGACGCAAGAACAACATAATAGCCCGGTTGTCACCGAAGTTCTACCCCTTGCCAATTTTTACCCGGCTGAAGAATATCACCAAGATTATCTGGAAAAGAATCCGGAAGGATATTGTCATATTGACTTTGGCTTGTTGAAAAATAGCGATCCGGTTTTCGTAAATCCTTTGGCATACCAAAAACCCGAACCAGAGAAGCTTAAAAAAACGCTTTCGGATCTCCAATACTCCGTAACCCAGCTTAACGCCACCGAACCGCCATTCCACAATGCCTACTGGGATAACCATGAACCCGGTTTATACGTGGATGTGGTAACCGGTGAACCTCTGTTCAGCTCCAAGGATAAATTCGATTCCGGCTCCGGCCGGCCCAGTTTTACTAAGCCCATTGTGCCTGAGGTCGTGACCTACCATAATGATTATAGTTCCGGTACAGAACAGGTCGAAACGAGGAGTCGGGTTGGCGACTCCCACCTGGGTCATGTTTTTAACGACGGTCCCGTGGACAAAGGCGGCCGGCGTTTCTGTATCAACAGCGCAGCTCTTCGCTTTATTCCCCTGGCCGAGATGGAGAAAGCAGGGTACGGCGCGTTTATTCCGCTGGTAAAGTAGGGAGGTTTACCGGAGACCTTAATTACCGAAGCAGCCCGGGAGTTCAAGATATTGCTGAAAGAAAGCCTCCCGGGTTTGATTGTTGGTGAAATCTTGAGCAATTTCGTGTGCCGGGGAACATAGAGCGAAAAAAAAGAAGAAATAAGGCTAGAATGACGGATTTTCCCGGGGAAAAACGTTGCTATTTATTACAATAGTTAGTATAATACTTTATACAATAGTTATTGTAAGACTTATAATAACTATTACATAAAGCACCTGGGGAGTAAACATGGTTTTAGGTCGACAGGGAAGGAGAAAGATGGAAACAGTTCAGACTCAGAGCATACGTCTTCATAATGAAAAAAGATTGGTCAAACTTCTGCGCCGCCGGGGACCGTTATCCCGTTACGAAATAACGCAAGAATTAGGGTTAAGCTTCGGGACGGCTTCCAATCTTTATCGGGACTTAAGAGACAAAGGGATCTGCCGGGTTGAGAAAAAGAGCCGCATATCCGGCGGACGCCCGGCCCAGCTTGTTTCCTTAAACCCCGATTCCCGGGTAGGCCTGGTCTTTGATTTTACTTCCCCTGCAGTCACCGTTGCCGTCAGCAACCTGGAAAACCAGTTGCTTTTCAAGACAGTATGCCGGAGCAACCCGGAGAACGGGATCCCCGCTCTGGCCGATGAAATTAAGATGCATACCGGTGAAATCCTTTCCCGGTTTTCCCTTGACTTGGAAAAGGTAATGGGAGGAATCGCTGTTGTTCCGGCGGCAGTTGATTACAAAAGGAATTTAATCTTTTGTCATCAGTATTCCTGGTTGAATAGTGTACCCCTGGCCAAGATTTTATCGGAGAAGCTAAAAATCCCGGTTTGGGTGGAAAATGACGCCAATATGGGGGCAGTGGCTGTTTCCGGGCGAACAAAACGCCAATATGTTGTTTTCTTGTACATAGGCGAAAGCGGGCTGGGCCTTGGGGTAGTTGAAAAAGGACTGCTTCTTACGGGTGATAATGGTTACGCCGGCGAAATAGGACATATTCCGCTGGGCGATCCGGAAGTACGTTGTCATTGCGGTGAGTATGGTTGTCTGGAGGCGCATTTGACAGTACCGCAGCTTCGGAAGATCCGGATGGAGACGGAATCTGGTGAAAAGACCAAAGAAGTTTTTGCTCGGCTTGTCGGTACGTTGGTGAATTTATATGATCCGGAAATCATTGTGGTTGGCTGTGAGTTAACGGAGATGATCCGCCAAATGCTGCCGCGGGCAGGAAAGGAGATAAGCCGCCGGGTCCCGCGAAACAATCTTCGTACTCCCATACTTGAAGTTTGGGGGAATTTAAAGGAACTCTTTATTTACGGCGCTGCCGAGGTGCTTTTCCGTTATTGGCTGAATTTACCCGTGGAGTTATTGCCCACCAGGTAACCGGCAGTTTATACCTGATCGAAAGATCGTAGAAGAGGAGGGGGAAAGATGATGGAAGTCAAGTTGAGAAAAATCCCGGTTTTGGATCGGGATTTCCGTCCGATGGCCCTGGTGAACAAAGCTTTTTTGAAAGCGGTCAAAGCTTCCGGCCGGGAAACCCCTGTGGCAATCGGTATTGAGAGGGAAAATGGGCAGGTCTCCGTATACCGGACGGAAGTGTTTGCCGGGGGCAGCGGAAAGGAAGAAGAGAGTTTCCGGTATATCGAGCGGTTGACCAAAAGTCTCTTGTGGATTAAGGGCGGTTGGAAGATTATCATTGGCGGTCCGCGGTATATAGGAGAGCGGATCAAAGAAGCCTATGCCCCTGGGGGAAGCCGTGAATTTGACGCCCGGTTTATGGGACGGGTGTATGAAAAAGAATTTACGGTGGAGCTTACGGAGGCTGACAGGATGCCGGAAGAATATGAAAAACCCGAACCGGTGGGCAAGAGTCTTAACGGATGCCGTATCGGTTTTGACGCCGGCGGCAGCAACCGGAAAGTGGCGGCCGTCCGGGACGGTGAAGTACTCTACATAGAAGAAGCGGCTTGGCAGCCCATGCTCCAGGAAGATCCGGACTATCATTACCGGGAGATTTTGCAGGCGGTAAAAACCGCGGCGGAAAAACTTCCCAGAGTGGATGGGCTCGGGGTGAGTTCCGCCGGGATTTACGTGAACAATCGTACCAGGATTGCGTCGCTCTTTCTGAAAGTTCCCGAGGATTTGTTTGACAAGAAAATAAAGAACATCTACTTGGATGTGGCCAAAGAATTGGGGGATATACCGGTGGTGGTAAAAAACGATGGGGACGTCGCCGCTCTGGCCGGTGCCATGTCGTTAAAAGTCACCAAGATTATGGGAATTGCCATGGGGACCAGCGAGGCGGCAGGGTATGTTGATGAAAACGGCAATATTACCGGTTGCCTGAACGAACTGGCCTTTGTGCCGGTGGATTATAATCCCCGGGCAATGGTGGACGAGTGGTCGGGCGATACCGGATGCGGAGTAAAATACTTTTCCCAGGATGCGGTCGTCAAATTGGCCCCGGCCGCCGGTATAGAACTGGAGGAAAACCTCACCCCCGCCGAAAAGCTAAGGGTAGTACAGGGGCTGTTGGAAAAGGGGGACGAAAAGGCCCGCCAAATTTATGAGACCATTGGTTGTTATCTGGGGTATACCCTGGGTTATTACGCGGACTTTTATGATCTAAAACATCTGTTGCTTTTAGGAGGAGTTGCCTCCGGCGCGGGAGGGGTCATTATCCTGGAGACCGCCAGGGAGGTTCTGGCGCTGGAATACCCGGAACTGGCGGAAAAATTAAACTTGCATCTCCCCGGGGAGAGCAACCGCCGGATCGTACAGGCTGTGGCCGCCGCCGCCCTGCCGGTTCTTTGATTCCGACGGCGAGGGCGGTATGCCTGTCTACCGGAAAAAACAGCCGGAGTTTCGACCGGGGTGTACCCGGAAAAACCGGTTGGCGGAAGATATTGAAGGATGTAAGTGAAGATTGAAAAAACAGGGAGTTGAGGGAACGTGTTGCAACTGAAAAACAAGGGAGCGGAAATCTATGTTCCGGACGGACAACCATTGCCGGAGGCCCTGAAAAGAACGACCCACCTGGCGGTCTCAGCCCACCAGGATGACATTGAGATTATGGCTTCTGGAGGAATTTTAGCTTGTTACGGTCAGGAGGATAAGTGGTTCACCGGTATAGTGGTGACCAACGGAAGCGGGAGCCCGCGGGACGGCTTGTATGCTACATGCACCGATGAAGAGATGCAGAAAATAAGAAAAAAAGAACAGAAAAAAGCCGCTTTTATCGGAGAATATGCCGCGCAAGTGTTTATGGACTACCCTAGTTCCGAAGTGAAGGATCCGGCCAATAAAGAAGTAGTCGAAGAATTGGCCGAGATTATACGGATTGCCGCGCCCGAAGTTTTGTATCTTCACAATCTGGCCGATAAACATAATACCCATGTAGCCACGGCAATAAAAACCCTGCAGGCTGTGAGGATGCTTCCTCCGGAAAACCGGCCGGAAAAAGTATACGGCTGCGAAGTATGGCGTGATTTGGATTGGTTGCCCGATGAAGACAAGGTCCGCTTTGATTTAAGCGCCCACGAGAATCTTTCCGCCGCGCTGCTTGGGGTATATGATTCCCAGATTTGCGGAGGAAAAAGGTATGACCTGGCTGTCCTGGGCCGGAGACGGGCCCACGCCACTTTTTCCTGCCCCCACGAAACCGATGCGGCCACGGCTTTGTCTTATGCCATGGATCTGACCCCTTTGGTTAAAGACGATAACCTTGATATCAAGGAATATGTTTTGGGTTATATCAACCGGTTGGCGCAACAAGTGAAAGAAACGATGGAGATGTTTCTCCAGGATTAGATTAAGAGACTGCAAAATTTTACGGGTACAGTCAACCCATAAAGAAAGCCCCGCAGTATATACTGCGGGGTTTTCTGCGTCGATTGGTATTTGGGGCAACCGAAAAATGTTTTTTGGGCCGGCTGTACCGGAACAGGAGGTTGGAAGATGAATAAGGCAAAACGGTTGACAGCAAAAATTGTTAGTGTAAAATTACTGTAGGTCTTTGCAGGAAATAACTTATGGAAAAAAGAAGAGGAACCTCACATTCAGCGATGAATGAATACCCCCCAAAGGAGGCTGAGGTTCCTCATGGATCTAATTCGTTTAGTAGAAGAGAAAATCCTTTCGGTAGTGAACGAAATATCGAAAATTTTCGAAGGCGAGATTGACTATCTAACCTTTGAGGCACAATTGAAAAAAAAGCTCGACGGTATAGGTTGCGCTCTAGTGCAACTGGTTTTGGAGACTCTTGAGGAAAAGATTCACGAAAGCGAAGAGCGCAAACGAGACTGGAAGGTCGTACGGAGAAGAGACCAGAAAGCGATATTGACCATTTTTGGTCAACTGATCTATGAGCGGAGCTATTACCAGCATAAAGAAAGTAAGCACTATGCGTACTTGGTAGACGCACAAATAGGGATTACCCCTCATGCACGAGTAGGGCCCAATCTCAAAGCCGCCTTGCTAGAAGCATCCAGTAAAATGTCCTATGAAGAGGCCACGGTGCAAGAAAGCAGCTATAATCCTGAACTGAGGGTAAGTAGGCAAACAGTAGCATTGACCGTTAATAAGTTTGCTCCTGTGAAATCGTTGCCACCGCAAGAGAAACGGCACGTACGGACATTGTACATAGAGGCTGATGAAGATCATGTAAGAATCAGAGATCATAAGCGGAAAAAGCCCTCGTTGCTCATCTATGTTCACGAAGGGGTAAGCGAGGAGGGTTCGCGTCGTCGTCTTAAAAACGCGAAGTATTTTACGAAACCCTGGGGAAAATCGAAAGAGTTATGGTGGGAGGTTTTAGATTACCTGGAAGCCCGTTATGATCTTTCAACGGTTGAAAGGATCTATTTATTGGGAGACGGAGCCTCTTGGATCCGGGCTGGACTACAATACTTACCGCCGCAAACTATTTTTATCCTAGACAAGTATCATTTAGAAAAATATATTCAAACGGCTACCGCGCATGCACCCGGGCTTAAGATGCTGATTCACCGGGGGATCAAATCCGTAAACAAACAGGCAGTCCTGACTCATCTTCATGAAGCATTATGGCGTACTGACGAAAAGCCAAGAAGGAAACGGATTGTTGAGACCATCGGGTATATTGAGCGCAACTGGGACGGAATAGAAAATGGGGTCAGGCATCCCGGGAGTCGTACAGAACGTAGCGTATCTGCAATCGGTCTGGAGTACCCGCGAGGAGCAGGATTTGGAGCAAATCTTTGGGGAAAACGATTATTTTCAACGACAGCGTTACATCCACTATGATACCGATAATATAACCGAGTTTCAGGCAGAAGCGGTTAAAAAATGTTCGGCCTGCAGCGGTTTTCGGAAGATTTATTCACGAGCGGAACATTATAACGGGCGGGTCAGTAAAATCGGCGCGGTTTTGCTCCCGTGGCATGCCTGCCGTAATTGCCGCCGGGCGGCGGAAGAAGCTTACTGGCAATTCGAGGCGGAGGAAGGGTTAGATCATGTGTACCTTCTGGACCCCATGCCTGACTCTCAATAAAGGTGATAAAATAAAGAAGAAATGTGGCGTTAAAAACCCCGGATCTGTTTGGGGTTTTTTTCAGGGCTGTGTTCTTTGCAGCCGCCGGCAAGGTTTTGAATAGGGTTTCCGCTAATGTGCGCCTACTACACAAAGAAAAACTTTAAATAGGATTATTTTTTCAGAAGGATATCTTTGTTACATGCGGAATATCTACTTGAAACAGGGCGTAAGGCTATTTGTTTACCAGGGACCGATATTATGTTATTTATATGGCAAAACAATAAGGATTGTGCAGGATATTCCATTAAAAGAGAGAACTATCTTATGATAGGATTTATTTTTGTAAATCATGAATTTTTTACCAGAAAGAGGAGAGATTTATGGGCGGTAATAAACAAAATATTCCGGGGGGTTGTCTGTCCCGGCTGCGAAAAGTTTATAGTTCCCTACGTCCTACGGAAAAAAAAGTAGCTGATTATATATTGAAGCATCATGATAAAGTATTGTACTGTACCATAACTGAACTTTCAGCTTATACGGATACCAGCGACGCTACAATTATCAGGTTTTGCCGCTTATTAGGGTATAACGGTTATCAGGACTTAAAAATCGCTTTGGCCAGAGAAGTTATGCTTCCCAGTAAAAATATTCACGAAGATATCACTCCCTCGGATACTTTTGAAACCGCGGTCAAAAAAGTCTTTCAAGCGAATATTCAGGCAATCAGCGATACGGCAGAGATTGTAAATGTTGACACCTTAAAAAAATCCGTGGACGCAATTGTTAATGCCCGCCGGGTTTATGTTTACGGAGTTGGTACTTCCGGATTGGCAGCCCAGGACTTATGTTACAAACTTTTGCGTGTTGGTATTCATGCCGATTTTTATGTTGATTCTCACATGCAAAGCATCTCTACGGCACTACTGGAAAAAGACGACGTGGTAATTGGAATTTCTCATTCCGGCAGTACCAAAGAGACGGTGGAAGTACTCACACAAGCAAAGGAACAGGGAGTTAAGATCATTTGTATCACGAATTACAGCCGTTCCCCCATGGGAAAATTGGGAGATCTTATTTTACTTACAGCTGCAGAGGAAACTTCCTTTGGCAGTGGGGGAATGCCCTCGATAATGGCGCAGTTAAGCGTGATCGATTGTCTGTTTGTCGGCATTGCTCTGGAGCACTACGATGAAGCGCTCAAATTCATTGAACTCACCGGCCTCACAGTGAAAAATAGGAAATACTAAATAAATAGCTTTTTTCTCCCCTGCGGGTACCAGTAAGGCAGGGGATTTTTTTATCCCTATAGACATGTATATACCGCTGAGGTACAAATAAATACAGAAGATTTTTTGTCTGTTTGGAAGAAATACTACATTATATTTTAAAATAAATGGAGGAATTCTCTTACGCATAGAGAATATTACAACATGTTTTCTTTGAGGAGGGATTAATTTGCTGTTCTCCAATGTAAAAATCGGCGTTCCCAAGGAGATAATGGAGGGTGAACGGCGGGCGGCGGTTACGGTCGATACGGTAAAAAAGATCGTCAACCAGGGCGGTGTTGTGTTGATCGAAAAGGGGGTCGGAACGGGTGCCTATATTACCGATGAAGATTATGAAAAAGCAGGTGCAGTAATTATTTCTGAGGCAGAGGAGGTTTACGCCCAGGCGGATATTATTCTCAAAGTCAAAGAACCTCAGTTTAATGAGGCGCTGCAACGACATGAAGTTGATTTAATGAAAAACGGTCAGTATCTTATATGTTTTCTGCATCCTGCTTCGCCGGAAAACCGCGAAATGGTACAAAAACTGGTAGAAAGGAAGGTTGTCGCCTATACTTTGGACAGCATTCCCCGTATCTCCAGAGCCCAAAGTATGGACGCACTGACCTCCATGAGCACAGTGGCGGGTTATAAAAGCGTTTTGACTGCCGCCGGCAGGATCAGTAAATTTGTTCCGATGATTGGAACGGCGGTTGGGATGAACAAACCGGCGACGGTATTAGTGATCGGCGCCGGGGTGGCCGGATTGCAGGCAATTGCCACTGCCAAAAGGTTGGGAGCACAGGTTTATGTCGTCGATATCCGCGCCGATGCCCTTGAGCAGGCAAAAAGTTTGGGGGCAAAAGTGATCGACCCGGAAATACCTGCGGATATTGCCGTTGGTGAAGGCGGGTATGCGAAAAAACTTCCTGCGGAATGGTTGCAAAAAGAGAGAAACCTTATAAAGGGGTATATAACCCAAGCGGATATTGTAATTTTAACCGCTTTAATACCGGGGAAAGCGGCCCCCGTGCTCATTACGGAAGAAATGATTGCTTCCATGAAACCGGGATCGGCGGTTATTGACGTTGCGGTGGATCAGGGCGGCAACTGCGCGGTCACCGTACCGGGAAAAGTTGTTTACAAATACCAGGTCAGCATTGACGGGACCAAAAATATTCCGGCCGGTGTTCCCGTTAGTTCCACCTGGATGTTTGCTCATAATATTTATAATTTTCTGGTCTATCTGATGGAAAGAAAGGGAAAACCGGATGAAGATGATGAGATCCTCTCCGCCTGTCTGGTGACGAAAGACGGGCGCCTGCTTCATTCCGGCGCCTTGGAAACCGCAAATTTACAAGAAAAGGCGGCTGATCAAAGTGAATAATTGGTATTTAACCATATTGTTTTTGGCTGTCTCTGTTATCGGCGGCAAATTAATTCGTAATGTTCCGAGTTTATTACATACTCCCCTGATGTCGGGCATGAACGCCTTATCCGGAATCACCATTCTTGGAGCTTTGACGGCGGCCGCCTTCGCCCGGAGCAGTATTTCAGTGCTTTTGGGGATGCTTGCTATCACGCTGGCACTAATCAATGTGGTCAGCGGCTTCGTTGTTACTTTCCGGATGTTAAAGATGTTTAGGAAAAAGAGTTGAGGTGGAAAAATGACGGAATCACTTTATAATATATCAGGCTTTATTTTTGTCGCCGGCGTTATCTGGGGAATCAAGCTGATGAGTTCTCCCAAAACGGCGGAGAAAGGAATTTTCCTTAGCTCTATATGTACGCTGGGGGCAATTGTCACAACTTTACTGTATAACGAGATAATAACGGTTTTTCATCTTTGGCCGCCGGTAGTTATTGCTGTGGCGACCGGATATATTCTCGCTGTTAAGGTTACGATGATTCAGATGCCGCAATTTGTGGCTCTATTAAACGGTATCGGCGGCGGCAGTTCCGCTCTGGTCTCATTGGTAGTTATCCTCGACCATTTTCCCACAATGTCCCTGTTCAATCAATCCGCTGCCGCTTTGGGTTATATAGCCGGTTGGATTACCTTGAGCGGCAGTTTGGTCGCAGCGGCCAAACTGAACCGGAAGCTGAAACAAGAGCCGTTGGTGTTGAAGAGACATACGGCGCTCAGCATGTTACTTTTAGTTTCTTCCGTTATCGCCGCGGTTCTTTTGCTAACGGGACCGGAGTCTTTGACCCGTTGCCTTTTATTTATTGCCGGGGGAACGGCTTTTTGCTTCGGGATTTTGTTTACGCTGCGTATCGGCGGAGCGGATATGCCGATTACAATTTCATTGTTGAATTCTTTGTCCGGTATTGCCGCGGCCATTGCCGGGCTGGCGCTGCGTGACTTCTTGCTGGTAGCCGTAGGCGGTGTAGTCGGCGCCTCCGGTTTTGTCTTAACGCAGTTGATGTGCAGCGCTATGAACAAAAAAATCTGGTCGATTCTTACCGGGAAAACCCGGCTTTTATCGGCCGGCGCCGGTGAAAGTGTATCTCCGGTACGGGAGAGGGACGCGGATGATTTGGCCGGAATAATTCGGAAAGCCCAAAAGGTAGTGATTGTTCCCGGTTATGGGATGGCGGTCGCCCAGGCGCAGGAAAAAGTGAAAGATCTGAGTGAAGCGCTGTTAGAGGCGGGAAAGGAAGTTAAATTCGCCATTCATCCTGTAGCCGGAAGGATGCCGGGCCACATGAATGTGCTTTTGGCAGAGGTGGACATTGATTATGAGCGCTTGTTCGAGATGGAAGAGATTAATCCGGAGTTGAGCGAGACTGATTTGGTTATTGTCATTGGCGCCAACGATGTAGTAAATCCCGCGGCGAATACGGCGGAAGGGACACCGATTTACGGGATGCCCGTCCTGGAAGTGGAAAAGGCGGGGCATATAATCATTTGCAATAAAGATACCAAACCCGGGTATTCCGGGGTGGATAATCCTTTGTACACTCGGGAAAATGTCACCCTGCTTTTAGGTGACGCTGCAGAAACGGTAGTCCGATTGACTGCCCTGCTCAAGTAAATTTTGGTAACCACTGTTGTTCAGCACTGCCATGGATATTTTTATCTCTAAAGCTAAAATTTGCTTACAAGAATATTGTTACAAAACGTAGAAATTTTTGTTGAGAAGGTGGTGCCGGCAAGTCACTGGGGTTTGAATATGAATGTTTTCGGTTATTATGGTTTTTTCCTGAGATATATTAACTGAAAGGGTGAGAAAAATGTCCGCTCCCTGAAGGTTTTTTTGGATAGTATTGTTATTGTTGGGGGTAACATCCGTCCTTGCCGGCTGCTCCACAACTCCCGGCCAGAATAGGCCGCGCGAGAGCTACAGCGGTGCAGACGTTGCCGCCATGGCCGGGCGGTTGACCATGGGGTTCGGCGAAGATTATCCGGAGACGGTCTCCGTGGGCGGGGATAAGATCCCGCTGGCGAGTTCGGTTTATCTGATGGCCCAATGGCTGGCGTTTTATGAGGAAAGCGGCGGTACCAACGAAGCGACAGGGACTGTTCCCGAGCTCATTTCCTATAAAGAAATTAAAATTCCCAAGACTGTGACTGCCGGTAAGAAAGGCGGGGTAGTGGTCTGGTCCGAACTTTTCACAGCGGCAAGGGAGATCGTTGCCGCCCTCGATGCCGACCCGCAGATCCCGGATAAAATCTTCGTAGGGTGGCGGGAAGAAGGCAGTTGGGAGGATATTCAAGAACAAAACCCTACTCCGGAAGTAGTCGGTATAGATATGGTAATCAGTCTTTTCGCCAGGGCGATCGTGTGGGCCAATGCTAATGGGAGGATGCCTAATTTTGCAATAGTCAAAGGCGGTAACCTGCCTGCGTCCTGGCCGCGGGGGGGAGAAGGGATGGCTAAGGCGATTTGGATTTTGGGGACAACCGCCAGGCAAGTCGGGGTGAACAAGGTCGTGGATGACTGTTCGAAGCACGGTATCACCGATATTTTTCTTATGGTTAAGGGAAGCAGCGGGAGCTATAATTTTAATGTTTTGGAGGAATTAATCCAAAAAACACAGGGGCGGGGCATAAAGGTCCACGCCTGGACGGCGGTTTTACATGACCAGACGGCGGCGGCTTCCGGTAAGTACGCTACGGTAGGGGGAAGCTGGATCGATGCCCGGGATGAGAAGTACAGGCAATATTTTTTGGAAAACATAATAACCCCTCTCGTCAACGATTACAATATTGACGGGATTCACCTTGATTACATCCGTTATCCGGGAAAGGCCTACAATTATAGCGGCGCTGAAGCCGCAATTACCGGTTACTGTAATGAGATTCGAACCCGGATGAATACCCGGAGACCGGAAGCAATTTTGAGCGCGGCGATCATGCCGGAAACCGGAGGAGCCCAAAACTATGGGCAAAATGTTACGCAAATGTCCAATTATACGCAACTTTTCGTTTTGATGACCTATACCGACAATTACGGGCAAAAACCTTCGTGGGTGGGGACGCAAACGGCTTACTTTAAAAAATTGGTCGGTCCGAAAAGTCAGGTCTGGGCGGGAATTCAAACAATCTTCGATACGGGTGATTACATGTCGGCGCAAGAAATGGGAGACTGCATCGCCGCCGCTGTAAATGCCGGAACCGACGGAATAGCCTATTTTCGGTACCCGCTGACCAGTTACCAATGGGCTGAATCCGACAGATGGTAGGTATTTAGTAACTGCCGTCATGAACAGATGCCGAAAGCGGAAGATTAAGGGTTAGGATTAAAGTTGGGTTGCTTACTAGGAGGTAAAAAAATGAAAAAACAACCAGTATTAGTCTTGATAATCGTTTTGTTCGCAAGCCTGTTCTCAACCCCTGCTTCTCTTAGTGAAGAGATTGCTAACGGGCAAATACAGGATAAGGCTACCAGTGCGGCTAATTATATCAAACAGAACGGCGGAGTGGCGCAATTAATCTATACTGCTGCTGGTGACGGTATGGAGACGGCGGCGGAATTCATGTCCATGGATTATTCAGACGGCTCGCCGCAGTCCATTCCCTGGAGCAAGTATCTTTCTGTCCCCTACTACGAGCAGCCGGACAGCTATACCTGCGGCCCGACCTCCCTCAGGATGGTCATGGAGTATTATGGGGTGTTGAGAACTGTCAGTCAAATTTCCAATTATTGCGCCAGTATAGGAGATTCCCCCTATTATGACGGGATAGGGCCGGCGACCATAGTGTCGGCCGCTAAATATTACGGTTTCCCGGCAGCAGCGCAAAAATACGGTTGGAGTGAATTAAAAAGGGCCATCGAAGACAACCATCCCGTTATCGGTCATCTCCATATAACCGCCGGCGGTAATCCGAGATGTTATCCCGACGATACACCCTTATATTCCAGTTTCACCGGCGGTCATTATGTGGTGGTCCGCGGTCTGCAGGCCGATGCCAACGGTAACGTTTTATATGTTGTCATTAACGATCCTTCCAAGGGATCAAACATTAAAATTACATACGCGTCCTTTGATTACTCTTGGGCGCAAAAAGACAGACGCATTGTTAAGTTGAAGTAATTTTCGTTGGAAAAAAGTGCTCCAATTATCAGATCGGAGCACTTTTTTCGATCCATTGCAAAACTAGCCGATACTAATCAACTATTATTCTCGACGTTGATGTATTATTATGTTGTCTTTGGTTATATTTAGATAAAAATCTTAAAATATTTTTTAAATTAAAGAAGGAATTCTTCAAGAGACGAAGAATATTAACAATGAAAAAAACAGGACGATTAATGTCAATATCCAAGTGCACTGGAATGACAACAAAAGGAGGAGACGGATTTTGACGGTAAAGCGGAAGTTAATTTTATCTGTAGTAATGGTTTTGATTGTAGTCGGTTGTACCGGCTCGGCTATGGCCAAAAATTATTCCGGCAGTGACGTAAGGGATATGATTTTCGATTTAAACAGTCAGATCGATAAGACAAATGCCTTACCAAAAACAGTAAAGATTGCCGGAGAAGAAATTAGCATAGGAAGTGCTTTTTACTTAATGGCTAAATGGTTGGAATCATATGAAGCAACAGGGAGAATCCCGGCGACTCTTCCTTTTCTGGAAATTGCCGATCCCGATTATGTTGCGGAAGGGTGTCTCGAGGGACAGGTGGATTTGGCTAATATTTATGCGGCTGCGCGAGATGTGGCGGCATATTTGGAGTCTTCGCCAAAACTTCCCCCGAAATTTACCGCAAGGGTAACGATCGACGGGAGAACAAGCCAACAGGAGCTGGGATCCGATGAACTGATCTTTGTATTATCCCGCACTGTAGTATTTGTTTATAATAACGGACGGATGCCCAATTACGCGGCAGTCAGGAGTATTACTCCTCCCCCAAGTTGGATTAGGCCTAGTTTCAACGTACGGGGTTACTATAAAGCCGAACTATCTTACAAAGAAGGGGATTTTACTCCTCAAAACCCCGATCCTTTAAATGTTTCCGAGTTAAAATTGGGACTCGGTTTCACCTGCAGTTTTCTTTCCGCCTATTACCCGGCATTGTTAACTTCAGAATCGTTTTCTGATTTCCAATTCTCATCTTTGGAAGACCTGAAGAAATTCCTGGATCCGGATGACCGCTGGAATCTGGAAGCGCGTCTGTTTAATGTGGCATTTCGCGGGACCAACCACCATAACAATTTCAGCATGCCTACTGATCCCTTTTATGCATTTTATAATGCCTTCAATAAAGAGGGAAATAATGATTTTTACAAATTCACCACCGAAGTCTTCGGTACCGAACTGCAATTTCATCACATCCGGGCATTGGATACATATAATATTGCCGGTGTGAATCGGACTTTCGGTGATTATGATGTGAATTTTGCTTACGGGCATAGAGCGACAGGACCAACACGGAATGTTCAGGGAATAAGCGACAATATTATCGCCTGGACAAGAGGTCCTGTACCGGCATTAAACGCAAGAATGAACTTGGCATTAATGCAAAGCAGGGCTGTGGGAAGTGACGATCTTTCTCGGGCTTTCCGGCTGGCCGTGGATAACATAAAGGTGGGCGCGGTCAATCTCAATACCAGATATCTTGTGACCGAGCCCGGCCTGGTTGCTTTTTTGCCCTCAGCAGTTTATCATAAGGATTTCGTGGGCGCCGACCGGAAACAGTATTATGGAAGAGCAGCAACCAACTTGCGGCTCCTTGGGAAGAATATAGCTTTCAGCATTGCCGACACTTTTGATACCAACTACGCCGGGGAGGCCAAGAGCCGGCGCAATGACTTGAAGGCCGAAGCAAGTACCGCTCTTTCGCGAACAACCAATCTTCAAGTGAACGGAAACCTGTATACCCGGGAACGCGACAGTCTCAACGAAAAAAGCCTTAAAACAACCTTTGGTGTAAAGCCCAGTTCTCAACTGCAGTATAATGTTTCCGTGGAAATACGGAAGGCCGCTGCCGGCGAACAGGCAGGAGGCGCCTTAAAGTTCGCGGGTGACGCGCGGAGGACCTTCGCGGACGGTAGTATGAACATTGAAGGAGAATACAATCTAGGTCATTTCTACAATCGAGATAACAGTGTATTTGAAGACAAAAACAACACTTGGGAAATTTATTCGCAGGTAAGAAAAAATTTCGGACGCCTTTCCACTGTGGCGGCAGGCCTTTATAAACAGGGAAAAAGCGATCCGGAGGCTTTACGGGGCTATTTCCGCGCCGATTTCCCCCTGATTTTTGATATAACCGGGGTTGCTCAGGTGTTATACGCTGACTATACCACTGATGCTTTGAAAGGGCTATATGCATATACCGGCCTGAATTACGGGTTTAAAGGAACATCTGTGGATGTTGGTTATCTCTTCCGGGAGAAATCAAGATTATTTGTGGAAATAGAACAAGAGATCCGTGACCTGTTGTTGACCTTCACCTACGGTGTGAGCAAGGGTTTGGGTGACAGTAAGAGTCGTGATAATACCATTGACGACGGAAGACCGTGGGAAGCTTTAATGGGTTCAACCAGGGCCGGTACAAATCCTACTTATACAGTAACTTTAAAGCTTATGTTCTAATAAATCATGGATTCCCAGGGAAGGTGGGGTGATAGCTAAAAGCAGGTCATGGTAAATATAACGCATTCACTTGGTAACTTTATCTTAAGGAGGTTAAACAAATGTTTAATCGGACAAAGAAAATATTAAGCCTGTTTCTAATCGTGTCGGTCTTTAGTACAAGTAGTATTGTTATGGCGGGAAACACACCGACCCTTTCGGGCGAAGATGTTCTGGAAATGGCTATTGAACTTACCGATCAGATTGAGGCCATGGGCGTCTTCTTGCCGGAGGAAGTAGTAATCCCCTTTACTGATAATATAACGGTAAAATTGGAAGACACTTTGTACTTAATGGTCAAATGGCTCCAACTGTTCCTGGAAGCAGGGGAACAGATTCCGGACGAAGTCCCTTATCTCCACTTTGAAATTCCGGAAGAATTAAACGCCAACGGGGCGCTTGACGGACAAATTAATCTGGCTGATTATGAAGACATGACAAGTGAGATCTGTTCTATATTGGAAGAATCAGCACCGGAAATTCCTTCCCATTTTATGCTCAAAGTCACCAGAGAAACGGTTACCACTACTGAGCCGGTTACCCCTGATGTCGCCATATATATACTTTCCCGGATAATCAGATTCATTGCTTATAACGGGCGTCTGCCGAATTATGCGGCGGTTCGTGTCGTCATCCCCCCCGAAGATTGGCCGGAACTCTAGAACTCTAGAGGTAAAGAATATCTGCCGGGGCGCCTTTTAAAACGGACGCCCCGGCACCGCCTGAAAACTGTGGGACAAGAAAATACCGGGTATGAGTCTTCGGCGGAAAATTGAGGTAGCCTGCGGCAAGAAATGAGTGAAGAAGAATGGGAAAACTAAGGGTAGGCGCTGCTAAAATCGAGATCACCCCTTTACCTGGAAATCCTATGGCCGGTTATGCGGCAAGGACTAAACAGGCGCAGGGTGTTCATGATCCCCTGTATGCAAGAGTAGTTGTTTTTGACGTCGGAACGGGGCAATTTGTCTTAGTGGTCTTAGATTTACTAAAAGTGGAAGCGGAATTTGTGCGTAAAGTCAGGGCGGAAATTTCAGCCCGAACCGGCATCGGTCCGGAACTCATTTCTGTGGTTGCCACTCATACTCATGCCGGTCCACGGATAGACGGTAACGCCGGTAGTGAACTGGAGTACAATCCGGAATTGGCCACAGAGATTTGTTTGAAGACGGGTAGAGCCGCTGTACAGGCCCGGCGAAATTGTATCCCGGCGAAATTAGGTTTTACGTCCACCGCCGTTTACAACCTTGCCGGTAACAGGATAAACCCAAAAGGTTTTTATGACCCGACAGTTGGAATTATAAAAATAGAGGATATGTCCGGTAATCCGTTGGTAATTTTGGTTAATTACCCCTGCCATCCGACGGTTTTAGGAGCGGAAAACCTCCTTTATTCCAGGGATTTTCCCGGTTACACTGTAGACTTAATTGAGCAGGCTTATCCCGGAAGTATGGCCGTCTTTTGTAACGGTGCGGCGGCAAATATCAGCACCCGGTATACAAAAAAGGCGGCGGATTACAAAGAGGCGGAGCGTTTGGGAAGGTTACTGGCGGAAAAAGTCCTTGCCAAGGTCGGCGAAGGATTGGTTACGGAAGATGAATGGGAAATAACAGTAAAAAGCATACGAGTCGACCTACCGGTAAAGACCGGTACCACCGAAGAAAAATTAACAGCTTTATTGGATGAAACGCGAAGAAAACTAAAGGACTTAGAGGAAAAGAACGCGCCCGGCGCTGATATTCACCGGTTAAAGACAGACATACAAGGCATAGAGATTGCAATACAACGTTGTCGGCGCGAAAGGAAAGACCCCGGGCCGGGAAGTAAAAAAGAAAACATCACCACTGAAGTTCAGTTAATATCTTTTACCGGTGGTCCGCAGGATAATTCTCTGATTTTGGTGATGCTTCCCGGCGAAATTGCTGCGGAAATCGGTTATAGCATAAAAAAAGAACTCTCCGTTTTACGAAAAATCAACATTAACCACGTATATATCGTCGGTTATGCCGGCGATCACATAGGCTATATGCTACCTTCCGTTTCAGAAGGAGAAATCAACTACGAGACTCTTGTCGGTAGATTATCCCCGTCGGCAGGGCAAATATTGGAAGAACAAATTATAGTTTTGGAGAAGAAAGGAATGGCTACATAATGTTGGGGAGAAAGTACTTAGAAGAAATTAAGAAATTATGCAATAAAGTGGAAACAACCCAACTTGAAAATATAAACCGGGCGGCAGAAGTTATCGCTGATGTAATCATTAACAACAATACCCTTCATGTTTTCGGCACGGGTCATTCGCATATTTTTGCCGAGGAAATGTTTTACCGGGCCGGGGGTCTGGTAATAGTGAACCCAATTTTAGAGCCCGCTCTTATGCTCCACGACGGAGCTATGAAATCGACACGTATGGAAAGGTTGCACGGGTACGCGGCAATACTTGCTGAGGAACATCGAATCGCCGCTGGTGATGTGATTATTATTGCTTCCAATTCCGGCCGGAATGTTGTACCTATTGAGATGGCCCAAGTGTGTAAAAATTTGGGGGTAACGGTGATTGCTTTGACCTCAGTAGCTCATTCTAATGCAGTCACTTCTAGACACCACAAGGGCAAAAAGCTTATTGATTTGGCGGATATTGTTATTGATAATTGCGGGGTTTACGGCGATGCGATTTTAGAGGTGGAAAGGCTTCGTTCGAAAACAGGACCAACTTCAACGGTGATGGGGGCATTGATTGTAAATATGATTTTGGTTGAGGTAGTGGAAAAACTGTTGGACAAAGGATTTGAGCCGCCGATTTTTATCAGCGCCAATGTTGAAGGCGGGGATGCCCATGACCGGGACTTAATTGAAAAGTATAGGGATCAATATCGCTGCCTTTAGTTTAAAAGCGATCACCTATCGTTATAAACAGAAATTGTAGGGGGTGTAAGTCGCGATTTAGATTTGCTTTAAATCTTTTAGTTGACAGTTAAATATGGAGAATAACGTGAAGGAGGAGAACAATGAGGAAAATATTGCTTTCCATAGGGTTAATAGTAAGTTTGTTTGTAGCAGGGTCAAGCGCGGCGGCGAATCAAACGATAACCTTCTGGCAGGCCGGTGGAAACGAGCAAATGATCCAATGCATGCGGGGTTTGATTTCCCGGTTTGAGCGGGAAAACCCCGGGATTACCGTTAAGTACCAAGTGATTCCCTGGGCGGAGGATCCTCATTTGCAGTATCAAACAGCGCTTATCGGTGGAAATATGGCCGATGTTTTCAGTTTGGGCTCCCCTAAACAACTGCATTTTGCGGAAGCGGGTTTTCTGGAACCGTTGGATCAATACATTTCCCCGACTTTACTTGAGGATTTAAGCAGGGCAACGGTTGAACGGGTAACTTACGATGGGAAATTGATTGCCCTGCCCTGGTATGTTTCGGTTCGTTCCTTGTTTTACCGGAAAGATTTGTTGGCTGAAGAAAACATTCCGGAACCAACCACTAGTTGGACATGGGAAGAGTTTGTCACTTACGCGAAACGCCTGACTAAAGACAGGGATGGCGACGGCCAAATTGATCAATATGGGTTCGGCACCACCGGTCTGCATGTCTCCCAATACCAGCCTTTCCTCAGACAGAACAATGCTGATTTCCTTGATGAGGAAAACTGGGTGGCTACAGCTGATGACCCGGCTGCCATCGAAGGTCTGCAATTTTATATTGATCTAATTCGTAAACACAAGGTGGTTCCTCCGGGAATCAGCACTATTGACCTGCATGATATACAGAGAATGTTCGCCAACGGGCGGGTTGCCATGTTTATGGACTGCGAAGAAACTGCTCAGGCTTTTGCCAACGAACCCGAGTTGAAAGATAAATTCGGCGTCGGGCTGCTGCCGCATAATAAAAGCCATGCTGCTTTCGCAGGAATGGATGTCATCAGTGTTTGGAACGGGTCGAAAAATAAAAAGGCCGCTGCTAAATTTGCCGAGTTTTTAGTATCACCGGAAGCGATGGCGGAATATTGTAAAGTTTCCGGTTTTTCACCGGCAAGAGCGTCTCTCATAGAAGATACGGATTTTGCTACGCCTCTACGCCGCGCCTTTATGGAACAAATGCAACTCGGGGGTTACTTCTATTATGCTTCCCCCAATTCCTCAGCCTTTAGCCGTCACATACGGGTACAAGTCCAGAGGGCGATTGAGGGTGAGCTGTCCGTTGAGGAGGCGGCCGCGGAAATCCAGAGGCTGCTTACCAGGGAGCTTGCGCGGCGGCGATAAATAGATAAATAGATTTACAAAACTGTAAGTTCGCGATCGGAGTATCCCGAAAACCCTCACACAGGGTTTTCGGGATCCCCTGTTCGAACTGATTATCTTTTCAGAAAAAAGGGTGGTTTTAGTGAAAAAAAGTAAGAGTCAGGGAGAAAAAGGCAGTAAAATTCGTAAAATTGGACAAATCCTTGAATGCTACACTTTTCTTGCCCCTGCTTATGTTATTTTTGCTCTTTTTATCTTTATTCCAGTCGGCCGGTCGGTTTATCTTAGCTTGTTTGAATATAGTCTTTTGAGTATGCGTGCCCCCTTTTTTGTCGGGTTTGAAAATTATATAGAAATGATTAATGACAAAGTATTTTGGACATCTTTGAAAAACACGGCCGTATATGTATTGGGAACAGTGCCGGTCCGGTTAGCTTTGAGCTTGTTTATTGCTGTTTTATTAGACTCAGGACGTTTGTACTTTAGAAACTTTTTCCGGATATGTTATTTCTTACCGGTTGTAACCTCCATGGTTGCCTGTGCTATTATTTGGCGGTTGATCTTTGATGCCGGTCCGGCCGGCATAGCCAACCGGTTCATTGGTCTTTTTGGCGGCACTACTAAGGGATGGTTGGCCGATTCGAGCCTGGCAATGTTATCAGTGATTATTATGAGCGTATGGAAAGATTTAGGATATTGCATGATGATTTACCTTGCTGGTTTACAGGGAATATCTCCTGAATTATATGAGGCATCGAGTATTGATGGTGCCACAGGCTGGCAGAAGTTTTGGTATGTAACTTTGCCGATGCTGAAACCCACAACCTTTTTCATTGTCACCACACAAATAATCTCATCTTTTCAGGTTTTCACCCAGACCTATGTGATGACCGGGGGAGGGCCTGGATACAGCACAACCACGTTAATAAATTACCTGTACCAATTGGGATTCAATGAATATCGTATGGGATACGCAAGTACAGTAGCATTTATGCTCTTTGTCGGATTATTAGTTTTATCAGCAATTCTACGTCGTGTTTTTCAGGCTGAAGAATTGTATTAGGTTCCTTCAGTCTGGCAAAATTTCTGGGGGTGAAAAACTTGCAGCAAAATAGTTCTTCGACAAAACTGCGTTCTATATCAGCAACTAGTTTACGAATGAGGAGAAAAAAAGATAGTTCCCGCCACCTAGAACGGTTGTGGAGGGTGCTCAAACATTTATTTCTCGCCGTTGGAGCGGCCTTTATGATTATTCCTTTTTTGTGGACCATTTCCACTTCATTAAGCCCGGACTCGGTAGTGATCAACTTTGATTTAATTCCGAAGACGATTACCTTTGAGAATTATGTACGGGCCTGGAATTTCCCCCGGGTCTTTGATGAATCGGTTAATTTCGGAACCTTCTTTCTAAACAGTGTAATTGTGGCCTTTTTCACTACGTGTTTAGGAATTTTAATTGATTCTTTAGCCGGTTTTATTCTGGCCCGCCGTAATATACCGGGAAAGGATTTATTATTCTACCTGGCACTTATGACTTTAATGATTCCCTTTCATGTGGTGGCGGTTCCCATGTTCTTGTTTGTTAGAAACCTAGGATGGCTTAATACCTATCAAGGACAGATTGTCCCGTTCATTGCCAGCGGGTTTGGAGTGTTTATGTTTAAACAGTTTTTTCAAAGCATTCCAATGGATCTGGAAGACAGTGCCAAAATTGACGGTTGTTCCTTAATACGCATTTATTTTTCCATCATGTTGCCTCTGGCCAAACCGGTAATTGGCACGATGACGATTTTTAAAGCCATGTGGTCATGGAATTTGTTTTTATGGCCGCTCTTAATCATCAACAATATAAAGTACAAAACTGTGCAATTGGCCTTAACAATGTTTAGGGGTTTGAATGTCACGCAATGGGGTTTGTTATGCGCCGGAATAACCATTGCTACTCTTCCTATCATTATTTTATACCTGTTAATGCAGAATATGTTCGAAAAAGGAATCACAATGGGGGCTGTTAGGGGATGAAAAAAATGCAGTGGCCATTGGTTACCGATGGCTGTATAGAGAAGACTCTCAAGAACATGAGCCTGGAAGAAAAGATCGGACAAATGATGGCTGTGGGCATGCCTGGGAAATATGAGGGGGTTCTCTCCGGGGAAATGGTGGAGATGATTGAAGGTTATCACGTGGGCGGCGTGATCATAATGGCCAGAAACGCCAATGCTTACACTGTAATGAGAGAATATACGGCCAAAATACAAGAAACAGCGGCGCAAACCGGCGCTGTTGCCCCCCTGTTTATCCTGGCCGACCAGGAGGGCGGAATTGTTATGCAGATAACGGAAGGCGCCACTCTCTTTCCGGGAAACATGGCCTTGGGCGCTGTTGGCGATGTGGACTGTGCTTACCGGGTGGCCAAAGCTATAGCTACAGAGTCGCTGGCCGCCGGAATCAATATGGTAAACGCACCCTGCCTGGATGTGAATACCGAGCCCGATAACCCCATCATCGGCCTGCGTGCCTTTAGTGACAGCCCGGATTTAACCGGAAAGCTCGGTGCGGCAATGATCCGGGGTTTTGAAGAAGCAGGTGTAGTCAGTTGCGGAAAGCATTTTCCCGGGCACGGCGGTTCTGATCTCGATACTCATTTGGCCTTTCCGGAATTGAACCTTTCCCGGCAGGAAATGGATGCCCTTCACCTGCCGCCTTTCCGGGAGGCAGTTTCCGCCGGGGTTTCGTCCATTATGACTTGCCATATTAACTATCCGGCCCTCAGCGGGGAAAAAGGAATACCCGCCACCTTGTGCCCACGGATTTTAACGGATTTGCTCCGGGAGACCATGAAATTTCCGGGAGTAATCATCACCGATTGCTTGGAGATGGATGCTATCAAAAAGTGGATCGGATGCACCAAAGCTGCTGTGGAGAGCATTAAAGCCGGAGCGGATATAGTACTTTTCAGTCATACCCCGGCTGAGCAGAAAAAAGCTTTTTACGGCATTTTACAGGCGGTTAAAACAGGGGAAATTCCCGAAGCACAAATTGATAATTCGGTCCGACGGATTTTGGCGTTAAAACTAAAAAAGTACGGATTGTGGGAAAAAGCCTATATGGAGGGGATTGTTTCTTCCGCACAGCATCTGGCGTTGGAAGAAGAAGCCGCGGCACGGTCTGTTACTTTGGTCCGTAATGAGGACGGGCTGCTCCCCTTGCCGGCGGGTTCTGATAAAAAAATTGCCGTTATTTATCCAGAGAATATGCCGTTGTTGCGGGAAGAGGATCTTCATGATGACGACGCCGGCCTAATCGTGACCGAAATCCGGAAAAGGTGTCCGCAGGTTGCAGCGGTTAGGGTTAACTTGCCTCCGGGTCCGGAAAATATCGATTCGGCGTTGGCGGCAGCGGAGGAAGCGGATTACATCATTGTGGCCACCTCAACGAAAACCATAACCCAGGAGAAAGCCCAGGGTTTATTAGTGCAAAAACTTCTGGCCACCGGGAAACCGGTGATTGCCGTTGCCGTTCGTAACCCTTATGATCTGCGTTCCTATCCTGAAGTTCGTACTTATCTTACAACTTACGGGTATCGACCCTGTTCGATCCGGGCGATGGCGGCCGTTATTTTCGGCGAAAAAAAGCCCGCCGGAAAGCTGCCTGTATCCATAGGAGAATTGCACCCCCGGGGCCATGGTCTTTCCTGACGGACCCGAATGGAGCAATATAACTTGCAACAAAGGAGAGGAGTAATGATGAGAAGACTATCTTGGGGTTTGCGGTTGTTTTTAGTCTTACTTTTGGGACTCTGCTGCGTGCAGATTTCGGCCCAAGGAACAGAGGAGGAATTCCGGAATGGAATTTGGGTTTGGGGTCAAACGGTAAGGGAATTTGGACCCAACGGGGCGGAAATTATTGCCGAACATCTTGAGGAGTTTGGATTCAAAGACCTTTTCTTACTGGTTAAAGGGAATACCGGTACTTTGAGTTACCCCAGTGAAGTGGGTTTGGCGGGCGTGCGTGAGGGCGACCGCGATATTCTCCGGGAAATGCTGGACGCCGCCCACGCCAGGGGGATAAAAGTCCATGCCTGGTACGTGGTGAACGGTGACCGGGTCTTTGTTGACGAGTACCCTGAGGAAGGAATGGGTCATTTCCAATATGGACTTGAACAGGAGCGGGTCAATCCGGCTTCACGCAAATACCGGGATTATATGAAAGCTTTGATTGCCGAAGTTTTAGAAAAGTACGAAGTCGATGGAATTCATCTGGACTATATCAGATATCCCCATGCGCTTTTAGGTTTTAGTGAACAGGAGATAGCCGCGGCGAAGGCGGCAGGCGTTAATATGGAAAAAGTAAAAAACCTGATCAACCGGACTTTTTATGAGCCTGGGGACAACACGAGTATTTTCCGGGCTTATGAAAATAGAGACCCGGATGTTATCAAGTGGTTTGAATTACGAACCGGTTATATAACCAGCTTTGCTCAGGAAATAAAAGAAGTGGTCGAGGCCTGCGGGCGCCCTGTTGTCTTTTCCGCCGCTCTGATGCCGGAAGGCGCGACCGGAGATACCACCGCGTACGTACATTACGGACAGTGTTACCGGGAGGCAGGGAAGATTTTCGATCTTTTGGTGCCCATGGCCTATCATGCCGCCTACTCAAAACCTCCGCGTTGGAGCGCAACAACTGCGGATGCGGCAAAAAACATCGCCCGCGGAAAGACCGCTGTTTATGCCGGGATTCAAGCCTATGAGCTTAAAGGAAGCAGAGAAATATC
>JAZIHH010000022.1:0-4812 GCA_036678685.1 Bacillota bacterium
AAGTTGATCGGCATTGTCGAAAAGTATGCGGCGATTACGGATCGGCAGCAACTGCAATACGAAATGATGTATGAGATTAAACGGCACAATGAACGCCGGATGGAAAGAAGGTATGTGTATATGCTGAGCGATTTGTTAACTAGGGAAACAATTAAGCTGAACGTTACTTGTGCGGACTGGAAAGAAGCGATTGCCGCTGGGACTGCTCCGCTGGAAGAAAAAAAGTGGGTGTCCATCGGGTATAAAGAAGCGATCATCAATAATTTCGTTACCTTCGGACCCTATATGGTGGTGGCCCCAGGCATCGTTCTGGCGCACGCCCGGCCGGAGTGTGGTGTGAAAAAACTGGCGATGAGTCTGGTGACACTGGCGAATCCGGTGAATTTCGGGCATGAGTTGAATGATCCGGTGAAATTGGTGGTCACTTTGGCCGCTACGGATAACGAAACACACCTCAAAGCTCTTTCCCAGTTAATGGAGGTTTTCATGAACCAGGAGGATCTAAACACCATCATTAATGCCACCAGTAAAGATGAAGTTATTGAAGTCATCAAAAAACACTCTAAATAGAACAGTCTTTACCGCCTTTGCTTTGGAACAACAAATTGTGCAAGGAGAGAGAAGGAGGGTGATGCCGGGGAACTGATATCTCGAAAAAACGCAGCATACAAAAAATGGCCGGTACGAAATGGAGGTGATCCAAAATGAAGATCCTCGTTTGTTGCGGCAGTGGTCTTGGGAGCAGCTTTATGATCGAGATGAATATCAAAAAAGTCTTGGGGGAGCTTGGCGTCGAGGCTGAAGTCGGGCACTCGGATCTGTCATCCGCAAAAGCAATGCAGGCTGATGTTTATGTTGGAACAAGGGATATCGCCGGCCAACTGGAGTCGCTAGGCGGAGAGGTTATATCACTCAACAGCATGATTGACTTGGCCGAACTGAAAGAAAAGTTAGAAGAGGTCCTGAGGAAGAAGAATTTGCTTTAGTAAAAACAAAAAAGGAGGGTTAACATGTTACAGGTTATTCTGGATATTCTGAGTGTACCAGCGGTGCTAGTCGGTATTGTCGCCTTAGTCGGTTTGGCTGTGCAAAAGAAGAAAACAGCAGAGGTAATTACGGGGACCATCAAGACGATCATGGGCTTTTTGGTCTTGAGCGGCGGGGCCGATCTTGCTGTGGCCGCCCTCAGCCACTTTGGTACCATGTTCCAACAGGGTTTTGGTGTCCAAGGGATTGTTCCGCATAACGAAGCCATTGTGTCTCTGGCCTTAAAAGAATACTGTCAACAGACCGCGTTGATCATGACCTTTGGTATGTTGGACAATATCTTAATTGCCCGGTTTACTAAGTTAAAATATATCTTTCTTACCGGTCACCACACCTTATATATGGCTTGTATGATTGCGGCTATTTTCATTGCCGCCGGGATTACCGGCGTACCTCTGGTCGTCTTCGGTTCGATCCTCCTCGGCTTAACCATGGCTTTCTTCCCGGCGATTGCACAACCGACCATGAGAAAGATTACGGGTACGGACGACGTCGCCTTTGCCCATTTTGGAACCGTCGGTTACGTTCTTTCCGCCGGTGTCGGGAAATTGGTGGGGGAAAAACTCGAAATCCACCGAAGAAATGCAGTTCCCGCAGGGCTTGTCATTCCTGCGCGATACATCGGTCTCCGTGGCGCTGGTCATGGGAATCCTCTACTTGATTGTGGCTTTTGCTTCCGGACGTGCTTTTGTTGAAACCAACTTAAGCGATGGCCAGAACTTTATCGTCTTTGCTTTATTGAAGGCGATCACCTTTGCCGGTGGCGTCTATGTCATCCTGGCCGGTGTCCGGTTGATCTTGGCGGAGATTATTCCGGCGTTCAAGGGTATTGCCGAACGGATTGTTCCGGACGCGAAGCCGGCCCTGGATTGTCCGGTGGTCTTCCCGTATGCGCCCAACGCCGTCTTGATTGGTTTTCTCGCCAGTTTCCTCGGTGGGATTATCGGTATGGGCATTTTGATTGCCCTCAATGCCCCTGTGATCCTCCCCGGTGTTGTGCCGCACTTCTTCTGTGGCGCCACCGCCGGTGTTTTTGGGAACGCAACCGGAGGGAAAAGAGGAGCTTTTTGGGGTGCACTGGCGCACGGGATCTTAATTACCTTCTTACCGGTGCTCCTGATGCCGGTCTTGGGCGATTTGGGTTTTGCCAATACGACCTTTAGTGACGCGGACTTTGGCGTGGTCGGAATCATCCTCGGTAATATATTGAAGCTCTTTATACGGTAAACAAAGCAGCTGGGCGGGTCTCCTTGTCCTTCCTTCCGGGCGGGGCAGGGAAGACCTGCCCAGGAATATTGGCCTTCAAAGGCAGGCGGCGCGGATGTAGCTTGTCATCCTGTGGGACGGTTGTCTGGTGAAGGGCGATCCACTTTCTTGCCGAAGTCGTGACGGGGGGTATCGCTGGTTAAATGCACGCATCTCTATGCTGGTCAAGATGGGGATAAACGACGACAAATTGGGGTGATTCGGAATGAATGAAAGCACAGTGGCGCAATTGAAGAAGACAGCTCTCCAGGTTCGACTGGATTGCATCAACATACAAAGGCTGGTTGGTTCCGGGCATCTGGGCGGGTCGCTCTCCGCCGTGGAATTACTGGTTTATCTGTATTTTTACCGGATGCGCATTGACCCGCAGGATCCTTGGGCAGAGGAAAGAGATATTTTTATTTTGAGTAAAGGCCACGCTTCCCTTGGGTATTACAGTGTTTTGGCCCGCCGTGGTTTCTTCCGGTTGAAGAACTGAAGACCTACCGCCGGATTAATTCGCGCTTACAGGGGCATACCCAGATGGATAGTGCTCCCGGCATCGAGTGCCGTTCGGGCTCGTTGGGGCAGGGGCTTTCTTTCGGTTTAGGGATGGCCCTGGGTTATAAAAAACAAGGCCGGCCGAACCAGGTCTATGTCATGGTGGGCGACGGTGAATTACAGGAAGGCCAGATTTCGGGAGCCAGTTATCCTGCAAAGCCGTTTGCGCTAATTAATCCGGCGGTAGGTCTTCAGTTCTTCAACCGGAAAGAAACCACGAGGGCCAAAACACTGTAATACCCAAGGGAAGCGTGGCCTTTACTCAAAATAAAAATATCTCTTTCCTCTGCCCAAGGATCCTGCGGGTCAATGCGCATCCGGTAAAAATACAGATAAACCAGTAATTCCACGGCGGAGAGCGACCCGCCCAGATGCCCGGAACCAACCAGCCTTTGTATGTTGATGCAATCCAGTCGAACCTGGAGAGCTGTCTTCTTCAATTGCGCCACTGTGCTTTCATTCATTCCGAATCACCCCAATTTGTCGTCGTTTATCCCCATCTTGACCAGCATAGAGATGCGTGCATTTAACCAGCGATACCCCCCGTCACGACTTCGGCAATGAAGGGCGATCCACTTTCTTGCCGAAGTCGTGACGGGGGGTAATAGCTGGTTAAATGCACGCATACCTATGCTGGTCAAGATGGGGATAAACGACGACAAATTGGGGTGATTCGGAATGAATGAAAGCACAGTGGCGCAATTGAAGAAGACAGCTCTCCAGGTTCGACTGGATTGCATCAACATACAAAGGCTGGTTGGTTCCGGGCATCTGGGCGGGGCTGCTCTCCGCCGTGGAGATTACTGGTTTATCTGTATTTTTACCGGATGCGCATTGACCCGCAGGATCCTTGGGGACAGGGAAAGAGATATTTTTATTTTGAGTAAAGGCCACGCTTCCCTTGGGTATTACAGTGTTTTGGCCCGCCGTGGTTTCTTTCCGGTTGAAGAACTGAAGACCTACCGCCGGATTAATTCGCGCTTACAGGGGCATACCCAGATGGATAGTGCTCCCGGCATCGAGTGCAGTTCGGGCTCGTTGGGGCAGGGGCTTTCTTTCGGTTTAGGGATGGCCCTGGGTTATAAAAAACAAGGCCGGCCGAACCAGGTCTATGTCATGGTGGGCGACGGTGAATTACAGGAAGGCCAGATTTGGGAGGCAGTTATCCTGCAAAGCCGTTTGCGCTTGGATAATTTAATTCTGATTATCGACCAAAACCATTTGCAACTGGATGATTATGTCCAAAATGTGGCCGGGGATGAAAACTACCTTGAACGGTTCCGGGCTTTCGGGTTTCATGCCATTGGTGTGGACGGTCATGATTTTCGTGCCATTGACCGGGCCTTCCAGGAATTGCAGCCGGGCCGGGCGAATGTGATCGTCGCCGACACGGTAAAGGGGAAGGGGATCTCCTTTATGGAAAACGAAATTCCGTGGCACGCCAAGAAACTCAGCGCCGAAGAGTATGAAGCGGCCTTGACCGAGCTTAAGAAGGAGGAGGCGTCTTATGCATAAATTAGTGGCACCCAGGGATGTATTCGGGTCGACGCTAGTGGAGATCGGCCGGGTAAACGAACGGCTTTTTGTGGTGAACGCCGACCTTTCCGCGGCGACCAAAACCGATAAGTTCAGCATAGAATTTCCCGACCGGTTTATTAATGTCGGGATCTGTGAACAGAACATGGCAGGGGTGGCGGCAGGTTTGGCCCGGGTCGGTTTCATCCCGGTTATGAGCACTTTTGCCTGCTTTGCTCCGGGCCGGTGCTATGACCAGATTCGGCAGTCCATCGCCTATACCAACCTCAATGTGAAGATTGCCTCTACCCATCCCGGGTTGGCCGTTGGGGTGGACGGGGCGACGCACCAAAGCCTGGATGATCTGGCGTTGATGCGCGCGCTGCCCAACATGACGGTTTTGGCCCCTTCCGATCAAGTCCAGACAAGAAAGGCCGTACTCAA
>JAZIHH010000023.1:0-7781 GCA_036678685.1 Bacillota bacterium
AATTTCAACCCGGTGAAGTGTTAAGTCTACACTTGGTTCTTATCGGTAAAGCCCTGGATTACCTCCCATATTTCATTCTGGTTTTTAAAGAATTGGGCGAGATCGGAATTGGAAAAGGAAGGGCCGGTTACCGGCTGGATCGTGTTACATCCATCCCATTGCAAGAGGAGAAAGAGACTATAACCGTTTATGACGGAAAAAAAGTTTATCCCCATTACCATGTGGTGACACCGGACGGCATCCGGGAAACCCTGCCCGGGAAAACCTGTGATATTTTGAAGATAGACTTTAAGACCATGACCAGGCTCAAAGCAGGAGGCGTTTTCGTGGAAAAACCGGAGTTTTCCGTATTGGTCAGGGTTCTTTTCCGGCGTCTTTCGCTTCTCCAGTATTTCTATTGCGGTGAAAGGATGAGTATTGATTTTAATGCCGCGATTGAGAGGGCGCAAAACGTAAGCCTGCGTGCTAACACCACTTCATGGGTTGATTGGGAGAGATACTCCTCCCGCCAGAATACCCGGATGAAATTGGGAGGATTAGTTGGTAGAGCGGAATATGAAGGGCCATGGCATGAATTTTCTGAACTGTTGCGTTGGGGAGAGCTGGTACATGTAGGGAAAGGAGCAACTTTCGGTTTGGGAAGGTATGAGCTTGTTTGGTGATATTTTTCAAATTGGTGGTTTTACAAAGAAAAGGCATAAAAGGAAGGAAGAACTGAATTTATGTAGAAAAAGTGTGGTTAGGCGTGATTGTGTAAGAACTGGTTTTTCGCAAATACCCCAGGTTTTTCGGCAGAAAATCATTTGCGAAAAAAATGCCAAGTACCATGACAACGAAAATTAACGAATGGCAAGTTGAGGGGGTGGATAACGCATTTCAAAAATTACGGTTACAACCACTGACCCGACGTATAGGGGACTGATCATTAATGATTTCTATCGCATCCAACACTTTATATTAGTTACAACCACTGACCCGACGTATAGGGGACTGATCATACAACTCGATAGCTTTAGCATCATAAGCAAGTGCGTTACAACCACTGACCCGACGTATAGGGGACTGATCAAGACGGCGATCTCCAACTGGCTGAATGCCAGCCTGCGGTTACAACCACTGACCCGACGTATAGGGGACTGAAAGACTACATCGCCCGCGCCTTCAACAGTGAAGTCAGCCGTTACAACCACTGACCCGACGTATAGGGGACTGAAAGATCGCGCGAATCTTCTCCGCCTGAGTGAGAATAGAGTGTTACAACCACTGACCCGACGTATAGGGGACTGAAAGCCTCATATGCCGCCAGCGCATCTGCCCGGAGAGAACGTTACAACCACTGACCCGACGTATAGGGGACTGAAAGTTTATACTGCCTTTTTCCTCCGATAATGTCCCTCAGTTACAACCACTGACCCGACGTATAGGGGACTGAAAGTTCTTTCCGCCGGCCGTCCGCCGGCCGGCGCTCTGGCGTTACAACCACTGACCCGACGTATAGGGGACTGAAAGTCTTACCACATAGTGAGTCAGAGATTCGGTAATTTGTTACAACCACTGACCCGACGTATAGGGGACTGAAAGAATGAAGACTGGATCGACAGATACTTAGCTGAATAACGTTACAACCACTGACCCGACGTATAGGGGACTGAAAGTTCTGATTCCGGCATTGGGTACCGCTCCAGCGCTTTCGTTACAACCACTGACCCGACGTATAGGGGACTGAAAGGTTCAATGCTGCTGCCGATTTCTTCCCGAGAAGTTCGGCGTTACAACCACTGACCCGACGTATAGGGGACTGAAAGTATTATGATGCTAAAGCGTGGGATTGGTTGATTAGGTTACAACCACTGACCCGACGTATAGGGGACTGAAAGGTCAGCGAGGACGTTTCCGTTAGCATCGAGGACTATCACGTTACAACCACTGACCCGACGTATAGGGGACTGAAAAAATATTCCGGACGCTGTAGCCGTGCATCGGGAGAGTGTAACATTGACCCGATTTATAGGGGAATAGCTCAGGTAATCATCTTCTAGCTGAAGCGACAAGTTTTATGCGTGTAAGGCAATTTCATTTTTGCTGAAATCCATGTTCCAAATGATGTTCAAGCAACCGTATGGTAGGGGTTGCTTTTTTGGATATTATGTTCAATTAAAAGGTAAATATAATCTTATGAAGAATATTTTGGATAGTATGAGAAGTTAAGCCTGAAGAAAAAAGTTTTGTCATTGCTCGACAAACACAAACTGTTACCCGGCTTAAGTTTGAAGTAGGTAATAAGTCGAGTTAAAGCAGGTAGGTAACTGCACTTTTTGTTTTGGTCTTATCTTGAAGTGGACCATGCTGGCAAGTAACTGGGAAAGGAGGTGAGTTGATTGGGAACAAGCCACTGGTTCCCCGGGTGCCGGCAGATTGAGTATAAACCCGATGAATCGCCGGGTTTACGGTTAACCGGGAATGATATGATTGATTACGGACTGCAGACGATAGTTGTGAACAGTAATAAAAGCTCTCCTGAAGAACTTGTTTATGCGGATCTGGATCAATTTGCGGAAATTTTAGAAGAAACGTTGCTTGCAAAGGGACTCACCGGACAGATATCGGTTTACTATACTAGGAATTTTGGCGCCATCAATCCTGCATGGGTAAAGGCGCCGGAGAAGAAAGCCAGTTTTGTCCGTGAAGTTTCCCATGCTTACAGTTATAAGCCGGAAACAATACGAGAATCCTGCATCTATTGCGGCCGTCCGTCCATTATACGCGGATACCGCCATCTTATCCCGATGTTGACAGGAGAAGGAGTGGTTAATTTCTACCCGCACGGCGATTCCGGCTACCCTATTTGCGGTTTTTGTCTGTTTGCCGTAATGGCATTGGCAGTAGGGGCTCAGTATATCTCCGGGAGGATGCTCTTTATTGGCTGTAACAATCAGGAGTTGGTGCAAGATTTTATTAGGGAATGGATGCAGGGTTTTTTGCCCCGCCTGCAGATGGCCAAAACTGGAGACGGACTGGACAAGCTGGGAAACCCGTTGACCAGAGTGGCAGAGGTGGTCTTTGATATTGATCTCAAAAAAGAGAACATAAAAGCACTGACTGAAAGAGGCGATCTACAAGAATTGGATGTACGTATTTACCACATTTCCAATGGCCGGGGCCCAATGGCAGATATATATTATCTACCCATGTCTGTGGTCTATTTTGCGCGCCGGGCTCAGAGAAAATACCCTTCTTTATGGAGGGAATTAAAGAAACGAGGTCAGAGTTTAAGCAAAAATTCGATGAACCAAAAGAACTATTTCTATGAATCTCTCTTTTTGCTACCGGAAGAAAGCCCGTATTTTATCCGCACGTATTTTCTCCGCCGGGCTCTTGGCAGAAGCGGCTACAAAGAGGATCCGAGACGAAATTATAACTCCCTGCTGGAGGCCGATTTGCTCAGTTGGGGGCTGGTAGAGCTCTTTTTGAAGGAGGTGACGGGAATGGAAGAACAGCGGGTCAATGCACTTCGCCTGCTGGGGGAGACAGTTGCCAATTACATAATGGAGACCGATGATAAAACTATGTTTGAAAAGGTATACCGTGCCCGCCGGTATTGGGAAATCAGGATGTTGCTTATTAAAATGAGCCGGTCTCAAGTTTTGAGAGGAAAACCGCCGGTAATTTCCTTTGATGATTTTATTACCATTTTTGAAGAGGGTGAGGAAGCCCCCAGAATCGACTGGCGATTGGCTTGGGATCTTGTTATTATCAGGGTGATTGAAACCCTTTACCAAAACAAATGGTTGCAGAAACACCAGAAGGAGCTTTTAGAAAGTGAAGAATTAGAAGAATTAGAGGAAGAGGAGGAATTATGATGGCTTTTTTAAACGGGTTATTATTACTGAATGCTCCGGCATCCGCGCTTAACAACGCGGGGGCTGCAGAAACCGGGCGAACAGATAATATTATTGCCGTCAAAGCCATAAGGACAAAGGAAGGATTTTACCCTTATGTGTCAGCTCAGGCTTTCCGCTATTGGTTACGGACTACACTGGAAAACTCTTCAGAGTTGGAATGGAAAGCAGCGCCAATTTTCCGGGAAAAGAAGATTGCTTATACGGACGCAAACCCCATTGACTGGTGGGATGATGACCTATTTGGTTATATGAGGGCGCAGGGAAAAAAGAAGGAACAAAAGGAAGACCGTGAGGAGAGAATAGGAACAACGGAAATGACCGAGACAGACGAAGATATTACCAGGATTTCTCCTTTCCGGGTTAGTACTTTTGTTTCGTTAGGGCCGGTTTCCATTACTGAGGACTTTGGCGTGATGAGTCGTCATGAGGGGGACCCGGTTCCGCATGAACATCAGTTTTACCGGACAACCCTGAAAGGCATATTCTCCTTAGATCTGAATGCTGCCGGGACTTTCACCTATAAATTAAAAACAGGATATAAGAATCTGGACAGGATAAGAAAAGAAAAGGCAGAAAAAGCAGGGTTAGAACATCTGGAAGAGGAAAAGGCTTACCGTCTTCCGGTAGACGAAAGGTTGAAAAGGATCTCCTCTTTGCTGAGAGGGTTGGGAGTTCTTTGCGGGGGCGCCAAACAGACTTTGCATTATACTGACGTGACACCGGTCGTTTTTATAGCCGCCGTTTTTAGGGGAGGGAATAATCCCCTCTACTACTGGATTGGCGCGGATCGGGGAGAACCAGTTGTTGATGAAGAGGCATGGAAAGAAACTTTACGGGTTTGGCGGGATCAATTCCTTTCTCCGGTGTACATCGGTTGGACCCATGGGTTTGCCACAACGCAACGGGAAAAAGCCGGTGAGATTATTGCCAATCTGGAAAAAGACGAACAGTACAGTTTTGTGGTGGGTCATCCACGAGAGGTGATAGAGAAGATTATAAAGGATATGGCGGAGAACAAATGGTTGGGGTGAGGGCATGGAAGCCGTACGAGTAGAGCTGGAGAGCATGGTATCTTCCTTTCGCTACCCATTCATCATGATTGGGCGGCAGCTGACTTACCCGGTTCCGCCCCCGGCCACGATTTATGGACATATTTGTAGTGCAGTTGGGGACTATATCCCGCCAAACAAGATAAAAATCGCCTATTCCTTTCAGGTTAAAGGAAAGGTCAATGACCTGGAATACCTTTATATGTTGGTTCCTTCGAAAAAGAAGAATAAAGACTGGGGTTACCCGGAGATGTTTAGAGGATTTCTTCAACCTAGCCTGCGGGAGATGTTGTTTCAAGTCAAAATGATTTTATATCTTTACAGTGAAGATCCGGACCTGCTTCTTTCCGCTCTGCGGGAACCAAAATATGTGGTGACTTTAGGACGCTCCCAAGATTTGGCGGCATATCGCAGAGTCGACAAGGTCACTCTGGTTGAAGGTGAGGAAGGGTACTCCGACGGTGGGCTACTCTCCTGGGAATGCCGTTTTCATACTACAGCCGGCACTGTTTACCGCTTGCCTCGTTTTATTGATCCCAAAAACCGTAGGCACGTGAAATGGGGGGACTATCTTTACTCGCCCTACCGTTTGACCTGGGGAGAAGGGGAACCCGGCCCTAGACATATCTCCCGGGCTCCGGGGGAAAAACTCTGGCTAGATCCGGATAGTTCCGAGATCAACGACAGACACCGGGTAGTCTACTGGCATACTTTTGTTGATTGATGGGGAGAAGCGGATGGGTTATTACGAAGTCCTTTCTGAAGTTTGGGCAAAAAGCGGCCGGAACGGAAAACCAGGCGAGAGCATCCTGATACATACCCGTAAGGTCATTACTGCACTATGGGGTTTAGCAGCACGGCACCGGGAGTACGCGGAGGAAAGGATTTGGTCAAATCTATTTTGGGCTTGTTTTTTACATGATTTCGGGAAAGCGGCGGAGCCTTTTCAGCAGCTTCTTCGCCGTCTTCGGCCTCGCTGGCCGCACCGTCATGAACTTCTCTCTATCCCCTTTGTTTCAAGGATAGCTTCACCGGGTACCCTGGATTACCGGTGGATATTGACAGCAGTAGCTTCGCACCATTTAAAGCCAAGGAAGCTCTTTTCCGCCAGGTATTACAGTCTTGCCCTGGATGAAATAGACTTCTACAATGACCTGGCCGCTTCTATTCCGGTGGAGCGGATCACAGCCCTTAATGAATGGATGGATGAGGAATGGCGCGAGTGGCAACGGCGGTTCAACGAAATAAACATTCCTTTATACCCTCCTTCCCCGCCTCTTGACTGGAGTTTTTCAGGGGAGGCGATTTACGAAGGGTTAAAGGAGTATTTTTTAACATATAAAACAGTAAATAAAAAACCGGCAGATTCAGAAGAGAGTCGTTTGGGAATTATAATGAGAGGAGCCCTCCAGTTTTCTGATCATTTAGGCTCCGCCGGATATGAGGTGGGCTTCCTTACTTTACCGGATCCGGGTGAATTAAGAGAAAAAGCCCTGCCTGAAGGGGCAAATTGGCATACGCATCAAGAAAAATGTGCTAACATAAACGGTAATGTGATCTTGGCAGCGCCCACGGGCAGCGGCAAGACCGAAGCTGGATTTTTATGGGCGTTTCAACAAACACGACAGAGAAAAGGAAAAGGGATCTTAGTTTATCTTCTTCCTTTTCAAGCTAGCATGAATGCGATGAAAAAAAGGCTGACAGAAATCTTAGGTGTGGAAGTCGCCCTATTACACAGCCGCGCTTTACAGGCTCTCTACAGGGAACTGACGGAAACAGGGGAAAAAACAGCGGAAGCAGAAAAAACCGCAAAACATTTGAATGAATTGGGCCGTCTTTACCGGCAGCCAGTATGGGTAGCTTCACCATATCAATTACTGAAGGCGGCATTTAAACTGCCGGGTTATGAAATCCTTTACACTGTTTTGCTGGGAGCAACAATTATTCTGGATGAAGTGCATGCCTATGAACCGGACCGGTTGGGTATGATTTTAGAACTACATAAAGAACTAATTAAAAACCTGGGATGCCGGGTAATGGTCATGACCGCCACCATGCCTTCCTGGTTGCGGGAACTATGGCAAAATAGTCTTGGAGCTCCACTGGTCTTACCGGACAGAGAATTATATAAAAAAGAGGTACGTCACCGGATAAATATCCTCGACGGTGACTTAAAATCAGGCAAAACACTGGAGATTATCCATGATTTCTTTTCTAGGGGCAAATCTGTTTTGGTTGCTGTCAACAGTATCAAGGCTGCCCAAGAAACCTATACCGAACTACAAAAGAAATATAATAAAAAAGACCTTGTTTTACTGCACGGGCGTTTGAACGTCCGGGACCGTCTTGCCCGGGAGAAAGAATTGGAAGACAGAGTGGGATTCAAAAACCGGGGCCGTCCATGTATTGCCATCGCTACACAAGTGGTGGAGGTGAGTCTCAACCTGGATTTTGAGACCATTATTACTGAACCCGCACCTCTAGAAGCTTTGCTCCAGAGATTCGGCCGGGTTAACCGGCGTGGGAAAAAGGGAATTGTCCCAGTTTACATTCTTACCCGCCAGAGCGGAGATTATGATATCTATGACCGCCGGTTGGTGAAGAATACACTCGAGATACTCATACGCAATGGCGGAGAAATTATCGCAGAAGATGCGGTTATTGACTGGTTGGATTGGATCTATGAGCAAGACGGGCTGAAAGTGGAATGGTTGGCCAAGGTAGAAGAATCCCGGAGGAATTTTCGCCGCTATTGTCTTGATACTTTACGTCCTTTTAATGAAGACAAAGACCTGGAAAGAGATTTTGAACGGATGTTTGATGGGATGGA
>JAZIHH010000024.1:0-12800 GCA_036678685.1 Bacillota bacterium
CCATCGTAAATCCTCAATCTGCCGTAGTTTGATAATTTTAAAATCTGAAAGCAGATTGTACACATCATCTAAATCACAGTAGAAATGTGGAAGAATACTGCCATCCTTCTCCTGTTTTAGCCTGACATTTTCATCAATAATTTTGCTCCGTGGGTCGCTGAATGTGGGGTTATTCTTTGAATTGAGAGTCAGATACACTTCGGCAGCTGGTTTCAGTACCCGGTACAATTCACCGATTGCAGCACGTATACCGGTGGAGTCCACGTGGTAAATTGAATGATAGGCCAGAACAGCATCGAAACTTCCGTCGGCAAAGGGTAGCATCGTTAAGTCGGCATGAACTGTATTTATCGCTAAACCCCGTTCGGCAGCTGTCTTTTCAAGCCGGCGGAGACCGCTCACTGATAAGTCCTGGGCTGTGACCTGAAAGCCGTTTGCCGCAAATAACAAGGCATGTCTGCCCATACCACACCCGAGATCCAATACTCTCTGGCGGCCTGCCGCCTTCCACCTATTCACCAGGTAGTAGACATCTTCTGCTGGCTCATGCCAAAACGGTTCCGAAACCTTATCCCAGTTCCAATAGGCGTTTATGAGAGGACCTCTCTTTAACATTTGACACACCTCCAAATTAAACGAAATTTAAAAGGAGACCTCAAGTGGAAAAGGTGGTCCCTTTAAGTTATATCTGGTTTCAAAACAAACCCAATCTTGAAATTCATAACTTTCTACATCAATGGCTTTAAATGAGCCAATCCTTTTTTTATTAATTGACATGTCTTTTTTGCTATTATCAAAATCTTGCTTTAAAAATTCTTCAGATATAACATCAACTATTTTGTATATGCGAGGGTCTGTAGTTAAGTCCGTATAATGGTGTAAAATTGGTTTCCTAAAAAAGAGGGAGCCATTAACAAATTCCTCAGTTAGAATAGTAGTTGGACAAACCAAAATTCTAAGAGGAGGAATTTTAATGGCTCAATACCAGATTACCGTAGATCAAGAACTTTTGCACCGTCTATTTTTAGGCAATAACAAGGATTCAGATGTGTCAGCGCTATTGGAATCGGTATTGAACCAGATTTTGCAGGCGCAAGCCACCGAACAGCTTCAAGCCGAGCCATACGAACGCACTGATAAAAGGAAGGGGTATCGTAACGGCACACGCCCGCATACACTAACCACCCGGGTGGGAACCATAGCCTTATATGTTCCTCGTTTTCGTAATGGTCAGTTTGCTAGTGTATAATTAAGTTCGCAATTTTGAAAAGGAAAAGCCATCGGGACTCCGAAATGGTAAGTTGCTCAAAAAACAAACCAAAAGGAGTGTTACCCCGATGGCCTACCATAAGAATACCGTAAATTTAGAAAAAATGCTATTGACATGCGCACGAAGGGTTAGATTCTCAAATCTTTGCTTTATTTTTTATTCATTAATATCTATAAATAATCTTGCCGCTTATTGCCAAGTAAAGATAGACCGCTCCAAATATCACAAATCCTACTCCAAATACATAATTAATATTAGTAAGAATAGTTTCATCAAAATATTTCTTCAACCATGAATGCACCCAATAAGGTGACCAATCTTGAGGCGGGTCCACTAAAATTTTTAATTTCATTTTTGTTCCAACTATTAAAAATACACCAATGATAATAATTAATATTCCACCGAATATGGCCCGTCCTTTAATCTCCATTATATCACACCCCTATTTATTAGCATTACCATGGCCATACATTATACTGTTTATCAAGAAATTTCTCAGGCCTATAAAAACTAATATTGACCGGTAGAGAAAGTGAAGGTCCAGCCATAATCTTTACCCCACTAAATCCAGCACTTTTTCCACCTTCAGTAAACTTCCAAAATACACTAACACTTGTTTGTTTAGTCAACCCTATTCCTGTCTCAATATCTCCTGAACCATATTGTATAAATGGACCTACTCCACCAATACTGCTGACAAAAGATTTGGAATAAACACCTGTATTTGGCAAGTAGAAAATCTAGCATTCGGCAAATAATTTTTCTAGCACCCTCATTTCCATAATTAGCAATTAATGGTAGAGTGTTTCAGCCGGTAACTGGTGCCCGTAAAAACCAGCAAATGGCTATGGTGGACAAGTCGATCGATCAGAGCAGTGGTTAGTTTTTCATCATAGAAGATCCCATTCCATTTGCTGAATTCGATGTTGGTGGTGATAATCACGCTCCTTTGCTCATAACATTCGGAGATTACTTGGAAAAGTAATTGGGCTCCTAATTTTTCGAAAGGGATATAGCCCCATTCGTCACAGATTAAAAGGTCTGTTTTCTCTAATTGCCGAAAAACCTTTTTGATATTGCCGGCAGCTTTAGCTTCCAGTAACAGGTTAACCAATGTGGCTGTACGGAAAAACTTTACCCTTTTTCCGCTATTACAAGCCTCTATGCCAATAGCAGTAGCTAAATGGGTCTTGCCGGTGCCAGGTGGTCCATAAAGAATTAAGTTTTCTCTGTTTCCAATAAAAGCCCCGGTTTTAAGTGATTCCATCTCCAAGCTATTCGGAATTTGAATCTCAGCAAAGGAGTACCCGGCAAAGGTCTTAATTACCGGGAAACCAGCTTGTTTTAGTAATCGATTTTTCCTATGTATAGCTCTACGTTCAACCTCCATTTGGAGCAGTTTTAATAAAAACTGCTCATGAGTATCGGCTTCGATGGTTGGGTAATTTTCCACAAACCCTTGACCTAAGCGGAGCTCTCGACAATACTTGGCAATTATTTCTTGCATGATACCGCTCCTTTCATTAAGAGTAGATCATAAAGCGCGGTATCGGTCGTAAAGGCCGGAAGTTGAGGCGTACTCTCTTTTAGCGTTAGCTCAGGCAGTTCAATTGTGGGATTGTTCATCCGGTAAAAGGTAAGCCAGATACTGTCCGGGTCGGATACTCCTTGGTCTAATGCCTGTTCAAAGGCGGAAGTTGCTGTTTCCAGATCTGTTTCTTCCACCATTTTGCGCAAGATGTTTAAAGAGGCCTTCTTCTGCGGGTAATGGCATTGCGCAAAGTATTCTTGGAGAATCTCCGGTAACTGATGAAAGAAAGCCGTGTATTTTAAGGCTGTTGGCCGTTTTGCCATCAGCTGTAGATAGGGGACCCAGTTCATCGCCTCTTGTTTTTTGCCGTATAAACGTTGATGTCTGATGACTTCGTGCCAATCTTCATCCATGACGATAATTTCCTGGGCGGTGGCTCTTATCCATAATTGTTTGCCGGCAAAGATAGGCGATGTTGAATACTGTTTGTTGTCAAATCTAACCTTGGCATATTTATCAGCTTTGACTTTTTCGTACCGGCCGATTTCAAACGGAGTTTCCGGTAAATTATACATCACCGCTAGATCTTCGGCAAACAGATCGGCAATCAATTTTCCTTTTTTGTAATGCTTCCGCTGCATGTCCTGGACAGCCTTTTCGAGGAGGTCTTTATTAAACTCCTCAAGATCTTTGAACTCGGGAACCGGCACAAAAAAGTTCCGGCGGCTGTAACCGACTTTGTTCTCCACATGCCCTTTTTCTTGAGCGCGCGCTGGATTGCAAAAGTTCGTTTTAAAGCCATAATGCAGGGCGAATCGTTTAAAGTTTTCTGTTATTTCTCGTTTGCCGTATTCTAAGACCTTTTTTACGATGGTTGGCGGGTTATCAAACAAAATACCTCCCGGTATTTTACCTATATATTCAAAGATGTTCTTTAACCCGGTTTCGAGACATTCCAGGTTTTGGCCTTTGAAAACCTGCGTAAACCCGGCGTTGCTGTAGGGGAAAGAGAGTGTTAGATACAACCCGGTAAATCTTTCACCGTTTTCAATGAAATCAGCCTCCCCGAAATCCGCCTGGGCTTTCCCAGGAGAATGTTCAAGAGGAATAGAGCAATCATTATTGGTATATAACTCTTTTTTCTTAGCCGATACATAGTATCTCACTGTACGCTCAGAGACCTTGAATCCTATGCCATACATCTCTTGCAAGCGGTCATATACTCGTTTGGCGGTATGTCTTTGCTTTGGTCTTTCTTTTAAATCATTGGTTAGCCATTCATCAATTATTGCCTTGTAGGGATCGAGCTTACTTTTTCGCCTTTGCTTGCGGCGAGCGATGTTGAAATCTTGTTTTTCGGCATATTTCTTTACGGTTTCGAAAGCATGTCCGGTCTCTCTTGCGATTTCCCTTAAAGATTGGCCTTTCCTATCACGCAAATATTTGATATGATTGATTTCGTCCATTGTCAACATCCTTTCTTTACCCCCCTAATTTGTGTGATGGCTAATTAGAAGGGTAATCTTTTTTAAGGGTGCTGGCAATGGATTTTTTCCATTTTTCCGCTAGACTTCTATCTTGCCATTTGCTCTATTTCTATTTTGCCATAAACAAAACCCGAATTAAGCAGCTTTTTCCTCCTTAGCGGACAGAAATTGTGAGAAATCTTCGGTCATATTATGTGGGAAAAAACACTACGAGAAAAACTCGTAGTTCGTCAGGAGGCTTAGGGATTATTGTAAATTATTGTAAATCTTTTTTAAAGCTTCTCTCGCAAGAAACTTGTTTCGAGGCGCTTCAAACCTCCTCTTTAGTACTTCTTCCAAATCTGCAATCGCATGTTCACTACCGATTGCTCCCAGGGCAATAATTGCTTCTCTTCTAATATCAATATCCTCATGATAAATATACGGTATAAGAAATTCCGCATCACCTTGGTTCCCAATTTTGCCAAGGGCTTTAATAGCACTGATTTTAAGAATTTCCGAATGCTTTTTTTGTATTATTTCTTTTAATACATCCCTACTTGCTTCAACCTTTAATCTACCTAAATCTTCTATTACCGACACAAAGTGCACTTCTTGAATTAGGCCAATTTCCCCTTTAATTACTAAATTTAATTCCATAATTGCTTCGTCTATTTTATCTTTATTCAATAACACTTTCTGATCTGCGTTATTATTTTTTTTCTGTTCAGCCAAACGCAATGCTCCCACAATGGTCTCATGCTTTAAAGCCCACTCAGGATTTTTGCTTAAGTTTCTTAACTTATTCGTAGCTTCTTCCATTCTTAAAAGCCCTAATGCGTATAGAATATTATCAGATACTCTACGAGGACCTTTCTTTTCCAAATCAAGGAGAAGATGTTCAAAAACAGAGTCACCATAATTTACCAAGACATATGTTACTTCTTCTCGAAATGCATCTGTTTCATTTACCTCCTGATAATCTAACCAGTACAGTAACAAATTCCTTTTGGAATATAATAGATTTATTAATACCGGAATACTTGATTCATCACGAATTTTATCAATAGCATACATTGCTTCTCTCTTTACTTTCCAACTCAGGATAGAAGAAACTAATTTGTTAATTCTATTTATATACATAATTCCTTGGTTTTCCATTTTTTCAATATCCTTTACAATCTTATCATTAATATTTAACCATAGTAAGAGTATTGCAAAAAGCAATAGAAAAACCAAAATCATTACTCCAATAACTTTAATTATAATAGATAGAATTTTCATTCGTTCCTCCTGGAGCATACCATTATTTTGAAACTCTAATTAGAATAATCCAAATCTAGGTTCAAAATCACCAAAGTGCACATCAAAAATATCTAAATAGAAAATGGACTCCAAACTATTGCTCTCATCTGATATCTCATAATCATCAAAGTCATATTTATTAATTATCCAATAATACCTATACCCATACTGTAGAGGCGTTTCGTATTGAGATAACCCCCGATTATAATCTGACAGCCAAAGTTCCGGACTTTCGTAATCTCTAGCTTCTCCAAGGAATTTTAAATATCTTGCTGCATAATCTATATTTGTGAGAGGATCTTTCAGCTTCTCAATATAATATTCTCTATACGCAGGATCTAAAGTAGCTACAGCCATGTCTTTTATTTGCCTTTGCTGTTCACGTGTTAGTTCAGCAAATTTTTTTGGCTCAAGACCAAAATCTAGTAAAATTGCATTTGAAACCTGGATTTGACACAACCCTATTGAAGGATCATGTCCTTGTGCTAAACTGAGATAAGCTGCTACTGTATCTTCCAGATCATGATACGCCCATCTTAAAACATTTTCATTATAAACTACTGAAGCTAACAAAACAGGAGAAATATCATGCTTATGAGCAATCTTTATTATATCATCATGGTATTCACTCAAAAGTTTATTAGCACTCCATGGAGTTTTCCCGCTTGGATCAAGCAAGATTAAGGGGTTATTTCTACAATAAATATACCAGTTCGTGCCATCCCTCGCCGGATCCTCTGAGATGAACCTGCCAATACTCTGGTCATACCACCGAGCGTTAAAGTAATACAGTCCCGTATCCGGATCATACTCCTTACCCGTGAAGCCCTTCCACTGCTCGAAACTGGCATCCACGGTTTCTCCGAACCGTGTCCCGAAGGCCAAATAGTCCACGCTCCATACCACCGTGCCGGCTTCGTCTGTCACCGCCCGGATACTGCCCAGGTGGTCCGTGTGCATGTAATACACCGGCGCCTCCGGATCGCCAATCGCCCCATCCACCCGGGCCAGGTATTTACCCAAGGCGAACACGTAGGAACGCTGTTCCCCGGTGGTGATGTTCTTTTCAAAGACCGGTTCCGTGCCTTCAAACACGTAATGCGTTGTCTCCCCGCGGGCTCTTCGTACCACCCGGAATCCTTCCGGGTCGTATCCGTACTCCGCAACAACCACCCCGTTCTTTTTCACCGCCGTCAACCGGTTCAAGAGATCGTATTCGTATTCCCAGTATTCAACTCCGTCCCCGGAAGTAACAAAACTCACCGTCTCCCCGCTGATCGTGAACGTGTTCCCCTTTTTCACCAGGTTACCTGCGGCGTCGTAGGCGTAGGCGTACTTGCCGTCGGTCTTCAGCCGGTCGGAGTTTTCGTAGTAACTGTAGGTGTAATAGAACGTCTGGACGAGCTGCAGCCGCAGCTCTGTCCGGTTCCCTACGGCGTCGTACTGGTACTCCTCCGTCCGCGAAGAGGCCTCCTGGTAAACCCGGAGCATCTTAGCCAGTTCGTTGAGGAACGTCGCCCGGTCCACCGGGTTAAAGTCCAGGTCCCGGTCGTCGAACTTCACATGGACCTTTAAGTAGCGGGCGGAGAGCGTTTCCTCAAGCGTAAGCGTGATCACCCCGTTCTCGTCCTGCACGTAGGTCCAGTTCTCTCTGGAGATTAGCGTGTAAGTGCTGTTGTCATTGGAGTAAAAAAGGTCCAGCGTTTCCGCACGTACCCGGTGGTTTTGGTGTTCTTTCCCCGGTACGAGCACGATCTTTTTCACTGCCGGAACTGTATAGCCGAAGTCAATCCCGATACTGGACGCGTTGTAATCAATCCCAACCACGGCGCCGGGGTCGGTGTAGAAGTTTAACCAGGAGCGGCCGAGGTAATCCCCGGTTTGTAGACCCATACTCCCCGGGGTCTTTTCCTCTTCCAGGAACCGGTCGGGGGTGTAGGCTCGGGTTAGCTGGTTTCTCGCGTCGTATTGATAGAGCCGGTCGTTGAGACGGATAATATTATTGTTTTCGTCATAAGCGTAGTCAAGTTTCAATATTTCTTCCGGTCCGGAAGTTACCAATTGAAGCAGCCGGCGGTTATTGTCATAGTTGAAAGCAGTGACGATGTTGTTGGAGAGGTTCAGGCTGCTGACGACACCGTCTGTTTCGTATGTGATGCCCTGGGGAGCGGTGAAACCTACCACTTCTTGCAGTTGGTTCAGGTTGTTGTAATTGTATGCAAGCCATGCTTGGGCATCCGGGTACTTAATCCCGGTGAGAAGCCCGGCCGGATCATAACGGTACTCTGTCCGGTAACTCGCCCCGTCAAAGTACCGGTCCACTGAATTTATTCTGTTCAAGGGATCCGGCTTGTACTGACCGGTTTCATCATAATTATACCGGATGGTATTATTGGAATCAACAACCAGTCTCCGGTTTCCCGCCGCATCGTATTGGTAACGGACTTCGTATTCGGAGTTGTCCGCTCCGGTTAAGTGTAACTTTTTCAGAAGGTGGTTGGCATAATATTCATATTGCCAAATGGTTCCCCGGGGGTCTTTTTTCCGCAGGAGATTCCCGGCGCCGTCATAACTAAAGAGGGTGGTAACGCCGGGGGGATCGGTCCGCTCTACCAACCGGTTTAACTCGTCATACCGGTTAACGGTTGTCAACCCGTTGGCCGCCACCATCACCACCATATTACCATTGGGGTCATAGCGGTATTCGGTCACGTTCCACAAAGGATCTCTTATGGTTGTTAACCAGCCCAGGCTGTTGTAGGTGTAACGGGTGATATTCCCCCGCCCGTCCGCGACCTCAGTCCGGTTCCCCAGGGCGTCATAGGAGAAACTTTCCCGGTTGCCGGCCGGGTAGATGACCCGGCGTAGCCGGCCCAGACTGTCGTACTCCCGTCGGGTGATGTTGTTCAGTGCATCTTTTTCTTCAATAAGGTTGCCTTTGGGGTCGTATTTGTACTCCAACTGGAGCCGGCCGAGGTTGTCGTAGACTCTTTCCACCCGGTTACGGGCATCGTACACATAAGTTGTCTGCACTTGGTTGGCGTCCCGTTCCATTATCTTGTTCCCGGCTGGATCATAGGCAAACTCAACAGAGGTACCGTCGGGAAATTCGGTTAAATAGAGCCGGTTCAGGTCGTCGTAATGATAGACTGTCGTAAAGGCGTCCCTGTTCTCACTCCCCCGCGGGTCGGTTTCATGGGTTTTGTTCCCCACTCTATCGTAACGATAACGGGTGACATTGCCTTCCGGGTCCTCTTCCCTCACCAGCCATCCCCTGGCCGAGTAGTCATACTTCCATTCCCCGTTGTTGGGATCAACGGTCTTTATCCGGTTCCCGGCCGGGTCATAATAGTGTTTGGTGACAATGACCTCTTTTTCACCGGTGAAAGGATCTGTGGCTTTGGCAATAGTCTTGAGCAAACGTCCCAATCGGTCGTATTCATACTCTATTTTGTACCCGTCCGGATCCACGGCATTCCCCAAGGCGCTGGTCTCCGCGGTCCGGTTGCCCATCTCATCATATTCAAAGGTTAAGGTGGGCCGGTGGTTAACCGGTTGTTCGCTGCCGGGCAAAACCGCCGGAACCTGCGGTAATTCTATCTTGGTCAGCAGGCTGCGGGCGTTAAAATACTGGTTGGTTACATGGCCAAGGGGATTTACCTGCCCGATTTTATTCCCCAACGCGTCATAAATAAACTGCCAGGTGTAGATTTCGGTGGTACCTTCGAAAGTGTTATATTGCTTCGCCTCAACCAGCCGGTTCGCCCAGTCGCTCCGTTCAATAACCCGGTCACCGTTTTCATCGATTATGGTCACGGTGTTGGTGGTATCGTCGTACTCCAAAGTAACGCATGGGTTGGTTATATCCGAAGCTGTGCGGGGATAAATCACTTTAGTTACCCGGCCCAGGCCGTCATACTCATAGCGGGTGGTGTAATCCTCCGGGTTATTCCCGGGCAGACTACCCCGCGGATCAATTACCTTTACGATCCGGCCCAGGGGGTCATATTCGTATTTGGTCCTAATCTCGTTATAATTATTGTTGGGATATTTTGTTATATCAAGGTATTTGACAATCTCCGTCAACTGTCCCAAACCGTCGAAAATAAATAAGGTCTCCCGTTCTTCCTCGTCCCAGTAAAGACAGGTGTTGTTATCATCGTCAAATTCGTATTCCCGGACTACCTCCCGCCCTTCTTCATCGGGAAGAATAACTTTAACAAGCCGGTTGAGTTTGTCGTACTCGTATTTGGTTTCGTAACCCCGGGGATCGATCTCCCACTCTTTCATCCCGGTTTGCCAATTATACCCGTAGTAGGTTTCAATCACCGTTGTATTGCCGTCGGCATCTTCGACGCCGTAAATCTCTTTTTTAGTCGGAAAAGCGTCTTTCTCATCGTAAAAAATCTTGGTCAGAAGTCCGTTGGGTTCGGTACGGGTCGCCAGGTTGCCGTTGTTGTGGTAAGTGAAAAGTGTGGTATAAATCTCTTCCCCGTCATTCTCTTCTATCCGTTCCGGTTTACCGAGATCATCGTTGTAGTAGTATGTGGTGGTGACAGTGGAATAATTTCCGATCAACGGATTATAATTTTTGACCTCTTTCGTCTTCACCAGATTTTTAATCCGGGCGTGGTTATGGTAGGTCATTTCTTCCACCAACTCCCGGCTGGTATCTCTCCGGTAGGTGAGATTCCCCCAATCGTCGTACTGGCTGATTATCCGGTAAATGACCTGCCCGCCCCGGTAATATGTTTCCTGGGTCACGGCACGGATTGGCAAGTCATATTCGTAAGTGACTTTTTCCACCTCAACGTTCCCGCCGTCAATCTTGGTTTTCCGTGTTACTAAAAGTACCCCCTCATAGTCTCTTTGAAAAGAAATAATGTTCATGTATAACCCTGATGTTGGAACACTCACCAATTTGTTGCCCTGAATGTGGAGAAACTCTTCTTCGATCGTTTTTCCGGCCGGGAACCATGCTTCGTTATGTATAAAACCCTCCTCGATCTTGCAGGCTGATATATAGCTGTTTTTTGGGAGGAAACTGTTTGAACTTCTAGGGCTTCCCACTTGTTCATTTAACTCATAAGTATACCTGGTGATTTTCCCTGCCACCGCATGTTCGGTAACAACAATCTTCTGCCCGGCGTACACGGCAGACCCACTCGTTGTAGTGGTATATTCATAGGTTACTCTAACTTTTTCCCCATTATGAGTTACCCGCTTTGTTTCTCGTGTGGTTGTTGTGGAACTCCAAGTTTCGGAAGCTTTTTGGTCATAAAGCGTATACGAATAACCGGAACTCTCGCCGGTGGGATAAGTGATATTTGTTAGTAAATCCACCGTATAGGTGGTAAGAGTATCGCTACTACCCGAACTGCTCCCTCTAATATCGTTGCTTTCACCTGTTTCACTAGTTGCTGTGCCTTCTACTCTTCTTGACACCCGGTATTTAAACCCCGTCTCCAAATTTGCAAAAGTCTCGTAGTTATAACCGGTTTTTCTCCCTTCCGGGTCCTGGGCCTCAATTAAATTGCCGTTCTCGTCATAAAAATACTCCAAAGAACGCTCGTCCACCTTGATTTTGGTAATTGCATTGTTTTGATAAGTAAATTCCACCCTGCGGCCCAGGGAGTCAATGATATAACTCAATTGCCTGCCGGAATAATTATAACTGATCTCATTTTTTCCACTGGGTGATATTTTCTTTTTAACCTTTCCGGCCGAATCAAACTCGTATTTGGTCCCGTCATTCATGGTCAGATAATACGGGCCGTTTTTGGTCGGTTGTTCCAAGGTAAAGTGTATACCCTTGTGGTAAACGAACTTCTTGTTTTTAAACTCAATCTTTATTGTCTGTCCCTCCGGCAGGCGGAGAAAACGTCCTTTATCCGTTTTTTCGATCCAGGGAATATTGAGCGCCCAACCGTTGCCGAAGGTATCAACCGGTGTTTTCCGGTAGCCTTTGTTATCCACTTCATTGTTGGCTTCGATAATCTTCTCCTGCTGGGCGAAGGTGGAATCATAGATTCTCATGATCACCAGGTCAAACCCGTCCCGTCCCGGCAGCACCAGATCCGTGGCACTGAGGGTAAGACCGCCGCCGGTGGTGGAGACCGATTCTATATTGTTTTGGAAATAAGACTGGTAGGGTGAGATTCCCATCTCGTAGTAAGATTCCAGGGAAGGAGAGACAAAATCCGAAGATCTAATCTGGTATTCGGAGAAATGACGAACGTACGCCGAAATGGTACCGGTCTCAAAATCGAAATAGGCAGGTTCGAGTTTTTCCCAATATCCCCCTTCTTCGTTATACCAGTAAATTCCCAGGAGTCCCAAGTTATAATCTTCTGGCAGTGCCAAATCCACATAGTTGAAACTCAGGGTCACCGGCTCGGCAAAATCTTCCTCTATCTCGTTTCCTGTCTCGTCCAACAAGGTAAAACTGTAGACCGGGCTTACCGGTTCGGCATAGGGATTTTCCGCAGTCTCCGCGGTAAACTCTTCAATTACCACCTGTCCGGGAGCAGACAGGGCGCCTTCCGGGATGGTGACTGTACAGATATCAAACTTGACGACTCCGCCGGTCTCCGGTACGGCTTTTTCCGTCATACCCGGTCGGGCGGTGACCGGAGCGGCAGGTTCACTGTAGTTGTGAGCCCGGTCTATGGCGTACAAGGTATATCTGTATTCCGTGCCGGGATGAACGTCGATGTCCACGTAACGGTTAATCTCCCGCTCTTCAAGGGAGAGGAAAAGCTCACGGTAGTTTTCTCCGGTAAAGGATGGCGTGCGTTCAATCCGGTAACCAATAATCTCATCCGATGGAACTTCCCATTCCAATGTGATCTTTTCGATTCCGGAAATGGCCTCAGCCCCTTCCGGCGCCGGCGGAGGGGTGGTATCAATATAAACTGTGACCGCGCCAGTGGTCTCGTTTCCGGCTCTGTCCACAGCCTTTACTTCTACATCGTACTCCCCGTCGGACAGAGGATCGGCAAACTGATAAGGACTGAACCCCGGGGCGATCAGGCCATAGTGGCTCGACCCGGACGGCGTAGTAGTCGATGCCGCTTTCTTCATCAGTGGTGGCAAAGGTGAATACCGGCCGGTTGTTGTTGGTCCAACCGTACGGCTCAACTTGGGGAGTGAAGGAGGCCGGAGGTACGGTATCGATAAAAACCTCCCGTATTAATTTGGTTTTGTTACCGGCCAGATCAAAGGCTTA
>JAZIHH010000025.1:0-9726 GCA_036678685.1 Bacillota bacterium
ATTTTACACTAACCGCCCTCCCCCGCCAATGCTCAGGGGCAACGGGCAAGGATCAGCTTTCCCCGGCCACAGGAAACAAGCAATATAGAAAAATTTAAGAGCAAGGGTAGGCGGCCCTTGCTCTTTTTTCTTTTTCGTCCATTACTTAAGGCTCACCCGGCTCATCGAGTTACAGCGGGGAGAGAGCCGGACGTCGGTCACGACATCGATCTGTCGCCACTGAGCGGCTTTCACCAAGATATGGGCCACAATTTTTTGCCGGAGTCGCCCGCTCTTGCTGCTGTCCGCGGACTCCTCCAAATGAAAATCGGTATCCAGATCAAGCAGATGAGTTTGAATCTCTATATCGTCATCGGGTTTTAACCCGGGAATGGTCACGCTGGTCATAAACGGTATCTCTTCTTTTGTATGACGAAGGAAATTGCCCGGATCAACGAAAATAATTTGTTTTAAAATTACTCCCTGCAAAACCACCTTATTCTTAAACACGTGTTCGGTAACAGGGCCCAACTTGGCGTCAATACGCTCAATTTTTATAGCCTTAATTGGGATTTCACTTTCCACCACCACTTGCGCAACTTGCTCCCCGATAACTTTTAAGGCTTTCAGACGTTCTGTTTTCAGGCATACACTTGGCCGAATACTCACCCAATTCACCTCCATCTCCGCGACCGGTCGGTTACGACCTGTCTAACACCAGCATATGCAAAATTGAATCATCATTGGACCGGGAAAAAGTATTTTTATCCCCGGTGTTTTGGTATATTTTCTTTTTTGGCCGGACTGAGGGGACAAAGGAAAACGGAGACCCGGCGGGTCTCCGTTTTCCTTATAATTGTTGCTGTTGCTGGTTAAAACCGGGTATGGAACTTAAGACCGACGGGCCCCCCGGGCCGGCACTCAAATTGGTGCCCTGCTGACCGGCGGGAGGGACATTTAAATTCAAGGTCTGGCGAAAAGCGGCGCTGGTCTGCTGTGCAGCCTGGTTGGCCAGCGACCGTTCGGCGGCTTCAATCATTCTTTTTACCATATGTCCGCCGACGGCGCCGCAATCACGCGAGGTCATGTACCCCCAGTAGTCCCCTTGAATCGGTTGGGTGTTAATATTAAGCTCCCGGGCCACTTCATACTTGAATTGTTCCAGGGCCTGGTAAGCCTCTTTAACCATCAAGGTGTTCCTCTTCTGACCGGATCCCATATGTAACACCTCCTTTCTGATTTTTATCTTTCCCAAGCTAATTCCCATAAAACTAGTTTTCCCTTGGTGCTTTTGGCTTTAATAAACATGGAAAAGGAGCACCACCCCGCCTTTCTTGCGTCAAAAAAAAATCCCCCGCCGGGGACCAGTTTTTATGGCGCCGCGTTATTTTTAACCAGCCGGTACCGCCGGCCCAGGTAAAACAAGAAGGCCGACAAAAGCAAGATCCCCAGCAAAAGAAAGAACCCGGTGAGCGAAAGCCGCCACCTTTTTAAGACCGGGGCCAGAGGAAGAAAGCTGCGCGTGGACCCTGAAGGGGTGACGGTTTTCACGGCGCCCAGAAGCAACCAGGTATAAAAGCCGCCCAAAAAAGCGTGGCAAATCCGGGCGAGAAAATAGGGGAGAATCCGGATATCCGTGTCATGAATCACACTTATTACCTGCCCGTGGACGGAAAGCCCGCTCCAGGCGATAATGGCCCCGGCCAGGACCACACGGTCGGCAAGGGACGCCGCGGCCTGCCGGGCGGCAGCCATCACGCCCAAATCAATCTCCATTATGCCCTTGAGCAACGGTCCGGCCAGAACCGGTTCCAGGCCGAAGATCTTCAGGAGTCTCCCCACGGCTGGCAAAAGGGCCTGAAATAACCCGATTTCTTCCAGCACCCGGCAAACAACGGAGAAAAGAATAATAAAACCGCCAATCATAAAGAGAGTGCCGATGGATTCTTTCACGGCGTCGCCTATCAATTGGCCCAGCGGCCGGTTATCTTCCCTTCTGGCCTGGTACAACCTTTGCACCGCCCGGCGGAGAAGGCCAATCTTTTCTCTTTCCGGCTCCGCTTTTTGGGGTTCCCGCCCGTAAAAACGGAAAATGACCCCCACGGAAAAAGCGGCCAAATAATGGGCGAGAGCGATCGTCATTCCCAATTGCGGGTAACCGAACATTCCCACCGCCACCGCGCCAAACATAAAAAGGGGATCGGCGGTATTGGTGAAAGCCAGCAACCTTTCTCCTTCAATCCTGGTACAAAGGCCCAGCCGCCGGAATTTACCGGTGATCACCGCGTCCATCGGATAACCGGCCACCAGGCCCATGGAAAGGGCAAAGGCGCCCGCCCCCGGCACGTTGAATAACGGCCGCATCAGCGGTTCAAAAAGAACCCCCAAAAAATGCACCACGCCGAGGCCCAGCAGGATCTCGGAAAGTACAAAAAATGGTAAAAGCGAGGGGAGAACGATTTCCCAGAAAATTTGTAATCCATCCCGGGCCGCCTCCAGCCCTTGCTGGGGGAAAACCGCCAGGGAGACGGTGAGGAAAAGAAAAAGTCCCGCTGTGAAAAGGAGAGCGCCCCGGGGCAAGAAAAGGTGGTTCACGATGGTCACATCCTTTTCCCAAACCTGCTTTCCTTTGTGTACCGGCGGCTTTATAGTTTTATAAGACAGCCGGTTTTATCTTCCGCCTTCAACACTTGGTTCCCCATAAAATCAGGCAGGCGCCGGCCACCAGGATCATGATTTTAGCCGGGGAGACCCGGACCGCGAGGGCCACGATGCCCAAAGCGCTGACGGCAAGAAAGAACACCGGCCCCAGCAACCCCAAAACCGCATTCACCCGTAGCGCCGCTTCCACCCTGTGCAAGCGCAAGATTAACAGAGCAGCGGTAATCTCCATAATCCCGGAGATCATGCGCAGCAACGCCATATGGGAAAGGATTTTCTTTTCCATACCGGCAATTCACCCCGTTTTTCCCATCCCGAAAAGATGCAAAATTAAGGCCGTCAAGCCGGCGGCGGCCAGCGGCCCCACAGGAATGCCCTTTAAAAAAGAAACCCCCAGAATGGTACCGAGAACCAAACCGACCAGGATCTCAGGTTTCCAGTTTAACAAGATCATTCCCTGTCCGCAGAGGTAGGTGGCCAACGTTCCGCCCAGAATGGCAATGATCCCCACCGGAGTAGTAAAAGTCCGCCCCACCTCTTTAAAACCCACTTTCCCCAAGGCAAACGGGACCATCACGGCCAGCAGGAGAAATAATAATCCCCACTCCATAGAATGGAGTTCCACGATTTTCAGGAGCGCCGGCAGATTAATTAACTTGATCACCAGAAGAATGGCGGCGCCGGCGGCTACCAGGTTGTTCCCGGAAGTCATCCCCAGCAAAAAAAGGATGGTCAGAATTATTTTTCCCGCGTCCATCAGTTAATCACCCGCCCGGCACCGGTAATCTTCATCCAGCATAGACTATTGTCAGAAGATAACTATTCGTCATCGCGCCGGTAAAGAACCGGTCTGGTATTTTCGCACCCAGAATTCGAAAGGCAGGGGAAACTTTATGTCTCTACCCCATCCTTGGGAAAATATTGTCACGCCTCCCCTGGGCGGGCGGACAAGAAAACCGCGGGTTACCGGATTGACAATGGTCATCGACAAAGGGCTGGCTCCCGCCCAGACCCGGGACTGGCTCTCCCTCGCCTTTCCCTATCTTGATTTGGTAAAATTAACCTTCGGCACGCCGGTCCTTTACTCCGCAGAAATCCTCACAACCAAAATCGACGCTTTACGGAAGCAGGAAATCGGCGTCTTCCCGGGGGGAACCCTGTTGGAAGTGGCGGTGCTCCAAAACCAGACCGGACCTTTCTTGGATTATATATGCCAACTTGGTTTTAATTATTTGGAAATCTCCGACGGCAGCATTACCATGGAAAAAACAGTACGCCAAGGACTGATCAAAGAAGGACAACGGCGGGGATTAAGAATTTTAACGGAAGTAGGGAAAAAAAATCCCCGGGAGAAACTGAGTCCCGGGGAGATGAGAAAACAAATTGAATTCGATCTCGAACAAGGAGCGGATTTTATCATTATTGAAGGGCGCGAATCCGGAAAAAATGCCGGTCTCTATGATGAAAAGGGCAACTTTTCCTCCTTTGAATTGGAAAACCTGATTGTCAACCTGCCCGTGGAAAAAATAATTTGGGAGGCGCCCCTCAAAAACCAGCAGGTTGAACTCATCAAACGGTTTGGCGTCAACGTGAACTTGGGGAATATTCCTCCCGGGGAAATCCTAGCTTTAGAAGCGCTGCGCCTGGGGTTGCGTGGCGACACCCTTCCGCAATAAACCTTTCCCTCCCGGGGGCCGGGAACCTTGCCCGGCCGCCCCGGGCCGCTTGTCCGGCAAGCCCGCAGGGACCGCTTAAATCCCCTCATCATCAATCCTTTCAATTTGGGCCCCAAGCTTCTTTAATTTTCCCACCATGTTTTCATACCCCCGGTCAATGTACTCGACATTGGAAACGATCGTGGTTCCCTCCGCCGCCAAACCGGCCACCACCAGCGCGGCCCCGGCCCGTAAATCATGGGTTTCCACCGGCGCGCCGCTCAATTTCGGTATTCCCTTGATGATCGCCCGGTCCCGGTCCACCTTGATATCCGCGCCCATCCGCATCAATTCATCCAAATAGCGGAAGCGGTTGTCATAAATCGTCTCCCGGATAATACTGGTCCCCTCGGCGATGGTCATCAGGGACCCAAAGGGCTGTTGAAGATCGGTCGGGAAACCGGGATAGGGCGCCGTTTCCACATCAACCGCCTGTAGCCGCTTGTCGGCTTTGATCCACAAGTCGGTCTCTCCTTCCTTGATCTCAACGCCCGCTTCCCGCAACTTCATAATGGGGGTACGCACATGTTCCACCATGACATTCTCGAGAACCGCCTCGCCCCCGGCGGCCGCCACGGCAATCATATAAGTTCCGGTTTCAATCCGGTCGGGGATCACACTGTGCTCGGTGCCGTAGAGCCGTTCCACCCCTTGGATTCTAATGACCTCGGTCCCGGCTCCCCTGATTTTGGCGCCCATCGAATTTAAAAGCACCGCCAAATCCACCACCTCCGGCTCTTTGGCGGCATTTTCCAAAATGGTTGTCCCCGGGGTTAAGGCCGCCAGCAAAATCAAGTTGATGGTGGTTCCCATACTGCTCCGGTTGATAAAGATCCTGTTGGCGCGGGGACGGGCAAGCCGGGCTTTCATCAGCCCGTGTTCGATGGTGACCTGGGCGCCCAAAGCCTGAAAACCCTTAATATGAAAATCAACCGGCCTTGGTCCCAGGAAACAACCGCCGGGTAACGGCACCTCCGCCTTTCTCATCCGGGCCAAATACAAGCCGGCAATATAAAAAGAAGCCCGAAAGGCCCGGGCCAGTTCATAAGGGACGGTGGTGTTCTTTAAATTCGCCCCGTTAATCACCATTTTATCCGGGGCTTCTTCAACCTTGACCCCGAGCCGGCTTAACAGGGCGGCCATCGTCTTCACGTCGGTATCTCCCGGGACATTGGTTAAGACTACATCCTCCGTGCCAAGGGCGGCGCCTACCATCAACGCCAAACTGCTGTTTTTTGAACCGCTGATCTTTATGCTTCCTTGCAGTCTTCTCCCACCTTCGATCCGGAACGAAGACATTATACTCCCTCTCTTTCCAGATAAAAACGGACTAGCTCTTCCAGTATTTGGTCGCGATCAATCCTTCTGATTAAAACCCGTGCATTACGGTGACTGGTAATATAGGCCGGATCTCCGGAAAGGAGGTACCCGACAATCTGGTCTAAAGGATCATAGCCTTTTTCCTTTAAAGCCGCGCAAACCTCCTTCAAAACCCGGTTAATCTCCATTGACTCTTGTTCGTCCCGCGGGTTAAAGCGCATGGTGACCTCTGAAGAATAATCCTTCATTGCCTCCCGCCTCCTTAGTAAATCGTCTCCAAGTATGCGTTACTATTGTGCTATGATGCCAGGTCGTCCTTACGCAGGGAAAGATTGATATCAACCTTTCCGTAAGGAGTGGAAATTGGGATGGCCAAAGCGGTATCCACGTGTTGTAGAAAACTGGGTACATGTCCGTTCATCATAATCAACGGCGGTGTAATCAGGCACCTGTAGCCTTCATGGGAGAGATTAATGCTGGCGTTGCCTATTATAATGTTTTTCAACTCACAAATAGCGCTTTTCCCCATTTCGTCAATGTGCTCAACCGGAGTTTCCAGCATCCGGGAGATAATTTGCTTGGCCGTCTCCTCCGACATTCCGCAAATCACTTGCCCGTGCAGATCCCCTATTAAACCCACTAAAACTGCGACTTCATAACCTTTTAACGGTTCTTTATTGAAAAAAGGCTTCCCGGCCTGAACCTCTTTTAACTCCGGATTTAACATTTTCGAAAAAACTGTATAAACCGCCTTTACAAAGGAGTCAATATGCTGAAAGGACACGTTTCCCACCCCCTCACTCATGACCTCTCAAGCTTGCAATGGCCGCCGCCGGGTCGGAGGCCCGGAAGATAAAGGTTCCGGCCACCAGATAATCGGCGCCGGCCGCAACAACTTGCCGGGCTGTTTCTATATTGATCCCCCCGTCTACACCAATTCGGCACTTATAACCTTTTTCCTCCACAATTCGCCGTAAGCGCGCCACTTTTTCCAGGACCCTGGGGATGAACTCCTGTCCGCCGTACCCCGGATTAACCGTCATCAACAGCACGAAATCCAAATCCGGTAAAACCAGGTCCAACCAGGACAACGGAGTGGTCGGGTTAAGAGCGACCCCGGCTTCAATTCCTTTCTCCCGGATTTGTTGGACCAAACGGTGAAGGTGCCACGTGGTTTCAGCATGGATGGTGATTCTTTCCACCCCGATCCCGGCAAAAAGCGGGATAAAAAATTCCGGGTTAACGACCATGAGATGGGCGTCAAAGGGAAGCGGGGTCTTTCCGCGCAAGGCTTCTACCACCGGCGGGCCAAACGAAAGATTGGGAACAAAATTACCGTCCATAATATCCAGATGCAACCAGTCGGCCGTGGAGATTTTCTCCAGTTCGGACTGGAGATTGGAAAAATCGGCGTTAAGAATAGAAGGCGCCACTTGTATTATCTTACTCATTCTCTTGCTCCTTATTTATTGCTTCATTGAATATTTCTCCGCCGCACGTTTTTCGATCTCCTGTAAAAACAGTACATAGTGTTCATAACGCCAGGGGTAAATTTCTTTGCACGCCAGCGCTTCTTTAACCGCACACCCCGGCTCCTGCAAGTGCCGGCAGCCGGTAAAACGGCAATTGCCCGTTTTGCCGGAAAATTCCGGAAAGAGGGCGGCCAGATGCTGGTGGTCTTCAATAAAATCCAAATCAAGCCGGGAGAACCCCGGGGTATCGGCAATAAAACCGGCGCCGCCCGGCAGGGAAAGAAGTTCCGCCTGTCTTGTCGTATGTCGTCCCCGGCCGATTTTCCGGCTCACTTCGCCGGTCCGGAGACGGAAACCCGGTTCAATCATATTAATTAAAGCCGATTTCCCAACTCCGGACGGGCCGGCCAAGACCGTCACTTTTTGCTCCGTTGCCCGGAGCAAATCGACTCTTCCCTGCCCGGTGACGGTACTGGTACAAAGGACATTGTAACCGATTTTCCGGTACGGCCCGGCCTGTTCTTCTTGTTCGGCCGGGTCTGCCAGGTCTGCTTTATTAAAGACCAATAAGCTTTCCAGCCCGGCGCCTGCCGCCAGGAGTAAAAAGCGGTCAATCAACAACCGGTGGCATTGAGGATTACGGAAAGAAAAAACAATAATGACCCGGTCCACATTGGCGACATAAGGCCTTTTTAGAACATTTTTCCGCGGTAAAATCTCTTCTATTATTCCCTGGCCGTCGGGGGTTAAACTATACCGCACCAGGTCCCCGACGTAAATAGTTCCCTCCAGGCGGAATTTTCCCCGCGCGCGGCATACCACCCTCTCGCCCCCGGAACCCATTACCGTATAAAAACCGCCTACCGCCCGGGTAACCCGTCCCTTGAGCAATCCTTCTTCGTCCTGTGCATTTTGACCATTCTTCCACCGATGTTCTTTCTTTCCCGTATCCAGTTCCATTATGGTTAAAAGGGTTTTCATCCTCCCTTTCGTAATTTAGGTTTATTTATATAATAGTGTTATTCTTTTCTCTCCGGATTACTTCCTCCCGCTCCCCCGCTGATCACAAAGTTAATGGGCGTACCCAAGGGAACCACGCTTCCGGGAGGGGGTTGGTGATCCAGGATCTGTCCCCGCGGGTAAGCGCTGGCCTTTTCGGACGTCAGATTAAAAACCAGACCCAAACTGGCCAGTTCCGACTGGACCTCCACTAACGAGCGGCCGATAAAATTTGGTACTTCCACATAATCCTGACCCCGGCTGAGATAAAGGTCGACGGTGGCCCCTTTCTGGATCTGGACATTGGGCGCAGGTTTCTGCCGTACCACGAGGCCCCGGGGAAGTTCGCTGGGTTCGTTATAAATATCCCCCAGTTTCAAGCCGGCATCCTCCAGGAGGATTTCTGCTTCAATCCGGGTTTTTTCCAGCAAATTGGGAACCACCACCATTTCTTTCCCTCTGCTGAGCACCACTTCGATCTCTCTGCCCTGGCGCAACGACCTGCCGGCTTTGGGCTCCTGGGAAATTATACAGCCCAGGGGCACCTCATCATTATAATCATGGCGCACCGCTTTGACATACAACCCGCTGGCAGCGGCCTTTTCCTCCGCTTCCGGCAGGGTAAGCCCGGCCAGATCAGGAACTTCGGTAACGGGCTGCACGGGAATAAAATACAAAAAGCCGACGCCAAAAAGGATCATGGCGCCAAAAAGCGCTGTCAGCGTCCAGACCCAATTTTTCTTCTTCTTCCTCTTTCCTTCTTTCTCCTCTTTTCCGCTTTCCCCTTCGTCTTCTTCTTCCTTGTTTGACGCGACCGGTGTTTTCAGAATTTGGGTGGGGTAATCCTCCTCTTCTTCCCCGTCCTCATGCTCCAACCCCAAATAGGCCCGCAGGTCCTTGCGCATGGCCCGGGCGGAGGGATATCTTTCATCAAGATTTTTGGCCAAAGCCTTATGGACCAACCTGGTAACTTCCGGCGGCAAGTCGGGGCGAAGCTTCTCGATGGGGTACGGGTTCTCCTGGATGTGCTTTAAAGCAATGGAGATTGGACTTTCCCCGTTGAACGGAACCTCGCCGGTAAGCATCTCATAAAGCACACAACCCAACGCATATAAATCCGACTGCGGCCCGACGGGGCTCCCTTTGGCCTGCTCCGGAGAGAAATACTGTACGGAACCCATGACCACGCCGGTTTGCGTAAAGCCGGCGTCACTAATCGCCCGGGCAATGCCAAAATCGGTAACTTTCACCCTGTCGTCCGCGGTTAAAAGGATATTATGGGGTTTGATATCGCGGTGAATGATGTTGTTCTCGTGGGCATGTTGCAGCGCTTCGCAGATCTGAAGAGCAATACGGAGTGAACGGTTGATCGAAAAAGGCGCTTCCTTACGGATTAAACTCTTCAGGTTTTCCCCGGAAATATATTCCATAACGATATAATGGAGATCCTGGTCCTGACCCACATCATAAATGTTTACCACATTCGGATGGGAAAGGCTGGCGGCCGCCTGCGCCTCCCGGTGAAACCTGGTTACGAACTCCTTGTCGGAAGAATATTGCGGCCGTAGGATTTTTATCGG
>JAZIHH010000026.1:0-13818 GCA_036678685.1 Bacillota bacterium
ATGTCTTCGTAGTGCAACCCTTTTCCAAACCCGTTAATGAAACCCTCATGGAACTGCTCGTGATGATTGATGCGTTACGACGCGCTTCCGCCGGACGGATCACAGCCGTTATCCCCTTTTACGCTTACGCTCGTCAGGAAAAGAAAACCGCCCCCCGGGAACCGATCACCGCACGTATGGTGGCTGACATCCTCACCACGGCCGGTGCCGACCGGATCTTGACAATGGATCTCCATTCCCCGGCGATTCAAGGTTTCTTTAATATTCCCTGCGACAATCTGACCGCCCTCCCCAAGCTCTCCCAATACATAAAGGAAAAGGAGATCGAGGACGGTGTCGTGATCGCCCCCGATGCGGGCAGTGTGAAGAAGGCGGAAAAACTGGCTACTTATTTACATTTACCCCTTGGCGTCATGTACAAAAGAAGACCCGGTCCGAATGTGGCCGAGATGTCCTTTTTTATTGGCGATGTTAAAGGAAAATCACCGATTATCATCGACGACATGATCGACACCGCCGGCAGCTTGGAACAGGTTATCAATGCATTGGAGGAAAGGGAAGCCAAAGAGATCCACATTTTAGCCACCCATGGGGTCTTTTCCCCGCCGGCGCTCGAGCGCCTGAACCGGCCCAGCGTTAAGGAACTGGTCGTCTGTAACACCTTGCCCTTGGCCGAAAACCCTGCCTATCCCAAGTTAAAACTGATCTCGGTCGCGCCCTTGTTTGCCGAGGCGATCCGCCGGATCCACGAAAACATCTCCGTCAGTGTGTTGTTCGATTAAATCACCAAATTTGCTCTGCATTCCTGGCGAGTGGTGAATCTTTCCTACTCGCCAGGAAGCGTTTTTAAGAGGTCCGGGATGCTCACCACCGGTTGACCGCCAAAATAAACCTGGGGCACTTCGCCCATGATGATCGCTTCGGTCAGGGGTACTTCGGCCCGGGATTCTCCACATGAGAACGGAGCAAAGGAACGACCACCCGGACCATTGTTTTTACTTCCAAGTAGATCTTGTGCCGCGTTTGATTAATACCGGCTTCCTCAAAAACGTCATAGACCCGGCTCTCCACCGTCCCGACCGGGACTATAACAATTGGCACATCCGGACCCCGTCCCGCCAGCAACTGGCTCCCCAACAATTGACCAAGGGGTAGATAGATTTTATCCTTGGTGTTTTTCATCAATTGCTGCACGGTGATCGTGGCATCCGAAGCCAACCGGTTAATCTCGCCGGTGTTGGGTTCATCAGGACAACCCGTCCCCGGTTATCCACTTTCACCGAGATTAAATCTTCGTAACGGATATTTTTCGCCACCTTTTCCCGGATCGCCTGATTAATTGATGTTGTCGCGAGGACGCGGGCCTGCGCTTCCGCTTTCGCTTGGATCACCGGGCGTAATTGATGATCAGCAAAGAGGAATCCACCAAACAAACAGAGAATAAATAAGACAAAGCGCAAAGTGGTTTTTCTCTGAAAAACCGGTGGTAAAACCAGGATTCGCCTTCTCTTTTTTTGTCGCATCCGCATAAGCCCCCCCCCCCCTTTGCCTTGGGTATTGCCTGCTGGCGTGGACGCTGTTTGACTTATTCTATTTTTATGTGTTCTTTTCAAATTCTGACCTCTGGATGGGCATCGGCACCGGTCTTTAAGCCAGCACTTTTCTAACCTAAATATATAGCTAGACTGCAGTCGCCAAGTATGCACTTTTGTTAACCTACCAAACGGGGAGGGGCAGCTCATGTCCAACCTGCATCAACCTTTCGGCTTATCATGGCGTTTAATTACGATCGTCGTTGTCTCCGGACTCCTACTCGGGATCGCGGCCGGGGTCATCTTTGGTTCCAAAATCCCGGACAACCCCCCGCCCCCGGTGGAAGCCACGATCATCTATGATATCAATGGTGATATTGTCCAACGCCTTTTTCAGGAGAACCGGATCCCCGTGGATTTCGACCAGATTCCGGAGATGATGAAGAACGCCATCATCGCCGTGGAAGATCCGGATTTTTACAACCACCGCGGGATCAAAATCAAAGCAATCCTGCGCGCCACCTGGATGAACCTTAAAGCCTGGGATTTCATTCAAGGGGGCAGTACCATCACCCAGCAGTACGCTAAAGTCTCTCTCTTAACCCACAAGAAAACCATCTCGCGAAAGGTCAAGGAATGGTTCTACGCAATTAACCTGGAACGAAACTTATCGAAAAACGAAATTCTCGAAACGTTATTTGAACTATATCTATTTCGGAAACGGGGCCCACGGGGTGGAGGCCGCGGCCCAGCGTTATTTCAATAAACACATCTGGGAACTGGAACTGCCACAGTTTGCCTTGCTTGCCGGGATCATCCGGAGTCCCGCCAACTATTGCCCGTTTAAAAACCCGGAAAACGCCCTGAACCGCCGGAACTTTGTGCTCGACAAAATGGTGGAAGCCAACTACCTCACCCCGGAAGAAGCCGCCCGGGCCAAGCAAGCACCGCTCGGGGTGGTCAGTGAAGGCGCCCGGATGCGGAATGCGCCCTACTTTGTCGACTACATCATTCAAGAACTGACCACCAAACGTAAGCTGTTTACCGAAGAAGACCTTTATACCCAGGGCTATCGGATCTACACCACTCTGGATCTGCGGATGCAAGCCATCGCTGAAGAAGCCATCGCCGACCTGCCCACCGGTGAGCCGGACCGGAACAATGTCACCCAACCGCAGATTGCCTTTGTCGCCCTGGACCCCACCAACGGCCACATCAAAGCGATGATTGGCGGGCGCGATTGGCAAAACACTCAGTTAAACCGGGCAACTAAAGCCCACCGCCAACCGGGGTCCTGTATCAAACCCTTTGTTTATACGGCGGCTATTGATAGCCACCGGTTCACCCCCGCCACCGTCTTGGTCGATGAGGAGATCGAGTACCCCAACGGCAACGGCGGAATCTGGGTCCCCCGGAATTTCAGTAAAACTTTCCAAGGCCCGGTCCGTCTGCGTCCGGCCTTAGAGGCCTCGCTCAACACGATCTCCGTACGCCTCACCGACCAATTGGGGGTCAGTACCGTCTTTAAGATGGCCCAAAACATGGGCTTATCCAGCCTGGTCTCCAGCGGTGAATTGAATGATATGGCCCTCTCCCCGCTGGCCCTGGGTGGTTTAACCCGCGGGGTCACCCCCCTGGAGTTGACCGCCGCCTATACCCCCCTGGCCAACAAAGGGATCTATTCCGAACCCATCGCCATTCTTAAAGTAACCGACAGCCAGGGCCGAGTACTATTGGAGAATGCGCCCAAACGGCGTGTGGTCATCCGGGAATCCGTGGCGTACGTGGTCACGGATATGCTGAAGGGGGTCATTGAAAACGGAACCGGGCGCCGGGCACGGATCGGGCGGCCGGCCGCCGGGAAAACCGGCACCTCCGACCAGGACACCAACGCTTGGTTCGTCGGTTATACCCCGGAGATCATTGCCGGCGGCTGGATCGGCAATGATAGTCAAGCCCAGCCTTTGGTGGTCAATAACACCAAAATTACCAGCGGTTACGCCGCCGAGATCTGGGGCCGGTTTGCCCGCCGGGTTTTAGAGAACCGGCCGATCACCGACTTCCCAGTTCCAGCCGGGGTCTCGACCAATATTGAAGTCTGCGCCGAAACCGGCTACCTGGCTTCTCCCTACTGCCCGGAGACCATCCGGGAAGTCTTCATTAGCGGGACCGAACCGGTGGATTCCTGTCCGACCCACTCCGCCCCCGACCTCGGGAGTAAAATCATCCTCCAAGTCTGTCTCGACTCGGGAGCACTAGCCACCTCCTTCTGTCCGTCGGACCGGGTGATCACCAAGACCTACTGGGCGGTAACCGGCACGGAAACCACCGACGGCAGTCCGATGCCGACCGAACACTGCCCGCTGCACGGGGAGGCCCCCGCCGAGGAGGTTGTATTGGAAATCTGTACCGAATCGGGGTTAATCGCCACCCCCTTCTGCCCCTTCGACGCCGTTGAGACCATGACCTTCACCCCCGGTGAAGCGACCCTCCCGTGTAATCTCCATACGGGGCGCAACCGCCGGCATTAAGCACTAAACTGAACGCGCCAATTGGAGCAAAAAAACCGCCTGCGCAAAAGGCGGTTTTTTTATGGATACCGGAAAACCTGAAACAATTGTCGATACGAGCGGAAGCCATCACTCTGCGTAAATCATGCCATTAAAAGAGCAGCTTCTGCCGGCGGATCCAGATGTTCTCCAAAAAGCCGATGGCGAAAAGGTTGGTAATCATTGAACTGCCTCCGGAACTGATAAACGGCAACGGAATCCCCGTAATCGGCATAATTCCGATGTTCATCCCGATATTTTCCAGGATATGAAAGAGGAACATCGCCATAATCCCGGTGGCAACCAGCGCCCCGTTTTTATCCTTCGCCTGTTGGATAATGACCAGACAGCGCCAGATTAAAATGAAGAATAAAATCACTACCAAAAATCCGCCTTGTTACCCCACCTCTTCCCTGATAATCGCAAAGATAAAATCGGTATGGCTTTCCGGTAAAAAGCCCAAGCGACCCTGGGTACCCTGGAAAAGCCCTTTGCCGAAAAAGCGACCGGACCCGACCGCAATGATCGCCTGCCTCACATTCCAACCGCTCCCAGTGGGGTCCCGGTCCGGATTGAGAAAGATCATCATCCGTTGAATCTGGTACTCTTTAAACGGCAGCGGTGTGCCGAAAAAATAATGGCCGGCAAAAAGGAGGACCAAACTCATCGCCCCGGCAAGAATAAGCAACAGCAAAAAGCGGCGGCTATAACCGGCCACATACAACATGACAAAGAAGAAGAAGATAAAAACCAGCGTCGTCCCCAAATCCGGCTGCAGTAAGATCAGGAGCAGCGGCGGAGCGATATGCAGAAAGGGCGACCACAAATCCCAGAAGGATTCAATCTCTTCCTTCTCCGCCAAATGTTTGGCTAAAGTCAAAATCACAAACAGCTTCGCAAACTCCGAAGGTTGGAGAGAGAACCCACCAAGATTAAGCCAAGATTTGGCGCCTTTAATCTCCATACCCAGCGGCGAGAGGACCAGAAGCAACAAAACAAGGTTGACCCCGTAGAAAACCTGGTACATTAGAATCGGGCAGCCGGTAGTCGCTGAACATAATGAGGACCATCCCCACAAGTCCGATGACCACGGCCACCAACTGCTTCTTCACCACGGCAAAAGGGTCGCCTCCGGTTAGGTCGTAATTATTTCTGGTCGCGCTATAAACCATCACCAAACCGATGGTCACCAACAGTAGGACCGAAAGCAACAAATAATAGTCGATGTTCTTGAAGGTCTTCTTATCCCACAACTCTTCGTCACCTTTTCTCAACGCCCACGGCGGTGTTACTACTCAACGGCACGACGTACCTTGACGACAGGAATATTGGCGACTAGTTCAGCCTTGGATTCGGTAGCGTTCAGTTCAATCTCGATATTTTCCTCTTCAATCTCCACATATTTGGAGATGGCATTGATGATCTCGCCCCTTAATTGCTCAAGCAGACCGGTGGAGACCTTCGCCCGGTCATGAACAAGAATCAGACGCAACCTTTCAACCGCCTGGTTTTTGCTGGGGGTTTCATCGCGAAACAACTTCATTCCTTCTTACCCCTTTCCCTCCGCTTCTTCCTGTGCTCCTCGCCTCCTACTTCCCGTTCAACAGTTTTAAGAACCGGCCAAAGAGGCCCGGCTCACCGTTGACCGACATAAAAGGAACCTCTTCGCCCTCCATCCGGCGGACAATATTCCGGAAAGCCTCGCCCGCTTTGGAGTGGTTGTTTAACACCGCCGGTTCCCCTTTGTTCGTCGAAATGATAATCTCTTCGTCATCGGGGACAATGCCCAGCAGCTTGATGGCTAAAATATCGTTGATGTCATCCACATCCATCATGTCACCCTTGCGGACCATATCTGGACGGAGCCGGTTCAAAATCAACACCGGATCGTAGATCTCTTTATCCTGCAACAACCCGATAATCCGGTCGGCATCCCGGACCGCCGAGACTTCAGGTGTTGTGACTACGATCGCCTCCGTCGCCGCCGCCACCGCGTTGTCAAACCCCCGTTCAATGCCGGCCGGGCAGTCCACCAGGATGTAATCGAACTCTTCTTTTAATTCATCAACGATGGCCACCATCTGTTCCGGACTGATCGCATCCTTATTCCGGGTCTGCGCCGCCGGAAGCAGAAAAAGATTACTTAGCCGCTTGTCTTTGATGAGCGCTTTATGCACTGAACGACAGGTCTTCTCCGCCACATCAACCAAGTCATAGATGATCCGGTTTTCAAGACCCATCACCACATCCAGATTGCGCAAGCCAATATCGGCATCGATCATCACCACTTTTTTATGGCGCAGCGCCAATCCGGTCCCAATATTGGCTACGGTTGTGGTTTTTCCCACACCACCTTTTCCGGAAGTTACCACGATCACCCGTCCCGCCATGAAGAATCCTCCTTTATCTCCTATAATCGCTCAACAACAATCTTTTCCCCTTTGATGTAAGCAATCTCCGGGCCGTGTTGCCCTTTTCTTCCTTCCGGCGCCCGGGAAAAAATATGAGCGATCCGCAATTGCACCGGGGCTAAAGTAAAAGCAATAATCTCCGCTTTCACGTTTCCCCCGGCCCCTGCATGGGCAATCCCTCTTAAGGCGCCCAAAACAATAATATCCCCGGTCGCCACCAACTCGCCGCCGGGGTTCAAATCCCCTTTCACGACAATATCGCCCTCATGTTCCAACCGTTGACCGTTCCGTACCGTTCCTTTAATCAGCAAAACACCGGAGGACGCCGGTAGCTGCTTTTCGGGCCGCGGATTAAGTTTTTTGCGCTGCACCGGATTGAAACCTTTAATCCGGATCCGGTATTTCGCCAGAATTTTTTCAACCCGGCCAGTTCTCCGGGGGTTAATTGGCGCTCGCCCAGTTCAACCAGGATGGCACCACCTTGAAAGAAACCCTTGGCCTGGTCCAACCGGCGATCCAGTACTTCCAACCAGTACACAAAGGATTCCTTTTCGGGGACGAACAGGGTCAACCCCTGCTTGAGCCCTTTAAAGACCAGTTGTTCAACGTGAACGGCCTGTGTCGCCGGTACAAACATCCTTTGCTCACACCTTAGATCATTTTCTCATCTAATTCCACGACACCGTTGGAAAATCCTCCCGTCGGTCTTAGCCTTCCGCCACCGGCCCCGTCTTGCCGGAAAGCACTGCCGCTTCCATCCCGGTCCGTAGCTCTTATTGTCCGGTCGTGGGCCGGTTAATCCAGCCCAAAGTAGGCTTCATAAATCTTCCGGGCCACCGGGTCGCCGTCTGGGAACCAAAACCGCCCTCTTCAATCACCACGACCACCACCAACTCGGGATTGTCGGCTGGCGCGTAACTGGCAAAAAAGGCATAATCGTTCTTCCCGATATTCTCGGCCGTCCGAGTTTTCCCGGCAACCGGGATCCGGTCCAGGGGAAAACCCCATAAAGCATACCGGGCGGTCCCGTCCGTCACCACCTGTTCCAAACCTTTCCGCACGATGGCCAGGTGCTCCGGTTTTATCTTCAGCTCCCGCACTATTTTCGGGGCAAATTTGGTCACCGTCTCCCCCGCAGCCGTCGTGATCTCCCGGACGAATTGGGGTTGGTAGACCTTCCCGCCACTGGCAATGGTGGCGTAGACTTGCGCCAGTTGCATCGGGGTCACGTCGACGAAACTTTGGCCGATGGCAACCAGCGCCGTCTCCATGGGATACCAGGGTTCGCCCCGGGCCTGTTTTTTCCATTCCGGATCGCCAATCAGTCCATCCAACTCCTCCGGTTCCAGTTTGAGGCCGGTCTTCGCGCCCAAACCCAGACGGCGAGCGTACGCCGCCAGCTTTTCCGGGCCCAACCGGAAGGCCAATTCGGCCATGACAGTATTACAGGAGTTTTTTAACCCATCAACCACGTTTAGTTTTCCATGGACCTGGCTGCACCGGAGCTGCCGGTTGCCAAACCGCACTACCCCCGTACAGTTGAAGGTCTCGGCCGGATCGACCAGGTCTTCTTCCAACGCCGCCAACACGGTAATGGGTTTAAAGGTGGAGCCGGGCATGAACTTCCCACGCGTGACCCGGTTGGAAAAGGGATTTAACGGGTTGTTGATCAATTCATTAAAGGCGGACCGCGATATATTGCCCACAAAAAGGTTGGGGTCAAACTCCGGGTAACTAACCAGGGCCAGAATGCCACCGGTCCGGGGGTCCAACACCACAACCGAGCCGGCGTTGGCCTTATTCACCTGTTCGTTGGTCTGGCTCTGGGCCCAGGCGATCTGCTCGCGGATCGCCCGTTCGGCCACCTCTTGCAAACGGGCATCGATCGTTAGATGCAGATTATGGCCGGGAACATACTTCTTCTCTTCCAACACTTTGATCGGTTGCCCCACCCGGTCGACTTCCCGAATCCGGGACGGCTTCTTCACCCCGCAGTTCCAGATCATAGGTTCTTTCCAAACCCATCTTGCCGATTTCATCGCCCAGGCGGTAGCCCAGACCCCGCCGCTGCGCCAGCTCCTGCTCGTTAATCTCACCGAGATACCCAAAGAGGTGAGCGCCCCATTCCCCTTTCGGATAGTAACGGACTGGATAATCCTCCACCACCACGCCGGGCAGATCCAGTTTTGCTTCCAGAATTTGCCCGATCGCCACCGGATCCACATCCCTCTTCAACGGTACATACTGGTCCTTCTGGTACTTGGCGCTCTCCTGCAGCATCTGAAACAACTCGGCTTCGGACAATTCCAAAACTTGACTTAAAAAGCGAACAACATAAGGATTTTCCTCGATATCTTCCGGCACCACGGAAACAACATGCGAAAACCGGCTGGTCACCAGTAATTCGCCCCGCCGGTCGTAGATATTGCCCCGGGGGGCCGTGATCCGAATCGGCCGCATCCGGTTACGGCTGGATTTTTCAAAGGTTTCCTCACCTTTGATGATCTGTAGATACCAAAGGCGGAAAAGAAGCACGGCGAAGATGAAGATCACCAGGATGGAAAGGACTCTAACACTGCGCTCCAGCCCGATAATTGTCCGCTTCTTCAACGTCACGCACCAACCTTTAACCGTCGTTCGCCCATTAGGACAAGGACTTTTTTGAGCCCGAAATAAACCGGGGCCGTCAGCACCAGGTTATAAAGGCAAAGGGGTAAAAGCGTGCCCCCAAGGAAGGAAAGGAACGCCATCCGCCAGCCAAAGGCCAACAGAATGCTATAGGAAAACAGTTCGGCAATGACCGTGCCCACCAGGACCAAACAGAGCGGAATGATCAGATACCCTTTGAAAACCAACCTTTCCAAATAGCCGGCGGCAAACCCCAAAAGCCCCAGGATGGTAATGTTGATTCCCAAGATACCACTGCCGGCTAAATCCAACAGATCCCGCCCAGCAGGCCGAAGCACAATCCCGGCCGGATCCCTTGTAACAAACCATAACAAACGGTGGTAATCAAAACCAGGTTCGGGATCACCCCAAAGAGGGAAAGGTGGGGAAAGAATGCGGTTTGCAAGGCCAAGACAACGATAATCAACAGCAGCTTCTTCCCGACCGACACCGGACCGGCCTCCTTTCCTCACTTCTCCTTAACCACGTACAGGTACTCCAACCGGCTGAAGTCGGTGGCCGGTTCCAGATAGGCATAGTGTTCATACCCGTCTTCGGACGAATAGACTTCCACCAGGGTGCCGATGACCAAATTCTTCGGAAAAAACAAACTGGACTCGGCCGTTAAAATCCGGTCGCCGGTTTGCAACTTCACACTCAAATCCGATGGTTTCACCAAACAGGTCCCCTTCTTGCCACCACCATAGATGTACACCAGTTCCCTGGTGCGTTCCACTACCCCGCTCATGCTGTTCCCGGGGCGGGGATCGGTCAGTAACATGACTTCGGACGAGAAAGGTTCCACCCGGTACAACCGTCCGGCCAGACCTTCCGCGGTAATCACCGGCATATTCCGGGTTAATCCGAAGTTACTGCCCTTGTCGATGGTGATCGTGGCACTGGTGTTCCGGGGGTTTCTAGCAATCACCTCGACCGGGATCAACTCCAAAGTTGAGGCTGTCTTGAACTGCAGAAGCTCCCGCAGCCGTTCATTCTCCGCGCGCAACTGCTCCAACTGGGACAGTTCGGTCGCCAGCTCGGAAAGGCGTTTGCGCAGCTCGTCGTTCTCCCGGTGTAAAGCACCCAGTTCATTGATGGTCGCCCACGAATCCTGCGCAAAAATGGTGACGTAATGGATACCCTTTTGGAAAGGGTATAAAACAAACTTGAACGCCTTCTCGAGCCAGATCTCCTTCTCCCTTTCTTGCGACGAATAGAACATCAACCCGGTAATAATCAGAAAACAAACAGCTAAGGTCACCAGCAAGACCCGTTTTTGGAAGAAAGGTTGCAACACCTTAATCGGCCCCTTTTCCTAATCTTCTCCGCTCAACGCTTATTCGAGATTAAGACTTTCCGCAGATCTTCCAAGGCCTCAAGGGCCATCCCCGTCCCCCGGGCCACACACGTCAAGGGATCTTCAGCCACTTGCACTGGCATTTCCGTCTCTTCGGCCAGGAGACGGTCGAGTCCCCGCAGGAGGGCACCGCCCCCCGACATCACGATCCCGCGGTCCAGAATATCCGCAGCAAGCTCCGGAGGGGTTTTTTCCAAGGTCATCTTGACCGCTTCCAAAATCGCCCCCACCGGTTCCGCCAACGCTTCCATGACTTCCCGCGACGAGATGGTGATCACCTTCGGCAAACCGGTTACCAAATCCCGGCCACGCACTTCCATGGTCTCCTCTTCTTTCTGCGGATAAGCCGACCCAATTGCTCTTTTAATCTCCTCGGCGGTTTGCTCACCCACCATTAAATTATAACACTTTTTAATATATTGGATAATTGCTTCATTGAGTTCATCGCCGGCCACCCGGATCGAGCGGCTGGTCACGATTCGCCCAGGGAGATCACGGCAACTTCGGTGGTCCCTCCGCCGATATCGACAATTAAATTGCCGGTGGGTTCCTGAATGGGAAGGCCCGCCCAATCGCCGCGGCCATCGGCTCTTCGATCAGATAGACTTCACGGGCGCCGCCTTCCCGGGCCGCATCCATCACGGCCCGCCTTTCCACTTCCGTAACCCCGGAAGGAACCCCAATAATCACACGGGGCGCCAAAAAAAGCCCGCCGGCGACCGGCTTTTTTAATATAATACTGTAACATCTTTTCCGTTACTTCAAAGTCAGCAATCACACCGTCTTTGATCGGCCGGACGGCAACGATACTGCCCGGCGTCCGGCCCACCATCTGTTTGGCTTCCAGCCCCTACGGCAATGATATTGCCGGAGTCCCGGTCAAAAGCCACAACCGTTGGCTCCTGGAGGACAATCCCTTGGTTACTGACAAAAACGAGCGTGTTGGCCGTCCCTAAATCAATTCCCATATCGCGCGAAAAACGTCCAAGCATTTTGTTGAGCATCAATGCTTTCCCTCCGGTTGAATATGATGTGGATTCTCACAAATAAAAAATTCTGGTTCGTTGGAGTTCCGTTAAATCAACCCTTCCTCCTTCATGCTAAAGTACTTGTTGTCACCAATAATCACATGATCGAGAATGGGGATGCCCAGGAGCTCTCCGGATTCTTTAAGGCGGTGCGTCAGCTTGATATCCTCTTTACTGGGCCGGGGGTCGCCACTGGGGTGGTTATGGGCTAAAATCAGGGAAGCGCTGCTTTGGCGGATCGCCGCTTTAAACACTTCCCGGGGATGAACCAAGGATGCATCCAACGTCCCAACGGAGATCGTCTCGGTCCCAAGCAGCCGGTTTTTTGTATTAAGGTGCAGCGTCAAAAAGTGTTCCTGGTCCAGAAACCGCAGACGCGGCATTAAAAAACCGGCGACTTCCTGAGGTGAAGACAAAGGTTGGTCTTCGGTCAGCCGGGTAGTCTGTAACCTCTTCCCCAGTTCAAAGGCGGCCAACAACTGAATGGCTTTTGTTTTCCCCACGCCCCGCACCGTACATAATTCCTGAAGGCTTGCCGCCGCCAGGTTTGGCAAAGATTCAAATTTGGCCAAGAGGAGCTTGGCCACCTCCAGCACCGACAGGTGGGCGGTTCCGGTCCGGAGGACAATGGCCATTAATTCAATGGTCGAGAGGCTCTCCGCACCGTACTTCGCCAACCGCTCCCGGGGGCGCTCCTCCGCCGGAAGCGCTTTAATCACCGGTCCGGACAAGGGTTTTCACCTCCGGTAAGTTAATCCCGTATTCTTTTAACAGAAGCGCAAAACGGGGGACAGGGAGGCCCATAACATTATAGAAGCAACCCTCAATCCGGTCAACAAAGATGGCGCCAAGCCCCTGAATCCCATAGGCTCCCGCCTTATCCATCGGTTCGCCAGTACGGAGATAAGCGTCGATCTCCCGGTCGCTCAGCGGACGAAAGTGGACCCGCGTCATTTCATAAGTGGTAATCGCTTTCGCCCGGTGCAAAAGGGCCAGTCCGGTAAAAACCTGGTGCCAGCGGCCGGACAGGGTCCGCAGCATCCGCCGGGCTTCAGCTTGATCGCCCGGTTTTCCCAGGACCTCACCTTCCAGCACCACGATGGTGTCGGCCCCCACCACCAGGCTGTCCGCCGTCTCCGGAACGCGGGAGGCCAGGCGAAAAACCTCTTCCGCCTTTCCCCGCGCCGCCGCCATGACCTGCTCCGCCGGGGTGGCTGCCGGATCCGGCTGCGCCCGTTCCTCATAAGAACTGGCCATGACGGTAAAATCCAGACCCAGCATGGCAAGGAGTTCCTGACGGCGGGGGGAAGCAGAGGCAAGGATAATCGGATAAATCAAAGCCACCCCCAGACTGATTTAAACGTCAAAACTTACACCGCGGCACCCGGAAGGGTGCCGCCAACGAACCATTTATATTATTTCCCTATCCCACGGCGCTTTCCTGCTTGTCCGCGCCTTTAATCGTCTTCATGGGACATTTTTCCACGCAAACTTCACAGTTAGTGCAGCGTTCGGGAATGATCCGCGCCAAATTATTTTCAACCAGAATTGCCTCCGCGGGACAGTTCTTGCTACAGAGCCGGCAACCGATACAGCCCACTTTGCAGACCGGCCGGACCGCCGCCCCCTTCTCCGTGTTCATGCAGAGCACGATCACCTTCTTCGCCACCGGCCACAGGGTGATAATCTGACGGGGACAGGCTTTCACACACAACCCGCAACCGGTACACTTCGCCTCGTCGACCACGGGCAGACCATTGTCCGACATCGTCATCGCCCCAAACGGACAAGCTTTAACACAACTGCCCAGGCCGAGACAGCCAAAGGTACAGGCTTTGGCGCCGCCGCCCAGAGTCTGGGCGGCCGCACAATCTTCCACCCCAATATAGATGAAACGCTGGGCCGCTTCCTTCAGCCCGCCGGCACAGCGGACCCGGGCGACCATCCGTTCGGCGGTCGTGCTTTCCACCCCCATCACCGCTGCAATGGGCGCGTGGTCCTTCAAAACCGGACACCCGGTCACCGGTGCCGTCCCGGCGACAATCGCCTCCGCCAGTCCGCGGCATCCCGGATAGCCACATCCCCCGCAGTTGGCACCGGGTAACAACCCTTCAATCTCGTCGATGCGCGGGTCACTTTCCACCGCCAATTTGCGGGAAGCAAGGGCCAGACCCAAACCGAAAGCGGCGCCAAGGACTAACAGAACGGCAACGCCATGCAGAATAATATTTAAACTTCCGGCTTCCATCTTGTCAACTCCTTTAGTCGGAATTT
>JAZIHH010000027.1:0-267533 GCA_036678685.1 Bacillota bacterium
CTTCATCAGGATATCTAGTGGCAATATTTAGAGGGTTCAATTCATTTAAGAATTCTAGTAGGTCATGAGGGATCTCTTTATCTAAATCAACTAATTTTAGCAACTTCGCTAAATTATGTATACGTGGCGGGACCGAGTTGAACTTATTGGAGTAAATACCTTTTAAGATTTTTTCAATGGCTTGATGACACATGAATCCCACGTAAAGATAACGGCCAGCTTTTAGCATTGAGTCAGCTGTATCCAAGTCATATTGAGCTATTTTAAGCCAATAGTTTTCCTGTTTACTCAAAACAAAAAGCTCCTTTTCGTAGGATACTTTTATTATATCATCAAAATATAAATTTTTAATCTAGTATTCCATAAATTGCATAAAGTATGAGGCAGTAATCACTACGAAAATGGAGGGGCTACTTCCGATAACACGGCATTGCCGCTTCGGGCCGCGGAAAGTCGATTCATGATGTCGGACAAGCAAGTCGAATCATGAAGCGGACGCGGCCACATCGATTCGCCAAGCGCGTCGCGCTAGGGCTTATCGACGTCGGCAATGCCAAACGTTATCCGTCATCTCCTGAGAGTAGAGTGCTGAGAAAGTGCTTCAAGTTATTATACTGAGAATATGGGAGAAATTACAGTGGAAAATAATCAAAAGGTAATAATACGTTATGAACCTGTTTTATTATACCTATATTTATTTGGGATACTTACAGTTCTAATGTTTTTTGGCATATTTGAAGGCGAATCTGTTGAAAGTTTTTTGGTTGTTTTGCTTTTAGAATCTTTTTTACTTATTGCACACATTGTTTTGCGAGATAGAATAACTGCAGAAATAAATAAAGAAGGGATTAATATTATTGGGGAGAGAATTATAAAATGGGAAGAAATAGAAAAATGGAGCTATGAGCCCACAAATAGGATAAAGAGTAACAAGTTAAAAATAGAACTCAGGAATGGTGAAAGCTATGAGATAAGAGGGTTTAGGTATTTAAAGGTTACAAGGGCGTTAAAACAATATATTCCCGAAAAACAAAGTAGATTTTCTTTAATATGGGACTATTTTGTTAGAGGTCTTTTCATAATTTCCATAATATTAATATTCACAATAAAATATTGGTCATAGATGAAGAGGGAGACGACGGATAACAGCAGGGTTCCCGGCTCCATTCCCTTCGGTCACTCCGGCCCATATTGCCGGGCCTAAGCCAGGTCTGGCCGGCACCGCCTTCACCAAGTGCAAGCACTAAGGTTTAGCCGGTGCCTCTAAGGCCCGGCAACATCGGGAACCCGCAAACGTTATACGCCATTTCTAAATTTAGCTGGGGTGAAAATGTGAGTATTAAGGTCTTTTTAGATACTAATACGTTGATCAGTTTCTTTAACACTAACATATTTGAATTGGAAGTGTTCAGGGGATATTGCGATATCGAATTTGTGACATTTGAAAAGTGTATTTATGAGTGGAAGAATGGGATTAAGCGTCACCTTATTAATATTGACTTCCTTATATCGACAATAAAAGGAGACTTTTCGAACAATGATTACGAATCGTCTGTGGCTAAGTCAATTATTTATCGGGCAATTGACAACTTAGGCATAGATTGCGAAGAAATAAACCAAATGGTTGTTACACTAAAGGAAATAGATTTGGGGTTTGAGTTTGGAATAGCTTCAGAAGGAATATACCTAACTTGTAAGGAGATGGAAGAAAGATTTAAGAGATGGGTTTGCAGTGAAGATATAAACAAAAAAGGGTTGTTAAGGGTTAAGCAATTTTACAAAATTGTTATACAAGAATTAAAAGGGGAATTTCGCATCTTTGATAATTGGCTTCAATCCAATAATATTAAAGTGATACATTATGAAGAGGTTTTTATGAATCCGCACAATATTATAAGATTCCGCCAAATCTTAAATGATTCTTACTTGCCAACAGAAGATTTGGAAATAATCTTTGCGGGTTTAAGTTCTTTTTGTGGAATTTTTCTAACTAATGATTTAAAAATAATTAAAAGGTCTAGGACTTTGGGGTTGAATCACATAATGCAATTTGTGCGAGTCGAAGATTTTACGGACGTAGTAAAAAGCATAAGTAGTAATAGGGGTGGAAACGGCGTATAACACCAGGGTTCCCGGCTCCGTTCCCTTCGGTCACTCCGACCCATATTGCCGGGCCTAAGCCAAGTCTGGACGGCACCGTCTTCACCAAGTGCAAGCACTAAGGTTCAGCCGGTGCCTCTAAGGCCCGGCAACATCGGGAACCCGGAAACGTTATCCGACATTTTAAATTCGCGTAATTATTATTATACATGTGTGATTTGAAATTTAAAGGGTGGGAAACAATGAAACGTTTACAGGAGGACCTTAAATACTATCACAATGTACAGGATCCTGAAGAAAATGCAAAAGCTCAGCCTGTAAAGGATGAGGAGATTTGCTTAAGATGTGTATGGTTATTTGAAGTATATCCACCTAATTATACTAGTTATTTAATTGAAGGCGTTAAGAAGATTGGTTTAGATATTTCATATAGGGAACGATATCAAAAGGATTTGGTTGAACTAATCAAACAATGTAGGCATAACAGAAATGCGTCGTGGATTTATCTTGGTTATTTAATACCGGTAGGGAAGAAAAGTTTACATTGTATTTCCACAGAGTTACCAGAAGGTATTTCTGCTATCAACATACACTTGCATCAGCATCTACCTAGTACAACTGTGTTATCCTACCAGTTTATCTTGGAAGATAATGAGGAAAGAATTCTTGAAAAACCTTTGTATAAAAACCATAAAACTTGTATAAAAAAAATAAATAAAATGTATCTGTTTGAAACACCAATTCACCAGAAAAGAAAGGAAATAAACGATCTAAAAAAAGAATTACATAAAAAATGTTCAAGTTGGATATGTGAAAATATTCCAGGATTTTTTTCTGATATGAAAAATAGTTTTCCAAGATGTGATTTCATTACATTTAAGAAAGGAAAACCTTTTAATATGGAGGCAACCCAATCGCAAACAGAATATATTAGAATTCTTGGATTATCTAATAACAATGTTTGGGTATGTAAAGAAAATCCCGCATTGTTTTTAAAAGTTTTTCCTGATGAAAATAATATATTATCAAACGTGATTCTAACAGGTAACATGGATGAAATAGTATTAAACTTGGGTAATAATATTGAACCTTATGGTGGGAAAAATAAATTTGGTATTACTAATTATTTTGAGTATATAAGTCGGGCTTTAATTATATGGGTGTTTTTTTGCCTACTTGATACTTACAGGTTGCATTTAACCAAATTACGTGATACTATTGCTGAACTGGAAATAACAGATATATCCTCAGTTTCTAAAACCTTAAAAAAGCTTAGGAAAAAGATCGCTAAATTTGAAAACATCATACCATATCTTGTATATGAATTTAAAGGTAATGAAAAGCATAAACATTTTTTGTTTAAAGATTATGGTTATAAGTTTTTACCGTATAATGAGCACAGCAAAAAAGATTTATCTATTAATAATATGTTCTTGCAGTCAGTGTATAGAAACATTCTTATCGTATATAAGGATTATGAGAATATAAAAAAATCTTATTTTTCTATTTCAGATTTTGCAACAGCAGTTATTAATGAAAAAAGTACGAAGAAAAATTTAGCCATTCAAATAGTTATGGTATTAATGACAGGAATTATGTTGGTTTTTACTATTTTGTCACAAGTTAAAAGTAAACCATTAAATGGATATACTAGAACGTCGGATAACACAGCATTGCCGCTCCGGGCCGCGGAAAGCCAAATCATGATGTCGGACAAGTAAGATGATCATGAAGACAACGCGGCCACATCGATTTGCCAAGCGCGTCGCGCTAAGGCTCATCGACGTCGGCAATGCTAAACGTTATCGGAAATAGCCTAAATGGGGTGGAAAAATGGGGGTGTTAGTTTAGCGGATTTTCATAGACAGTTTTTCCAGTTTGAAGAATTTCATAAACAAAACTAGAGGGCTTTGGATTATTGAGTTTATCAATGGAATAAGGGATAGCTTCAATAGATTCATCTACTTCCCATGAAATTTTTGATAATAGCTGTAATTCACGGATTTTATTTTTCCCGAAGTCCGGTGAAAACACTGCCAAATCAATGTCACTGTGTTCACTGGGTTGGCCGTTAGCCCAGGAACCATAAAGAATGACTTTACTCACTCTAATTTTTTGTTCTAAGGCCTCAATATATTTTTTGATCGAGATTTCTATACTAGTTTGCCTTTTAACCATGTAAATAACCTCCCGCAATTTTTCAAAAGGGCGTTTGCATAGTCGTGGTCAATTTCTTTGACAAGATCTAAATCTTCATCAGGATATCTAGTGGCAATATTTAGAGGGTTCAATTCATTTAAGAATTCTAGTAGGTCATGAGGGATCTCTTTATCTAAATCAACTAATTTTAGCAACTTCGCTAAATTATGTATACGTGGCGGGACCGAGTTGAACTTATTGGAGTAAATACCTTTTAAGATTTTTTCAATGGCTTGATGACACATGAATCCCACGTAAAGATAACGGCCAGCTTTTAGCATTGAGTCAGCTGTATCCAAGTCATATTGAGCTATTTTAAGCCAATAGTTTTCCTGTTTACTCAAAACAAAAAGCTCCTTTTCGTAGGATACTTTTATTATATCATCAAAATATAAATTTTTAATCTAGTATTCCATAAATTGCATAAAGTATGAGGCAGTAATCACTACGAAAATGGAGGGGCTACTTCCGATAACACGGCATTGCCGCTTCGGGCCGCGGAAAGTCGATTCATGATGTCGGACAAGCAAGTCGAATCATGAAGCGGACGCGGCCACATCGATTCGCCAAGCGCGTCGCGCTAGGGCTTATCGACGTCGGCAATGCCAAACGTTATCGGAAATAGCCTAAATGGGGTGGAAAAATGGGGGTGTTAGTTTAGCGGATTTTCATAGACAGTTTTTCCAGTTTGAAGAATTTCATAAACAAAACTAGAGGGCTTTGGATTATTGAGTTTATCAATGGAATAAGGGATAGCTTCAATAGATTCATCTACTTCCCATGAAATTTTTGATAATAGCTGTAATTCACGGATTTTATTTTTCCCGAAGTCCGGTGAAAACACTGCCAAATCAATGTCACTGTGTTCACTGGGTTGGCCGTTAGCCCAGGAACCATAAAGAATGACTTTACTCACTCTAATTTTTTGTTCTAAGGCCTCAATATATTTTTTGATCGAGATTTCTATACTAGTTTGACTAGTTTGCCTTTTAACCATGTAAATAACCTCCCGCAATTTTTCAAAAGGGCGTTTGCATAGTCGTGGTCAATTTCTTTGACAAGATCTAAATCTTCATCAGGATATCTAGTGGCAATATTTAGAGGGTTCAATTCATTTAAGAATTCTAGTAGGTCATGAGGGATCTCTTTATCTAAATCAACTAATTTTAGCAACTTCGCTAAATTATGTATACGTGGCGGGACCGAGTTGAACTTATTGGAGTAAATACCTTTTAAGATTTTTTCAATGGCTTGATGACACATGAATCCCACGTAAAGATAACGGCCAGCTTTTAGCATTGAGTCAGCTGTATCCAAGTCATATTGAGCTATTTTAAGCCAATAGTTTTCCTGTTTACTCAAAACAAAAAGCTCCTTTTCGTAGGATACTTTTATTATATCATCAAAATATAAATTTTTAATCTAGTATTCCATAAATTGCATAAAGTATGAGGCAGTAATCACTACGAAAATGGAGGGGCTACTTCCGATAACACGGCATTGCCGCTTCGGGCCGCGGAAAGTCGATTCATGATGTCGGACAAGCAAGTCGAATCATGAAGCGGACGCGGCCACATCGATTCGCCAAGCGCGTCGCGCTAGGGCTTATCGACGTCGGCAATGCCAAACGTTATGTGACATGTTTCTAACAATTAATTATGAACAATAATTATGAATAAAAGGTCTTAAAGAGGTATAGGAACTCGCGTAATACTTAAGAAAGGAGAGTTTTTATGAAAAAAAATAAATTACTTTTAATTCTTGTGTGCCTGATTTTGGTTCTAGGTTTTAGGGCCGGTCAAATTCATGCTCAAGAAGCTAGTTGGTTAAAATCTGTTGATTATTTGATGATGCTTTTTGACCACTATGAAGAAGATTATTCTAGATTAAGCCCTCCATATAAAAGACACATTAAACTTTATTTTGAATTTAAAAACGTAACAACCAATAAATTAATTGCAGGAATTGAATTTAGGGCACGCTTTTTCGATGCGTTTGGTGATTTAATCCACGAAACAGAAAACTTAAAACTTCACACAAATCTTAACCCAGGAGATACTACTGATCTTAACAGCTATTGGTACTATGAAGACACATGGCCACTTGAAGGTCCTTATAGTCGTTTAGCATCATTAATAATGGAACGTAACATCCAATCTGAAGTTGCTGTCTGCAGAATAGCTTTTAGTGATGGACAAGTATTGTCATTTGATAAACTTGAATGGGTAAAACCGCAAATATATCGCGAGGTAACAAAAAGGACTTTTAAACCGGCCTTCCTTAGCTTAAGAGAACAAATAGGAAGTAAACAGAGCAACCTTTTTTCAATTACCACAAATCAATGGAAGATAAGTTATGTAGTTTTCACTCCTCCTGAAAATAGCAAGCTAACAATAAATATATTTTCAGAAACGGGTAGTCTTGTTAAATCGGAAACGATTGATCTAAACGACGTAGTTAATATTGGAGATATTGTGTTAAGTGGGAACGGAAATTATTACTTAGAAGTTAAAGGAAAAGGCGATTTTAATTGGACAGTTAACGTTCATGAATCAAATTAATTGACTTCCGAAAAGGAAATGATCAATTTGCCTGCTTATCCTCCAGAAATTACGAAAGCTTTGAGAAACAAAACGAAGAAATGAAAATATGGGACAAAATTAAGGCTGAGCTCTTTTAATATTTCTTATATATGGACAAGGGCGTAATTTTAGTAAGTTATCCTCCTGCCGTGTTATATTAGGCAACTTTATAAGCCTGCATACCAGTGTAGACCTGGTTGGACACGTCACATAACACAGCATTGCCGCTTCGGGCCGCGGAAAGTCATATCATGATGTTGGACAAGCAAGTCGAATCATGAAGCGGACGCGGCCACATCGATTCGCCAAGCGCATCGCGCTAGGGCTCATCGACGTCGGCAATGCCAAACGTTATCTGCAATGCGGTGTTATAAGGTATAAATATTGTGATAGCATATACTTGTATGCCCCAGAATGAAGAAAAAGACCAGCTTCGCTGGTCAGGCTTCAGGCTAATGATATGTTCATCCTTTAGGAGGAAAAGGATCGTTTCCATAAGAATCTTTATCTCTTATTTGTCCATTAGGTCTGTGAATTATTACTTCTGATTTTTGATTAATTGCTATTTTTCTAGCAGCTTGGCGTGCCTCTTCCTGTGTATTATGAATTGATGTAACTTTTTGATTTCTTTCACCACGAACAGCCCATTTGTCTTTGTAAGGTACGACATGTTGATTCTTACCCATTAGGAGTCACCCCCTTACCAAAAAATTCATATGTATAGTATCATATGAAAAGGAAAAGAACAAGTGTTCGGAATAAGTTAACAATTCTTTGACCGATACACACATTGCTTAACAAGGTTCATGTAAGATTGCGGGAATGGAGGTTATTACATTATGGGTAGCAAGGTAGTAGTATATGATATTGGTAAAATCACGGATTGGTTATCCGCTATTGGAACAATTAGTGCTGTGATTGTGGCTTTGTACCTAGCGAACAGAGAACGGCGACCACGGGCTATGGTTGAAGCAAGTTTTACCTATTTAGTAGATGAGATAAGTGGTATTCCAAACGAGCCAATTACAATTTCTGTGAGGATTGTAAATACGGGGTTTATCCCGATTCATTTGAAAGAGTGTACCGTACAAATGGACAAGAAACGTAGAATGGTTTTCTTAGATGGAAGGCACAGAGTCGAAAAAATTTTGCAGCAAGGCGAGGGTTACGAACATGTTTTAGATTATCATCAAGTTAAAAATGCTTTAAGAAAAGAACTGGGTGCAAAAAATATAAGAAGAAAAATTTACTTTATCGATGCACGCGGTAAGAAATATTGGACTACGGTCAAATTCAACCTAAGAGAATAGTTATCATAGTGAAGATGAGGTACAAAATGGAACCAACAAATTAGTTAATTATTTGAAGATAAAAACGGGCCGCACTGCAGATAACACCAGGGTTCCCGGCTCCGTTCCCTTCGGTCACTCCGGCCCATATTGCCGGGCCTAAGCCAGGTCTGGACGGCGCCGGTTAACCTAGGGTACATGCTAGGGTTCAGCCGGCGCCTCTAAGGCCCGGCAACATCGGGAACCCGGAAACGTTATATGACATGCCGTACCAGAGTAAAATCTGGAGTTTAAGAAAGAATGATTTGAAGAAAAGATGTACGAAGGAGAAGATTGTTATGAATAATGCAAAACCGATACCTGTTCTAAAGCTAAAGATGTCTTTAAGAGATTCAGATCCTTTGATTTGGCGCAGTATTATAGTTCCTACTAGCACAAGATTACATGGGTTACACAAGATGATTCAAATACTAATGCAATGGTTGGATTATCATTTATATTGTTTTGAGTTCAGGGGAGAAACATACGAAGAACCAGATCCTGAGGCAACAGGAAAGAATTCAAGAAGGATAAAACTTGCAGGTTTAAAACTTAAGAAGGGTGATGTCTTCACGTATAGATATGACTATGGTGATAATTGGATAATTGATATTCTTGTAGAGGAAACCGGAACTATAGGTGAAGATTCAATACTTCCATGGTTAGTTGATGGCGAGCGTTCTGGTCCGCCGGAAGATTGTGGTGGTATACCTGGTTTAGAAAATATACTGGAAGCATGCAAAAATCGGAAAAAATCAGAATATAGAGATATTCTTGAGTGGTTGGGTGATGACTATGATCCCGAAAAATTTGATAGAAGAACAACCAACCATTTTTTAGTATTGGCATCGGCTTGGCTTGGTCTTACTTAAGTAATCAAAAATGGCACGTCATATAACAACAGGGTTCCCGGCTCCGTTCCCTTCGGTCACTCCGGCCCATATTGCCGGGCCTAAGCCAGGTCTGGACGGCACCGCCTTATTAAGAGCAAGCACTAGGGTTCAGTCGGTGCCTCTAAGGCCCGGCAACATCGGGAACCCGGAAACGATGGCCAAAATCGCTCGCTACGCTCGCTCTTTTGGCCATCGTGCGCCGGGTTCCACCCGGAGCTGTCCGCTGCCGCTCGCTCCGCTCGCGACATCGGCCATCTCCGGGTTTGCGCCGCTCACTGCGTTCGCTAAACTCCTTCGCCAAGAAAAAGCAAGCTTTTTCTATGGCTCAGGAGCTTCGCAAACCCGGCGCACGATATACGCCATACCATACTAAGGTCGGCGCCATTGTGGACACGGCCTGAAATGAGCGGGTGATTTTTAGGATTATGTGGCAAAATGTGTTAGTGTCACCAGGTACTGTATTTGATATTTTAAATAATAAATTTATCGAGTTGCAGCAAAAAAGTGCCAATAGTTTTCCTGATCTTCGTTCATCGCAGAGCCTTTTATTAGGGTCAGATTATAGTGGGGAGACATCTGATGCTCCTTATTATGTATATTCGTTTATTTTTACAACATTGGATTCTTGGGCAAAATGGGAACCTATCCGTTTACAGATTAGAAAAGAAATATTTTCAGATTCAAGAAGAATGTCATTTAAAAATCTTGGTGATAATCAAAGAAAGCGGGCACTAATACCTATGCTTAATGCAGCAAATTCTCTTGAAGGTTTATCATTTTCCATTGCAATCAATAAAAAGTGTAAATCATTATTTTCAGGTGAGGTACCATTAGATTTGCAGAATCCATCCTTTGAACCATATAAAAAATGGAAAAGTAGTGTTTTAGAAAAGGCGTTTATCACAATTCATTTTTTAGCTTTTATTCTTGCGGGGTTAAGTAAAACAGGACAAAATGTTCTTTGGTTTTCAGATGAAGATAATATTGTAGCGAATGATCAAAGGGTTTATGAGCTTACAAACCTTTTTGCTTGGATCAGTAGTGAATATCTTAGGTTTTCTTTAGGTCATTTACGCTGTGGAACAAGTCGTTGTGATAATGGAACACGACAAATTGAGGATTTTTTAGCAATTCCGGATCTGATAGGTGGAGCGATATCTGAACAGCTTAAGTTAAAAAAAGAAGAACCGTCAGAGTTACCGGGTGTTTTCTGGATACATAGAGGAGATTTCTCAAACAAAACAAGATCAATCACATGGTGGCTTTCAAATTGTGATTTTCCATTAAAAAGAATGGTTTGCTTAGTTGACCCAGCCAAAGAAGGTCAAGGAGATGGAATTTCATTTTTCCATTTTCATAATCAATACTAAAAAAATGTGATTATAAACATGGAAGTTAACTAGCTAACCAATCCGTGGATCAGTTGGTGTGAGGGTGAACTGGACGAGGAGTCTGGTACGGCGTATATCAGCACGATTACCGCTGACGGGGCGCGGATAGTGGATCATGATGACAAATCGAAGAAGTCAAATCATGAAGTTTACGCGCCCACAGCCATGGACCTAAGCGCAGTCGCGCCCGGCTTGCCCGGGTCTAAGTGGCGTCGCACTAAGGCCCGGTCTGCGCCTTAAGGTCCATGGCCGTCGGTAATCGGCAAACGATGGCCAAAATCGCTCGCTACGCTCGCTCTTTTGGCCATCGTGCGCCGGGTTCCACCCGGAGCTGTCCGCTGCCGCTCGCTCCGCTCGCGACATCGGCCATCTCCGGGTTTGCGCCGCTCACTGCGTTCGCTAAACTCCTTCGCCAAGAAAAAGCAAGCTTTTTCTATGGCTCAGGAGCTTCGCAAACCCGGCGCACGTTATATGACATGCCGTACCAGAGTAAAATCTGGAGTTTAAGAAAGAATGATTTGAAGAAAAGATGTACGAAGGAGAAGATTGTTATGAATAATGCAAAACCGATACCTGTTCTAAAGCTAAAGATGTCTTTAAGAGATTCAGATCCTTTGATTTGGCGCAGTATTATAGTTCCTACTAGCACAAGATTACATGGGTTACACAAGATGATTCAAATACTAATGCAATGGTTGGATTATCATTTATATTGTTTTGAGTTCAGGGGAGAAACATACGAAGAACCAGATCCTGAGGCAACAGGAAAGAATTCAAGAAGGATAAAACTTGCAGGTTTAAAACTTAAGAAGGGTGATGTCTTCACGTATAGATATGACTATGGTGATAATTGGATAATTGATATTCTTGTAGAGGAAACCGGAACTATAGGTGAAGATTCAATACTTCCATGGTTAGTTGATGGCGAGCGTTCTGGTCCGCCGGAAGATTGTGGTGGTATACCTGGTTTAGAAAATATACTGGAAGCATGCAAAAATCGGAAAAAATCAGAATATAGAGATATTCTTGAGTGGTTGGGTGATGACTATGATCCCGAAAAATTTGATAGAAGAACAACCAACCATTTTTTAGTATTGGCATCGGCTTGGCTTGGTCTTACTTAAGTAATCAAAAATGGCACGTCATATAACAACAGGGTTCCCGGCTCCGTTCCCTTTGGTCACTCCGGCCCATATTGCCGGGCCTAAGCCAGGTCTGGACGGCACCGCCTTATTAAGAGCAAGCACTAGGGTTCAGTCGGTGCCTCTAAGGCCCGGCAACATCGGGAACCCGGAAACGTTATACGAAATGATGCTAATTGGGGTGTGATCGTTTATTTTGGGGAATATTGAGCTTAATATTTATTGTGATGAAATCAAAGAAGAAACAATTAAATATATGCATGTAGATAATGAAAAATGGATTTACATTGGGATTTTAATAGTTCCTGTAGATAAAGAAGAACAATTGATACGATCCCTGTTAAACAAACGTTGCGGTAATCCAGAAGCTCGTGAATGGGGAAAATGTGAAAGAGAATGTAGTTTCCATGAAAAAAATGACAAAGAAGTACATTACAAAAAACTTGGTACAAAGGATAGATATTTTATAGCTGAGAGATGGTTGGATTTTTTTATGGAGGACCGTGAACTTACTTGGTTTTACATATTGGGAATAAATTTAACAAATCTAAACTATGATTTCTTTGGAAACGCTAGCGGGAGTGAAAGATTCCTTAGAATATATAATAGGTTCTTTCGTATGGCAATACAAAAATCCGTAAAGAGTTATTTTTCTAGCTACGACACAATTACGATAAATAATCTTGTTCATGATATTTCTGACTTACAGCATACAGAATTATTTCCCTGGCACAGCATTTACAGGTTGCAAAGTGAAGATGAGAAAATATGTTTTACCAAAGATTCAATTGAATTCCTTGATTCTGATCATCGTAAGTCCTTTGATAAAAGATCGAACCTAATACAATATATTGATTTGCTGATGGGTGTGATAGCTAATTGTTTTCACTATTCGACTTCTGATGAGAACAAAACAAATCTATCCTTAAAGTTGTTACCAATTGTTGAGCGTTTAATATATCAACCTGGTAACATCAATAGCAGATATAGATATGTAAATAGACTCTGTATTGATTTTTTTCCTAAATTTAAATTGGATACTGTAGATGAATTCGAAAGGAAATTTCAAAGAATCAATAGTTTTTTTAAAGAAAGGGAAATTAGGATTAAAAGATTAACCCAACCGCCGTTACCAATATTTGAGTAGGTGGCATCACTTCGTATAACATAACATTGCCGCTTCGGGCCGCGGAAAGTCTACTCATGCTGTTGGACAAGTTAGCATGTCATGAAGTAGACGCGGCCACATCGATTCGCCAAGCGCGTCGCGCTAAAGCTCATCGACGTCGGCAATGCAAAACGTTAGCCGCCATACCAGAATTGTTGGTCATATATCATTTGCGAAATTCTTTGAAATAGAGAGTTTCATATGGTAGCCTTTGCAGATTTGGAAGTAATAAGCGTTTGTTGAGGAAAGGTACAAACCTGGGGGATTACGTCTTAGTTATGACTACAGAAAAGAGTGGGTTTAAGGAGTAGTTATGGCTTGAGAATCTGCGGATTTTAACAATTTTGAACGTAAGCCATAATTATTTTAAAGTAAAAAGCGAGAGTGAAAATGTTTTGATTTTAGTATTAATCATTATTGGTTTAGTTGTCTTATTTAGGTCCAATTTACCTAAAGCCAAGGGGGCTAAAGGCGAATTAAGGGTTGCAAGACAATTACGAAAACTAAAGGATGAGCAATACAAAGTCTTTAATGATGTTTTAATAAGGACAGGTACTCGAAGTAGCCAGATTGACCATATTGTCGTATCAATTTATGGTATTTATGTTATTGAAACTAAGAATTATAGTGGTTGGATTCATGGAAACGAGAATTCCGAATACTGGACTCAATCTATATATAACGAGAAAGCAAAATTTAGAAACCCTATAAAACAAAACTGGGCACATATATATGCTTTAAAAGAAGTACTTTCGGATTTTCAACAAGTAAGGTACTATCCCATAGTAGTTTTTGCAGGTAGCGGAGAATTAAAAAACATAGTATCAAAATCACTAGTCATATACGACCATCAACTCTTTCAGACAATTATGGACAAAAGAGGAACACCCATTTTAACAATTGAGCAAGTGAACAAAATTGCAGCTAAACTTGAAGAAATTAACATCAAAGATAAAAAACTAAGAAAACAGCATATTCATCAGGTAAAAAATTATGCATATGAGCGGAAAATAAAGGAGGAATCATTAATTTGTCCCAGGTGTGGTGGTGATTTAGTTAATAGGGAAGGGTCATTTGGAAAGTTTTATGGTTGCTCAAACTATCCTAAATGTAGATATAAGCTGAATTATCGGGCATGACAGCTTGATCAGGAATTGCTTGTAGGTTGTGCCTTTGCTAAATGCCATAGCATAAAATTGCTAATATATTGTTTTTGAAAAAGTTGTTAAAGAAAATAAATGTAAGATATAAGATTTTACTTGGTTTTAGGGGAAGTACGGCGGCTAACACGGCATTGCCGCTTCGGGTTGCGGAAAGTGAACACATGATGTTGAACAAGAAAGCTATGTCATGAAGTAGACGCGGCCACATCGATTCGCCAAGCGCGGTCGCGCTAAGGCTCATCGACGTCGGCAATGCCAAACGTTAGGCGACAGTGAACAAACAATAATCATAATTATGAGGTAGAATAACATGACTGTATTGTATTCTGGATCAGGGGTAAGTAGTTTTGAAATAATTGAGCTTGCTTTACCAGAAGATAAATGGATACGAATAAAAGAGATAGCGTGTAAGCTTTTAATATCGAAAGGTTACCAAAAAGCAGCAGATTTTTTAAACTCTGCCCCCTTCCACATATGGGAGGCAACTAATTACTTTGGTGACGAATTTAATGTTTTACAGGCTAAAGTGCCAATAGATATATATTCGAAATTGTTTGAATTCAAATCTGATCCAGATGCTAAATTATTATTTAGGGAGATAACAAAGACTTTTTTAGAATTAGGGTTCTATGTGCGTCATATTGATGTGCTGGTTTCAGATGATTTTGATGAAATGGTTTCCCAACCTGATCCTAAAACAAGTTCTCAAATTGTAGAAAAAGCATTGAGGGATTCTCAGCAGCTTTTACTATCCTCGGGGCCTGCAAGTGCTGTAGATAGGGTTCATACAGCGTTACATGGTTATTTAAAGGAAATATGTAGAAAATCAGGAATTTCATTTCCTGAACAGGCATCGATTACTGAGTTATTTAGGGAAATACGCCAAAAACATCCATCTTTAAATAGCATTAAAGCAGGAGGCGAGGAATCAAAACGTATGTTAGGTGGTCTTGCTACAGTCATTGATTGCCTTAATACTCTGCGTAACAAAGCTAGTTTAGCACATCCTAATGAAGAAATCCTTGAAGAAACAGAAGCAATTTTAGCAATTAATAGTGTAAGGACTCTTTTTCATTATCTTGATAGGAAATTAAGGTAGTTTGTTCACCATCGCCTAACACCGCATTGCCGCTTCGGGCCTTGTTAAAGTCAACTCATGATGTTGGACAAGCAAGTCGAATCATGAAGTCGACGCGGCCACATCGATTCGTCAAGCGCGGTCGCGCTAAGGCTCATCGACGTCGGCAATGCCAAACGTTAGGTGAAATGCAATGTTGAATAAACCAAGGGGGGATACTTATTGATAAGATTAGACCATTTTGTAGTAAATATTGATAACGATGTGGAAAAATTAAAAGCATTAAAGAGGCAGATTGAACCTTTAGGTTATCCCTTTGAACCAACATGGGGAAAAGGAACGAAAGGTTTCAAAGTGGCTAACATATGGATCGGACTTCAATATCTTGAGATGTTATGGCTGAAGAAAAAGGATGGCGGTGGATGGAAAGCTGATTGGGTAGAAAAATATAATAACGGTCATCGCGGTATCATTGCAATATACTTAATGACTGACAGATTAGATGAGATAAAAGAAGAGCTTAAGTATAGGGGAATTCCCGTAAGCGAACCTGAACGGGTTAGCTTTCGATGGTTTTTCGGGTTATTAAAGAAGACTATGCCATGGAGGAGTATATTTACTGCTCCTATCCCCGGAACTGATTTGCAAATTTGTTACGGAGAGTTGGATAGTCCGGATATTATGAAAAAAATGAAAGCATACATGGTACCGAATGCAGCTGATAATGGAATAGAAGGGATAAGAGAAGCTATTGTTAAAGGAAGTTTTTCCGAAGAAGCCTGGGTGTATATTCGAAGGCTATTCCCCGATGCCAAACTAATAGGAACCCTGCTGACATACGACATGGGGACAACATGTTTATCTTTTGAATCATGGGGAAAATCAGGTTTGAGCGTAGAGTTAAAAGCCGTGACAATCAATAAAAAATACCTGGGAAAAAGTTTTGAGGTAGAGAATTTGAAGGTTACAATGTAAGCAGTTGCACTTCACCTAACAACGCATTGCCGCTTCGGGCCGCGGTAAGTAATTCATGATGTTGGAAAATTAAGTTGTGTCATGAAGCCAACGCGGCCACATCGATTCGCTAACCGAGTCGGCGGGGAGGGTGGGACTCAAGGAAGTAAGCCCGCCTTGTAAGCTCATCGACGTCGGCAATGCCAAACGATGGCCAAAATCGCTCGCTGCGCTCGCGACATCGGCCATCTCCGGGTTTGCGCCGCTCACTCAAGTTCGCTAAATCCCTTCGTCAAGAAAATGCAAGCATTTTCTATGACTCAGGGACTTCGCAAACCCGGCGCACGTTATACGACATATCTTTATGGAGAGGATTCTAGATGAAAAAAATTATGTTTGATACTAACGTATTTGATAAATTACCCAAGATTATCGAAAAAATAAAAAAGTCGGCGGAAGTACAATATGAATATTACATTACAACCATACAAATTGAAGAACTGTGCGAAATTCCTGATACAAAAAAAGATATTAGAGTTAAGAACATATTAATGCTAGCTGAGCTTAGAGCAAAACTTGTGCCGATTTCTCTATTAATTCTTAATGGTAGGGCAAGATTAGGATATGTAAGGCTAGGCTCTGGGGAGGTTTATAGAAAGATAGTAAAAAGTAACGGAAGTAATACTGATGATGCAGTGATTGCAGATACGGCTGTTTCTGAAGGTTGTACATTAATAACTGAAGATAAAGATCTTTATACCCGAATGAAAAATAATGGTTATGATGTTATGTATTTAGATGATTTTATAAATACTATCGATTAGTCTGATTGCATTTTTCTGTTTTGATACGTCGTATAACAGCACGATTACCGCTGACGGGGCGCGGAGAGTGGATCATGATGACAAATCAAAGAAGTTAAATCATGAAGAGTACGCGCCCACAGCCATGGACCAAAGCGCGGTCGCGCCCGGCTTGCCCGGGCCTAAGTGGCGTCGCACTAAGGCCCGGCCGACGCCTTAATGTCCATGGCCGTCGGTAATCGGCAAACGTTGTATGATAAATCCATAGGTTAGTTTGTGCATAAAAATGCAAAAGGAAGGTATGAGAGGGGAAGAAACCGCGAATGCCTAAAAAGTACCATGCAGAAGGAAGGCTGAGTACCACACAGACGTGACGGACTCGTAGAGAGTGCCTCTTGCATAACATTCTTAGCTCCATCTGCATGGGAAAGTCCCTATTAAAGAAATTGTGGCCGTCAAAGAAACGGGCACTGATCAATCGCAACGCTGGCGAGGAGCAAACGCGGAATCCCATGTTAAAGATGGAGAGGACCTTCACTGCACAGTAACTTATGGAGGGGGATAACATGAGAGTGGTAGGAATCGACACTGGTGTTACCTCGAAGCATTGTGCGGTAGTAGTAGATTCAGAAGGAACAAAAGATAGTAAACCAATACTCTTTGGCACAAGTATCCAAGAATATGATCGAATGATCGAAGAAGCCAATAAAGGTGGAAAAACGGACATATTTGCCATAGAAACAGCCGGTGAGGCCTGGTATACGCTTGCCTTACACTTACATAAAAAGGGTTATCAAGTAGCCATCGTCTCACCGGAAAAGAGTCATGATTTCCGGAAAAGCCTGAGAAAGCATACGAAAACAAACAGAATTGACGCCAGTTCCATCGCCCGGAGTTTAATAATCGATCGAACAAGCATAACCTACTTTAGTCCCAGGAGTACTAAAATAGAGGCCTTACGCCGACTAACCCGTCGATACACCAGCTTACAAAAGGAACAGGCAGCCCATCGTACAATCATCAGGGCGGAATTAAGGAGTCTATTGCCATCGTGGCGTCAACCGGAAGGGATCTTTACCATGCCCTATAAAAAGTGGTTTAAAAAAGGGGTTGATCCCTGGTATTGGAATGAAACTAACAAAGCGGAACTGCAAGAGCTCCTAAAGGATCCGGTAGAGACAGAAAGAATAATCGAAGCTTGCGAACAGACGCGTAAGATTTATTCAAACATACACCAAGAAGGATTGGACTCGGGAGTATTGGCAGTGCAGCAAGAAGTAGCTATTCTGGAGCTATTAGAAGACCAGATTAAAGAGTTAAAAAGGAAAATAAGTCAGATATACCGGGAACTTGACGAAGATAGAGTATTAACGAGCATATGTGGGATCGGAGAATTTACAGCCGCGGTTATTTTAGGCGAAGTTGGAGACATAACCAGGTTTAGAAACAACGCGGGATTCAGTTCATATTGTGGCGTGGTTCCAAAACGTAATGATACTGGGGATACCCATCGACAGGGGCAGAAAATGACGAAACAGGGGAATCGTCATCTGCGCAGAGTATTGTTTTTAGCAGCATTAAGTGGGACAAGAACCGATCCGGAATTGGCCACAATCTATTACCGGCAAAAGGAAGTATTAAAGAAGCACCATAATAAAGCTATGGGGTTCGTAATGAACGCTCTTGCTCGACGTATATACGCCGTTTTAAAGCGGAATCCCCACCTGTTCAGTGGGGGTAAGGGCGAGAAAGCGCCGTATATCATAAAGATCGAGGGTATTACCGTAGATAAAAAGGTTGCCCGTGAGTGGATAGAAAAGAATAAGAAAACGACAAGTAAAAAGAACGGGAGCCGAGCGGGGAAATACCCGCCAGAGACCGTCAAAGACGTCTCACGAATTTCGAATGGGCTCCCACTAATAGTTTAACCTGAATAAACGTTAAGATCAATTTGTAAGTTTATTTAATTTTTTAGTTGATATTTCTTAAGAAATGTTATGTGAAATGCTGAGAGTAGTATGCATAGCATGAAGAGGTGCAAGAAAATGGAGACAATAGTTCAGGTTTTTGATAAATTTTTGGAAGCTCAACAAGTAAGGTTAAAGAAAACAACATTTAATAGATATAAGAGTGTTATGCAGCTATTTGAAAGTTACATGAATAGTTACGCGTATAATTATTTAGAAAAAAAAGAACAGAAACTGTTCTGGACTAAGTATAAAAACGAAAAGAAAGAGTTTTGTGAAATATTCGATATTAAAAAGATGACCAATAGCGAAGTTAGTGAATTTCTTAGTTACTTTATGATCAGAAAAGTTACAGGTAGTAAAGAATTAATGAAAAATACAGGACGGGTATTGCGTAAGTTCATTAAATGGTTAAAAGATAATTCTTACATAGATAATAACAAATTTGAAATCCTTGACGAAACTATTAATGAGTTAAAAGATGATCTTCCCAAAGTGGTGGAATTAGCAAATATATTCTATGAAGAAGCAACTAAAAATAGTTTTCGTCAATATGAGATATATAAAGAGAGTCATTTTATAATAAAAAAAGTAGAGGCAGGTAAATTATGGCTTGAAGATTATGATTATATAGATAGCGACATGAAAATCGGTCCTGTAATTGTTCCCGAAAAGATTAGTTCTTTTGTAAGGGAGGGTTGGACGGCATATTTAGAATTAGGTAGAAAAAATAAAAGATGGTATATTACCGGAAGTGGTAATGTTTATCCAAATTAGTGTCCGCACTTCACATAACACAGCATTGCCGCTTTGGCCGCGGAAAGTCGACTCATGAAGTCAGACAAGCTAGTTAGTCATGAAGCCGACGCGGCCACATCGATTCGCCAAGCGCGTCGCGCTAGGGCTCATCGACGTCGGCAATGCCAAACGTTATGTGAAATGCCGATAGGAGGTCTAAAGAATAGATACAAAAGATAGATTCTTACAGTTTTGGTTTAAAGGAGTAAATGAGTATATTGAGAAAGAACACGAAAAAGAAGTGAAATGTTTTCTTGAGAAATGTGCAAAAAGTTGTTCTGATTCTTATTCCTTAAAAATATATCAAGAAGCATTTGAAGATGAAAATATATCTATAAAAGAGTCTCTAGAAATATTAAAAGATAGTTTTTCTGATTTTAAATACAAGATATTTAGTGACAAAATTGAAATAATATATGAAAAATGTGGTTGTGATCTTGTTCGAGAAAATTTGATTAAATCTTCCCGAGTTGAGTCCATATAATGGTGTAAAAATGGTTTTCTAAAAAAATAGGGGAGCCATTAACAAATTCTTCAGTTAGAATAGAGGTTGGAGAAACCAAAATTCTGAGAGGAGGAATTTGAAATGGCTCAATACCAGATTACCGTAGATCAAGATCTTTTGCACCGTCTATTTTTAGGCAATAACAAGGATTCCGGTGTGTCAGCGCTATTGGAATCGGTATTGAACCAGATTTTGCAGGCGCAAGCCACCGAACAGCTTCAAGCCGAGCCATACGAACGTACTGATAAAAGAAAGGGCTATCGTAACGGCACACGCGAGCATCCTCTTACCACCCGGGTCGGAACCATAACCCTACGTGTTCCGCGTTTTCGTAACGGCCAGTTTTCCACTGAGATGTTTGCCCGCTATCAGCGGAGCGAACAGGCCTTGGTGCTGGCCTTGATGGAAATGGTAATTAACGGGGTCTCTACCCGTAAGGTCAGTCAGATAATGGAAGAGTTATGTGGTACCGAATTTTCCAAATCCACTGTTTCAGAGTTGTGCAAGAAACTGGACCCCATTGTGAACGCCTGGAATAACCGGGACTTGAGTGAGAAGTGTTATCCTTTTGTATTGGTGGATGCTTTGGTACTGAAAATTCGTGAAGATGGCCGTGTCCGTTCCCGGAGTGTTATGATTGCTATCGGCATAAACACTAAAGGATACCGGGAAGTTCTAGGGCTTATGATTGGCGACAGTGAATCCGAAGCCAGTTGGAGCCAGTTCTTTTCCTGGCTTAAAAGCCGTAACCTGCGTGGTGTCGAACTGGTAGTATCAGATGACCATGGCGGCCTGGTCAAGGCGGTTCGCCGCTACTTCCAGGGCGTTACCTGGCATCGCTGCCAAACCCACTTTATGCGTAATATCATGGACGCTACGCCTAGGTCGGCAAAAGAAGAGCTTTATCCACATCTGCGAGCTATTCTGGATGCGCCTGATATCGGTACTGCCCGGTTGTTATTGAATCAAACCTTGGAGACATTTAAGAAAAAAGCACCCAAGGCCATGCAAATACTTGAAATGGGCTTTGATGACGCTACCGCGGTCCTTATGCTGCCGGAAAAATATCGCCGGCGTCTGCGTACTACAAACGCTGTCGAGCGTCTTATCGAAGAGATTAGGCGCAGGGAACGAGTTATCCATATTTTCCCGAACCGGGAATCGGCAATTCGCCTAATTGGAGCCTTACTTATGGAAATTGACGACAAGTGGATAGCCGGCAAAAAGTATCTGGATATGAGTGAATACCTCCAGTGGCAAGAAGAGCAAAAACAAACTAGCGACCGAAGTAATGTCGCGTATATCAGATAAATTTAATGATAACTGAGGAATTTACACACTAATTTGGACTTGATCTCTTCCCGTATATGTATGTGCTCAGAATTGAGTTTAAAATATAACTGGGAGAATATATTCGGAGAAAATAATGTTGAGATAAACAGGATGTTATCGGTACTAGAGGGTGATGAAACATGTATCTTTGAAGTCAGATTAAAGCAACTCGGACACATCACATAACATGGGATTTCTAGCCCTACTATCGTTTTGCCTAAATTCATTCGGTAAGCCAAGTCTGGCTAAGCCTCATGACGGCACCGGCTTGACGGTAGTGTCAATATTTTTTCGCACATTTATAAATGGCGACCTAAAGTGGCATTTGGATGAGAGGTATTAACCGACAGACACCTCCTCTTGAATGCCAACTAAAAGTTTCATGTTTAAATAGCGCTTTAGACCCCAATTGGAACTGGCTACATGTCTTAAGCGGGCACAGACCAACATTAATGCTGAATGGCCATCCGGGAAGCTACCTACAACTCTAGTTCGACGCCTTATCTCTCTCATTAAACGTTCAAGACCATTATTTGTACGGATTTTCATCCAATGTTCCCGGGGAAAATGCATATATGATAAGGTTTCTTCAACTCCGGTTTCAACCTTTTCCGCGGCTTTGGGCAGTTTCATTTCCCGCAGTTTCCGAACCACTGCTGAGGCTTTTTCTCGAGCGCTTATCAGGTCTTCCTGGGCATGAATGGCTTTTAGCATTGCTGCTACTAGTTTAACTTTTCCCGTTGGTACCACACTAAAGATATTACGATAGAAATGCACAACACATCTTTGCCAACGGGCCTCCGGAAAGATTTCACCAAGGGTTTCAACGACGCCAAGACATTTGTCGCTAATGAATAATTGGGTGCCCTTTAGACCACGCTCTTTGAGGTGCCGGAGAAAGTTTAGCCAGCTCTCTTTATCTTCTTTACTTCCTTCGGCGGCACCGAGAATCTCCCGGTATCCGTCATTGTTCACGGCTAAAGCGACCAGAATTGATACGTTTTCATATTCACCGCCCCAGTTTCTTTTGAGATAAATCCCATCCAGATATACATAGGGGTATTCACCATCTAGTGGACGGTTACGCCAGTCTTCAATGTGCGAGTATACTTTTTTATTAAGCTTGCTGATTGTTCCCGGTGAGACTTTACTTCCCCAGAGAATTTCTGTAATATCTTCAATGCGTCGAACAGAGACTCCAGCCAGGTACATTTCAATTAGCGCTTCTTCAATGGAGCTTTCCCGGCGTTTATAGCGTTCAATAATTGCTGTTTCAAAGGGCAGTTTTCGTAGTTTGGGGACTTTTAGATTGACTTTGCCGGCTTTCGTCTCTAGACTGCGCTGATAATATCCAGCACGGGTATCTTTTCGTGCTTCGGTCCGTTCATAACGGGCTGCGCGTATTTCGGTCAATTCGATCACCTAATACGCTTCATGCCGATCGCGCGATACGCTTGAATCCGATCACTGATTACGGTTTAATCCGATCGCGCAATTCGGTTCATGGCGATCACTTATGAGTCCAATTATGGTTTACACTGAAGGGGTATCCCCCATCTTGATTGTAATCAGTCGCTCTGGTTGTTGTTAAATTCGGTCTCAGTGTCTAGAACCCTTTTAATCTTCCTCATCGATTCACCTCGCAGCACAACTTTGTAGGCATTGTGGATGATCCTGTCTAGAATCGCATCGGCAACAGTGGAGTCTCCAAGACACTGATGCCAATGCTCTATGGGTAGTTGGCTGGCTACCAGTGTTGAATGGTACTGCGCACGGTCCTCAAGCACTTCCAAGAGATCGCGGGATTCCGCCGGAAGTAGATTGGCCAGGCCCCAATCATCGAGAATTAGTAGTTGCGCTTTCCTGACCGTTTTTAGAAGCTCGAAGTACTGCCCATCACCCTGGGCAATGGCAAGCTCACGGAGAAGTGTCGGAATGCGGTAATATTTGACCGATAGCCCCTCTCGACAGGCTGCGTTGCCCAGGGCACAGGCAAGAAAGGTTTTGCCAACACCTGTTGGACCAATGATAAGGACGTTGTAACCTTTGCGGATCCAGTCGCAACGCAGCAACTCTTGAAAAAGCCGGCGCTTAAGTCCACGAGGATGCTCGTAGTCGATATCTTCAGGCATAGCATCAATACGAAACCGGGCTTTTTTACGCAGGCGGGCAATACGGTTAGATTCCCGCAGAGTCCATTCATGGTCCACCATTAGGGCCAGGCGTTCTTCAAATGACAACTCGGAGATGCCTTCCGTCTGGGAATCTCTTAAGTATGCCTGAACCATGCCAGACAAGCGCATTTTGCGCATGCGCTCTAGTGTCTGTTCAGTACCCATCTTTCATCACCCCCTTTCTCCGCGTAGTAAGCAGCTCCCCGGATGTTTTCGTGTTCCGGTAGTGCAAGTTGTGGGGGGTGATCAACAGGAACTCTGTCTAAGCCCTTCTCAAGGATGGATTTGATACTGCGGTATGAATAGGCGCCATAGGTAATCGCTCTTTTACAGGCATTGTTTACCCGCTTGGCAGAATACTTTTTGGCTAGCTGAATAAGACCCAAAACCGCACGGTATCCTTGTTCGGGGTGTTCGCACCGCTCAAACAGCCCATGGGCCCATTCTTCGGCATGTTTTCCCAACTTACCAGCCCGGGCCGCCATATCTTCCGGGCTCCGGTAAGCATACTTCTGATGGGAAGAGGGCATATGTTCCTTGATTGTTGAAAAGCGCTGGTAAGGGCCGCAGCGTTTGTGCCTGGCCACGAGCATTCCTTGATGGTAGATCTCAACTATCGTCTGAGTGGCTAAAATCTCGACAGATTTTCCAACAAGCTTGTATGGGACGCTGTAAAGGCTCTTCTCAAACTCCACATGGTAGTCCATGTGAACCGTAGCTTTCTTCCATTGGCGCATTTCATACCGCTTCTCAGGTAGAGGCTTGAGTGCCGGTTTGTCGATTTCCAGGAACCATGAGGTTCTTGAACCATGCAGTTTCTGAAAAGGACGATTATTCAACGCTTCAAGCTCTTTAAGAACCGCGGCATTTGCCTCGTCAAGGCTAAAGAATGTGTAGTCCCTCAGGGCTGCCAAAATGTTGCGCTCCACATGAAGAACCGCGTTTTCGACTTTGGCTTTGTCATTCGGTTTGCGCACTCTCGTGGGGAGAACAACTACTCCATAGTGACGGGCCATGTCGGCATAGGTCGGATTGATCTCAGGATCATAATAATTGGCCTTTGTAACACCAGTTTTCAGGTTGTCTGGCACTACTATGACAGGTATTCCGCCAAAGAACTCAAAGGCCAAACAGTGGCCAAGAATCCAGTAATTTAGCTCCATAGCCGGAAACAGATGCGCAAAACAGTAATTACTGGCTCCTAAGACGGCTACGAACATATACGCTGGATGAATATCACCGGTAACCGGGTCGTAGATGGGAAAAGTCTGTCCAGCCCAGTCAACAAAGACCTTTTCTCCGGCCTTATGGTGCTGGCGCATGACAACATCAAGATGCTTGGCCCACTGCCGGTAATGGTAACAAAACTGTGTGTACTGAAACCCATCGGGATGTAGCTCTTTGTATTCCCACCACAGGAGTTTAAGAGTTACACCTGGTCTGGACAGCTCTTTATGAACCTGCTGCCAATCAGGCATTACATGAGGCGGCTTTCTGGTGCTGACATCAACGTAGAGCAGTGCTTCCAGTTCCTTATCAGTCATCTGTTGCACCGATGGCCACGAAAGGCCTGCATGTGTAGCTCTTTGAATGAGGTCACTTACAGTACTGGGCGAAACATTGCAGTTAACAGCAATCTGGCGGTTACTTAACCCGTCTTGCCATTTGAGCTTTAATATTTCCAAGATTTTTCGCACGGATATCCTCCTCGCGGCCATAGTCTCGCATCCACCTTTCTCATCTAAGTTATCTGAGAACTTAGATTCGGTGACGCAGATGTCCTATGGCAAATTGGTGATCAAAATTGGTGATTAGAGGATACCCCGCCAAAAGTGATCGGTTTGAACCGTATTAGGCGATCGGGATAAACCGTTTTGGGCGATCGGCATGAACCGTATCACGCGATCGCAATGAACCGTATTGGGTGATCGGCTTGAGCCGTATTAGGTGATCGAGATGAACCGTATTTCGCGGGCTGCGTTGGTTAATCGATCGGCCTCTTGGTCAAGTAATTGGTTTAAGGTCTTCTCGACACTTCCACGCACTAACTCATTCAATTTGTTCTTTATTACATCTTCATTAAACTGTATAATGTTACTCATAGGGGGACCTCCTTTGGTTTGGTAAGTTTTGGCTTATTTACTTTACCACTTGAGGTCTCCCTTTTCAATTTCCTATTTCTAATTGTGCGAAAAATATTATACGTTATCGGTATGTACTAGAGTATCAGCCGGTGCCTCTAAGGCCCGGCAACATCGGGAACCCGAAACGATGGCCAAAATCGCTCGCTACGCTCGCTCTTTTGGCCATCGTGCGCCGGGTTCCACCCGGAGCTGTCCGCTGCCGCTCGCTCCGCTCGCGACATCGGCCATCTCCGGGTTTGCGCCGCTCACTGCGTTCGCTAAACTCCTTCGCCAAGAAAAAGCAAGCTTTTTCTATGGCTCAGGAGCTTCGCAAACCCGGCGCACGTTATGTGAAATACCGGAAATATCGGGGTTGTGGAGAAAAAATAAGACTTATGAGAGGGAAAAATGAATGTTGAAGATAATTTACGAGAAGAATTAATTCGTGCGGGTGGAATAATTTCATATGATATTTTTTCTATTGAGGGAGAGATATCTAAACTAAGGTTTTACTTTAAAACTATGGAAGGTTTTATAGAAAAAGAGGAGGCTGAAGAGGCAAAACGGTTTGAAGAATATACTAGAAATCTAAATGACAGACAAAAATCAAGTTTTTGGGAAAGAAATGATCCTACCCCTTGGGATGATATTTTTCTAAATACCTTGCGCTCATCATTTCTTATTGTAATTGTTTCTTACGCCGAAACTATACTAAAAACAATTTGTAGAGATGTTGGGATTATTCTTCGCACAACCATAAAATGTAACGATCTTAAGGGAAACATTTTTGAACGTTCAAGGAAATTTCTAGATTGCTTCGGAAAGTTTGACAAGCCAACTGATAGGGTATGGGAGTTGATAAATAATATTTATTATGTCAGAAATGTTTTTGTCCATAATGATGGTTTTATGGATGATTCAGGGAGGTCTAGGTTGAGACAGTTTATCAAAGAGTCACCAGGTATATATGAAACTAATGATTCAATTAAAATTGAAGCCAGTTTCTGTTATTTTGCCCTTGAGTCCATTAGTTCTTTTTTGCTCGCGCTTCGAAGTGAAGTCCGGGAACTATGTAACCGAGTAGAAATATAGGAACTTTTCCGGTAAATCACATAACACAGCATTGCCGCTTCGGGCCGCGGAAAGCCAATTCATGATGTAGGACAAGCAAGTCGAACAATGAAGCGGACGCGGCCACATCGATTCGCCAAGCGCGTCGCGCTAAGGCTCATCGACGTCGGCAATGCCAAACGTTATCCGTCATCTCCTGAGAGTAGAGTGCTGAGAAAGTGCTTCAAGTTATTATACTGAGAATATGGGAGAAATTACAGTGGAAAATAATCAAAAGGTAATAATACGTTATGAACCTGTTTTATTATACCTATATTTATTTGGGATACTTACAGTTCTAATGTTTTTTGGCATATTTGAAGGCGAATCTGTTGAAAGTTTTTTGGTTGTTTTGCTTTTAGAATCTTTTTTACTTATTGCACACATTGTTTTGCGAGATAGAATAACTGCAGAAATAAATAAAGAAGGGATTAATATTATTGGGGAGAGAATTATAAAATGGGAAGAAATAGAAAAATGGAGCTATGATGTTTTTTCCCACATAAAATGACCGAAGATTTCTCACAATTTCTGTCCGCTAAGGAGGAAAAAGCTGCTTAGACTCGAAAGGGGATCCCCAAAAAAGGAGGAAGCGGGATTTTTCTGGAGGGTCAACGAGTAGCAGCTCTACCTCCGAGGCAAGATCCCGCCCCCAACAAACACTATGATCATACTGTATTTAGGGGACGGAATCAAGAGTTATCGAGAAAATTATCTAAGATATTTACCGGAGAAAGTAGTTTGTCCGGTTTGCACTGGTGATTGCCACTGGCACGGCCAGTACCAAAGAAAAGTAAGGGAAAATTATGAGATACATACCATCACCATCCGGCGAGTACTTTGCGTAACATGCCGGAAGACCCACGCCCTGCTTCCGGACTTTTTGAGGCCGAGAAGCCGGTACAGTCAAAAAGTCAGAGAAGAAGCCGTGACAAAATACACAAAGCAAAAGGTTCCAGCGGAAGCGGTAACCTGTGATGGACAAGCGATCAAAACCACTCTTCGCTGGATACGCCGGTTTAAAGAAGATGTCCAGGAAGCGATCATGACTCTGACAAGTCTCCTGGCTGGTTTCGGACGCTTTCGACTGCCCAAAAAAGGCCCGGTATTCCGGCAACTGAAGCAGCAAACAGGGCTGCTCATGGCGGTACTGGGGGGTCCGGTAAAACACTCATGCGAGTTCGGGCTGGTCAATATTTTAATGAGCCTGGGCCCGCCCCCACCGGTCTATCTTTAAAAACCCACACGGAATGTCCTGGAAAGGTCCACGCCTTTACGGTAAATTAAAGAAAAATTGACCGCAAAGGAGAGTGGACCCCATCAAAGAAAAAAAACAGAACCTTCAAGAGATTGCGCTGACAAGATTTCAACTGATCGCGCCGCTTTTGGAACCGGATTTGGAAGAAGCAGAACGGCGTCGGCGGAGAAAAGCGATCCTCGCAAAGACATCCTACTCAGAGCGGACAATCCGCCGTTACGTGGCGGCCTACCGGGAAAAGGGCTTTGCCGGGCTTTACCCCAAAACCAGAATTGACGCAGGGAAAACTAGGGCAATCAAAAAGGAGATCCTAGAAGAAGCAGCAGAGCTCAAAAAAGAGTTGCCGGAACGGAGCATCCGCCAGGTCATTGAGATCCTGGAAGGGGAAGGGAAAATCAAACCGGGAACCCTGCGCCCTTCAACCGTAGCTCGGCAGCTAGACAGGCTCGGTGTAAAAAAGATCTCGAAAGCAAAGGCCAAAGGTTGCAAAAGGTTTCAGAAAGCGCACCGGAACATGCTGTGGCAGGCCGATTTGAAATACGGGCCGTATCTGCCGGATCCCAATAACCCGCAGAAAAAGCGCCGCACCTACCTGATGGCCTTCATCGACGACTACAGCCGGCTCGTTCCCCACGCCCAGTTCTACTTCGAACAACGCTTACCGGTTTTAGAAGACTGCTTCAAGAAGGCCATCCTAAAGCGGGGGATCCCTGATACAGTCTACGTTGACAACGGAAAAATCTTCGTCTCCCGCTGGTTCCGGATCGCCTGCGCCAGGTTGAACATCAGGCATGTAAACACTAAGCCGTACAGCCCGCAGGCCAAAGGGAAGATCGAACGGTTTCTGGGGACCGTCGACCAGTTCGTGGCAGAAGTGAAACTGCTCAACCCCAAGACCCTCGAAGAACTAAACGCCGCCTTTGCCTGCTGGCTGGAGGAAAGTTACAACCACAAAGAACACAGCTCTTTGGGGGAAACACCGGCGGCCCGTTTCGCCGGCGACACCAGGCCGCTCAGGTTCAGCAGCGCCGAAGAGTTGCGGGAAGCGTTTTTGTGGGAAGACGACCGGAAGGTCGATGCGACGGGTTGTATCAAATACCGGAACAAGCTGTACGACGTTGGGCCGGACCTTGCCGGGAAAACGGTCGAGATCCGTTTTGACCCCTTCGCCCCGGAAACCGTGGAGATATGGGTAAACGGCCGAAAAGACCGTGACGCACGGGAGTTGGTAAAGAACAAAGACCGTTTTGCACCGGAAACCCCGGAACCTGCAAAAACGGACCGGTCGCGTTACCTTGAGATCTTAACTGAACGGGCTAAAGCCCGGCGGAAGAAACGCTTAGGCGCCATTTCCTTCCGGGGATTGGAGGAAGATGGCGATGTTTGAGCAGTTTTACGGGTTTGCCAAAACCCCGTTTGGACGGGACCTTGAAACCAACGAGCTTTATGAAACCCAGGGCTATCTGGAGTTAGTCGCGCGGATGAAATATGTGGCCGGCAAAAAACAGTTTGGCCTTTTCACCGGGGAAGTAGGTTCCGGCAAATCCACAGCCGCCCGGGTTTTGACCGCACAACTGAATCCAGCCAAATACCAGGTCCTGTACATTAGCGACTCCAAACTAACGCCCCGCAATTTTTACTGGGAAGCCCTGCACCAACTGGGGCAGGAACCGAAGTTTTACCGGGGGGACGCCAAACGCCAACTGCACCGGGTAATCATGGATTTGCATGACAACCAGCGGAAAACCCCGGTTATTATCATCGATGAAGGGCATCTGCTCGGTAAAGAAATGCTGGAAGAGATCCGGTTTCTGACCAATTTCAGAATGGACTCGTACAGCCCGATGAGCTTAATCCTCTTAGGCCAGCCGGAACTGCGCCGGATCTTGCAGATGCAGATCTATGAGGCCATCACCCAACGGGTGAACCTCCGGTTTCATCTCTCCGGCATGGAGCTTGAAGAGACAAGAGGCTACATCGCGCATCATCTTAAAATCGCCGGCGTGCAAAACGCCTTGTTTACGGAAAATGCGGTCGAAGTCATTCATGAGTATAGCGGCGGGATCGCCCGCAAAATCAACAATGTATGTACCGCTTGTCTTCTCGACGCCTTTGCCCGGAGAAAAAGCTTGGTGGATGATCATATGGTCCGGGTGGTACTAGAGAATGAATTTATGGTTTAAACCAACAAAATCCGGGAAGGCGTCACTCGCCTTCCCGGTCAAATAATCTGAGAAAACGGCGGTCAAATAGTGTGGGAAGTGACAGCTATGAGCCCACAAATAGGATAAAGAGTAACAAGTTAAAAATAGAACTCAGGAATGGTGAAAGCTATGAGATAAGAGGGTTTAGGTATTTAAAGGTTACAAGGGCGTTAAAACAATATATTCCCGAAAAACAAAGTAGATTTTCTTTAATATGGGACTATTTTGTTAGAGGTCTTTTCATAATTTCCATAATATTAATATTCACAATAAAATATTGGTCATAGATGAAGAGGGAGACGACGGATAACAGCAGGGTTCCCGGCTCCATTCCCTTCGGTCACTCCGGCCCATATTGCCGGGCCTAAGCCAGGTCTGGCCGGCACCGCCTTCACCAAGTGCAAGCACTAAGGTTCAGCCGGTGCCTCTAAGGCCCGGCAACATCGGGAACCCGCAAACGATGGCCAAAATCGCTCGCTACGCTTGCTCTTTTGGCCATCGTGCGCCGGGTTTCACCCGGAGCTGTCCGCTGCCGCTCGCTCCGCTCGCGACATCGGCCATCGCCGGGTTTGCGCCGCTCACTCAAGTTCGCTAAATCCCTTCGTCAAGAAAATGCAAGCATTTTCTAACCTCAGGGACTTCGCAAACCCGGCGCACGTTCTACGACATCCCTTTTAGAGTATGCCAATTGCGGCCATCCAGTTATAAGGAGGTTGAAAAATGGCACGATCACGCGCTGAGCAGTTTTTACATAAGTCTGTTTCGGCGATGATTGCTGCGATTGAAATATATAATAAACCTGATTTTAAGTACCGAGAAGAGACTTTTTCAATTCTTGCGTTGAATGCATGGGAATTGCTATTCAAAGCAAAAATCCTAGCTAGTAAAAAGAATAAACTTCGAGAATTATATGAATACCAAAAAATAAAACGAAAAGATGGTACTACTAGTAAAAAGAATTATATAAAAAGAAATCGCGCGGGTAATCCCATGACTATTAGTATTGGCAAAGCTATAGCAAAGATAGAAAACGAAAGATTAGGTAAAATTGATCCCGCAATAAAGGCCAATTTAGATGCTCTCATAGAAATACGAGATAACTCTATACATTTAATTAATATAAGCTCAGATCTATCAAAGGCTGTGCAGGAAATTGGGACAGCTACTTTGCAAAACTTCATTTGTATTATAAAAGAATGGTTTAACTATGATCTAAGTCAGTATAATTTTTACTTGATGCCTCTCGCTTTCTTTAGAGAACATGATACAGTCTCAACTATTGCTCTTACTCCTGAGCAAACTAATATCGCAAAGTATTTTACTAGTCTATTCAGAACACAAGATAATTTTTCAAGTAAAAAGGGATATGCTGTTACTTTAGAGCTTAATGTTAAACTTAAAAGATCATCCTTACCAACAGCAGCTCGTTTGATTTTGGGTAACAATCCATCCACGATACCTGTAACTTTATCGGAAGAAGATATCCGGGATCGATATCCCTGGGACTATAAAGTTTTGACAGAAAGACTTTCAGAGAGATACGTTGATTTCAAGGTGAATCAAAAATATCATTCTATTCGTAAAGATTTATTAGATGACAAACAATATGCTATGTTACGATTTTTAGACTTAACTGGAAATCCAAAGAGTGCAAAGAAATATTTTTTTAGTACAAATATAATAAATGAATTTGATAAGCATTATAAACGAATATAATCCAAGCAACAGCAGATAACAACAGGATTCCCGGTTTCGTTCCCTTCGGTCACTCCGTCCCATATTGCCGGGCCTAAGCCAGGTCCGGACGGCACCGGCTTCACCAAAGGCAAGCAATTAGGGGTCTGTCGGTGCCTCTAGGCCCGGCAACATCGGGAACCCGTAGACGTTATATGAAATTGCTGCTAAATTTAGGGGATGATATAGATGAATTCTAAAAGGACTTTTTTGCTTGGGGCTGGTTTTTCAAGAGCTGTAGCTAATGCACCATTAATGAATGAGTTATGGAGCAAAATTGAAAAAGTATATAATAAAGAAAAGACAAAAAATAAAAGAAACAGAGAAAAATGGTATAAAGATTTAAGCAATTTTATCGACATACTAGAATATAGTGCAAAAAATAATATGGACAGACTATTTGACGAAAAACATAAAATTGACGGCGGTATCCGAAATAACCTTGAATATCTTTATACATTAATTGATTTACATATTATTGGGGTGCCATGTTTTAATATTAATAAAGAGGGAGTGAGTATAGAACCGTTTCCAATAGTTCCTTTAGGCTTTAATAAATATTACTTGCCAGGTGAATTAATACAAATAAGAGACAACCTTACCACATTATTGTATATTGTATTTGTTAACTTAGAATCAAAATGTAATTTACTAAAAGAATTTAGTTCATTTATAAATCAAGAGGATGAATTCATTACCTTTAATTATGATTTATTATTAGAAAAAGCATTATGGGCTAGAGGACTATGGTCTCCATTGGGTGGTTATATTGGGGTTTCAAAATTTAGTAGGGAGGATGATTATAAAGCTCTAAAATATAATAAAAGATATTCTAAAATACGTATACACAAGATGCATGGTTCTATTTCATGGGAAAGATCTTTTGATGAGCAAAATATATTAATAACCCTTGATGATAAAGAAAACTCAAAATATCATTTTGAAGGATTAGAAAAATACCTAAATAGACAACCATTGAGTTTTGAAGAAAATGTTGGATATGCAGGAGGTTATAATCCTCCATGGATTTTCCCTTCATTTATTAAGCCGTTTAATATCAAAGAGATTTTTGAAATATGGAAATCGGCAATTAATGTTATAAAGAATACTAAAAAATTAATTATTGTAGGATATAGTTTTAGACCAGAAGACACCAATTCACAACTATTATTAGCTGCCTTGCCTAATGAATGTGAAGTAATACTAATTGATCCAAAAGCCGAAAGTATTAGGGATCGGCTTAAAAAGCTAAATATAGAAATCAATAGCTACTATAATTCATTGGAGGAGTTTTTAAAAATAAATAAAAGATGCAGCAACTTCATATAACACCGGGGTTCCCGGTCTGTTCCCTTCGGTCACTTCGGCCCATATTGCCGGGCCTAAGCCAAGTCTGGACGGCACCAGCTTCACCAAGGGCACGCACTAAGGTTTAGCCGGTGCCTCTAAGGCCCGGCAACATCGGGAACCCGGAAACGATGGCCAAAATCGCTTGCTGCGCTCGCTCTTTTGGCCATCGTGCGCCGGGTTCCACCCGGAGCTATCCGCTGCCGCTCGCTCCGCTCGCGACATCGTCCATCTCCGGGTTTGCCGACAAAACCATTTTATGTTAGGAAATAATGTGGTTTATCGCCATCCTGGCTCTTATTTGAATGGGGAAGTGGTTACGGCGTTTAACACAGCATTGCCGCTTCGGGCCGCATGAAGTCGAATCATGATGTCGGACAGATACGTTAAGTCATGAAGCCAACGCGGCCACATCGATTCGCTAACCGAGTCGGCGGGTAGGGCAGACACGAAGAAGAATGCCCGCCTTGTAAGCTCATCGACGTCGGCAATGCCAAACGATGGCCAAAATCGCTCGCTACGCTCGCTCTTTTGGCCATCGTGCGCCGGGTTTCACCCGGAGCTGTCCGCTGCCGCTCGCTCCGCTCGCGACATCGGCCATCGCCGGGTTTGCGCCGCTCACTCAAGTTCGCTAAATCCCTTCGTCAAGAAAATGCAAGCATTTTCTAACCTCAGGGACTTCGCAAACCCGGCGCACGTTATGCGAAACATCATAAATCGGGCGAAAAGATGTATTGTAGGAAAGGCCTTTTGTGCATATAATAGAAGTAAAGAATGTAAAGAAAGTAAAACAGGAGGAATCATCATGGAAATATCCCGGGTATCATCAAAAGGCCAAGTCACCATACCTATTGATATAAGAAAAAGATTGAACCTTAAAGAGGGGGACAAAGTAGTTTTTTATGAAGAAAATGGTAGGGTATTTATAGCAAATGCCTCACTTGTTGCTTTAAAACGGATGGAAAAAGTAATGGAAGGCAAAGCTGAGAAGGCTGGCATAAAAAATGAAGAAGATGTCGTCGCCCTTGTAAAAGAGGTTCGAAAAGAATTATGGGAGAAGAATTATGAGGATAATGACTGATACCAATATCATTATTTCCGCATTTCTTTTTCCGAACTCCTTAATACGAAAACTACTAGAAAGAATAGTTGTTCAAGACCAATTAGTTTTATGTACACATATTATTGAAGAACTTTATGCTGTATTCAAGAGGAAATTTCCTGACGAAATCGATTCTCTTGATTTATTTTTATCTGAATTAACATTTGATTTAGTTTATACCCCAAAGAGAATAAGCGCTAGTGATTACCCTAACATAAGAGATGAAAAAGATCTTCCGATTCTTGTGTCAGCAATAATAGGAGATGTAGATGTGTTTATAACCGGTGATAAAGATTTTTACTGTGTTGATATTGAAAAACCCCAAATTATCTCGCCTAAAGATTTTGTCGAAATGTATAAAAAAGGGTAATGATGTATCGCATAACACGGCATTGCCGCTTTCGGGCCGCGGAAAGTCGGAACACGATGCCGTGGATGCGGGTGGGTCATGAAGTATACGCGGCCACATCGATTCGCCAAGCGCGGTCGCACTAGGGCTCATCGACGTCGGCAATGCCAAACGTTATACGTCATGCTATTTTAAGGAAAGAAAAATATGTTGGAAGGGAAATCTTGGAGTGAAATTAATGAAAAAGGTAATTCTGTGTTTCTTTTTTAGTTTTGTGTTGCTAATGGCGTGTCAAAATTCAGGAACCCCAAAACTTCAAGACGGCGATATTATTTTCCACACATCGACATCTTCGCAGAGTAAAGCAATCCAGGCAGCAACTCATTCCAAATATTCACATATGGGCATAATATATCACATGGATAATGGGATTTATGTATTTGAGGCTGTACAACCGGTTAAATTAACACCTTTAAAGGATTGGATAAAGCGGGGAAAGGGTCAACATTACGTAGTGAAAAGACTTAAGAATGCGGAGAAGATTTTGACTCCCGCTGTTATAAAAAAGTTGAAAGAAGAAGGGTATAAGTATCTCGGTAAAGACTATGATTTATATTTTGAGTGGTCAGATGAGCGCATTTACTGTTCTGAGTTAGTTTGGAAAATATACAAAAATGTTCTCGATATAGAATTAGGAAAGTTACAGCGGATTAAAGATTTTGATCTATCTCATCCGGAAGTAAAAGCCAAAATGAAAGAAAGATATGGTGATAACATTCCTTTCGAAGAACTAGTGATATCGCCGGATCGAATATTCAAATCTGATTTATTGAAAACTGTGGTTCAAAAATAAAGAAGTGGAGCACGACGTATAACAGCAGAGTTCCCGGCTCCGTTCCCTTCGGTCACTCCGGCCCATATTGCCGGGCCCAAGCCAAGTCTGGACGGCACCGGCTTGACCAAGGGTATGCACTAGGGTTCAGCCGGTGCCTTTAAGGCCCGGCAACATCAGGAACCCGGAATGGTTTATTTCTGGAGGCCTTTATAAAATGGATAAAAATCATAAGTTTTATTGGCATGATGGGATTTCTATCAGCCAATCACCCATATCACTAGTTTTATACCGTTACCTCCGGTTGATGTATACTTCATTTTCTCTTTTATAGCCGAGCTCAAACAAAAATCTCTCCGGTTCCCGTCTTATCCAGTCCACACAATGCCCAAGCAGAATACCGTCAACAAGTCCCCGGCAGTAAATAATCTCATCCTGGCGGTTCATTCGCAGAGTTTGGGCCTCTTCGTATTCAAGGAACATCTTCTGCCCTTCCGGGCTAAGAGCAGCCATAAACCGGCGCTGGATTTTTGCAGGCATGTTTCTCAATTCCTGATACTCCCTGTCAGAAGGGAGGATTTTCTCATGGATCTCATACTTCTGTCAGCATAAGCAAAACCGTTGGGTTGAGCTAAATTCCTCCCTTTTTTTGGTTTATTATATCACATCTCTTTCCATAACGCCATATATGGCGTGGTAAAAATTTAGTAAGAAGGTGATAATAACTATAGGTGATAATATGGCAAATAATACCGAAACTCTTTCTTATGAAATACGGTTGAGGATAGCTGCTAATACCCGTGCTTTTCGTAAAAATCAAGGTCTTACGCAGGAAGAACTGGCACACCGTGCTAAATTGGCAATACGGCATCTGCAAAAAATTGAAGCGGCCGAAGTTAATGTAACCCTGGACACTTTGGTTAAGCTGTCATCAGCCCTGAATATAGATGTAGCAGAGCTTTTTGGGAAACCACAGCAGGAGAAGAAAATATGAGAATTCCTAATAGAAATGCATTAATTTCAGCGGTTTGGCCTCTTAATCCCGACAACATAGGGAATCCATAAACATTATGTGGCATTTAGCTGAAAGGAAGAGTAATATGCAAATTAAGTATGTGCACAAAATGGGAAATGAAAACAAACCTTTTACGATCTTTAGCAGAGAGGAAATTCCAGATGACATTTTAGAGATCATACTAAAAAATGAATCGTTTAGGGAGTCAACTACATTTGGTGAAGAAGGTTTAGGAGAACCAGAGGAGATAGACGAGCTTATAGTTGTATTTGATGATGGGATTGAAAAAACCTTTAAATATATGAACAAAGCAATTCACTATTTTTTTCAAGGAGACGAGACTCTTCGACCTGTATTTATAGTGTTCGCATATTTCATGGGGAAAGAAAAAGAACGCCAAACGTCACATTAGCAGCACGATTACCGCTTGCCATGAACCTAAGCGCAGTCGTGCCCGGCTTGTCCTGCCTAAGTGGCATTGTACTAAGGCCGCTTGCGCCTTAATGTCCATGACCGTCGAGAGGAATAATTTACAGAAAAGATTAGGGGAGAAGCTTGATATGAATGATGCAAAATCGATACCCGTACTATAGTTAAAATTGTCTTTACGAGATTCAGACCCATTGATTTGGCGCAGGATTATAGTTCCTACGAGCACAAGATTGCATGGATTGCACAGGATGATTCAAATACTAATGCAATGGTGGGACTATCATTCTGGTCCACCGGAAGATTGTGGTGGTATACCTGGTTTAGAGAATATATTGAAAGCATGCAGAAATCGGAAAAAAAGAGAATACAGAGATATTCTTGAGTGGTTGGGAGATGACTATGATCCCGAAAGATTTGATAAAAGAACGATCAACCATTTTTTAGTATTAGCATCGGCTTGGCTGGGGCTTACTTAGGGTTTCCTGAAAAAGTCCTAATTGACGGCAAAATTGGCCACAAAACCGTACATTGACAACTCAAATCTCGCAAGGAAAAAACGGACAAAAAGAAGCTGTAGCTTCCTTTGCAAGTTCATCACCAAGAATTGCAGATGAATAACGCATTCACTGGTCTCTTGGAGTTTAGCCATTATACAACCTAAACCGTAGCACCGTTTTCCTTCTCCAAACTTGCCTTCTATCTGGTTCCGTATTCGATTATCCATCTGCTCTATTCGTTTCTGACTTTTGAGTTTTTTGATATTCGGCCGTCCCAGCCGCGGCCCGCTTAGGCGGATTCCGTTTTCTTTGCAAAACTCAAGGTTTTTTCGGTTTCTAAAGATTTTGTCCGCACAGACTACTTTGGGGTAATAACCGTAGCGCTTTCGATACCTTTCAATGCTTTCGATCAAAAGAGTTCCTTCGTTGAAATTGTTCCAGTCCAGTTTTTCTACAAAAGCAAAGCCGCCAACGAGGCTTGCGACTACTTTTGCACCAAACTCCGTTTGTGCGCGGGCTTTTCCCCGGACAATAGGACGGATGTGCGGTTGACTGATACTGACGATCCGATCTTCAATTTGGTTGGCCTTTTGCTCATACATGGCTTGTTGTTGCTCATAAAGCTTTTGAATAGTCTGGAAGTCCCGTTCCTGTTTTTGATTAAGCTTACCGTGCCCGTCCATGCCTAAAAGGTCTTTCACGATCCTGATATCCCGTGCCACGTAGCGTAATTGCTTACCAACGGCTTTCCGAAGCGCCTTCTTGTGATGCTTTTTAGCTTTTGCTTGAGAAAGATAATCCTTTCTGGCGTTACGCCTGTAAGTGCGCGGCTTGAGCATTTGTCCTTTGAAAGGCTCATACAGTGTATCAATGATCATCTCCAGCTTTTCACGGGCTTCATTAAGCAGTGATAGATCGGTCGGATAACGAATATCCGCCGGTGCACATGTTGCGTCGATAATAAGCCGGCCCCTGTTCTTCTTGCCGGAATCTCCTCCCGGGCCATTCTTGTCATCAGGACCATGGTCATCCGGTTTTTTCGGTTTCTTCTCTAAACAGATGAGCTCATTAATCTCTTGCATGATTGGACCGCTTAAGCGTTTGCGGAAATGAACCATCATCGAAGCGTCAAACGGAGCCTTCTTTTGAAATTCCGGAAGCCCGATAAAGTATTGGAGATATGGGTTTTCTGTCAACTGGTTCACTAACTCTTCATCGGAGAGGCCTAAGGTCTCTTTGATTATTAGGGCGCCAAGGGCCATTCTCACCGGCTTGGCCGGAGCGCCTTGGCTTTTTGCAAACAACGAGGCGTATTTCTCTTCAATGACATCCCAGGGGATGATCTTTGACAGCTTGACCCATCGATTCTCTGGATCGAGTTCACCACTAAACGGGAGATAGAAGTCTTCCAATGGAAGTTGGCGTTCAGTTTTACGGTACATGGCAGTCACTCCAAATGCAAGGGTTTTGCATCAAAGTTCTGCTTTTCCTTGCATTTTTCCTGCTACTTTTTTGAGTTTTTTCCTTTATTCATGCGGGTTTGGGAATTATTCAGGAAACCCTACTTAACTAATGTCTATATATTGCTCGCCATTGCCGCGCATTTTTTCGCTCTATTTATCTGTGGTTTTAGGGACCCTGCCGAAAGGCAGGGCCTTTTGTTGACCTCCACGGGCTTTCTGACCGTAAACAAGATAAAATTATAAATTTACATATATACAGATATTGAAAATATGTATATAATAATATATAGATATATGATTTTGCCTTTTTGGGAAATAAGTCAAAAGGAGGATAAGTAAGTGGGCAGTGAGAATATTGGCTTAAATTTGCGCCGCCTGCGCTTGATGAAGAATTTAAGCCAAGAGAAGCTGGCTCAAGCAATCGGTATTACTCGCGCCGCTTATATTCATTTAGAAAATGGAACCACTCAACCTCGCACCTCAACGCTGCAAGCCATAGCGAAGGCTTTAGATGTGAAGCTGGCGGATTTACTGCAGCCGCCCATGGAATTGAAGGCAGTACGTTTTCGGGCGAAAAAGAAGCTGAAGAGAAGAAAACAAGTACTTTTTAAGGTTTCAAATTGGCTCAGGAAGTATAATTCTTTAGAAGCCTGTCTTGGGGCAAAGCAACCTTATGTTCTTGGGGAATTGGCGGAGAGATTGGCGAAAGAGAAACCAGGAGCGGAAAGGGCAAAAATGGCGGCAAGGCTGGCTCGGGAGAAAATGGGCATTGAGCCGGGTGAATCAATTCGCGATCTTTGTGGGCTCCTTGAATCCAGTGGGATCAAGGTATATCCAATAAAGATTGCCGGCAATGATTTTTTCGGGCTGTCCGTAGCTCCACAAGATGACGGCCCGGCAATCGTTGTCAACGTCTGGGAACGGATTTCCGTTGAGCGTTGGATTTTCAGCGCTGTTCATGAATTGGGTCACCTTCTCTTGCACCTTGATTCATTCAACGTTGAGTTGGAGGAGGAGAACCCAGAAGAGGAAAAAGAAGCCGATTTGTTTGCCGCCCATTTTTTAATGCCGGAAGAAGTATTTATAAAAGAATGGGAAGAAGCAAAGGGTTTATCTTTGATTGACCGAGTGATGAAGGTAAAGCGGATTTTTAAAGTAAGCTACCGGACGGTCTTGTACCGGCTTTATGAAGCGGGGTATCATGATATTTGGAAGCAATTCTACTATGAGTATTACCGGCAAGAGGGTCAGGCTTTACGTCTGCACGAGGAGCCACAGGCTTTAGCGGCTGAAGCCTTTTCGGAATGGGAACCGGTGGCGGAACGTGAACCGGATTATAAACTAGCTGAGATTGATTTTCTGCCCGACCGGTTGGCGCTACTTGTCCGTGAAGCAATTGAAAAGGAGCAGATTACTCTTTCAAAAGGTGCGGAAATTCTCGGGCTAACGGTTGAGAAAATGCGTGCTTTAGCAAATTCATGGGTGAATTAAATGAGTGATAAGGCGGGTTTAAAAGGTGAATTCATCATTGACGCTGGGGCTCTTATTGATTTTGTTAATGGCGATCGAACTCTTCTCCTATTAATCTCGCGGTATCTTGGACGCATTTGGATTGCCACAACAACGTTAGAAGAGGTTGAACAGGTCGAAGAAGAAGATTGTGTGGAATTAGGAATGTGCCTTGTAGAACCGAGCATACAACAATTGAATGAAGCATTGGCTTTGGCGGGGCCGTCTCTTTCGGTTCCTGATGCCATTGCTTTAATTTTGGCGCGAGACAATGATTTGACCCTCATTACTAATGATAAAGTATTACGAAGAGAGTCTCAAAAAAGAGGCGTAAGATTACTTTGGGGTTTAGAAACCATTGTTCTTTTGGTGGAAAGAAGTCTTTTACCATACGAAGATGCCATAGAGATTGCTCAACGGATTCACTTGGCCAATAAGTATATTACCAAAAAGATTCTGGATGATTTTTATAGTAAAATTGAAAAATTCAAAGCTTAATGGTAAGGTTTTAAAAAACTCATGCTCGTATTTTTTTTTATATAACCGGGAAAGTTAGCGTGCTTTCCCGGCTTTGTTTTGTATATCGTTTCTTTCATTTTCTTAAATAACTAGGGGTCAACTTTAGGAAGGTTCCTTCAGGATATCTACCGTTTTATGGCAGGGGAAACAAGGGGTATGAAGAATATAACAAAATTACCGGACCTGAACAACTCTTTTTACTATAATATTTGCTAAAGAGGGAGAGAATTGGAGAAAGAATGAGTGATCCAGAAGTAGATATGAAAGAAAATATTTATATTCTGCAGCTAAATGAAGCAATAACTGTGGTAGCATAAGAAGATGATGAATTTAACCAAACCCGCTCGGGAGTTAAAGAAATACAAATACTTAATAATACCAACTCAGAATTAACGGGCTTTTTAAACAAAAAAGTAAAAGTCAAAGGGATGTTGTTTTCAGCTCACACTGGTCACCATTTTCGAGAAATAATAATAGATTTGAGAGCAATAGAGATTGCGGAATAGTTGAAAACGATATTTATATATGTTTTTGCAAGGTGACCATGGATAGAAGAGGGCGCCAAACGTCACATAATAGCGTCTCAATGGCACTTCTGCTATACAAAAACCTTTGGGAGGGGACGTTTAGTGAAAGGATTATTAACTTTAATGGCTTTACTGTTTATATTTTGTGTATCCTGTAACCCGGCTATGGCCAGTTCAGGTGATGGCCTTTCTTTCCGTATCAATAAGTTTTATTTGGGAATAACTTGGACCTGGCAAGATGAAGTGCCTTCCATGTATGATCCGGAAATGGCAATTCCTTTGATTAATCTTATTCATGCAAATTACCTAAAATTGTCAGCCATAGAAAGAGAAATATACTTTGACTACTGCTACGATGAGGATACAGATATATTTTATTTATATGAGGAACAAAGGAGAAATGATGAATGGACAGAACCAAAAAGAACCGAATTTACGAGCAGTGACGATTTACTTCACAAAATCACGCAAACTATTATAAGGGAATTTGATCTATCTTTTAGTCCCGGTTTTATCTCCAATGTTTATGTTGTATTTATACCTAGTGAATATAACTGGCCCGATTCGGCATCAAGAAACAAAGTCAAAGCGTTTTTAGAAGAATCCGAACTATACTTTGCGCATAATAACGTCTTACAATCAAATGAACAAGGATATGTATACTCTATCTTTTTCAATAAGGAGAAAATGCTTTCTCTTTTAGAAGATTTAGATCTGGAGGTAATAATCATCAACCAGAAAAGGCTGGATCGAGAAGGTTTACAAAGGCTTGAAGTCACCGAAATGTGACTCAGGGATTCGCCAACCCGGCGTATGTTCTTCGCAATATGGCCTCCGAAAGGCCCGGCCATCCGTAGCCGCTGATAAGATGAAACATAACAATGTGGGTGAAAGCATTGAAAATCATTGATTTAAAAAGAGAAAACAAGGAATTGATAGAACAAACTGCTGTAATTTTGTATGAAAGTTTTAAGGATATATCTTCAGCTTGGCCGACTATTGAACTGGCACGGGATGAAGTGTATGCTTCAATTGGAGAAGATAAGATCAGTAGAATCGCAATAAATCAAGATAATGTTGTTCTGGGATGGATTGGCGGAATAAGCATGTATAATGGGAATGTTTGGGAGTTACATCCGCTTGTGGTTAAGGAAGAGTATAGGGGCCAAGGTATTGGAAAAGCCTTGGTAAACGATTTAGAAGAGAAGGTTAAAGAACGTGGTGGATTGACAATTTGGTTAGGCACTGATGATGAGGATAATTCTACATCCCTCTCAAATACAGATTTATATGAAAATCTTTATGAAAAGATAGTCAATATTAGGAATTTGAAAAGGCACCCCTTTACATTTTACCAAAAAATGGGTTTTATTATTGTAGGTGTAATGCCAGACGCAAATGGTATAGGGAAACCTGATATTTATATGGCCAAAAAAGTAAGCAAATGAGTATTTTGATAATGCCGCTTCATCGGAAAGCTAGATCATGATGTTGGACAAGAAAGTCATGCCATGATGTCAACGCGGCCCCATCGATTCGCCAAGCGCGTCGCGCTAAGGCTCATCGACGTCGGCAATGCCAAACGTTCTCCGAAATGGGGGAGTAACGCGTGCCATCCGGGCGCGTGTGGAAGCTTGTGGTGGTATACCTGGTTTAGAAAATGTACTGGAAGCATGAAGAAACCGGAAAAATCAGAATATAGAGATATTCTTGCATGGTTAGGTGATGACAATGATCCCGAAATTGATAGGAGAAACCATTTTTATGTATTGGCAACGGCCTGCGGCCTTCCGGGACCGCTGGGTGAGATACGAATGTAATTAGAGGATGATTAATATGTTAGCGCAATCAGAAAATTTTTACAGGCAATTTGAAGAAAAATTTATATCTTGGGCCAAAAAAACTGATGACATAAGAGCCGCTTTTGTTGTAGGTTCAAGGGCACGTGTGGATCATCCAGCAGACGAATGGTCTGATTTAGATATTATTATATTTGCAAATAACAATGAAACCTATCTTTCAACAACTGATTGGTTAGAAAAAATGGGTGATATTTGGACATCATTTATATATCAAACTGTAAGTGGCGAACCGGAGCGTCTTACTTTATTTAAAGGTGGATTTCAAGTTGATATAGTATTTCATTCAAATAATGAATTATCCCGGTTGGTTAAGGAGCGATCTACTCCAAGTAGCTTTTACCGAGGGGTGAGAGTTTTAATTGACAAGGATAATGTAAGCCATTATATAGTTCCCGCATCTCTCAAACTAAAAACATCTTGTACAATTACCGAAGAGGCTTTTGTTGAAGTAATTAATATGTTTTGGTTTCTTGCAATCTATATTGCAAAACAAATTTTACGCGGGGAGTTATGGGTGGCCAAAACCAGGGAAAATGATCTGAGAGCATTACTGCTGCAGATGATGGAGTGGCATGCTAAAACATTACATGGAGAAGATTATGACGTTTGGTATGCCGGACGATTTCTGGATGAATGGGTCGATCAAGCAACGCTAAAGGAATTAAAAAACACCTTTAGTCATTACGAAAAAAAGGATAGCTATACAGCACTGGTAGCGACAATGAATCTATTTCGAAGATTGTCACAGGAAGTAGCCGCCAGGAGGCAGTTGAGATATCCTACTGAAACTGATCAAACGATTACAGGTTGGATTATGCAGAGAGTTATTAAGTAACTATTTTTACAAATAGAAGCGTGTAGTGACCGCCAACCTTGAACTGCCTTCAAATCAAGGACGACCTCACAACCGATAACAACCGGGTTTCAGCTGGCGGGGCGCGGTAAGAAAAAGCAGAAAGCCTTTGGAAATAATCGCTCATGAAGTAGATCAGGTAAGTGGATTTATGGAGAATAAGTCAGTGAGAAGAAGAGGAGTTTACAGCCGGATGGTAGAATAAAGTAAATATGAAAACTAAAGTAACGCTTGAAGAAAAGATCGCCTTGTGCGAGGGGAAGAATTTCTGGGAGACCAAGGCCTTTCCCCAATACGGGATCCCGTCCATCTTTATGAGCGACGGGCCCCATGGCCTGCGCAAACAGGAAAAGAGCGGTGAACATCCGGGCGAACACAAGTCGCGTCCGGCTACCTGTTTTCCGACGGCGGTAACAACCGCCTGCAGCTGGGATGTGGAGCTGCTTGGCAAAATCGGCGCCGCGATCGCCGAAGAAGCCATGGACCAGGGCGTGGGCGTAGTCTTGGGCCCCGGGGTGAACATCAAACGCAACCCTTTGTGCGGCCGGAACTTCGAGTACTTCTCCGAAGATCCCTATCTTGCCGGGAAATTGGCGGCCGGCTTCATCAGGCACGCGCAAAAAAACGGCGTCGGCGCCTGTCTCAAGCATTTTGCCTGTAACAATCAGGAATTCAAACGTTTTGTTTCCGATTCCATCCTCGACGAACGGACATTGCGGGAGATTTATTTGACTCCTTTTGAAATTGCCGTGCGCGAGGGAAAACCGAAGGCGGTCATGTGCGCCTACAACAAAATTAACGGTGTCTACTGTAGTGATAACGGGGAGCTGCTCACCGGAATTTTGCGGGACGAATGGGGCTTTGATGGCCTGGTTATGACCGACTGGGCCGCCATGCACGACCGCATCGCCGCTCTCCGGGCCGGCTGCGACCTGAACATGCCCGGAGGGAGCAACTACATGGCAGAGGATGTCCTGGCCGCTGTTGCCCGTGGTGAACTGGAGGAGGCTGCCATCGACCGGAGCGTCCAGCGCGTGATAAGGCTGGTGCAGGGAGCGGCGGAAGCGTTGAAAAACAAGACCTCCTGTGACTACGACGCCCACCATGAACTGGCGCGGGTCGCTGCCGAACAAAGCGCGGTGTTGCTTAAAAACCAGGATAACATTTTGCCCCTCAAGGCGGAACAGAAAATCGCCGTTGTTGGCGAATTCGCGAAGAACATGCGGTATCAGGGGGCGGGGTCGAGTCATGTTAATCCGACCAGGCTGATCCACCCCGCCGATGTTCTAAAAAACACCGTCAGTGTGGAAGAAGCGGATGTGGCGGTGGTCTTCGCGGGACTGCCGCCGGAATACGAGGGCGAGGGCTTCGACCGGGACCATATGGAAATGCCGCCCGAGCAGGTGAAGCTCATCGAGGAGACGGCGGCAAAGAACCCCAACACTGTGGTAGTACTCTTTTGCGGCGCACCGGTGGAGACGCCGTGGGCGGACAAGGTGAAGGCGATTTTGTATATGGGTCTACCGGGCCAGGCCGGAGGCGAAGCAGTGAAAAACCTGCTGTACGGTGTAGCGAACCCCTCCGGCAAGCTGGCGGAAACCTGGCCGTTAAAATATGAAGATTGCCCCTCGGCGGCTTATTATCCCCAGCGGGACGGCCAGTATCGTGAAGGAATTTACGTCGGCTACCGTTATTTCGACAAAGCCAATGTCCCCGTGCGCTGGAAGTTCGGTTTCGGATTAAGTTATACGGAATTTGCCTATACCAACGGGCGAATCGAGAGTCACGCGGGCGGGGAAACCGTTCGCGTTACAGTGACGAACACCGGCACCCGCGCCGGCGCCGAAGTGGTAGAGCTTTATATCGCCCCGCCACAGAACGGGATCCACCGTCCGGTCCGGGAGTTGAAACGCTTTACCAAAGTTTATCTCCAGCCGGGCGAGAGCAAAGAGGTCAGCTTTAAACTGGACGAACGCTGTTTCGCTGTTTGGGATAATGGTTGGAAGGTGCCAAAGGGCACGTACAGGGTTCTTGTGGGCGGTGATCCCGACCAGCTAATAGAAGCCGGGACCATTGAAAAAGACGGCGAAGATCTGCCGGTCCCCGCTTGGCAGCCGGGTTCGTGGTATGAAAAACCGGCCGGATCCCCGTCCCTTGAAGAATGGGAGAGAATGCTTGGCCGGAAGTACGTGCCGTATGTCCCGCAAAAAGGGAAGTTCACCAAGAATGACACGATCGCGGATATGAAAGACCATTCACTGGTCATACGGGTCATTTACCGGCGTATAAAAAAGATGATTTCAAAGCAGGCAAAGCCCGGTACGCCGGAGTACCGAATGCTTATAGGGTCAAGTGTGGAAGCTCCCCTGCGTAGTATGCAGATTTTCGGCGTTATGAAAGAGAGTTTAATCAAGGGTCTGCTGGCAGCGATGAACGGCAATCTCCTTCGCGGGTTGAAGCTTATGCTGAAGCGGGGATAAGGCAGACGAAGTACCCCGAAGTATCCCTCAAAAATCTCATGGGCGCGCAGAAAAATTTGCGCTCTGGAGGAAAACAACCATGACCAAATTCCTTTTGACCATAGTTGTTCTGTTATTGGCGGTAGTTGTTTCCGTCGTACAGAATAATAAGAGATCAACATTATTAACTATTCTAAATGACTGGATCTCCGCTTCGGAAGCTGAATCAAAGTCATCAACTCTAAATGAGGATATTCATGATTTATATGTAAATACCAAGGCTGAAGCGGAAATGATTTGTCGCGGTTTGGAGTATCTAAAAGCCCAATTCAACGCCAAAAATTACTCCAACCTGAAAGAAAATCTCTATACATTGGCGTTATTGTTTCAAAGAGTAAAAAGTAAACAAGCTTACCGGGTTTTAAATGAACGGGGGATACCCCTGCTTGTTGAGATTTTAAACCTCTACCGGAATGCAACTGAGGAAGAGATTGCACGGGATTCTCTTCGTGAACCGGATGTGTTTATTTTGAAAATTTTCGCCCAGTATAGCAACCCAGTAGGAACGAAAACCCTGATTGAAGCGATTAAATCCAATTATAAACCGGATAATTATCGCTGGCACTTAATCTTTGAAACAGTTGCTGAAAATGACCGGTATAATACGATCATCGGGGAACTGGGCGAATTTTTGCCAGCAGGTTTTGCCGGTATCAGTTATTTAGACATGTGTAACCGGTTGGCGATCGAGGGAAAGTTATCCAAGCACCCGTTTGACAACGAGCCGGGGTACCAATTTCTCCGGAAACTGTTGCAAAATCAAGATCCGGATGAATTTGGCTATGCCGTTAGCGCTACTGAAGCACTCCCGTTCATCAATAGCCGCTACCGGACGGAACTTTTCAAATTGGCCTCCGGGCACCCGGGTATGGATGTCCGCATTGAGGCTGCCTGGGCTGGCGCCAAACTCGGAGATAAAGAATCGTTACAGCAATTAGTGGAATTTGCCAAGGACTACCGTTACGGTAAGAAACCGGTGCGGTACCTAAAGGAACTGGGAAAAGAATCATTGGCCCCGCCCGAGACAAAGCAGGAGGATTTTCAAGCTCTGGTCGAGCTGTGCGATTGGCTTTCCTTTCCCACTGAATTTGGCAGTTATCCCGATGCCGCCAGAATTGTGGATAAACGGGAGCTCTATTGGCCCCCGGCCGAAGACCGGCGAATGATGTATATCATTGAATATACTTATAAGAATTATAATGAAGATGGTTCCGACGAAATTGGCGTGGGCATGGTGGGTTCAATAACCTTTTGTTTATTCGGGATTGAGGGCTTGGCAAATTACTCCCCGGAGGAGATTTATGCCATTCATTGCGCCTAGGAGTTGGATCTCGAGGATTATGAAAATCCGGAAACCGGCTTAAAAATATTACGAAGGTATAATAATTTATAAAATTCAGGTCCAGGAATGAACCCCCCGGGAAGGCGAGTGACGAGCCTTCCCGGGTTTTTTGTTTGAATCGTTTATTCATGCCAGCAAACAAGGGTACAGTTAATTCAGGAGGTTCCTTCAGGATGTCTTACCAGTTTATGTCAGGGAAATGCTGGCGGGGCGCGAATAGTGGATCATGATGACAAAAAGAGGAGGTCGAATCATGAAGAGAACGCTCCCACAGCCATGGACCTAAGCGCGGTCGCCCTCAGCTTGCCCGGGCCTAAGTGGCGTCGCACTAAGGCCCAGCCTGTGCCTTAAGGTCCATGGCCGTCGGTAATCGGCAAACGTTATAGGAAATAGTAATACCGGGCTATTCTTTTGGATAGATTTAATTAGAAATCCCGATACATAATATTGGAGAAATGTGAAATTACAACAAATTATGGAAAGGGGTTAAAAATAATGAAAACTGTCGTGATTTATAAATCTAAAACAGGCTTTGCTAAAAAATATGCAGAATGGATTGTTGAAGATTTATCAGCTGATATTTTCGAAGGATCAAGTCCAAATTAGTGTGTAAATTCCTCAGTTATCATTATGCTTATCCGATATAAGCAATATTACTTCGATCATTGATTTGTTTTTGCTCTTGTTGCCATTGGAGGTATTCGCTCATATCAAGATACTTTTTGCCGGCTACCCACTTGTCGTCAATCTCCATGAGCACGGCTCCGATCAGGCGGACTGCCGATTCCCGGTTCGGGAAAATCCGGATAACTCGTTCCCTGCGCCTAATCTCTTCGATAAGACGCTCGACAGCGTTTGTAGTGCGCAGACGCCGGCGATATTTTTCCGGCAGCATAAGGACCGCGGTAGCATCATCAAAGCCCATTTCAAGTATTTGCATAGCCTTGGGCGCTTTCTTTTCGAATGCCTCCAGGGTTTGGTTTAGCAATAACCGGGCAGTGCCGGGATCCGGCGCTTCGAGAATGGCCCGCAGGTGCGGATAAAGCTCTTCTCTCACCGGTTTAGGCGTAGCGTCCAGGATATTACGCATAAAGTGGGTTTGACAGCGTTGCCAGGTAACGCCCTGGAAGTAGCGGCGAACCGCCTTGACCAGGCCGCCATGGTCATCTGATACTACCAGTTCGACACCACGCAGGTTACGGCTTTTAAGCCAGGAAAAGAACTGGCTCCAACTGGCTTCGGATTCACTGTCGCCAATCATAAGCCCTAGAACTTCCCGGTATCCTTCAGTGTTTATGCCGATGGCAATCATTACACTCCGGGAACGGACATGCCCATCTTCACGAATTTTCAGGACCAAAGCGTCCACCAAGACAAAATGATAGGATTTCTCGCTCAAGTCCCGGTTATTCCAGGCGTTCACAAGCGGGTCCAGCTTCTTGCACAACTCTGAGACAGTGGATTTGGAAAATTCGGTACCACATAACTCTTCCGTTATCTGACTGACCTTACGGGTAGAGACCCCGTTAATTACCATTTCCATCAAGGCCAGCACCAAGGCCTGTTCGCTCCGCTGATAGCGGGCAAACATCTCAGTGGAAAACTGGCCGTTACGAAAACGCGGAACACGTAGGGTTATGGTTCCGACCCGGGTGGTAAGAGGATGCTCGCGTGTGCCGTTGCGGTATCCCTTCCTTTCTTCGGTACGTTCGTACGGTTCGGCTTGAAGCTGTTCGGTGGCTTGTGCTTGCAAAACTTGGTTCAATACCGATTCCAATAGCGCTGACACGCCGGCATCCTTGTTATTTCCTAAAAATAGACGGTGCAAAAGATCTTGATCTACGGTAATCTGGTATTGAGCCATTTCAAATTCCTCCTCTCAGAATTTTGGTTTCTCCAACCTCTATTCTAACTGAGGAATTTGTTAATGGCTCCCTCTTTTTTAGGAAACCAATTTTACACCATTATACGGACTTAACTTTTCGAAGTTTCTAAGGTAAATTCCAGTACTTTAACAAAATATGATACCATAATTTATGGTGGTAGTCTGCATGCAACTGGCATTATTGGTGTTAAGTTTCTTAAAAAAACATTGATAAACTAAGGGACAAAAGGGTAATTGTTTATGCTTGTGGTGCTTCTCCACCGAACGAAGCTGTTTTAAAAGAAGTCATAACACATAACTTTACTTCAGAGCAACAAAAGCATATCAAGTTTTTTTACTTACGAGGAGGTTTTAACTATAATAAATTACCACCCTGTTTATGGCAAAATAGAAATAGAGCAAATGGCAAGATAGAAGTCTAGCAGAAAAATGGAAAAATCCATTGCCAGCACCCTCAAAAAAGATTACCCTTCTAATTAGCCATCACACAAATTAGGGGGGTAAAGAAAGGATGTTGACAATGGACAAAATCAATCATATCAAATATTTGCGTGATAGGAAAGGCCAATCTTTAAGGGAAATCGCAAGAGAGACCGGACATGCTTTCGAAACCGTAAAAAAATATGCCGAAAAACAAGATTTCAACATCGCTCGCCGCAAGCAAAGGCGAAAAAGTAAGCTCGATCCCTACAAGGCAATAATTGATGAATGGCTAACCAATGATTTAAAAGAAAGACCAAAGCAAAGACATACCGCCAAACGAGTATATGACCGCTTGCAAGAGATGTATGGCATAGGATTCAAGGTCTCTGAGCGTACAGTGAGATACTATGTATCGGCTAAGAAAAAAGAGTTATATACCAATAATGATTGCTCTATTCCTCTTGAACATTCTCCTGGGAAAGCCCAGGCGGATTTCGGGGAGGCTGATTTCATTGAAAACGGTGAAAGATTTACCGGGTTGTATCTAACACTCTCTTTCCCCTACAGCAACGCCGGGTTTACGCAGGTTTTCAAAGGCCAAAACCTGGAATGTCTCGAAACCGGGTTAAAGAACATCTTTGAATATATAGGTAAAATACCGGGAGGTATTTTGTTTGATAACCCGCCAACCATCGTAAAAAAGGTCTTAGAATACGGCAAACGAGAAATAACAGAAAACTTTAAACGATTCGCCCTGCATTATGGCTTTAAAACGAACTTTTGCAATCCAGCGCGCGCTCAAGAAAAAGGGCATGTGGAGAACAAAGTCGGTTACAGCCGCCGGAACTTTTTTGTGCCAGTTCCCGAGTTCAAAGATCTTGAGGAGTTTAATAAAGACCTCCTCGAAAAGGCTGTCCAGGACATGCAGCGGAAGCATTACAAAAAAGGAAAATTGATTGCCGATCTGTTTGCCGAAGATCTAGCGGTGATGCATAATTTACCGGAAACTCCGTTTGCAAAAAACAAGAAGCAATGAACTGGGTCCCCTATCTACAGCTGATGGCAAAACGACCTACAGCCTTAAAATACACGGCTTTCTTTCATCAGTTACCGGAGATTCTCCAAGAATACTTTGCGCAATGCCATTACCCGCAGAAGAAGGCCTCTTTAAACATCTTGCGCAAAATGGTGGAAGAAACAGATCTGGAAACAGCAACTTCCGCCTTTGAACAGGCATTAGACCAAGGAGTATCCGACCCGGACAGTATCTGGCTTACCTTTTACCGGATGAACAATCCCACAATTGAACTGCCTGAGCTAACGCTAAAAGAGAGTACGCCTCAACTTCCGGCCTTTACGACCGATACCGCGCTTTATGATCTACTCTTAATGAAAGGAGCGGTATCATGCAAGAAATAATTGCCAAGTATTGTCGAGAGCTCCGCTTAGGTCAAGGGTTTGTGGAAAATTACCCAACCATCGAAGCCGATACTCATGAGCAGTTTTTATTAAAACTGCTCCAAATGGAGGTTGAACGTAGGGCTGTACATCGAAAAAATCGATTACTAAAGCAAGCTGGTTTCCCGGTGATTAAAACCTTCGCCGGATACTCCTTTGCTGAGATTCAAATTCCGAGTAGCTTGGAGATGGAATCACTTAAAACCGGGGCTTTTATTAGAAACAGAGAAAACTTAATTCTTTATGGACCACCCGGCACCGGCAAGACCCATTTAGCTACTGCTATTGGCATAGAGGCTTGTAATAGCGGAAAAAGGGTCAAGTTTTTCTGCACAGCCACATTGGTTAACCTGTTACTGGAAGCTAAAGCTGCCGGCAATATCAAAAAGGTTTTTCGGCAATTAGAGAAAACAGACCTTTTAATCTGTGACGAATGGGGCTATATCCCTTTCGAAAAATTAGGAGCCCAATTACTTTTCCAAGTAATCTCCGAATGTTATGAGCAAAGGAGCGTGATTATCACCACCAACATCGAATTCAGCAAATGGAATGGGATCTTCTATGATGAAAAACTAACCACTGCTCTGATCGATCGACTTGTCCACCATAGCCATTTGCTGGTTTTTACGGGCACCAGTTACCGGCTGAAACACTCTACCATTAATTGCTAATTATGGAAATGAGGGTGCTAGAAAAATTATTTGCCGAATGCTAGATTTTCTACTTGCCAAATACACTATTTCTGAACGGGCAAGCATACGGCGGTTTGTCGCAAAGGAGATAAGCGATGTCGAGATCGATACTATTCTGCACGCCGGCCTTTGCGCGCCATCGGCGACAAACAAAAGACCGTTTCATTTTCTCGTCGTCAGGAATAAGGGAAAGATGCAAAACATAATCGGGAACAATCCGTATGCGCAAATGCTTAAGCAGGCCCAAGCATGCATTATTGTCTGTGGCGACAAGGTTGTTCAGGGTATCCCCGAATGGCTGCTGGCCGATTGCGCAGCGGCTACACAGAATATGCTCCTTGCTATTCATGCCATTGGACTTGGCGGTGTTTGGTGCGGGGTTAAGCAGGGGTCGGATTTTTATAAAAACATTGTGGAGGAGTTTGGGTTACCGAGTAATATCCGGCCGGTATCCCTAGTGGCTTTTGGCTACCCGGGCGAGGAAAAGACCCAGCCCTGCCGGTTTGAAAAGAGCAAAATCCATTATGAAACTTGGTAAAGGAGTATGGATGGTTATGGTAAAAGGACAATTCATTAACCTGTTGGGCGCCGAGCTGTATTACGAAATCGTTGGAGAAAGCATACCTGTACTGATGTTGCACGGATAGGGGAGTGGATCACCGCATCATGTCCGGTTGCATGGAATTGGTCTTTGCGGACACCAAGCAAAAATTCATGCGGATATATCTTGATCTGCCCGGAATGGGGAGATCAAAGGCGGGTGCAGCGGTCCGAAACTCCGATGATGTATAATACTTGCCTTTATCGACCGGGTTATACCAAACCGGAAGTTTCTTGTCGCCGGCAAGTCGTATGGCTCTTACCTGGCCAGGGGACTTGTGCAAAAGAAGCGTGATCTTGTTTTAGGTCTCTTGTTCATTTGCCCGCTGGTATACCCGGGCTGCTACCGGACGGGGGAAGTCCCGGAGAAGACGGTACTGGAGAAAGATGAGGCATTGCTGGCAAGCTTGAGTGATGACGAAAAGGCGCAATTTGAATATATCACAATCGTACAGAATGAGAGGGTTTGGAATCGATTCAAGGAGAACATCTACGATGCCCTAGTCAATCAAGGATTGGGATTTGCTATATCAAGTGGCAAATTAAATGAAAATGGTATAAAGCAATGGATTAAAGACCATACATACAAAAGACACCATGAATGAGGCGAGTAAAATTAAGACCTGTATTTTTTGTTCTGTGGCCGGGAAGGTTAGTGCACCTTCCCGGTTTTATTTTGTCTAAATCGTTTATTCATCTTGATAAACAACAGTGTGGCTGGCTTTAGGAAGGTTTCTTCAGGATATCTTGCCGTTTTATGGCAGGGAAAACAAAGGTTAAGAAGAATACTACAAATTTGCCGGGTCCAAGTAATCTTTGCTCACCCGTTCGCGACACTGGAATAGCCAAATGGGTCAATCCCGGTCCAGTTTAACGAAGGGCTGAAGAAGACATAGACAGGATCATTGGGATTCCGTTTGCCACACTATTTAACCGGGAAGTGGAGTCAACACAAGTAAATGTAATTGCGAGAGTGATTCATAGGAGTTCGTAGACTTACATATCCATTCTACATTTTCCGACAGTTCAAGAACTCCCGAGGATATAGCGGACGAGGCAAAAAAAGAGACAGGTTTCTTTGCTCTCTGTTTGCGACCATTATACAATTGCTGCGTACGAACGGCTGGCTGCCGCTTGCCGGGAAAATGGCATATCGTATGTTTTGGGCATAGAGATGGATGCGAACCTGCACGGGAAAAACTATCATGTCCTGGCGTATAGTTTTGACCGGCAAAACCAGGAGATGCTGGATTTCATCGAGCGGCAGTATGATAAGAATCAAAAAAAATGTGAAGCGATGATTATAAAGATGTGCGCCGACTATCCCCAGATATCGCTCGCCGATTACCCGTCCCACAGCAAGGAAACTATTGAGATCTGCCGGGACTACTGCCGTAAAAACAACCTCCGGATAACCTGCGGCTCGGACTGCCACGGCGAGTATCACAAGAGAGCAGGCTTTTCCATTGGGTCGATGAAAGTTACCCGGGATATGCTTGATTTGAAAGGCATAGTATGAGCATGGGCCATCCGTGCCGCTGAATAAGAAGATTGAAGAAGGAGAGGAAAACAAATGCCCTTGGTTAGAGTGGAAATCTTGAAAGGCAAAACCCAGGAATACAAAAAAGCCATCCTGGATGGCGTTCATGCCGCATTGGTCGAGGCATTCAAGATCCCGGATGATGACCGGACATAGTGCCTATACGAATTGGAGAAAGACTGTTTTGAGATCCCGCCGGGTAAAACCGGCAAAATGACCCTCATCGAATTAACTGTTTTTAAAGGGCGAAGCCTTGAAGCAAAGAAAAATCTCTATTCGGCCATTGTCAGGAACCTGGCCCAAGCGCCGGGCATTGACGGAAATGATATTCTAATCGTCCTTAATGAACTGCCGATGGAGAATTGGGGAGTCAGAGGCGGAATCCCTGCCAGCGAGGTTGATTTTGGGTTTAAAATTGAAGTATAGGATAGATTACACAGATTATGAGTTTGAGAGTTTGCCTGAAATAGGGCGCCGGGCAGTTTCAATCAGCAACGTGACTGGGAGGTATCAATAAAGGTGAATCTTGAGCGGGAAGAGATTATTTTTGAAGGGCTCCGGCAGGAAGTTATTGATTTCCTCCAGGCAAACAGGAAGATGGTTTTGGCGACATGTGCCGGGGGCCGCGTTACCGCAAGGACTGTCAGCACAATAAATGATGGTTTGATGATATTCTTCCAGGCTGACCGCGACTCTGTGAAGTGCCGGCAGATTCAGCAAAACAGTAATGTTGCGCTTGCTTGCGGGAATATCCAGATTGAGGGGAAAGCCCGGATTACTTGTCATCCTCTGGAGGACAGTTTCTTTACGGAGAATTACCAGAGGCACCACGAAAGCGCCTTCCGGAGATATTCGCAGCTAAAAGATGAAGTAATAGTCGAGGTCGAACCGGCATTGATAACATTTTGGAAGTATGATTCTGAGCAAAAACCGTTCCGGGAATACCTGCTGCCAGGGGAGAAGAAAGCTTACCGCGAATATTATAAAAAGGCCTTCAGCTAGATGGCCGGCCATACGGGCGCGGGGCAAAAACGGAGGAGAAGATATGTTATTAAGTAAAAGGCGGTTCTGTTTTGTGCAGAGAGTTATTGCTTCATGGGAAAGCGAGAATGTTATCACATCCGGTGAAGCAGATAGGTTGAGAGCCAGTATTGAGTTGGCAAAATTTGATTGGAAGCGGTTGGCCAGGTATTCGTTTTGGCTTGCCGGAGTTAGTCTTGGCATAGCTATTTTTTCGCTTATCTTTGATGATACGGTACTGGGAATCATCATGAAAATCCTGGCAATACCGGATATTTTAATATCGGTCTTGTTTGCGGTGTTTTCTGCCGGGTTTTATTATTGGGGTTTTCGAAGAAAAAAGAGAAAGCCGGCCAGATCATTCTCGAATGAGTTTTTACTTTTTGTTGGGGCAATACTTACCGGTGTGGCAGTTGGTTTTTTGGGAATGGCTGTTGATTCGGAGAGTTCTATCTTATTAGCCAGCGCTATCTATCTGGTTATTGGTGGAGCATTTCCGTCCAGCCTGATGTGGATATTAGGTTTGCTTTCTTTCGGCTTATGGCTTGGGGTTGCTATAGGATATGCTTCCGGCTGGGGAGCGTTACGCTTTGTTTTGTTGGGGGGTGTATTGGTTCCTGTTGGCCTCAATTTAAGGAAAACGAAAATAGCCAAACTGGCAAAACCCACATCTGTCCTGGGCTTGTTGTATTTCTTTATTGCCCTTTGGATCCTGTCGGCTTTTGGAGCTCCACGGCATGAAGGATCAAGATTTGCTTTGATCTGCTGGTCATTATTATTAGGCGTGGCCGCAATTGGGGCTATCATTTGGGGGCTAAAAACTGACGATGCCACAATGCGTAAATTTGGCGTCACGTTTCTCTTCATCAACCTCTATACCAAGTATTTTGAGTTTTTTTGGGGCGTCGCCCATAAAGCAATCTTCTTCACAATTTTAGCCCTGAGTTTCTGGGTTATTGGCAGGTATTCGGAGAAAATATGGAATTCTATTAAGGCAAAAGTTCTTGATGATGATGGATAAGGCCTGCTTATAAAGGCAATTGGTTAATATACGACATGAGTGAACCCGAGTTTCCGGTTATGACCATCGATAATGCAATAGCAGAATACGAGGGAACAACAGAAAATGTGCAAAACACTAACATAAGCCAATTTATCAAGGAACTTAAAAAATACAAAGAGGCGGGTTATTAGAATGTGATACGTACCGCTAGACGCATCATCCCGAGCAAAATAGGAGTCAGGAGGGGAACAAATTGCGAACAAAAGAGGAATACTACGAATTGGTCTTGCAAAACAGAAAACTGGCGAGGGAGAATATCCGCTTTATATGATTGTTGAATCATGCGCATCATTGGAAAAGAATACAGCAGGAGAACGGTTGGAGAAAATCCAAATACCCATTTTGTGCTTTACGGAAGAAGATGTAAGTTTCACCTTTATTGACAGCATGTTCTCGTACCAATTGGGGCGGGATAAAAACCCTGAGTATTATCAACCCGAGTACCACGGAAAGGTATTTTTGCTATCAGAAATCCTTTCGCTCATTGAAGAAAAGGGAGAGTTTACAGAAGACTGGTGGGGAAAACTCCCGGCCGACTTTTTCCCTTACATTGAAGCGCAAGTCTGGAACCATAAAATAGTTAAAGAGTATTTACAAGGCTTATAAAGGCTGGCTCTTGCGGAACTGATTGAAATGGAGGAAGGATATTGAAATCAATTTCCGGGCGTCTGGAAAGGCAAATTCAATTTCTAATCGAGTTATTTGGAAGGAAAAACTAGAATGAAAGAGATTAATGGGTTTCTCGAAAAGGTAAGAAAATGGGCTGCTCCCCAAAGTAACATAAAGGTGATCCTCTTGGTTGGTTCCTATGCAAGGGGACAGGCCCACGATGAGTCGGATATAGACTTAGTTATGCTGACGGATGAGCCGGAAAAGTATTTGCAAGATCCATCTTTTGCAGGAACTTTTGGCAGTATAGACAGGATCGAAAAGGAATACTGGGGGAGAGTGACTTCTTTTCGAATCTGGTATCAAGACGGTTTTGAGGTGGAACTGGGGATAACAACACCCGATTGGATCTTTGACGATCCTTTGGATGCCGGAACCCTTCGCACCATTACCGGCGGGGCGGAAGTAGTGACAGATAAAACAGGTAAAGTAGAAAGAATAATTGCTTCTGTCAGATGAGGATATTTATAAAAAGGGGAAAAAAGCATGAAAGAAGATCAAGTCCAAATTAGTGTGTAAATTCCTCAGTTATCATTAAATTTATCTGATATACGCGACATTACTTCGGTCGCTAGTTTGTTTTTGCTCTTCTTGCCACTGGAGGTATTCACTCATATCCAGATACTTTTTGCCGGCTATCCACTTGTCGTCAATTTCCATAAGTAAGGCTCCAATTAGGCGAATTGCCGATTCCCGGTTCGGGAAAATATGGATAACTCGTTCCCTGCGCCTAATCTCTTCGATAAGACGCTCGACAGCGTTTGTAGTACGCAGACGCCGGCGATATTTTTCCGGCAGCATAAGGACCGCGGTAGCGTCATCAAAGCCCATTTCGAGTATTTGCATGGCCTTGGGTGCTTTTTTCTCAAATGTCTCCAAGGTTTGATTCAATAACAACCGGGCAGTACCGATATCAGGCGCATCCAGAATCGCTCGCAGATGTGGATAAAGCTCTTCTTTTGCCGACCTAGGCGTAGCGTCCATGATATTACGCATAAAGTGGGTTTGGCAGCGATGCCAGGTAACGCCCTGGAAGTAGCGGCGAACCGCCTTGACCAGGCCGCCATGGTCATCTGATACTACCAGTTCGACACCACGCAGGTTACGGCTTTTAAGCCAGGAAAAGAACTGGCTCCAACTGGCTTCGGATTCACTGTCGCCAATCATAAGCCCTAGAACTTCCCGGTATCCTTTAGTGTTTATGCCGATAGCAATCATAACACTCCGGGAACGGACACGGCCATCTTCACGAATTTTCAGTACCAAAGCATCCACCAATACAAAAGGATAACACTTCTCACTCAAGTCCCGGTTATTCCAGGCGTTCACAATGGGGTCCAGTTTCTTGCACAACTCTGAAACAGTGGATTTGGAAAATTCGGTACCACATAACTCTTCCGTTATCTGACTGACCTTACGGGTAGAGACCCCGTTAATTACCATTTCCATCAAGGCCAGCACCAAGGCCTGTTCGCTCCGCTGATAGCGGGCAAACATCTCAGTGGAAAACTGGCCGTTACGAAAACGCGGAACACGTAGGGTTATGGTTCCGACCCGGGTGGTAAGAGGATGCTCGCGTGTGCCGTTACGATAGCCCTTTCTTTTATCAGTACGTTCGTATGGCTCGGCTTGAAGCTGTTCGGTGGCTTGCGCCTGCAAAATCTGGTTCAATACCGATTCCAATAGCGCTGACACACCGGAATCCTTGTTATTGCCTAAAAATAGACGATGCAAAAGTTCTTGATCTACGGTAATCTGGTATTGAGCCATTCAAATTCCTCCTCTTAGAATTTTGGTTTGTCCAACTTCTATTCTAACTGAGGAATTTGTTAATGGCTCCCTCTTTTTTAGGAAACCAATTTTACACCATTATACGGACTTAACTTGAAAGAATCCGATAATGTAACACCTCATTTGTCCTCGGAGTACGATGAAAACGTGAGAAAGACAATCCCGTATTATGAGTGCTTTCATACGGAGACAATCAATTTCATAGAAGCAGCATTTCCAGAGCCACGGATTTGGCTGGATACCGGTGGCGGAACGGGTTTCTTAATTGAAAAGGCTTTGGCGAGGTTTAGAGAAACCACGTTTATCCTGGCAGATCCGTCGCCGGAGATGCTGCAAATTGCCAAGAATAAGCTTGGAAAGAATGAGCGGGTAAAATTCCTCGACCCGGCCGGAACCCAGGATCTTGATTTAGGGTTTAAAGTGGATGTTATTACCGCCATTCAGGCGCATCATTATTTAACCAAAGAAGAGAGGGAGAAAGCAACAAAGGTTTGCTTCGACTTATTAGCACCTAACGGGATATACATTACGTTTGAGAACATCCGGCCCTTATCTTCAGAAGGAGTGCGCTTGGGGAAAGCCTACTGGAGCAGTTTCCAACTGGCAAAGGGGAGAGGGATCAATATTGTTAATGAACATATGAACCGCTTTGACTCTGCGTATTTCCCAATTACCATTGATGAGCATTTGCAGTTATTGAGGGCCTGCGGGTTTAAGACAGCGGAATTATTCTGGTATTCATACATGCAAGCAGGTTTCTATGGAATTAAATGAATTTTCCGGAAAATCACCCCAATAATCACCCTTGGGGTGATTACAAAGAACGAATTTTTTTGTATTCTATATGGTGAGTTCATAAGAACAATATTGTAAACGGGGGGGTTGGTTTTGCGAAGGGTCGCTTTTTTAATTGTTTTTATTCTGGTTTTGGCCATGGCTTTGCCGGGCTGTGGCGGTAGCGGCGGGGGCAACGGCGAGCAAAGGGGTCAGCTTGGAGGGAAAATTTATAAACAAGGAACAACTGATTAAAGAACTGGCCCGTCATAAACCTTGACCATCACTAGATAGCGATCAGCTTGGCGCTTAATTTTGGCTCGAAAAAGAAAACCACCGGATTTATGACCGGGTTTTAACAGCAGCGGAAATAAACGAACTGGCCGGCAAGTAGATTAAGCCTTCAATATTACTAATAAGTGTAGCTGGGTGCTTAATCATGGGGCGAGATAAAAAACCACCTCTCCGGGTGGTTTTTTCTTTGCCTTATGAATGTTCTATTTAATCATTTTTTCGATAGTAATAATAGCATTCACATATTCCTATTTTAAAATATGACGGACTGTTGTCATATTCAATATGGTACGATTATACAAAAAGCGAAGCGGAGGGATGGAAATGCCTGAAGAAATTCTTGCCAGGTGCGGATGCCGGTGTGATTTATGCCTGGCTTACCGGGAAAACGTGGAAAAGGAGGACCGGAGAAAACTTCTGAGCGACGGATGGTACAAGTATTTTGGTTTCCGGATTGAACCTGAAGACATTGTGGTGTGTGATGGCTGTCTTAGTGATGATTGTCTTAAAAACCAGCTGCTCGATACGGAATGTCCGGTCAGGCCATGCGCTATCGAAAAGGGATACGAGAATTGCTCGCAATGTGCTGAATTCATGTGTGAGAAATTCAAACAGAGGCTGGCTGACTATGAAGCGTTAAAGAAGAATCATGGAGACATTCCCCAGGCTGACTATGAGTTATTCATCAGGCCTTATGAGAATGGGAGACGGATTGCTGAGTTAAAATCAAAAAACACCAGGTAAGGCAGGGAAATTTTTTGAGTTTATTATAAATGAGAAGTCCAAGGCTATAATAGAGCCTGTTTTGCTCGGCCTTGGCTTTTTTATCTTTTTATGGCAGGAAAAATAAAATTTGCTAAGAATATTACATAATTTAAAAAAACTGATTGATTGAAGGTGGAATAGTTGTTTTTGCCGCTTCGCCAGAACACAATTGACATTTATTATACTGATACATTCAGCAAACATTGGCAAAACTCGATGCTGCATGTACTAAACAAAGAAGAATTGGATGTATATCATCGATATGGGCTTGAGGAAAGAAAAATCGAGTTTTTACTGGGCAGATATCTAGTGAAGAATATCTGTAGTCATTATTTGCATAAAAAACCGCAAGAAATAATCATTACAAAAAATGAATATGGTAAACCATATTTGCCTGGAAGTGACGTTAAGTTTAACATCTCTCATTCTTATGGGGTGGTTGCATGCGCCGCAACTATTGGCGCTGAGATCGGTGTTGATATAGAAAAAATTAGCAATGACATTACTGGCGTTGTTAAGCGGTTTTTTACTCCTAAAGAAATAGATTACCTTTTTAATTTAGACCCTGGTAACAAGAATCGCGAGGCATATCGCTTGTGGACAATGAAGGAGGCGTATATAAAAGCTATTGGTAAGGGCCTTTTTACTCCGTTGGATAGTTTTGATCTATTTGATTTATTTGGTGAATATGATGTCTTCTTTTACTCAACAGAACTCAATGCCGATTATTACCTCTCAGTTGTGAGGAAAAATGGAAAAAACGAAGAGAACAATGCTAGTGTTCGAATTTTCCGCGTAGTTATTGAATGTATAGGGTGGTTGAGGATAACCTTTCCCTGGCTTATACCCATCCAGAACAAAAAGTTGGAAGGGTATTTTTTGTAAAATACTTTTATAGGAAAAAATACAAAAAATTAACTAACACGTCTTGACATATGGTTCCATATTATGGTATACATTATGGTAATAAACAAAATAGTCAATAAATGCTAGGTTGGTATGAGGGGTGCACGGAATGGAAAAAGGGGATATGGCTTTGGCTGTTGGATCAGATTTAGTATTTGACAAGACAGAGCCCAGGACAATTACAGAAGTAATTGAAGGGATCATAAACGAGTCCACAGAGGAAATGGGTGTTCGATACATATATTCCGATAAGGAGGAAGAAATTCAATCCTACCGCCAGCTTTCCGAAAGTGCCATGAAACTTTTAGGAGGATTACAAGCAAAAGGATTCCAACCTCAGGACAAGGTTATTTTAGAAATTGATGATAGCAAGAATTTTTTTACCGCCTTTTGGGGTTGTCTTTTGGGAGGAATTATTCCCGCTCCTGTTTCCAGGCCTGTTTCATATAGTTCCGGCGATCGAAATCTCCAAAAAATAGAACAAATATGGCTAAGGATGCAAAGACCGGTAATCATTACTGATAAAAAAGGATATAGCAAATATGAGGAATTAAGAGAAAATTTTAACTACAGCATTATATCTGTTGATGAGCTATTAGCAAAAAACGCAAAAGGTGAAATATATGAAGCTAAACCCGATGATATAGCGTTTTTACAGTTCTCATCGGGGAGTACTGGTGAACCCAAGGGAGTAATTTTATCGCATGCCAATATAATTGCAAATGTGAAAGCAATTTCAAAGTGGATACATATGAATGAAAATGATATTACGTGCAGTTGGTTGCCCCATACTCATGACATGGGGCTGGTGGGTATGCATTTAGTGTCTTTATATTCAGGTATAACCCAGATTAAAATGTTGCCAAAAGTTTTTATAGTCAATCCTTTGCTTTTCCTAAAGACGATTCATAAATATGGAGTAACCATCTGCGCTATGCCAAACTTTGGTTTAAGCTGGTTGGTAGAACAGATTGACGAGAAAAGATTGAATGCCCTGAATATTGATTTAAGAAGTATTCGTCTATTATTTAATGGAGCTGAACCTATATCCGTTAAAGTTATAAATGATTTTTATCAAAAATATACGAAGTACGGTTTTTGCCAAAAGGCGATGTTTCCTGTTTATGGTTTGGCTGAAGCTTCATTGGCAGTGAGTTTTCCTCCGGTCGGCAGTGATTTGGTTATTCACCAATTGGACGGGGAGCAATCAAGTTTATATGTTGATGAGGGGTATCCAATTGATGGAGTGAGTATCCGTATTGTTGATGAGGAGGATCATCTTGTTGAAGAGGGTGTGGTTGGTCATATTCAGATAAAAGGTAAAAATGTCACGCATGGTTACTATAACAATGACCAGGCCAATAAAGACTTATTTTGTGGTGATTGGCTAAGAACCGGTGACATGGGTTTTATAAAAAACCGGCGGTTAACTGTAATAGGCAGGAGGAAAGATATTATTTTTGTCAGGGGACAAAACTTTTATGCTCATGACATCGAAGAAGTGATTTACAATAAAATTCAAGGTTTTCGGAGAGGAACGGTTGCCGTAAGTGCCACATATGATTTTAGCAAGGGTGAAGACAGCATTTGTGTATTTGTTAAATATAAAAAACCACTTGCCGGTTTTGTTGATATTTATCATTCAATAAAGAACTGTTTGCAAAAAGAATTGGGCCTGGAAATTGCCCATGTTATTCCTGTAACGGAGATCCCCCAGACGACCAGCGGGAAGCTCCAGCGGTTTTTGCTAAGAGAGAAATTCATAAACGGGGAATACAGCGATGTTATAAATAAAATAAAAAAGGAAGCTGATCAGAGAAGAACAAGACAGAGAATATTGCCGAGGAATCAAGTTGAGAAAAGAATTCTTGCTTTGTGGTCCGATGTTTTGGGCATACCAGAGGAAGAGATTAGTACAGATGATTCGTTGTTTGAATTGGGCGGGAATTCACTGCAAGCAGTGCGTTTGTTGTCTGCTCTCGAAGAAGAATATGGCTGTGAATTAGAGCATGAGGTGTTATTGGAAAACCCGACGATTAAGGGTTTAGGCAGTTTTATCGCTAATATAAGAAACTACAGTTCAAAACCGGCCCCCAAAACAGAAGAATATAAAGAAAGAGCCAAGTCCCAAGATGATATTGGCATAATTGGAATGGCTCTGCGTTTTCCCGGGGCAAAAGATCCGGATAGCTTCTGGGAGAATTTAACTGAAGGAAAGTGTTTGATTACGTCACCGCCCAAGCAAAGGATAGAATCCTTTCCAAACTGGGCGGATTATGCGGGGTTTATTGATGATATAGATAAGTTTGACGCGCAGTTCTTTAGGATCAGTGATGAAGAAGCCAAGTATATCGATCCTCAGCAACGCTTATTTTTGCAGTTGTGTTATGAAGCTCTTGAAAGGGGAGGGTTAATCACCAAGCTTAAGGAGAACTCAAAGATCGGTGTATATGTGGCAGTAAGTCAAAATAGTTATCAAGAAATTTTATGGGAATTCTTGCGCCGCAACGAAAATGCAGAAATCTCCCCAATGGCTATGGTTGGTAACTTGCTGAACATGATAGCCGCCCGTGTATCGCAAGTATTTAACTTGAAAGGTCCAGCATTAGCCATTGATACTGCTTGTTCATCTTCTTTGCTCGCCTTGGACTATGCGATTAAAGACCTGAGAGCAGGAAAAATCGATTTTGCCTTGGTAGGCGCAGCAAATCTACTTTTGACACCAACTTCGTTTTATTTATCCAGAAAAGCTGGTATTTTGTCAGATGATAACACTTGCCGGGTATTTGATGCCAAAGCGAATGGAACGGTACTGGGGGAAGGAATTGGTGTTATATTATTACAGCCCTTACAGGAAGCTCAAAAAGATAACAGGTTCATTCACGCGATTATAAAGGGTATTGGCGTTAATAATGATGGCCGTTCTTTGGGAATAATGGCGCCAAACCCCAAAGGTCAACTACAGGTTATGAAAGAGGCATATACTGATGCCGGGATCGATCCCTCTACAGTTACGTATATTGAAGCCCATGGGACAGGAACATTGATTGGCGATCCTGTGGAAGTAAAGGCGTTAACCCAATTCTTCAGCAGGTTTACAGAGCAAAAGGGGTATTGTGGAATCGGCTCCGTGAAAAGCAATATTGGCCATCTCCTGGCAGCAGCTGGGCTTGCCGGATTAATAAAGACCGTTCTCTGCCTGGAACATAAAGCGCTCGTTCCAACCCTGGGGATCGAGAAGGTAAATCCAGCATTATCCTTTGAAAAGTCGCCATTTTATCCGGTTTTGGAACTACAGGAATGGGAATTAAAGGGTGAGAAAGTTAGGAGAGCCGGGGTGAGCTCATTTGGCTTTGGCGGTACCAATGCCCATGTAGTTTTGGAAGAGGCACCGCAAGACCACGGAACAGAAGAAGAAAAATGCTTTTCCGGAGATACACTGCAGATTATTACAGTTTCCGGCAGAACAGAAGAGTATTTAGAACAGAATGTAAGCAGGTTGGCAGAATGGATAACCGGCCAACATAAGCTTGCTGATATTAGTTATACCAAAAACGTCCTCCGGGAGCATTTTCCTTACCGGAAGGCCTATCTTGCTTCTGATGCCAACGAACTGAAGGAGTTTCTTCTTTATCATACCGGAGGAAATGTAAAACAGATTAGTGGCTCTCCCCAAAAAAACCTTCCCGGTGTTCTCTTTTTCTTTCCAGGAGAAGGTGCGCAGTGCATTAAGATGACCTCCAATTTATACCAGTCATTCCCGGTTTTCAGAAGATATATGGATGAATGCTTTGCCCTGTTTGATGCTGATTTGAAAAATGAAAGCAATTTCATGTTACCGGCAATCTTCTCGGTGGATTACTCTCTAGCAAAATCCTGGCTGGAACTGGGGATTAAGCCCCAATATATCGCCGGTTATGGTGTTGGCAAATTTGCGGCTGCTTGTATTGCTGATCTAATCAAGCTGGAGGATGCAGCAAATCTTGTTCTTTCTTATAGTAAACATTTAAGTGGCCGGTATGAAGCAGGACAAAAACAAATGCAGGTTGGAGAAGATGGGTATGACGAAATTGCCTCAGTGCTGGATACAGCTAATATTAGCAGTCCTTTTGCCTTTAAATTGATTCCTGAATCCGGGCAGACTCCCCAGCAGAAGCCTCTATATTTTCCTGGCGATCTTAAGGCGGTTGCAGATGAACTCCAGAGAGAGGGCTGTCAAATTATCATCCAAGTTGGCCCGGGGCAAATCGATGAACTTAACGGAAGGGGGGTTAAAATTCTAGCTTCTACAGGTAGCAAGTCTGGTGGGGACTGGGAAACACTCCTTAATTCATTGGGCTATTTGTATGTTCATGGCTTTAGTATAAACTGGGCAGCCCTTTATGGTTCCAACCATAAAAATTCTCCTTCTTTACCTACATATGCATTTGTTGAAAAATCGTATTGGTTAAGATAAAAACAAGGAGGTCAGGATTGATGGAAGAGAGGATTAAAGAGCTGATTGATATTATCAAACGTGAAGTGGCAAATGTGATGAATACGGCCGCTGAAGAAATTGACGAGGATATAAACCTTCTGGAATTGGGTGTTTCGTCAATTGAAGCCATGCAGATCATCAATTCAATAAAAGAAGAGCTGCAAGTTGATGTAAGCCCGGCGATAATTTTTGAATATCAGACCATTGGCGAACTGGCATCTTTTCTGGCCGGCGTTGCCGAATAAGGGGAAGGAACCTATTTTTATCAGGACTAAAAAAAGGGGTTGGAAATTCAATGGAAAGGTCAGGGCTAAAATATGTTGAATTTTCGGAAAACCAAAAGGGGATTCTGGTCCTGTCCCAGATGGAAGAGGCTAATGCTGCCTACAATCTGCCTGGAGTTATGGTTTTAGAAGGTGAACTGGATATCCCAAAACTGGAGAAGGCTTTTTACATTATTATCCAGCGCCACGAATCACTCAGGACTTCTTTTATAATGAATGAAAATAGCTATGTTCAAGTCATCCATCCCGGAGTTGATTTCAAGATCAATTATTACGACTTCTCGAAATATGATAAGGAAGAGCAAAAACGGAAAAACAGGGAGTTGATTGGGAGCCATTTAGCAGAACCATTTAACCTGCAGCGCCCTCCTCTTCTAAAGGTGTCATTGGTTCAATTGGAAGAGCAAAGGCATTTATTGATCCTCATTATGCACCATATTATCTCAGATGGCTGGTCATTGGAGATTTTAAAAAATGAGCTTGTCAATTTCTATGATTCGCTGGTTAAGGGTTCAGAAATTGAGAGCGAGCAATTGGCATTCCAGTATGATGACTTCGTAAACTGGCAGAAGGATTGGCTGGAGACAAAGGGATGCCAACTCCAAAGGGAATACTGGCAGTCTCAGCTCGAGGGGGTTGAACCTTTAGATATCCCGGCCAATACAAAACGGGAAGGAATTAAGAGCTACAAGGGTAAAAGAAAGAAGATCTTCATTGCCGGCGACTTGTTGCAGAAGGTTAAAGAAGTAACAAGGCAGGAAAAAAGCACCTTGTTCATTAGTTTACTGACCGTATTTTATATCCTATTACATAAATACAGCGATCGCGATGATATAGTAATCACTTCTCCTTTTGCTTCGCGCAATCAACAAAAATGGGAGAGAATAATTGGCTGTTTTGTGAATAATATTCCCCTCAGAGTTAATGTGAAAGGGGATTATACTTTACGACAATTATTGGCAGAAGTAAAACAAACGGTTTTTAGTGCCTTTAAAAATCAGCATTATCCATATAATTTAATGATTAAGGATTTGGGTTTCTTTCAAGGAATGTCTAGATTTCCCATAAGTGATATCAGTTTTGGCTTTGATGTTGTAACTCCGGATAGCATTTCTAATATTAGCTCGCTGAAAGTAACAGAATACGAGCACGAGGATATTGTTGTTCCCGGCGAGATAATGTTATTTCTTATTGAGAATAATGGCGTAATCACCGGAAACCTGGATTATTGTACCAGCATTTATTCTGAGGAGATTATAAACAGTATGGTCAAACACTTCATGCGAATATTGGATATATATGTTAACAACCGGGAGATAAAGATTTCTGAGATCGAGCTCCTCACTGAAGCAGAGAAAGAACGTCTATTATATGATTTTAACCCAAAACCAATAGAGATTCCCGAGCGGACAGTAACAGAACTCTTTGCCGAACAGGTGCTGAAGACCCCTGATAAAGAGGCTGTAGTATTTGGTGACTATGTTTTATCATACAGGGAACTCAATGCAGAGGCTAACCGTATAGCCCGGTTTATCAGGGATAAAGGAGGAAAGAACAATAGCATTGTAGGAGTATTGCTTGAGCGCTCTCCTGATTTGCTTAAAACAATATTGGGCATATTAAAGGCAGGAGCTGCTTTTTTACCAATTGATCCTGCATACCCTGACGAGAGAATTAGTTTAATGCTGAATGATAGTAATGCGTTATTATTGATTTCAAAAGAAACAACTTGTAAGGGCAGAAACATTAAGTTTGAGAGAGAAAAGGTCTATATTGACAAGGAAGAATTAAGCCGGATTAATGGTGAAAATCTGGAATGTATCAATAAATTAAACGATATAGCTTATGTTATCTATACTTCCGGGTCGACCGGGACCCCTAAAGGAGTAATGATTGAGCATGACTCTATTGTTAATCTTCATGTATTTACCAGAGAATATTTAAATATTAGTGAAGGGGATAGGATTACTCAATTTTACTCCTGTTCATTTGACCCTTTTATTTGGGAAATTTTTATGGCCTTGCTAAATGGGGCTACTTTATATATTGTTCCTCAAGAAATAAGAAATAATTACCTGACTTTTCAACAGTTTTTGGATAAGAATGGAATAACCATATCTTTATTTCCCCCGGCATATCTAGACGAATTTCCTACCGGTGTAAAAACCTTGAAAAAGGTAATTGTCGGAGGGTCGGTCTTATCTTGGGATTTGGTAACGAAATGGGGAGAAAAAGTAGAATTCATAAATGCCTATGGACCAACTGAAGCAACAGTTAATGCCACAACCTGGCGGTATGAACCGGGTAAAGAAAGGGTTTATAATTCCGTTCCAATTGGCAAGCCTGTTTGTAATACTAATATCTATATTGTTAACAAATATAACCAACTGCAACCCATGGGCTTACCAGGAGAATTATGTATTTCCGGCTATGGGGTGGGTAGAGGTTATCTGAATAGGCCGGAACTGACCGGCAAAAAATTTATACCCGATCCTTTTGTCCCGGGAAGAAGAATGTATAAAACAGGAGATCTTGCCCGATGGTGTCCTGATGGGAATATTGAATTTCTGGGCAGAATTGATGAACAGGTCAAGATAAGGGGTTACCGAGTTGAACTGGGTGAAATTGAACAGGTAATTCTTGGTTATGGAAAAGTAAAAGCATGCACCGTGGTTGACAAACTGGACCAAAAAGAAAATAGATATCTTGTTGCTTATATAGTGCCGCAAACAACGGTTAGCCCGGAAGAATTAAGCCAGTATTTAGTTGAAAAATTGCCTGAATACATGATCCCTTCATATTTTATCAATATCGATGAATTGCCATCAACCATCAGCGGTAAGGTGGATAAGAATAAATTACGGGCACGTGACGATGGGGAAGTTAGAAATCGTACATATGAACCCCCGCAAAATGAAGTTGAACAAATGCTTGTCTCTATTTGGCAGAAAGTATTGGGCCTTGAGCAAATTGGAGTTAATGATCATTTTTTTCAATTGGGAGGAACTTCCTTACAAGCCATTCAAATCTTATCCCACTTAGAAAGAGAAGGGTATCATCTAAAAATCAATGATATTTTTAAGTACCAAAATATCAGGCAATTGGCCAAGTATATGGCAGGCCTTGGTCATGGCAAGATCAATGATATAAATAAGGCGGAGAGTCTCCTGTATGACAAGTTTGGGGATGTGTGCAAGTATGTCAAGTATATAGTTGAGCATGATTCGTATTATGTTCTATATATTGAAGATTCCTTATATGCAAAAGAGGGAAGAAAGATATTGGCATATATTGAAGACAGTTTCGAAGAAGAAATCCACCCCCATTATCTAAGACCCCTTTCCCAGAAACCGGCGATTGAGGGCGAGGAGTTTATCGCCGGTGCAAAGGAGTTTAACCAGCACTTGGCATTGAAAAGCGGTAATTGGCCGGAGTTGTTGAAACTGAAGAGAAAATTGGGGCGGTTGGAGAAAAGGTTTCACAAGTCTATTTGTCATAGTAACGCTGTTAAAATATATCCCTTAAGTCCTATTCAGAAAGGCCACTTAAATATGGTAAATCAATATGCGGGGAATTTGATCAGAATAAACCGGTGTATTGATCAAGACAAAATGATTCAGGCAATATTAAAGCTAATAGAGGTACAAAGCTTATTGAGGTCTTCCGTAAGGAAAAAAGACGGCGGTTTTGCCTGGTACGAGCATGGTTTCTCGGAAAATATCCCAATACCGTTCATAGATTTAGCCGGATACGAAATAGGCTTTGGCAAGCAGTTTGAAAAAGCGGTTTTAAGCTTGTACTTTGGGAGAAACTATTTCAGCTTAGGCAGGCTGGCGTATAGTATTTTTCTAATTAAGAACAATTTGAGAGAGTATACAGTAGTTTTCCCGTGTAGTCATTCGGTCTTTGATGCCATGAGTGATGAGGTAATTCAAAGAAGCCTTCATACATACTATGAGAAAATCAAAAGGAATGAACCGATTACAAGCGAGAGCGGTTATGATGAATATATTTTGCAAATCAAAAAAGGTCCCCAGCAAATTTCCGAGGCAGAGTTAATTGCGCTTTTTGAGTTGGAAGATTACAAAAGGTCATTACTGGCACTAAAAAAGAGTTTACGGAAGAATAAAAGCCTGGATTGCCTGGAGTTTAGCATCAACGCAAAAGAGATTAACCTCCATAGGCCATGGGAATTCTCATTTTCTCTATTTGTAAGTCTCTGTGCAAGATATTTTCAAATGACGAAAATTCCGCTTCAAACTATATATTACGGGAGGCATTACCAAAACCGGTATTATTTTGACCTGGTAGGAGAGTTTCTGGATATAGTGCCATTACTAATCGATACCGGCCAGGACATAAAAGCAATTATCAGTAATACACAAGAAAAGATTAAGCAACTACCGGAATTCAATATAAATTTCGTCAGTTTGTTGTTTGATCCAGATTTACGGAGCAAATATCCGGATATAGGGAAAATGCTCTTGCCTGATAAAGACTTTTTCTCAACACCGCTTATTATCTTCAATTTCGAAGGCGAGGTAAAGGATTTTGGGCAGATTTATAATATCCTCAAAATAAATCAGGAAAGATATAGAAAATTCCCTTACCGTCTCCTGTTGTTCCATGTGGTTTACACCCAGGAAATGATGAAATGTTTTGTGGTTACAAATATATGCCAAGACTTGACCCGGGTGGAAACCATATTGGCGGAAGAAACGGCAACAGCATGTAAAAAATTAGAAAGTATGGAGGGATAATACTTGATTTGCCTAAAAAATATCAGCAAAACGTATACCCTCGGCACGACAAAAGTGCAAGCCCTCAAAAATATCAATCTTACGGTTAATGCAGGGGAATTTGCTTGTATAATGGGGCCGTCCGGGAGTGGGAAAAGCACCCTTTTGAATATTATTGGCTGTTTGGACAAGCCTGATGAAGGAGAAGTGTATATTGATTCTGTGGAAGTTACCGGGCTGGCCCGGAATGAATTGGCTGATGTAAGAGCCGCTAAAATAGGTTTTATCTTTCAATCCTTTAACCTCATCCCAGTCCTGAATGTCTATGAAAACATAGAATTCCCTTTGTTTATCAAGGATGAAAAAGCGAAAAAAAGTGAGAAAAGAGAATGGATCATGAAGCTTATTAATGAAGTTGGACTGCAACAGCAGATTAAGCATAAGCCTGATCAGTTGTCAGGTGGGCAGAGACAGAGGGTGGCTATTGCCAGAGCTCTGGTTACTAAACCGAAAATAGTATTGGCTGATGAGCCCACGACAAACTTGGATTCTGAAACTGCGGGGGCAATAATCTCTTTGATGCAGAAGTTGAATAAGGAAGAAAACGTGACTTTTGTCTTTTCCACCCATGACCCTTCGATAACTAAATATGCCACAAATATTTACCAACTGAAAGACGGTAAACTGGCAAACTGAAAGGGGGAGGGAGGTGTGAAACTTGCTTTTCGGAATATCCTCAGACATCCGGTGAAAAACTCACTGATCGGTATCGTAATTATCCTTGCCAGTCTGGTCTATTTTTTCACCGGGACGCTCATACAAAACTCCAGGGACAGCTGGCGGCAGTTCCTCTCCACAACTTTTCTTGGGAAGTATAATATAACTGCCTATCAAAATAAAGAAAAGGATTACACGCTGGCGGCATTTTCCCTTCCGGAGGAATTTATCTCCACGCAGATCATTGAATACCTGGAGGTTAACGGCATCAATTATGCCAAACGAATCAAAGCAGGGGCAGCCGTCTTTAATGAAGAGACGGGAGAGTTTGCAGGGGCCACCGTAACAGTCCTGGGAGTCGACTGGGAAGAAGAAGGAAAATACTTAACGAATCTCTTTTTGAAAAAAGGAAATTATACACCGGCAGTTGCCAACTGGGCTGTAGTTTGGGAGGAATTGACCGCCGGATTCGGCTGGGAGACGGGAGACAAGGTCACCCTGTTTTTAAAAGATATTGACGGTTTTTCGATCCCCCTGACCTTTGAAATTACCGGGATTATGGCAAACAAAACAGGCCCGTCTTTGGCCGGGGTAGGCGGCATCCCACTGTTTCCCGTAATATTTGTGGCTAAAGACTATTTGGAGGGAAGTCTGGGGATTATGCCCGGAGATGTTACGGACTTGGCAATTTGGAGTTTGCATCCTAAAGAGATTTATCTCCTGAAAAACATGGCCAAAGAATCCGGTTATCAGTTCTTCCGCGGCGAACAGGGTTTTGAAGTTATCTGGGGAGTAATTGGTTTTGTCAACTTTGCCGGCGGATTCATCAAGATATTTATCTTAACTATCCTTGCCGTGGCCACATTAAACCTGAATTTGCTGGGGTTCGCCGAACGGCAAAAAGAGATAGGGACGATTCTGGCAATTGGGGCCAAACCTAAATGGGTCGTCTTGCTCTTATTGAAGGAAATGATTCTCTTCTCCGTCTTGGCCTTTATCTTTTCTCTCTTCATTTATTTAGTCCTTGTTCTTGGCGCATCGGGCGGGATTGCTGTTCAGGGAGGGCTAAAACTGGCGCTTGCCGGGAATAAATTCTATCCGGGTTTAGTTTTCTCTTCTGTTCTTTCTGCCCTGGCTGCGATTGTCGGTACCATGATCTTATCTTCGGTTTATCCCATTTATTTATCTACCAGGATTGATCCGGTTGAGGTCTTCAGGGAGGATAAACTATGATCCGTGTAAAGATTGCCTTTAAAAATCTTCTCCGGCATAAATTCTCCTCACTGGTGCTAGTGGTTGTTTTCCTCTTGGCTACCCTGGCTTTATTCTGGGTTTTTGGTTGGGGAAACGCCATGGCTCAAGTAGTGATCGATTATATCTATGGTTTTTCCGGCGATATTAGCTATGCCACAAATTACTTCCGCCAGGAAGAGATGGGGGACGTGGTGGCCCAGCCGGGAATAAAAACAGTCAGTTTTGAAGCAGCTGTAACCTGTATGCTGGAAAGCCCCAAAAAAAGTGAGGTAATTACACTAAAGGAAATGACCCCGGATAATCTCCGGAGATTAAGCAATTTTATCCAACCGGTCGCGGGGAGGTTCCCGGAGGAAGTAGATGAGATTTTAATCCCCGCCATTTATCAAGCCGGCCGGTTTGAGCTCGGTGACCGCTTTTACATATCAACGGTTACCCCGGGGAGAGTCATGAATACCCTCCAGTACAGAGTTGTTGGTATTAACAAGTCGCCATATGCTTACGTCACCTCCGAAAGTATGGATTTACTGCTCAATTCAGAGGAATACCGTAATTTCCTTCACTTGACTGTTGAAGATAAGGCAAAAACCAGGGATGAAATTGATAAATTAAAGATGAGTATTGATAATGTTCTGGAGGGAAAGGAGCTCCAGATAAACTCCTCGACCACCGTTTTTCAGGAAATGGATCGTTTGGGGTATTTGGTTGAATTATTGCCGGCCTTGAAAATCCTTATGATGATCATTTTATTCCCGCTTGTTGGGGCAGTTGTGGCCGCCATTGTCTGGGTCCATACTCATAAGCGCCGGAAGGAGATCTGGACTTATCTCTGTTTGGGATGAAAAGACCGGAAGGTAATCAGTATCATCACTTATGAACTGGTATTTGACGCTCTGTCCGGAATAGCATTAGGACTATTCCTGGGTTATCTTTCCAAGATTGTCGTTGAGAAGAGTAATATCTGGTTGGAGTTTGGTTATACCTTTGCCTTTCCTTTGCGCGCCAATTTGGGTTTGAGTGATATTTTCCTGATTATTCTCTTTATCTTTATCAGCCTGCTGGTCTGGCTGCGGCCTCCCATAAGAAAAGTGATTGCCAGCAAACCCTTTAGCTATTAATCATGGCTATGGTGCGCGCGTTTACCTTTGGTATTTCCAGGCCAAATAATGATCGAAAAGGAGTGTAATAATGGAACCGTATATTTTATCAAAATCCAAAGAATATAATAAGCAGCTAAAGCAATTTCTTTCCGGAGGTGTTCATTACAATTTTCGCACGGTAGGCGAAGAAGTACCGCGTCATTTTAAAAGCGGTAAGGGTAGTTATCTATGGGATCTCGACAATAATAAGTATTTAGATTTCTACTGCAAATTTGGGGTAATGATTTTAGGCCATAATCATCCTGAATATGGTGAAGCTTTAGAAAAACAGATATACCGGTTACTCGCGGTAAATCATACGGATTTGGATCTGGAAGTCAGTGAATTGGTAGTCAGGAGTGTTCCCGGGATTGAGAAAGTCAGGTTTGGCTTAAGCGGTACGGAAATTATCCAAAATGCTCTTCGTCTGGCCCGGGCTTATACCGGCAAAGATAAGTTTTTGCGTTTTGAGGGGCACTATCATGGAAATATGGATAATATTATGGGCGGTAAAATGGCGAGTGTTGATAATCCGTATCCGGTGGAGTTCCCTGGCGACCCAAGGGCTACTGCGGGTAGAGTCCGTAATGTGTTAAAGGAGCAATCATATATTCTTCCGTGGAATGACCTTGCTTTGCTGAATAATCTCTTACAGGAGAAACAGCATGAAATTGCAGCTATTATTATGGAACCAATTTGCATAAATGGCGGGGGTATTATACCCTTGCCCGGTTACTTGGAAGAAGTAAGGAAACTATGCGATAAGTATAATATAGTACTGATTTTTGATGAGGTAATAACAGGTTTCAGGGTTGACTTAGGGGGAGCGCAAAAAATATTAGGTGTTATACCGGACTTAACTGTATTAGGCAAAGCCGTTGGCGGTGGGATGCCGGTCTCTATTTTAGGGGGCAAAAAAGAAATAATGGATTTATATAGTAGTAGAAAAGTAGTCCATGCCGGTACATTTAACGGCTACCCCTTAGGTTTGGCGGCAATTAAGGCCACCATTGAGATCTTGAGCAGGGATAATGGCGTTATCTATGAAAAGATGAAGAAATATGCAGAAACAATTAGCAAGATAATGATTGAAACAGCGGCGGAAGTGGGATTACCGCTGGTTGTTCAAGGCCCGGGACCGGTTGTTCTATATCATTGCTGTGATAAAAAAATTACCGGTTCGGAACTGCCGAACGCCGATACCCAGGTTAAAAGCTCCATTATAAACAGGTGCATGGCTGATCATGGCATATTAATCTCGCCAATTTCCCGGATGTATTTCAATGTTATGTTTAATGATGAGGATCTCGAATTTTTTGCCGAAAGAATTGGGCCGTCATTTAAAGCCGCGGCCCAAATAATACATAAGGTTTATAAGAGCAGTAATGAGAAGGGTGGATTAAAATGAGAGGCAAATTTTTATTACTGATAGCGCTCATATCGTTTATTTTTAGTACTACCGGAGATGCACAAATTGACGGTGATGAGATCCTCAAAAGATCCGACCAGAGATTAATCCCACATACCTGCAGTTATAAGATGAAGATCATAACTACGGATGAAAGAGGAAAAACCACCGAAAGCCTATTGGAAGGTTACAAGAAAGGCAGTGCGCGTAATCTGATGGTTGTTAAAAAGCCGGAACGGTTGGCCGGTTCAGTGCACCTGCGCAAGGATGAGGTAATTTGGAGTTACTACACAACCAACCATCGTTTGCTGAAAGTAGCCTACCAGTCAATTTTTATGGGTTCCCTTTTGAATTATGGCGATGTCTTGGGTACGGAATTATCTTTCGACTATTATGTGGTAGAAACTGAGGCAACAGAAGAAAGTTATATCCTTACGCTTAACCCGCGCGAGGGACAAACCGGATATGCCAAAGTAAAAGTATATATTGATAAAGAAACAATGCTGCCCCAAAAAAGAGAGTACTATGCTGTATCTGGCATCTTGATGAAGGAATGTGAATTTCGAAGGATCCAAATGGAAGAAGGGTTTTTGCAACGGATGGAACAGGTGTTTTATGAACCCTTGAAGGAAAAGGAAAGTATTGTTTTATATGAAGAGATACAAATCCTGGATAATATACCGGATACCTACTTCAATGAACAAAACCTGAAATATTTCGGAGGAGAGTGAAGGTATGTATGGGCAAACCGGGTTGGGTTTACCCACCAATAAACTGGCGAAGTTCATATATACTCTTTGTATGATAATAATCTTTTCTTTCCTTTCCCCGGGGTTGCAGGGAGCCCGCGAACCTATTGGGGATTTGGAGGTTACCCTTAAAGGAAGTTCAATTTTTATTAATATTACCCCGCAATCCGCCATAGAAGTAGCTCAAAAAGTGACCTGGAATGACGAGACAAAAACATATAGTGTGGAAATGGATAACGGGATCTTTTCGTATTATGGTGTTCTGGATAAAGACTTAGTCTTGCAAAACAGTATTATTAGAAATAAAGAAGGGAAATTAATAAAGACTCTCGGACATGACAAAAGAGTCACGAAGCTGGATCCGGAAAAACAACGGATAGAGATCGCCTATTATCGTGGTGACAAGCTAAAGGAAACAAAGGAGATTACTTATGCTCCCGGGTTACTTGATAGCGATATATTGTTTTTATATTTACAGCAAAAGCTATTAATGGGAATAAGAAATTTTCAAGGCAGTGTCCTGCAAAAAGCGCGCGGGATAAGAGTAAATGCCGGATTCAAACTCTACCAAGTTAATGATTTTGAAGAATTGGCGCCAGAATACGATTTTCCCGCGGTTTTTAAGGACAGGACCAAATACGATCAAGATGTTTATGTTTATGTAATGCAGTTAACAGGGATCCTTAAGGTATTTTACCCCCATAAGTATTATTATGCTTATGAGAACACCTATCCCTATAATTTACTGGCGTATTGGGGAGGGGAGCCCGGTATGGCAGAGTTTCATTTTTTTAATATAGATGAATCCCCAGACCAGACATAAATTTAACCGTTTATGGATAAATCCTGAATCTAAAGGTGGTTTAGATTAAACTAAAAACCCTAAATTTAAATAAAGGTGGTTAGGAGAAAATGAAATATTACCTTTTTGGAATTGCTATTATTCTATTACTAGCCACAGGACCTGTGTTAGCGCTGGATATAAGGGGAAATATTTATAATGAACTGGCTGTCCAAAGCCTTCGTCCCCAGAGCCTCTTAAATCCTGACAACATTCAAGGGCAAAGCGAGTTTCAGTTTTGCACCAACGGAAATTTAATCGTCAAGACTAGCTTTGGCAGATCCAGCCATGGGTATATTAATTTAGAAGGACGTTATTATCCTGCTGCATTTAGCAGCCAGCAAGAAAAAGAAGAAATCATTATTAAAGCTTTATACCTGGATACTGTTACTGAGTGTTTTAGTCTCCGGGTGGGGAAGCATCATATAAATTGGGGTGGTAACGGTTTTTTTAACCCCATTGATGTAGTTAATTTAAAAAAACAACGGCTACAGCCGGTGGATGAGACCATCGGCAACCCCTTTATTCATTTAACCATCCCTTTAAAAGATATGTATGCTCTGGATTTTATAACTATCGTGGAAGAAAGCCGCCGCATTGAAAGCATATCGGAATTGCCCTGTATTTTCCGGACTACCTTTAGTAAAAACAGGCTTAGTGGATTTGGTTTTGCGGAATTTCAAAAAGAAGAGAAGCCTATTTTCGGGCTTAATCTGGAATATGCACATACTATAGATATGAATACCAGTGCATTGATTTATGGCGAGGCCTCCCTGAAATATTCCTCGCAGAGAAGGTTTATTGCTGGAGAAAGCATAGATTATAGGATGCAGATTATGGAGAAAGATCAATTTTGGGCCTATGTTCTGGGGGCAAGGGTAGATAAGAGTTTATATGCTAGTAAATGGCTTGAGGGCGTAAGTTTTGGCCTGGAATATTATTATGATGACGAAAACTGGAACCGCCAAAATTTGCAGAAGTATTATGAATACTTAGGTTTTACCCGTGCCAATAATCCTGAGAATTATTTGCCTGCTTTATGCTATATTGAAGAATTTAAAAATAGTAAAGGATATATTTATACTTCCCTCAGCTTATATGGTTTTTTGGTGAGTGATCTTAACTGCAAAATGGAATGGATTGCAAATATTGAAGATAAGAGCGGTACCGTAGTCTCTGGATTAACTTATAGTTATGATAACCTGAATGCAGTTTGCGGGATTAAGGTTTTGTGCCCATATGGCGGCGAGAGGACTGAGTTTGGTGAAGCTGTGGGAGGTTTGAGAATCACTCTTTTTAGCCAGGTTTCTTTTTGATCTATTTTTTAAGGAAAGGGAAAATTTAGATAAAATAAAAGGCAAACTAATTTTCGGAGGCCATTACTTATTTTAAAGTAGAATCAGCTGCGGAGATGCTTAAGAAACTTGCGCCAGTCCTGGAGCTATTCAAGAAACACAACATTCCTTATGACATTGTTTACACCGGCTATGTCGGGAAGATCATCTATCAAGTACCGCCGCCATGGGTTTACACCCGGTTTTTTAAAACATTGATGGCCCACGAAACCATGATTGACGGGCTCTTTAATCGGTTGGTAAAAGAACTTACGGAAATACTGCAGGATTTCGGGAAGCACCTGGCAATAGAGAGCAAAGCTGTCCCGTCTTTCGCCAAACACAAGAATAAAAAGAAAAAACCTGTATGGAGCCGTTTGCCGATGTTGTATAAATTTGGCTCTTATCCCATGACAATCCCTGGTAGTTACTTATGACCAGAGAAGTACAAATGAAAACACCGCTCAATACACCACCTTCGGCTATAGGGAGAAATATGATCTCATTGATTGGGTAAATTATGTTGAACAGCAATCCATCGATTATTCTTGCCTTTAAAATTGCTCGATATTTTGATCTTTTTATTGAAATTTTCATCTACGAGGAGGAAGTATAGTTTTAATGTTTAACCGAAGATGCATTTACTTTGGCATTGCAGTGATTAACACATTCCTGGTGTTCAAGAGGTTATATCCTGCATATGTGATAAAAAAACCATCAATGCCCAATTTAATAGACGAAACAGGCAGGAGGTGAGAGGTATGTCTAATAACAATAAAACTATAAAATTGCCGTTGCTCGGGATAGGTGTTGCATTCGGTGCCGGAGTGGGAATAGTGGTCTCCCTGCTTTGTGATTTTCAAATCGCCTTTGGCGTGGTGCTGGGCGCTGCTGCTGGGCTGTTAATTAGTCTTGTTTTTTCGAACTTATTTAGTGGTAAAAATAAACCGCACGACGATGAGAAATCATGAGAAGTAAATTGTTCAGACGTCTCATCATCTTCCTTTGCGCGCTCGCACTGTGCGGGGTATCGCTGTGGGGTGCATGGCAGCTCTGGTTTAAACCTTACAGGGGCACTGTATCGGCTTTTCACCCCACCCAAGACTTGGATAGCCTTTAGGTGAGCGAGAATCAGTTACTTTGAAAAAAGTTTTATGCCAAAATTTGGGAATATTATTATCATAGGTTTATCGTGTTATAATTATAATGTCGATATGAGAGTGATTCATGATATTCATGTTAGCGTCAAGGCTCCGACGCATGGAGTGGGATGTCCGTATCACATATTGAAAGATGGAAGAAGGTGCCGCTACGCAAAACTCAGCATTATTTCAAGGGCACAAAAAAGGGGCATGGTTTATCCTTTTATCTATTCTGATCAGTTTACTTCTTGCCTTGTTCTCCGGCAGTCTGCATATTAGGAAGACTATACGTGCCAATGTGCCGTTTGACGAATTTAAGGCGCATATGGATAAGCGTATCCCCGCCCTAATGAAGCTGTATGAGATACCAGGTTGCAGTATCGCGCTGGTGAAGGAGGGCGAAATCGTATGGACTGAGGCGTATGGTTATGCGGATGTGGAAAGCGGCAGGACGTTGAGAGTCGATACACCTATGAGCGTACAGTCTATTACAAAATCCGTTACCGCCTGGGGAATAATGCGGCTTGCGGTAAATGGCTTGATTGACTTGGATGCTCCGGTATCGCGGTATCTGAAAAACTGGCAATTTCCGCAGTCAGACTATCCGACAGAGAAGATTACCATACGTCAGCTTTTAAGCCACACCGCCGGGATGCCACTGGGCGATTTCAACCATATCTACGCCCCCGGCGAGGTAATGCCCTCTAACCGGGAGGTGATGACCAAGGAAGCGGTACCCATCCGCGAGGCAGGGGCGGGATTTTCCTACTCCAATGTGGGCTATAACCTATTGGAGATTCTAATAGAGGATGTAACAGGGCAAAGCTTTTCAGAGTATTTGCATTCGGAGGTATTTCTGCCGCTGGGCATGGAAAGCGCCACCTTTGCGATAGACACAGCGGCGACGCCTTACCCGCCTACGGGATATGACCTTAGTGGAAAGCCGGTGCCGGTCTATCTCTATCCAGTAAAGGCCTCGGGCGGTCTGTTTGCCACAGCACATGATATTGCTCGCTTTGCGGTAGCGGGCTTAAAAGAAAACCCTGTTCTGGACAGCAAAAGTGTTGAACAGATGTATCAGCCCGAAAGTTATAACATCGGAATTTATGGTTTAGTATTTGCGGCATATGGATTGGGTCATTATATTGAAAAGCTACCGAACGGCTTGCGCAGCGTTTCCCACGGCGGTCAGGGCAAGGGCATCATGACGCATTTTCAAGTTGTGCCGGAGACCGGCGATGCTATCGTGATTCTCACAAACAGTCAAAGAAGCTGGCCGTTCATCGCCTATGTGCTTAGTGATTGGGCACAGTGGCGGGCATTTCCGTCCGTCGGCATGGGAAGGATTATCTGGGGGCACTACGGCTTCTGTGTGGTCATCGGTATGATGATCTCTGCAAGTTTCTTCATGATATTGAGGCTGATTGTTGACCCCTATCGGCAAAGGCGGACCGGATTCAGACTGCTTCGAGCTGGGACGGGACTTATTCTGCTCGGAGTTCTAATCTGGTGCATTTTTTAAGAGTATTTGTTTGTTACTTCGGTTTTCCCGGTTCTCTCCGTGTGGCTTGGGGGCTCGGTATTAGTGTTCTCTATCGCGTTGGTTATATAGGGATAATATATAAGGAGGAGGTAGGTATGTTAACTCTTTTGCAGTATATAGAGCTTACTTGCGATATACCAGTAATACTTAAATTGGTCGGGACTATCAAAAGTTAAGTCCGTATAATGGTGTAAAATTGGTTTCCTAAAAAAGAGGGAGCCATTAACAAATTCCTCAGTTAGAATAGAAGTTGGACAAACCAAAATTCTAAGAGGAGGAATTTGAATGGCTCAATACCAGATTACCGTAGATCAAGAACTTTTGCATCGTCTATTTTTAGGCAATAACAAGGATTCCGGTGTGTCAGCGCTATTGGAATCGGTATTGAACCAGATTTTGCAGGCGCAAGCCACCGAACAGCTTCAAGCCGAGCCATACGAACGTACTGATAAAAGAAAGGGCTATCGTAACGGCACACGCGAGCATCCTCTTACCACCCGGGTCGGAACCATAACCCTACGTGTTCCGCGTTTTCGTAACGGCCAGTTTTCCACTGAGATGTTTGCCCGCTATCAGCGGAGCGAACAGGCCTTGGTGCTGGCCTTGATGGAAATGGTAATTAACGGGGTCTCTACCCGTAAGGTCAGTCAGATAACGGAAGAGTTATGTGGTACCGAATTTTCCAAATCCACTGTTTCAGAGTTGTGCAAGAAACTGGACCCCATTGTGAACGCCTGGAATAACCGGGACTTGAGTGAGAAGTGTTATCCTTTTGTATTGGTGGATGCTTTGGTACTGAAAATTCGTGAAGATGGCCGTGTCCGTTCCCGGAGTGTTATGATTGCTATCGGCATAAACACTAAAGGATACCGGGAAGTTCTAGGGCTTATGATTGGCGACAGTGAATCCGAAGCCAGTTGGAGCCAGTTCTTTTCCTGGCTTAAAAGCCGTAACCTGCGTGGTGTCGAACTGGTAGTATCAGATGACCATGGCGGCCTGGTCAAGGCGGTTCGCCGCTACTTCCAGGGCGTTACCTGGCATCGCTGCCAAACCCACTTTATGCGTAATATCATGGACGCTACGCCTAGGTCGGCAAAAGAAGAGCTTTATCCACATCTGCGAGCGATTCTGGATGCGCCTGATATCGGTACTGCCCGGTTGTTATTGAATCAAACCTTGGAGACATTTGAGAAAAAAGCACCCAAGGCCATGCAAATACTTGAAATGGGCTTTGATGACGCTACCGCGGTCCTTATGCTGCCGGAAAAATATCGCCGGCGTCTGCGTACTACAAACGCTGTCGAGCGTCTTATCGAAGAGATTAGGCGCAGGGAACGAGTTATCCGGATTTTCCCGAACCGGGAATCGGCAATTCGCCTAATTGGAGCCTTACTTATGGAAATTGACGACAAGTGGATAGCCGGCAAAAAGTATCTGGATATGAGTGAATACCTCCAGTGGCAAGAAGAGCAAAAACAAACTAGCGACCGAAGTAATGTCGCGTATATCAGATAAATTTAATGATAACTGAGGAATTTACATACTAATTTGGACTTGATCTAGAAGGGATTGGAGAGGCCATTGTAAAAGGGAATTTTTCCGAAGAAGCTTGGGCATATATTCGTAGGCTATTACCTGATGCCGGCAGCAATAAAAAATATCTGGGGAACGGTTTTACGGTGGAAAACTTGAAAGTTACACCCTAAGCCGTTATGCTTCAATTATTGGCTTAATTAATAGATGTAGCTGGGGGGGAGAAAAATGAGGGATGACCCATTTAGCCGGGCGCGGAATTTCATGTACACGCACGCGCGCCTTCTGGAGCGGCTTCTTTTTGCGGTGAAATTCGAGGGGGCGCCGCCCGGCGCTGTGGGGAAGCTTGTGGCGGCCTACCAGAACCCGGACGGAGGGCTTGGCCATGCCTTGGAGCCGGATCTGCGTTGCCCGGAGAGCCAGCCGCTCTTTGTCGAGATTGGTCTGGGCGCCTTGCGGGAGGCCGGCTGGCGGGACCGGGACTTGGCGCTGTCCCTCTGTTCGTTTTTAGAAAGGGTCAGTACGGAGACGGGGCTTGTTCCTCCTATTTTACCGAGTGCACTAAATTACCCCCGCGCCCCGCACTGGAATACGACCTGGGAGCCCGGGATCAACCCCACCGCCAGTATCTGCGGTTTCCTGCACTACCAGGGGGTTGAACATCCTTGGCTCTCCCGGGCCACCGAAACCTGCTGTGAAATCCTGCGCCGGGACCCGCCGGCCGAAGCCCATGCGTTGTTATGCGCGGCCCGCCTCGCCGAGCACTTGCCTGACCGGACAAGAGCCGAAGAAATTATCGACCGGATCGGGACGGTACTCCCGGACGCCGGTTTCTTTATCCCTTCAGCGCCTGTTACCACCTACGGGTTGACCCCCTTGCACTTTGCGGCCTCGCCGGCGTCGCCGTTACGGCGGCTGTTCACCCAGGAGCAGATCGAAGGGCATCTGGCGGACCTGATGGCAAAAGAAGAAGCGGATGGCGGCTGGCCGCTCAGCTGGGAGCCGCCGGAAGGGGCAGCCCGGAGCGAATGGAGGGGCAGGTTGACGCTGGAGGCCCTCTCGGTTCTGGTTGCTTACGGATGGATTACGGTATAAAACACATAATATTCTTTAAGCCACCGGATAAGACTATTTTTGGGGTTTGTTTGCGCAATTTACATTTCGCCCTCCCGATGGCTTTTCTTTTATTGATTATACACTGACGTGCGCCAAAGCCCAAGATATTACCGGAGTAAAATCAGATGTAGGTAACAATCTCTTCAAGAGGCCTTCGTTCCGGCGGCAGGTCTTCTTCGGCCGGATACCCCAGAGGGATTATTGCCACCGGGCGCATGTTTTGGGGAAGGTCTAAAATATGCGCGCAGGCTTTTTCATCAAAAGCCCCGACCCAACAGGCGCCCAATCCTTCTTCTTTCGCCGCCAGAAGAATATTTTGCGTTGCCGCGGCCGTGTCCTGCAGACAATAGAGATTTTCACCGCGTTTGCCGTAGCGGACAGCCGATTGTTCGGGGAGGGCGCAAATGACGATGAGCACCGCGGCCGTGGATAACCAATGACTGCCGTAGGCTTCAGAAGCTAGACGTTCTTTGATTTCCTGGTTCTTGACCACAAAAAAATGCCAAGGTTGAAGATTTCCGGCGCTCGGCGCCCACCTGGCCGCCTCCAACAGGCGGGTGACAGTCTCCTCCGGGATTTCCCTTTCTTGAAACTGGCGTATACTTCTCCGGCTTTTCACCAATTCCTGAAAATTCATATGTAAAGTCCTCCTCTCTTGAACCCCTTTCTACGTACACGCGCCAGTATTAAGTGTTCGGTCTTTATTAGATATTTCCTTCCTCTAAAATCCATATACCCCCTTTTGCCCCTTTTTCACCAGGGATTTACCTGTTTATCACGGCTTTTTTCCGTTGCCAAACAAGTGCGATAATGGTCACCACCGGTCCGGTGCGATTGTTAACGAAAAAGAGAGCCAATATTGATAATGAATTTGTGATCCACGCGATATTGAAAATGTGATCCATTAGCGATAAGATTGTGAGCCACTTAAGAGCCGGCTTTACCCCCTTCCTTGCGGCGCTGTTTCAACCGGTAAGATTCCGCATTCATGTTCAGGATATGGGACCAATAGGTCAGCCGGTCAACCAAGGCCGCTATGAAGAATGACCTCCTTAACAAAAGATTGCAGAAGAATTTGGCAAAGGATATAATAATGATAAAATAAAGCAATAAAGATCTTTATTTGTAAAACTTGCGATTATTGGCCGGTTTTCCCCTGCAACGTATTTATTGACGAATTAGAGAAGGGTGGGTAAAGATGAATAAGAAGATCCGTTTCAACGACGGCTGGGAGTTTGCCAAAAGCAGCCTGGAAGCTTCCGGACCGGAAGGACTGGTATTTCAACCGGTTGATCTGCCCCATGACTGGTTGATCTATGACACCTTGAACCTCTATGAAAACAGTATCGGCTGGTACCGGAAGCGGTTTGTTGCTCCCCGGGCCCACCAGGTCCTCCTCTATTTTGAAGGGGTTTACATGGACTCCACGGTCTATGTCAATCAACAGTTGGTCGGGGAATGGAAATATGGTTATTCCTCCTTTGAGCACGATATCACCGGGGCGCTCCGGGAGGGGGAAAATGAGATCCTGGTGAAAGTCGTTCACCAGGCGCCCAACAGCCGGTGGTATTCGGGGGCCGGTATCTATCGCAATGTCTGGCTGAAGATCCGGGGGGAGAATTATATCGAAACCCACGGGGTTTATATCTCCACCCGCCGAGAAAAGGAAGGGAACAACCTCTGGCTGGTGGAGGTCGATACCGACCTGCACCTCTGTCAAGCGGGGGAATTGACCCATCGCCTGATGGACGGCGACCGGGTGCTTGCCTTCGCCAAGAGCATTGTGACGGAAAAAGACACCGGCAGAACAAACAGGCAAAGACTCCTGGTGACGGACCCTTGCTTATGGAGCCCGGAAAACCCCAAACTTTATCAACTGATCACCGAGTTATACATCATTACTGAGGACGAAAAGGGGATCCGCAGGAGACAAGAGGTTGAAACCCTCTCCCACCGCATCGGGTTCAAGGAGGCGGTTTTTGATCCCAACGAAGGCCTGATTTTAAACGGGAAAAAGATCAAGTTGCAGGGAACCTGTGAACATCATGATCTAGGAGCCTTGGGGGCCGCTTTTAATAAAACCGCCTTGCGCAGAAGGTTTAAATTACTGAAGGAGATGGGGGTTAACGCCGTCCGGACCGCCCACAATATGCCGGCTCCGGAGTTCATGGATCTCGCCGATGAAATGGGCCTGCTGGTGGTCTCGGAGGCCTTTGACATGTGGGAACGTCCCAAGACCACTTATGATTACGCCAGATTTTTTAAGGAGTGGGTCCATAAAGATGTCAAAAGCTGGGTGCTGCGGGACCGGAACCATCCCAGCCTCCTGATGTGGAGTATAGGCAATGAGATCTACGATACCCACGCCGATGCCAGGGGGCAGGAGATAACCAAGATGTTGGTGGATTATGTCCGCCAATATGATCCCAAGGGCAACGCCAAAGTCACCATCGGCTCCAACTACATGCCCTGGGAAAATGCGCAAAAATGTGCGGAACTTGTCGATGTCGTCGGCTATAATTACGGGGAGAAATGCTACCGGGAGCACCACGCCAAATATCCTCATTGGGTGATCTACGGCAGTGAGACCGGTTCGGTCGTCCAGAGCAGGGGGGTTTACCGGTTTCCCTATGAAGAACCCCTGCTGGCCGATGATGATGAACAGTGCTCGGCCTTGGGGAACAGCTCCGTCGGCTGGGGCGCCAAGTCCCCTGAGGCCTGTATCATCACGGAAAGAGACACCCCCTTCTCCCTTGGCCAATTCATCTGGAGCGGCTTTGACTATATTGGGGAACCCACGCCTTACCACACCAAGAACTCTTATTTTGGCCAGTTGGATACGGCCACCTTCAAGAAGGATTCCTATTATATCTACCAGGCAGCCTGGACCGATTATAAAACTAACCCCATGGTTCATATCTTTCCTCACTGGGATTTCAACCCTGGGCAGATGATTGACGTGCGGGTTTGTTCCAATGCGCCCCGGATCGAACTGCAGCATAACGGGGTCACCATCGGCACCTGCGACCTTGACCATCAACACGGGACCCAACTGGCGGGCTGGTGGAAGATCCCGTATAAGGAAGGGGAACTCAAAGCCATTGCTTATGATGAAAACGGCCGGGTCATCGCCACCGCCGTGCGCAGATCTTTCAAAGACCCGGCAAGGATCCGCCTGAAACCCGATAAAAAACAACTTTACGCCGACGGTACGGATCTGATCTTTGTGAAGATCACCGTGGAGGATGAAGAGGGCAACCCGGTGGAGAACGCCTGTAACCGGGTGCGGGTTGAGGTCACGGGGGCCGGTCGCTTGATCGGCCTGGATAATGGGGACAGCACCGATTTTGACCAGTATAAGGGGGTAAGCAGGAGGCTGTTCAACGGTAAGCTTATGGCAATCATCGGCGCCACGCTTGAACCGGGAAAGATCCGGATCGAGGTCTCTTCGAAAGGTTTGCCCACTGTGTGGGAGGAATATGAGGCCCTGCCGGCCGGGGGGAAGGATCTGACTGGGATCTCCGCGCAGATGAGGAATGAAGAAGTTCCCTGCGTCTTGGGGCACGAAGACGAAATCCCTTTGCGCAAGATTGAACTGCTCTGCGAACCCGACCGGGTCTTGACCAAATCCCGAAGAGAAGTTCTGGTCCGGGCGAAATTATATCCGGAAAACGCCTCTTATCAGGAGTTGGAATGGAAGGTCGTGAATGACCGCGGGATTGAGTCGCCTCTCGCCAAAGTGGAAGCTAACGGCCTTGAAGCAAAGGTGACCGCTTTAGGAGACGGCCCCTTTCGCCTGCGCTGTATGAGTAAGAATGGATCCGGGAAAATCCGTCTCATCTCCCAGCTGGAATTTGAAGGCAAGGGTCTTGGCACGGTTTACAAGAATCCTTATGAGTTTGTCTCGGCCGGACTTTATGATTATCTTAAAGGGGAAGTAAGGAACGGTATTGAAAAAGGGGTGGTCACCGGATACAGTGGAGAAACGCAAGTGGGCTTCAGAGACCTTGACTTTGGTCCGGAGGGCTCGGATACAATAACCATTCCGATTTTCACCTTAAACAATGAACCATATTCCCTGCAGATCTGGGAAGGGATGCCGGACGAAGAGGGCAGTTCCTTACTGGCGGATGTAGTCTATCAAAAGGAGTCAAAGTGGAATGTGTATCAGGCTGAGACTTACCGGTTGCCAAAACGCCTGCGCGGCCTTACTTCAATTTGTCTGGTCACGCAGCAAATGATGCATATCAAGGGATTTTCTTTTACTAAACCGCAAAGGGCCTTTATGCAAATTGACGCCGGCGCTGCCGACCGGATCTACGGGGATACTTATCAAGTAAAGGAAAAAGCGGTGGAGGGTATCGGCAATAATGTGAGTTTAGAGTTTGAAAGGATGGATTTTGGCGCCGAGGGCGCGACGAGGCTGGTGGTCAACGGCAGAACCCCGCTGGACAAGAACACGATCCATCTCCTCTTTAGTAGCGAGAAAGGGGAGATTCGCCAGATCATTGAATTCCCCCATGCGGAGGAATACGTGGAGCGGGTCTTTACTCTGGAGAAGGTAACCGGGGAACAAAAAGTAAGCTTCATTTTCCTCCCCGGCTCCAACTTTGATTTTGGCTGGTTCCGCTTTGAAAAGTAACCGGGTTTGAAATGTTCGTACTTTTACTTCAATTGCAGATAACAGCCGGTGAAGAAATTTATAGAACCTCTTGACCCTTTTTGCTATTATCTGGTCAGACCTTACACAACTTGTACCATAACGGCAAAAAGAATGACCTTGGAATTACTATGCTCCGGTAAAAGAGAAGAGTTCTAAAAAGCGTTTAAAAAGCGGCACCGGCGAAGAATTGAAGAGGAACGGGCCGGATAATGTTGAATAATAGAGTTGTTGTCTACGACAACCTTGAGGGGAGGAGCCAATTGCCATTCGATTATTCGCTGGTGTGCGCACGCCTTAAAGAAGACATCGTGGAAGTGGGCCGGCGTATTTACAACAGGGGATTTGTCGCCGCCAACGACGGTAATATCAGCGTCCGGACCGGTGATGATGAAATCCTGACCACCCCTACCGGGGTGAGCAAAGGTTTTATGACCCCCGATATGATTATCAAGGTGGATCTGGCCGGGAATAAACTCGAGGGGGAGATGGAACCGTCCTCGGAACTCAAACTCCATTTAGATATCTACAGGCAACGCCCGGATGTGCGGGCGGTACTGCATGCCCACCCCCCGGTCGCCACCGCCTTTGCCGTGGCAGGGATACCTCTGGACCGGCCGGTACTGCCGGAGATCGTCATCTCCCTGGGGGCAATTCCCATCGCCAAATATGCCACGCCGTCCACAGAGGAACTGGCGGTAAATGTCCGTCCGTACGTGAAGAAGCATGATGCCGTATTGCTGGAGAACCACGGAGCGCTAACTGTAGGCCATGACCTCTATAACGCCCTTTACAAGATGGAGAAAATAGAGCACTTTGCCCAAGTCATCCTCTATGCCCGTCTGCTGGGGGGAGAAAGAGAACTGCCTCCGGGCGAGGTGGAAAAGCTGCTCGCGGTGAGGTGAAATCAGGGGGAAATGCCCACGATATCTATATGGAGCCCAACCTTTTCTGGGGGTTGGTAGCGCATTATACATTTGACGGCGATGCCCGGGACAGCAGCGGTAATGGGAATCATGGTACCGTACACGGCGCCACTTTAGTTGAAGATCGATTTGGAAGGCGGGTAAAGCTTATCGTTTTGACGGTAGGGATGATTACATAGAAGTCGAACGTCATTCCTTTATCAAACCTCAACGCCAAGAAATAAGCGTTGCGGCTTGGCTGAAGCTAAGTGAGAATACCGGGACAACTAAGCTCGTATATGCACATGATTTTCATATTACCCAATCTGTAGAGAGGATTGGACTTGTAATTTCAACACCGTCAACCAACACTGCCTATAAAGATATATCCTACAATGAGTGGCTCCATTTTGTCGGGATCTATGACGAAAATGAGATTAGAGTTTATATCAACGGGGCAGAAAATCCGGCGCGCGTAGCTCATCCGGGGAGCATTTCTGATCCCGAGCCCGGTATTAACTTGAATTTTGGGCGCAGTTTTGTGTCAACAGGAGAAGACTATTGGGTAGGGATGATTGATGATTTCCGGATTTACGACCGGGTTTTGACCGATGAAGAAATAAACGAACTGGCCAGTGATAAACCTTGACCATCTCCAGATTGCGTTCAGCTTGGCATTTGATTTTAGCTCGAAGTAGAAAACCACCTTTCCGGTGGTTTTCTATTTCGACTCATGAGCGCCCATATCTAAATCTTGATAAATGTAGTAAAATAAAGAATTAGATGATTATGTGGAGACGGGGGAAAAATTACTGTTTACGATTATTGAAGAGCGCCTGATAGTAAAAGACGGGAAGAATACGGGGCTTTTTTATACCTGAAAAGTATCCATCCCGATAAAGCGGGATTGTTCATCTTTGTCTTCGCCGACCTGTGTAATGTATTCACCAGCCGGGCGTTTGGCCGGATACCAGGTATCACATGGAAGACGGTATTATTTATTGTTATAAACTGGTAGACGCAAGACAAATCCGGAAAGAAAATAAAACCGTTTTTGCCGCTCCCGGCGGGTTTTCAATCATCGCTTTTGATGTGGCGAGAGCGCGGGCGGTCTCCGGCCGCCCGCGTGTCCCGCAGCAGGCAGAGGTGGAAGCAGGAAGCTCCACTCTGCTGGCGGTTGTTATGGATAACGGCAAGGTCCGTTTATTATGTATTTATAATGAAACAGAAGAGAAAATCTGGTTTTATAAGGATATGACACCGTATCACCCATGGAAAGTCGTTTTTGCCGATGTGGATGACGACGGTGCTGTGGATATATGCCTGGGGGTATGGAAAGAAAGTCCTTTACACCCGGTGATGGCGAAAAGGCTTTTTATTTACCACCCGTCCCCCGGTTTACCGCCAAAATGGCTGGGCTCCCGGCTCTCCAAGCCGTTGACGGATTTCTGCTTTTTTTATACTGGGGGAAAAACACACTTGGTATCTACGGAATTGACCAGGAGCGGCAGAGAATGTGTAAATGTATATTATTGGGACCAGTTTGGTTTTACCGGCTACGGCGGGTTCTATCCCTTGCGCGAAGGACAGGCGGTGGAGAAAGGATATGTATGGAATAATGGAGAATTACAGGAATGTCTATTTATAACGGAGAACGGTAGGCTATCCGGCAGGCTTCCCAAAAACCTGTGGAAGGGGTTTATTAATGATGAAGGATAAGATCTTATTTATGATGGCCAAGGAGAATAATCACGGGCACGCGCGACTGTTCTATGCTTTGGTCTTCCTTTGCTTGCTGGTCGTGGCCGTTTCCGGCCTGGCGCCTTTGGCGGCAGGTGGAGATCCGGGCGCTGAGTTGTACTTATCCAAGGCCGGCGAAATTGAGATGGATACGGCCGGGGAACCGTTCACCAGCAAGTATTTGACCAACGTAACTTTGCTCTACAGCGTGGAGGGGGAAATAAGCGAGGTCCCTTATTTCATCCCCGATTCGCTGATTATGGAGTCGGGGGACAATAAGGATGACGCTTTAGTGCTACTGCCTTATTATTATTACTCATCACACTGGGTCAAGTTACGTAGTCCGGATCTGAAACATATGGAAAACCCCCGTCCGGTTCTCTATGACCCCGGGAAAATAGTATTCAGCGCGGCCGGGCCCAACGGCAAGCAAGGTATTTATTTAATGCCGATGGCCCTTTCTTTCCGGGAAAAGATCCCAGTCGAAGTTGTGCTTGCCGACAACTACAATAACCGGCATCCCTTTATCAACGCCAAACACGGCCTGATGGCTTTTGTCTCGGACAGAAGCGGCAGCCGGCAGATCTTCCTGATGGATTTGTATACAAAAGAAATTCGCCAGCTGACCTACTTCAAGAGGGCGGAATCCCCTTGTCTTGATGCGGAAGGAGAGTGGGTCTATTTTACGGGGATTGATGAGAACAATAATTATGATCTTTACAAGATCAGAACCGACGGCAGTGAATTAACCAGGCTTACTTTTTCCCCGGAGATTGAGAAATACCCCAGTCTCACCAGGTACGGCAGGTGGCTTGTTTATGAACGGGGCGATGCACAAAAGAGAAGTATCTGGGTGATGACCCTCGACGGAAAGGTGCAAAGGCAGATCTCCGATGAAAAACACTGGTTTTCCGGACCGTGTATGAGCGAAGACGGGACCAGACTGGTTTGCGAGGGGAGGGTTGGGGGAAAGGCCGGCATTTACCGGGCGGATGTTCCGGTGGAGGTTTATGCCGGCGCCACGGCCCCGGAATTCAAACCCGGGATTGATGTGGAAAAAGAGGTGGTTAACCTCTCCCAGTTCGGCGAGTTTACCGAGGAACAACTGGCCAAGCTTTCCCAATACGGTTTTCTGGTGGTGCCGACCAATAATAAACAGCTTTTTTATATTTATGAAGAAAATGAGTACAAGAAGATCCCCAATTTTGTCACCGCCGACAATCTACTGCAACTTTTACATATTATGTTCAATACCAGCCTGCGCAAGACGGAAGAACAGGTGCTCCTGCCCAAGTTACAGGAGTATACAACGGCGGTGCTTACGGAATTGGACAGGAACAAAGCTTTTGACAGCCGCCAGTACCGGACAGTCAAAAGGTACTTCCAAACTCTCTATTACTTGTTGTACAACACCTATCCGCCCGGAGCGGACCCGGAGGATAAACAGGTGATCGCCGAGGAACTCCGGAAGATGGAGGCGGGGGAATGGGACTTCTCCGCGGTTCTTCCCGGTTACAAGTATGATTACTCCATGTTTAAAGTGCGGGGGCATTACGAATCCTCCGGGGAGTTAACAAAGTATTTTAAGGCCATGATGTGGATGGGAATAATCACTTTCTCCGCGGAGAGCGAGGCCGGGCGTAAAGAGATATACCTGCTGGCCAGGGCCTTGCAAGCCGTTCCCGGCGCCCGGCGGGTTTTTCAAGATATCTATGACCTCACCACATTTTATGTTGGCCGGCCCGATGCTCCCGTGGTCTATGATCTGATTGACTTTGCCGCTAAACAGCCGGAGAACCCCCTGGAAGCCGGTTCCTATCAGGATGAGAAGATCCGGGGCTTGCTGGCGAGGTTCTTCCAGGATTATGACGGCCGGATCAAAACTTATTACGAAGATGAAGCGAAAAACAGAGAGAGAGTTCTGACTTTACTGGGACAGAGGTATGTGGCGGATTCCCACTTTTTCTCCGCCCTCTTTGCTAAGGCGGGCGCCCGTTACCTCCCCAAAGGGTTGGACCTCTTTGCCGCGCTGGGTAATGAGCGGGCTTTGACAATTATCGAGGATGTGTATGATGATTTTACGCAATTCCCCGGTTATGAGGAGGCGTTGGCGGAAGGCAGGGCGATCTTCGCCGGGATTGGGGAAACAGCCGGCGAACCCCTCTTCAATCATTGGCTACGGCTTTTGAAAACCTATGTCAATGCCAACGAAGAAGGGGCGCCCGCGGTTTTTCAGACCGAGTACTGGCGGGACAAAAAATTAAACACCGCGCTTGCCAGTTGGGCCGCGTTAAAGCATGATACAGTTTTGTACAGTATACAAACGGGGGCGGAATGCGGCGGCGGCGACGAACCGCCGGTGGTTTATGGCTATATCGAACCGGAACTCGGCTTTTACCAAGCCCTCCGGCAGACGCTGGTTTTTATGGATGAGGAACTGAAAAAGAGAGGCGCCGCCGGCTTGCACGGTCTGGAGAGAATACTGGAACTGGTCGACTTCTTTATCCTGGTCAGCGAGAAGGAATTGAAGAATATCCCGCTTTCCACCCAAGAAAACGAACAACTAAGGATCATCGGAGGGCTGCTGGAGAGTTGCACTGTTGAGGTATTGGATGCCGGCAAGTACGTCCGCTGGTGGGAGATTATTTCCGAAAGCGCCAAAAATATAGCGGTGATCGCCGATGTTCTTTCCTATTGGGGCGAGTACCTGCTGGAAGGCGTGGGCTATGCGGATGCGATCTATATTATCCTCCCCGTCCATGGCCAGTTGTATATGATGCGCGGCGCGACCTTCTCTTATTATGAGTTTTTGCACCCGTCGCGGCTGAGTGATACGGAATGGTACAAGATGCTGGAAAGGTTTTATATTGAGGAGAAAAGGCCCAAATGGTACCGACAGTATATAGACACGGAGAAAAAAGAGATCCCCGTCCCCGCGGATCCATACGATTCAGGCTGTTAGCCGCGTTGCTTTTGCTGGCTGCCGGCAGTTTGGTTGCCGGTAACCGGGCTACCGATAGCCTGACCGCTGGAGAGAATAGAGTGACCATAGGTTTTGTTGGTGATCTCCTCTTGGACCGGGGGGTAAAAACCATCGGCCGGGAGAAGGGGATCGATGCCGTTTTTCAGAACACTCCCGGGATTTTTACCGGGGTTGAACTGGTCTGCGCCAATCTGGAAGGCGCGGTGGCCGCCGGTGAAAAGCCGTTAAACAAGACTTTTCGCTTTAACGGGCCGCCCAATACCGGAGAAATACTGAAAAAACACAACATAACCCTGGTTAACCTGGCCAATAACCATAGTATTGATTTTGGCCGGGACGGACTCCGCCAAACAGTGGAGAATTTGCAAAAATACGGGGTAATGAGTTACGGGTACGGAAAGAATGCGGAAGCGGCGGTTCAGCCTCTTTATATAACGCGGGCCGGTATTACCATGGCTTTTATCGGCGCGGTTTGTTTCCCTTTGGAGGGGTATGTCTATCTGCCGGACCGTTTTGATGTGGGCCGGTGGGATGCGGTCCTGGTCGGCCGGGCCATAAAGGAGGCCCGTCGGAAGGCGGATTTTGTCTTCGTCAGCTTTCATTGGGGGATTGAATTCAGCCACCGCCCAACAGCCACCCAGATGAAGATCGCCCGGTTCTGTATAGACCAGGGAGCGGATGCGGTCATCGGCAGCCATCCCCATGTCCTGCAGGGGATCGAGGTCTACAAAGGCCGGCCCATCTTTTACAGCCTGGGGAATTTTATTTTTGATCAAGCCTACGAACCGGCCTGCCGGTCCGTGTTGGCAGTGCTCCGGGTCTCCCCCGGCGGGATTGAGGAAATTCTGATCAGGCCGGTCTATATCCGCGACTGTACGCCGGAATTGGCGGAAGGGGAGAAGAAAGAAGCGATCATTGCCGATCTGAAAAAATATTCAGAAGTATTCGGGACAGATTTTCTCCTGACCGGGGAGGGACTGCAGGTTCTGCTTCCAGCAGGGGCAAAGAGAACCCGGTGAGAGAATCTGGCGGGGTAAGCGGGGGTTTGACGCAAGGAAGAAAGGTTGGTTAAAGGCAGTCAAGCTCGATGGTTCCGCCTGGTAGTCATTCTATGATCGTTGCTCCTCAGTTTTGCAAGACTTTTTTCCGCCAGGCGCCTTTTTTATAACAAATCATAGTAATGAGGGCCCCCAGGGTCCAAGAGAGCAGAAGCGAAATGAAGACCGACTCGGGCCGGCCGGTGGGGTAGAGTTCGCTTCTGGTGAGGTAAGCGAGGCCGTAGGCAAGAGGGACCCGCAGACCGAAGACGGTGACCAGGGAGATCCACATGGGCGTAACAGTATCTCCGGCGCCGCGCATTATTCCCGACAAAGACTGGGTAACGGCAACCGCGATATAACCGAGGGCTAGGATCCGCATCATGCGCATGCTCAAAGCAACCAGTTCGGCCGTGTCCGTAAAGACACTCATCAGGTACCGGCCGAAAAACAAGAGGATGATGGTGATGACGGTGGCAACTGACACCGCCATTTTTGTGCCGTCTTTTGTTCCTTGCGCCACCCGGTCCAGTTTTTTGGCGCCGATGTTTTGCCCGGCAAAGGCGGTCATAGCCGCGCCAAAGGAGAAGTTGGGCATCATGGCGAACCCGTCCACGCGCATGACGATTACGTGACAGGCAATGACCATCTCGCCAAAGGTGTTGGTAAGCGACTGGACAACAACCATGGCCAGGGAGAAGATGGCATGGGTGAGCCCGGAAGGTAATCCCAGCTTGATCAAGGATAAAGAATGGTTTTTGCTGGGTTTTAGCATAGACCAGTCAAGGTCAAAAATCTCTTTCATTTTTTGTAACTTCAGTAAACAAAGGACCGCGGAAATTCCTTGGGCAATAACCGTGGCCAATGCCACGCCGGGGACTCCCATGTTGAACCTGGCGACAAATAAAATGTCCAGCCCGACATTGAGGGCGGTGGAGATGAGTAAAAAGACCAGGGCGGATAAGGAATCACCCAAGCCGCGCAAGATTCCGGAAAGAATATTATAATAAGCAAAGCCGGCGCCGCCCAGGAAGAAAATATTCAGGTATTCCGCGCACCAATCGAGAATGGAAGGCGGGGTGTTCAAAAGATTAAGTAACGGCTTGCTGGTCAGGGGACCGGCAACCATAATAAACAACGAGGCAAAGGCGGTTTGGGTAATACTGTTGCCGATGGCACGGGAAAGGTTCTCCCGGTCCTTGGCCCCAAAATACTGGGAGACCATGATGCCGGCACCCATGGCAACGCCCACGAAAAGTACGAGCAGGAGATTGAGGATGGGTCCGGCGCTTCCCACCGCGGCCAGCGCATTGTCACCGATATACCGGCCGACAATAATGGAATCCGCTGTATTATATAGCTGTTGGGCCACGTTTCCGATGAGCATTGGGATCATGAATTCCGTAATCCTTTTCAAAGGCGCTCCCTCCGTCATGTCTCGGGGAGCAAACAACGTTTTAAGGGATTTCCATGCCAGCATAATTAACCTCCTGAAGATAGCAAAAAGAAAGCACCAGCCTGGCTTTTTTGCTGTGCACTATCCTCATCTTAATGCTCGTTTGGCGATCTGTCAAGATCATGTAACTTTATGTTCCATTCCATCTATCTTTCGGCAATATGCCCTGTGCTCTTTTTCGCCTGCGGATTGCAGCCAAATAATTTATATTTAACAAATGTTATTATTACTTGACAGTACCCTTCGATCTTATATATAATTTCACTAAATAGGTTCTTGAAATTATGCACTAAGGATTAATTTTTATTAAGGAGGTTTTGCGATGAGCGGAAAATCCAAACGCACCCTTTGGATTATCCTGGCGTTGGTTGTGATCGCCGTCGTCTTGGTTCTGGCGTTCACAGGGGTGTTCAAGAAAGGGGAAGCCGGAGTTATTAAGGTCGGCATTGTCGGCCCCCATACCGGTCCGGTTGCCGTTTACGGGGAAGCTGTCCGCGACGGGGCTTTGATCGCGATTGAGGAGATCAACGCCGCCGGCGGCATCAACGGGATGAAACTTGTTCCTGTTATTGAGGACACCAAGGGAGACGGCGCTGAGGCCAGCAACGCCATAAACAAGGTGATCACCAGGGACAAAGTGGTGGCCATTATCGGGCCGGTCATCAGCTCCACCGCCAATGTGGCCGGACCCATCGTCAACAGGGAGAAAGTGCCGATGATTGCTCCCGCCGCTACGGCCGTTGAGGTTACGCACGCCGGGGAATACACCTCCCGCGTTTGCTTCCTCGACTCCTACCAGGCCACGGTGATGGCGAAGTTCAGCCGTGAGGAACTGAAGGCGGAAAAAGCGGCGATCCTCTTTGATGTGGCCAGTGATTACAGCATCGGGTTGAAAGATGTTTTTGCCGAAAAGTTTGAGGAAGACGGCGGGAAAATCGTTGAGGTCGTCTCCTATACCAGCGGCGATACGGATTTCAGTGCCCAGTTGACCAGGATCAAGGCGGCCGCGCCGGATGTTATTTACCTGCCGGTCTACTATAATGATGATATTCTTATCCTGCGGCAAGCCAGAAACCTGGGGATTACCGCGACTTTCCTCGGGGCTGACGGCTGGGATGCCCCGGAACTGATCGAGGGCGCCGGGGACGCAGCGGAAGGCTGTTACTTCACCACCCACTACACCATCCACGACCCGTCCCCAGTCGTCCAGAACTTCGTCCAGAGGTACCAGGAGAAATACGGGAAACCCCCGATCGTTTTCAACGCTCTGGGTTATGATGCCGTCAAAATGCTGGCGGACGCCATTGAACGGGCGGGGAGCCTGGACCGGGAGAAGATCAAAGACGCTATCAATAGCACCAAGGATTTCGAGGGAGTTACCGGGATGATCACCTTGGACGAGAACCGGAACCCGTACAAAGAGGTTACCATTGTCACGGTGAAAAACGGCCAGTTTGAGCTGGTCACCAAGTTGCTGCCATAATCCGGATCTCTGGTCCGGAGACCAGGGTAAAGAGGAGAGATTTTCTCCTCTTTACCCTGTTTAATGTTTTGCAGGTTTAAGGGAGTGAAGCCATGTCCCAATTCTTGCAGCAAATAGTGAACGGGCTTTCTTTGGGCAGTATTTACGCGTTGATCGCTCTTGGTTATACTATGGTTTACGGAATCATCAGGTTAATCAACTTCGCCCACGGCGATATTTATATGGTTGGCGCTTTTGTCGGGTACTTTGCCTTCCGTGCCGGATTGCCGGTGCCCCTTGCCATTCTTGTGGCCATGATTCTTCCGGCTCTCTTCGGGGTGACCATTGAATTCCTGGCGTACCGGCCTTTGCGGAATAAAAACGCGCCGCGGATTGCCGCTTTGATTACGGCGATCGGGATGTCGCTTCTCCTGGAGAATTTAGGGATCCTGATCTTTTCCCCGGATCCCCGGCCGTTTCCCCGGGTTTTTACCAGCGAGCCGCTGCGTTACGCCGGGGTGACCATTTCCGAACCGCAAATTTTAACCTTGGCGGTTACGTTGGGCTTAATGGTTTCCCTTACTCTTTTTATCCGTTATACTAAAACCGGCAAGGCGATGCGCGCCGTTGCCCAGGACCGGGAGGCCGCTCAGTTGATGGGGATTAACATCAACCAGATCATTTCCGTTACTTTTGTGATCGGGTCGGCCCTGGCCGGCGCCGCCGGAGTAATGGTGGGCATTCTGATCCCCCGGATTGAGCCGTTGATGGGGGTTATGCCCGGCTTAAAAGCATTTGTCGCCGCCGTGATTGGGGGCATTGGCGTCATTCCCGGCGCCATGTTGGGCGGGATGTTGATGGGAATGGCTGAAACTTTGGTTACCGCCTTTATTTCTTCTACTTGGCGGGATGCCATTGCCTTCGGTTTGCTCATCGTAATCCTTCTCATTAAACCCTCGGGTATCTTTGGCTCCAGCAGCCGGACCAAAGTGTAGGTGATAAGATGGAAACACAAGCTATAACTGGAGAAAAACCAAAAGCTGCGGAAAAATGGCGCAGACATCTGCTTCCCGTGGGCTTATCATTTCTGCTTCTGCTCAATATCCTCGTTTTCATGGAGCACCTGGGTCTTGAAATTGTCAGCCGGTACTATAAGGGGATCCTTATTCTTTCCTTTATCAATATTGTTCTGGCCGTGAGCCTGAACCTGATTAACGGTGCCACCGGGCTTTTTTCCATCGGCCATGCCGGTTTTATGGCGGTGGGAGCTTATGTCTCCGCCTTGCTCTCGCTGAACATGGGCCGGTGGGGATTTCTCTCCCCCCAACTCCAGACCTTTATCCAGTTTCCCCTGGTTTTGTTCTTGGGAGGGCTGGCGGCAGCCCTGGCCGGCCTGGTGATTGGCATCCCCACCCTGCGCCTGCGCGGCGATTATTTGGCCATTGCCACTTTGGGTTTTGGCGAGATCATCCGGGTGGTCGCCCTTAACTTGAATATCACCAGAGGGGCGCGGGGCATAACTTCGATCCCAAATCACACGAACTTCTGGTGGGCGCAGCTTTTCGCCGTGTTGACGGTAGTGATCATCTGGAACATCGTCCATTCCAACCATGGACGGGCGATGGTCGCCATTCGCGAAGATGAAATCGCCGCCGAGGCTATGGGCGTAAACACCACCTACTACAAGGTGCTCGCCTTTACCATCGGCGCCTTTTTTGCCGGGGTGGCCGGGGGCCTTTTTGCCCATCACCTTTCGTATATTTCACCAAAATCTTTTGACGTCTTAAAAAGCATCGAGATCCTGTTGATGGTTGTCTTGGGCGGCTTGGGCAGTATTACCGGTTCGGTGATTGCCGCCGTGGTTTTGACGGCCCTCCCGGAGGTACTGCGCTTCCTTCAGGATTACCGGATGGTAATTTATGCCGGGGCCTTGATTATCTTGATGAACTTCCGGCCGCAAGGTCTTTTTGGGCGGGCGGAAGCGGATTTGGCGGTTCTTAAAGCCTTGTTGAAAAGCCGGGCGGGGGAAATAGTCAAGTCCCGGTCAGAGAAGCGGGGTGGTAACGGTGGCTCTGCTTAAAGTGGAAAACCTCTCTCTCGCCTTTGGAGGGCTGCGGGCGGTTTCCGGTTTCAATCTTGAGATTAAACCCGGCGAACTGGTCGGGTTGATTGGCCCGAACGGCGCCGGCAAGACAACGGTTTTCAATATTCTAACCGGTTTTTACCAGCCGCAAGAAGGACGGATTTTCTTTGACGGCACGGATATTACCGGTTTAAGTTGTTATAAAATTAACCGGCTCGGCATCGGCCGGACCTTCCAGAATATCCGCCTCTTTAATGAATTGACCGTTTTGGACAACGTGAAGATCGCCTGCCAGTATGCCGGGAGATATTCCTGGCGCGATGCGATCTTCAGGACGAAGTCTTTTTACCGTTATGAACAGGAGATTACCGACTGGGCGTTAAGCCGGCTGGAGATCTTTAATCTGGCCCATAAAGCGGGGGAGATTGCCAAAAACCTCCCCTATGGGGAACAGCGGCAGTTGGAGATTGCCCGCGCTTTGGCCGGCCGCCCGAAGTTGTTGCTTTTGGATGAACCGGCGGCGGGAATGAACCCGCAGGAGACCGTGGAACTATTGGAACTTATCCGGCGGCTGCGTCGGGATTTCTCCCTGACCATCCTCTTGATTGAGCATGATATGAGCCTGGTGATGAAGTTATGTGAACGGATCCTGGTCCTGGATTACGGAAAGACCATTGCCGAGGGTTCTCCGGAAGAGATCAGGAACAATCCCCGGGTGATCGAAGCCTATCTGGGAGAGGAGGTTTCCGATGCTGACCGTTGAGAACCTGCACGTATATTATGGCGCCATCCACGCCATTCAGGGAATTAGTTTTTCCGTGCAGGAAGGAGAGATTGTCACCCTGATCGGGGCCAACGGCGCCGGGAAGAGTACGATCCTGAAGACTATTTCCGGACTTCTTCAGCCGAGTAAAGGCCAGATCATTTTGGAAGGGGAGAAGATTTCCACCCTGTCCCCCCACCAGATTGTGGCGCGGGGTATCTCCCAGGTACCGGAGGGACGCAGGGTTTTTCCTGAGTTGACGGTTATGGAAAACCTGGAACTTGGGGCTTACCTGCGCCAGGGTAAGGATCGCGCCCAAGATTTACAACGGGTCTTCGACCTTTTTCCCCGGCTGCAAGAGAGAAAAAACCAACCGGCCGGGACCCTTTCCGGCGGTGAGCAGCAGATGCTGGCGATTGGCCGGGGGTTGATGGCCCGGCCGCGGTTGCTTCTTCTGGATGAACCTTCCATGGGTTTGGCCCCGCTTCTCGTCAAAGAGATTTTCGCCATTATCCGGGAGATTAATGCCGCTGGAACCACAATTTTGCTGGTGGAACAGAATGCGCACATGGCACTTTCCATTGCGCAGAAAGGTTACGTCCTGGAAACCGGTGAGATTGTCCTTTCCGGTTCGGCAGCAGAGCTCACCCGGAACGAAGAGATAAGAAAAGCTTATTTAGGACTTTAAGGAGGGTTGCAAATGCTTGTTGGCAAGCGTATGACCAGGAACCCCCTGACCGTCACGGAAGATACTTCGGTTCAAGAAGCCGAAGAACTTATGCGCAAGCATAAGATCCGGCGCCTGCCGGTGGTCAGAGGGGAAAAACTGGTGGGGATTGTCACCGAACTCGACCTTCTCCGGGTTTCGCCGTCTGCCGCCACCTCGCTTAGTATCTTTGAATTGAATTATCTTCTTAACCGGTTGAAGGTAAAGGAGGCCATGACGAAAAATCCCCATACCGTAACCCCGGAGACCACTTTGGAAGAGGCGGCCCTGCTGATGCGGGAAAAAGAGGTAGGCGCCCTCCCGGTGGTGGAAAACGGGAAACTGGTGGGGATTATTACTGAAAGCGATATTTTTGATGCCTTTATTGATCTGATGGGTCTGCGCAAAACAGGCACGCGGGTAGTCATTGACGTGGAAGACCGGATCGGGGTGTTGGCGGAAGTAACCGAAATTATAAAAGCGCACGGGGTTAATATTATTACCATCGCCACCCTCAATCTGCCGGAAAAATCTGAAGTCGTTCTCCGCCTGGATACTTCCAATCCCAAGGCCCTCTTAAAGGATCTTACGGACCGGGGATACCGGGTGGTCCATGTCACCGGCTGGTCTTCCGAGGCGTAGCCGGCCTGGCCGGCCGGTTGCCTCTTCCTCCTTCCGGCATGGGGAAAGCAATTTATTTATTGCCTTCCCCGGCCGCAGACCGGGTGGGGAGGAAGGGGCGTTATTTTTTTTCGCTTCCGGTTTGGGCGGCCTCTACCGCACGCCGGTACCATTCTTCCGCTTCTTCCACGGGAACGTCCGCCAGCAGCGGGTCCTCTTTGATTCGTTCTACCGCCGTCTTCAGGTGTTCGGCGGCAGCCTCGTTTTCCCCCAGTTCCAGTTTACAGCGGCCCAACCAGTAATAGGTCTCCACCGGCCAGGAAAGATGGGTGATGGCCCACTCGTAGTCGTTTTTGGCCGCCTCATAGTCGCCCATGGCGAAATGAATTTTCCCCATTAACAGGACCGGGTCGGAATTTTGGTAATCCAAGGACCGGGCTTTTTTGGCCGCCTGCAGGGCTTCTTCCAGCCGGTTTTGCCGCAGGTAGGTGAGGGCCAGGTTAAGATAGACCTCGGTTGTTTGATACCCGCCGGCCTGTAATTTTTCCAAAGCTTCCAGCGCCTTCGCGAAAGCGCCGGTTTCCCGGTAGGCGATGGCAGTTAGCAGGTTGGCCTGGGTATTGAACCGGGGCCGGGAAAGTTCCACGGCTTTTTCCAGCAGCGGCAGGGCTTCCTGCCATTTTTTCTGCCGGCACAGCAGGATGCCGAGGGAAAGGTAGGGCCGGGGAATGACGGCCCCGGCGTCAAGGGCTTTTTGGAAGAAAGCCTTGCTTTTTTCCGGATCCAAAACGAGGTGAGCCAGGTAATTCCAGAAAACTCCCGGGGCGCTTAAGTAGAGAAGGAAGACCCAGAAAAGTACCCCGGCGCCAAAAACTACCCAACCGGGCCGGCGCCAAAGGGAGAAAAGCATCCACCCGGCTAAAAGCCACCATAAGTTTTTCTGCCAGAATTGTTTTGCCCCCATGCCAAACCCTCCGTCTTTTCCTCCGTCCTTTCTTTCCGCGCGCCAGAGGCCAGAGGCAAGCTACAAAATAATGATATCATAACCGGGAAAAGGAAGCAAACCTTTCACCGGGAAGGAATTTCCTCCCCTTTGGCTTGGAAAGTATATTTTTTTCACCGGCAGGAGGTAAAGGAAGCCCTGATGAAGAATTTAAAGATGACACCGGGGTGACATGGTGTCACCAAATAATTTTAAGCGGCGAATAATATATATTTTGAAAATGTAATTTTTTTTCGCACCAACTTAACAGGCAGGGGAAACCGATGAACAACTGGATCAGGAGATGGCTTTTTCGCTTGTTTTTGGCACTTGTCGCAGTAAACCTCTTTATCCCGGTCCATTCTTTTTTGTTGTATGGGGAAACCGAGGAAACGGTTTCTTTGGGTGCCAGGATGGCGTTCCGGGAGGTACTGGCGGAGTTTAAACAATTTGCGGATGAAGAATACGATTTTGGAGAATACGGCGTACCACCCTATTATGAACCGGAGCCCTTTACCAGGCAGGATTTGGCCTTTACCCCGCCGGGGCGCCGGGTGGAACCGGTACCCATGCCCGTACCGGTCAGGGGGGTTTATGCCACCGGGTGGACGATCGGAACGGCGTCGCGTTTTTCCAGCCTGCTCCAGCTGATCAAGAAGACGGCTCTTAATTCCCTGGTGATTGATATTAAAGATGATACCGGAACCGTCAGTTATTACTCGCGGATCCCGGCAGTCCGGAAACTGGGCGCCTGGGAGGAGAAAATTGCCGACCCGGCGGCCTTGTTATCTACCTTGAAAGAACAGGGGATTTACCCGATTGCCCGGTTGGTCTTGTTTAAGGACCCGATCCTGGCGAAAAAACGACCGGACCTGGCGGTCCGGCATGTAAGAGGAGGAATTTGGCGGGATAACAGGGACAGCGGGTGGGTGGACCCCAACAGCCGGGAAGTTTGGGAGTATAATCTGGCGATTGCCAAAGAAGCGGCGGCGCTGGGCTTTCCCGAAATTCAGTTTGATTATGTCCGTTATCCCAGCGACGGTATTCTGCGCGATTGTGTTTACCCACATACCGGAGATAAAGCCAAAGCCGACGTGATCGCCGATTTTTTGCGTTACGCCCGGCAGGAGTTGGAACCGTTGGGAGTATTGATTTCCGTGGATATCTTCGGCCTGGTCTGTTCGGATCCGGGACACCTGGGGATCGGCCAGAATTTGGAGAAGATGGCCCAAACGGTGGCTATCCTCTCCCCCATGCTTTATCCCTCCCATTACTACCCCGGCACTTATAACCTGGAGGATCCCAACCGGCAACCCTACGAGACGGTATACCGCAGTCTGACGGACGCCCAAACAAGACTGGCCGGGAAAGAGGCAACCTTGCGCCCGTGGTTGCAGGATTTTTCCATGGGGGTGAGGTATGGACGGGAAGAAATTATGGCGCAGATCGGGGCCGCCCGTGATGCCGGGGTGGACGACTGGTTGTTTTGGAACCCGGCTAACCGGTACAATCCCGCCCATTATCCGGTGGACGAAGAAGAGATTAGAACCTGGAAGCCGGCGCCGCGGGAAGCGGAAGAGGGACCCGTAGCAGCACCCGGGTTTGAGGAAGAGAGTGGCTCCGGGGATCCCTCCCGGCCGCCGGAAGAAGAACAAACGGCCAACCAATTGGGAAACGCTTCCGGGGAGAGCCGGGCCCAAGAGGCGGAGGACGGCCGGGAGGTGACGGCGGCACCGGAAGCCGGCGAGACGCTGATCACCGGGGAAGAATCCGGGGATGGGGAAGAGCAACTGGAAAAAGAAGAGCCTTGACAAGAGCGGATTAATTTAAAAGGAAGGTGTGGTTAAATTTGAACCAGACAGAGCAGCTGACAGCGGATTTTTTACGGATGGGAAGGGGGGTGGAAGCGGCTGTTAAATCTTCGGTTAAGGCCATGGTGGAAAAAGATATGGAAGAGGCTTTAAAAATAATCGCCGGTGACAGCGTGTTTGATAATGACTTGATTGTCATTGAAGACAAGGTGGCCGGGATTATGGCCGACCGCAACCCTAAAGGCCGGGAGCTTAGAACCTGTCTTTCCATTGCCAAGCTGGCCCGTGATTTGGAACGTATTGGCGATTACGCCTCCAATATTGCCGAAGTGACCTTGGAATTAAAGGACGAAGAATATATTAAACCCTTGATTCACATTCCCCGCCTGGCCGAAGTGGCCTGTAACATGCTGAAAGTCGCCCTGCAGGCGTTTGTGGAGGGCGATCCCGATCTGGCAGAGGCGGTCTGCCGGGAAGACGAGAAAGCTGATAACCTCTACGAAGAATTATATAACGAAATCATTCAGATCCTGTTGACACCGGAGGATCTCACCCGGACCGCCCAGGGCGTCCGTTTTCTGTTAGTCGGCGGGTACCTGGAGCGGATAGCCGACCATGCGACCAATATCGGCGAGGAGATTATCTTTATTCACACGGGGAAAAGGGTGAAGTATTAGGAAAGGAGCTGTCCATTTGCAAGAGGCTCTTGTTGTCGAAAACCTGCAAAAGTCCTACGGCAGGTTGACAGCGTTAAAGGGGATCAGCTTTACCGTGAAAGAAGGTGAGATTTTCGCCTTAATCGGGCCCAACGGCGCGGGCAAGACGACAACCCTGCGGATTGTCGCTACTCTTCTTACCCCGGGGGGCGGGGATTGTTACATTTACGGGTTGAACCTGCGCCGGGAAAAGGAGAAGATCCGGCGGATCATCAGTTACCTGCCGGAAGAGGCGGGCGCCTATAAAAACCTTACCGGCCACGGCTATTTATGGTTTATGGCCGGATTTTTTACGTCCGACCGTCAAAAACGGAAAGAGTTTGTGGAGAACGCAGCCCGGATTTGCGGGCTTAAGGAAAGGTTGCACGATAAAATCGGCAGTTACAGCAAGGGAATGACCCGCCGGCTCCTATTGGCCAGGGCGGTAATGACCCGGCCCAAACTGGCGATTCTTGATGAACCCACCAGCGGGCTGGATGTCATTAATGCCCTGGAGATCCGGGACCGGATCCGGGAATTGACCCGTACCGGCACGGCGGTTTTGCTTTCCAGCCATAATATGCTGGAGATTGAGTATCTTTCCGACCGGGTGGCCATCATCGACCAGGGGGTAATTCACGAAACCGGGACGGCCGAGGAGCTAAAGAAGAAATACCGGGCCCGCAATTTGGAAGAAGTTTTCGCGGAGGCGGTAAAATGAGACATTTCCTTGTTTTATTCCAAAAGGAACTCCGGGAACTGTTGACCCTTCAGATTCTCATTCCCATGCTGGCGGCGGCCTTGATTTTTGGCTTTGTCGGCCGGGTTATTGGAAATGAAACCCAAAAAATCAGCGGCGGCGGGCAAGAAATTCTCCTTCTTGACCTGGATGAGACGGAAGCTTCCCGGCGGGTTACCGCTTTTTTAGAAGAAAACAATTTCCGCGTTACCCTGTATAAGGGGAGCACGGTCGAAGAGATCCTGAACGAAAGGGGAGAAAGCCGGAACCGGGGAGTGATTGTTCTTCCGGCCGGGTTTGGGGAGAAGCTGGCCGGCTTTTCCGTTCAGGAAGTACAGGCATACCATATCATCGACAATTTTTCCGTCGTGGGAACCATGGGTTCCGCCGTTATGAGCAAGGCTCTCAATACAATCAGGAATTACCTGAGCGATTATTATCTGACGGCCGGTGCTCCCGGCGTTGACCTGTCGGTGATTAAAAACCCGCTGGCCGTGAAGGATTATGTCCGGGTCGGCGACAAGACGGCGGCGATCAGCCCCCACGAAGTGCTGGGGTTCGTACAGTCCCAGACCATGCTGCTGCCGATCGTCCTTTTTATTGTGATGATTTTTGCCGGTCAAATGCTGGTAGCCTCGGTGGCGGCGGAAAAGGAAAACAAAACTCTGGAAACCTTATTGTCCGTTCCGGTCAGCCGCCGGGTTCTCGTCATCGCCAAAATGGCCGCCGCCGGGCTGGTGGCCTTGTTCATGGCCGTCGTGTACATGCTTGGTTTTCGCTATTATATGCAGGGGCTGATGGGGCAAACTTTACCGGAGACCACCGGGGTAACCGCCGGTGAAGCCCTGCAAAAACTGGGGTTAGTCTTGGCGCTTCCCGATTATCTTTTCCTCGGGGCGACCATTTTCTTGAGTATTTTATGCATCTTGGTGCTGGCTTTGATCGCCGGCGCCTTTGCCGAAGACCAAAAAAGCGCGCAAGGCCTGATCGCGCCACTCATCTTCCTGGTTATGCTCCCGTATTTTCTCGTTCTTTTTTTGGATATGAATACTGTTTCTCCGGTTTTCAGATCTTTAATCTATGCCCTTCCTTTTTCCCATTCCTTTCTGGCCACGCCCAATCTCTTTCTCCAACGGCATGACCGGGTAATTTATGGCATCCTGTACCAGATAGTGTTTTTCCTGGTTTTTGTCTCGGTGGCCGCCCGGATTTTTTCTTCCGACCGGATTTTGACCATCAAATTACGCTGGAAGAGAAGGCGGTAACAGATTTGCCGGGAAAACCCGGGAAAAGACCGGGGAAACCGGGAAAGAGGTCCCTTAAGAAGAAACGGGATCCTTAAGAAGAAAGGGTACCCTTAAGAAGAAACGGCAGGGAATTCATTTTGGCGGCAGGAAAAGAAGGAGAAAGGGGGAATAACCTTTATTAGTGAGAGGAAGGGGCGGTAAGGATGAAACGGACCAAACTCTTCTTTTTGTTATCAGGAGTATTATTATTCTTTTTAACATCGGGTTTCGTTGAAGCGTTTTTTTGGCGAACCCCGGAGTACGGATTTATAGATTTAACACGTATTCAGGCGGAAGCCCGCCGTTATTCCCTTCTCCAGGAGGAACTGGACCGCTTGGAACAGGAGTTCGAAGCCTTCCGGGAGGAGGTCCGGGCGGAACATGCCCGGAAAGTGAGGGAGCTCACGAAGGAATTCACGGCGAAAATCGGGGAAGACGGGATCGAAATGCCCGTCCTGGAAGAGGAATTTACCCGGCGGGCGGAAAAGCTGGCCGAAGAGAACCAGGCCAAACTGGACCAAAAGCGGGCGGAGATTGACCGGTTAAAAGAGGAGAGAAGAAAAGCGGTTGAAGACGAGTTGAAGGTTATTGTGGAAAAGGTGGCGAAAAAGACCCGCGTGCAAGCGGTCTTGTTGAAAGAGCGGATTATTACCGGCGGCCGGGACCTCACCGATGACGTGCTGAAAGAATGGGAGAAAGAGCTGGCCGCCAGGGAAAAGAGGGAAAAGAAATAAGGGAGAGGGAGCGCTTTCCCTTTCAAGGAACAAGAAAGACGGGAGGAGGGTAAGAACCTTGGCCGGCAAAAAAGGAGACGGGAAAAAAGTCTTAATTACCGGAGCCGCGGCGGGGATTGGGGCGGCTATTGCCGTTCGCCTTGCGGACGAGGGTTATCAGGTCTGGGGGACGACGCGGGATCTTGCCAAAGTCAATTCCTTTCCGGACGAATTGCGCCAAAAAGTCACTTTTGTCGCTTTGGACGTGACGGATGACGATTCCGTCCGCCGCGGCGTGGCGGAGTTTTTCCGCCAGGCCGGGACGATTGATATCCTTATTAACAATGCCGGTTACGGCGTTTTCGGGCCCCTCGAGGAGTTTCCCGTGGCCAAGGCGGAGGCGCTGTTTGCCGTCAATTATTTCGGCGCTCTCCGAATGATCCAGGCGGTTCTTCCGGCCATGCGGGAGCAGCGTAGCGGGCTGATTATCAACATCACTTCCCTGGCCGGCACCTTTGTCATTCCCTTTCAGGTGCATTATTCGGCGTCCAAATTTGCCCTGGAAGCGCTGACCGAAGGCTTGCGTCAGGAGGTGCGGCCCTTTGGGATCAAGGTGACCGCCATCGCCCCGGGGGATATCAAGACCCGGTTTAACGAGGTGACCGACTGGGAGATGAAGGAGGATTCCCCCTACCGGAAATGGGCGGAGCGCTGCTGGCAGGTGATTGAGGAAAACATGACAAAAGCCCCCCCGCCCCGGGTGGTGGCGGAAAAAGTCAGACGGGTGGCGGCGCTGGCCAATCCCGCTCCCGGTTACCCGGTGGGGGACTTTATCTCCACCAAGTTGCCTTTGGTCAACCGTTTTTTATCCGGGCGGGTGCGGCAGAAATTGACCAGAATCTTTTACGGCGTGGATTTTCTGTAGGGTAACCCGCCTTCGCGCGGGTTACTTACCGGCCTCACGGCCTCGCCCCGGCGGGGTATGATTCGGAGGTATTATTTCAGGGAGAGACGGCTAAATATACTCTGCAGGGGTATTTTTTTTATTTCTTCGGGTCTTACTCCTCTTTTTCACGGGGTAAGGAAAGGGGTGGAGATTGTGGGTTGGAAGCGGGAGAACGAATACTTAATCACGATAGAACCGGGGATCCAGGCTTACCTGACGCCGGAGCTTGAAAAAACACTGGATGCAACCGCCGTCCAGCAGCTGGTTAACGCTTCCCGCCTGCCCGGGGTCTACCGGGTGCTGGCCCTTCCCGACGTGCATGCCGGTTACGGCCTTCCGGTAGGCGGGGTTATGGCGACCCGGGCCGCAGACGGGGTGATCTCACCCGGCGCCGTAGGGGTTGATATCAACTGCGGGGTCCGGCTGCTGGCCACCGATTTGACGGAAGAGGCCGTGGTGAAGATGGAAACCAGGGATAAACTGCTCTCCGCTTTCCGGCGGGAGATACCGGCCGGCGAAGGCAAAGACGGGGTCTTGCAGCTTCCGGAGAAAGATTTCCGCCGGCTTTTGCAAAACGGTCCCGGTTTTTTGGCGGAACGGGGATGGGGTGAAGCAAGGGACGTCCGGGTCACCGAAGAAGAGGGGAATCTGGCGGGGGCGGATCCCGCCCGGATCCCGGCCGGGCTTTTGGAATACGGCCGCCGGCAACTGGGTTCCCTGGGTTCGGGCAATCACTTTGTCGAACTGCAGGTGGTGGAGGAGATTTTTTCCGCGGAACCGGCCAAACTGTTCGGTCTTTTCCCCGGTCAGGTCACGGTGATGGTCCATACCGGTTCCCGGCGCATGGGCAACGGCACAGCCTTGCATTATGTCAAGGAGGTATGCCGGCCGGCGATGAAAAAATACGGCATTGAAATACCCCACCCGGACCTGGCCTGTGTCCCCTGGGGGACGCCGGAGGCGGAAAGCTACTGGGGAGCCATGGCCGCCTGCGCCAATTATGCCTGGGCCAACCGGCAGGTGTTGACCGAGAAGATCCGCGGGGTCTTGCGGGAGGTATTTTCCGGTAAATTTGCCACCTGGACGGTATATGACGTGGCCCATAATATCGCCAAGATCGAGGAATTCGCCGGCGAAAAAATGATCGTGCACCGCAAGGGAGCCACCCGGGCCCTGCCCGCTGGCGACCGGCGGGTGCCCGCGGAATACCGACCGGTTGGACAGCCGGCGCTTATCCCCGGCAGTATGGGAACCAGGTCCTGGGTGGTCATTGGGACGCCCGGGATTCACCGGACCCTGAATTCGGTCAACCACGGGGCGGGCCGGGTTATGAGCCGGAGAAAAGCGGTGGGGAGGAAAAAAGAAGCCGGCTTGATTACCTGGGAAGAGTTTTACGCCTCCACGAAGGAAAAAGGAATTCTGGTCGCCAGCGGAACCGGCTCCGATCTGCGGGATGAAGCACCCGGGGCCTATAAGGATTCGGATGAGGTGATCAGGACCATGGTTCTGGCCGGTCTGGTGCAGCCGGTGGCCGCGCTTAAACCGGTAGTGGTATTAAAAGGCTAGCGGCGGTTTTAAAAGGCCGGGCCGGGCGCTTTTCCTGAATTTGCCGGCGGGTTTTCTGATAAATTTTCTTCTCTCGGTCAAGACTTAAATTGTTGGTGAAAACGACCGGGGAGGGGAGAAAGTGCTCAACAACCAACAATTACAGGCTGCGCTGGGGCAAATGAACCAGATCTGCAGCCAGTTGCGGCAGGCGGAACAACAAAACGCCCAGATGTTGCAACAGTTGGTCCAGGCCGAACAGATGGCCCAGCAACAACTGAACCAGATCCAGGGGACAATATCCCAGTTGATGCAGAATTTGCAAGGCTAAGCAAAGAGGCCAAACCTGAGGGTTTGGCCTCTTTACGCGGGCCACGCTTAAAAAATACGCCGGACAAACGGCGCCTCTTTTTTTGGTGCGCCCGGAGCCGGCGTTCATTTTATGTTGGGTGCCGGTTTTTTGTTAAAACCACCACAGCCGAATCAAGCCCTCCGCTTATGCCTACAATATGCCTCTCGCCCGCAGCCGGGCTACCCGGCCGGCTATCAAGCGGCCAATTTTAATGGCGGTTTCTTCCCCATCCCGCTCCAGCAGGTTTTGTAAACAACTCTCTTTAACCTGCGGCACCTCCTTTCAGGTAAAATCAATGCCCGGCTTTACTACCCGCATAAGGCAAAAACCATTATAATAAAATTATTTTTTTGAGCATGGGTCACCCGCCGGTGGCCGGAGAGAGTATTTGAAAAATTTGTGACAAATGCCAGATTTATATTGACAAAGGCGAAATTACCGGTAAGATATCAGTGGGGGCTGACTGAACGTTCGGTCGAGAAGGAGAGGATGAGCTGATGCTAAAAAAGGAAAAAATCCATCCGGTCCAAAGTGAAGAGACGAAGCAAAAAATTCTCCGGGCCGCGGCCGAGGTGTTTTCAGAAAAAAGTTACCATACGGCTACTGTTACCGAGATCACGGAACGGGCGGGAGTGGCAAAGGGGACTTTGTACTGGTATTTTCCGGGGAAAGCCCAGCTTTTCATCGGCATGATGGAGGACGTCTTTTTTTCCCTCTTCGCGCGGATGGAGAAGATAAAGGAGGACCCGGCTTTGGCGCCGGACGGGAGGATCCGGACGATTATCGGCGAATACTTGCGGATTTTCCGTAATCCATTGTGGGCGCGGGCCTTTTCCAGTAATCTGTTTGAACTGGCGCGGGAATTCCGTTCCAAGTTGAAAAAGTGGGGAAGCGATTTCTATCGTTTGAACCGGGAAGTGATCAAAAAATGCATGGCCGAAGGCTTGATCCGGGACGACCTGGACTGTGAAAAAATCTCCTTCGGTTTTATCGGCATCATTATGGAATTCGCGAAGCTGCATGGTTTAGGGGAGATTGACTATTCCCTGGAAGAAGAGACGGATTTTATTTACCGCTTTCTTTTCGAGGGAATCGGGAAATAGACTACGGGAAAACCATGGTTGTACCGGCGGGCGGGCGCAAGAAGGTTTAACAGGGGAGTGATGGGCTTGAAAAAAAGAATCGCAGCGGGCTTGTGTCTTCTTCTTTTCCTGACTCCGGTTTTTCCCGCGGCGGCCACGGGGGCGGTCACGGGCGCCGGGACGGTGGCGATCGATTTGGCCGACGCCGTGGCCATGGCTTTGGCCAACCCGCTGAATTTAGGAGCGGCGGAAGCGGCTGTGGCCGAAGCCGCGGCCGGTTTGGACAAAGCCCGGGCGGCCCAATGGCCCGGGCTGTCCGTCAGCACCAGTGTGACCCGGGTAAGTGAACAGCCGTCGATGATGCCGCAAGAATTGATAGATTTAATACCCGGTTATACCGGTCCTACCGGGGACACCGGTCCTGCCGAATTATATTCCACCGGTTTCAGCCTGAGCTGGCCCCTTTATACCGGGGGACGGGTGCGTTCCGGGATTGCCATGGCCGAATTGAGGCTGGAGGCTTCCCGGATGGAATACAAAAATCAGCGTGACCAAACCCTATACCGGACCGTCGTCAGTTACATAAATCTTTTGCAAGCCGGGGAAATGGTGGAACTCAGCCGCCAAAGCGTGGCGATGGTCGAAGAACACCTGGCAATGGTGGAGTTCCAGTATGAACTGGGCGCCGCCACCGCCACCGATCTTTTGGCAACCGAAATTCACCTCTCCCAGGCGCAACAAGGAGCGGCCCGGGCGGAACACGCCAAGACCCTGGCTGCGATGAACCTCCGCAGCCTGCTGGGGCTCGAGGGGGGAGAAGAGTTGGTCCTGGCCGGGATCAACGGGCTGAGGGAGCGGGATTTTCCCCTGCCTTCTCCGGAAGAGGCCGCCGCCATTGCCATGGAAGCCCGTCCCGAGCCGGCGCTCCTCAGGAACTATCTGGCGCTCGCCAAAGAGAATCTGGAGGCGGCGAAGGCGTTCTGGAAACCCAACGTGGTACTGGTCGGGAAATATGGGGCCGACGGGCGTCCCGAGTGGGAATTTTCCGACCCTGTCTTGAGTTTGACCCTGGCCGTGGAAGCGACGCTCTTTAGCGGCGGCGGCAACCGGGCGGCCGTTAAAGAGCGGGAGGCGGCAGTGGCCAAAGCGGACTATGCTTACCGGCAGGCCGTGGCCGGGATTGAACTGGAGATCAACCAGAAGTATCTGGGTGTGACCGAAGCCAGGCAAGCATGGGAACTAGCCCGGCTGACCCTCAGGCAGGCTCAAGAGAACTACGAATTTACGCAGGCCCGATACCAGTTGGGCGCAGCCGGCCCTTTGGAGGTTTTAACCGCGCAGAATACTCTTCATCAGTGCCGGTTCGAAGAACTGACCGCCGGGTACGGTTATTTCCTGGCCGTCATGGAATTTTATCATACCATGGGGAGGATAGAGAGTTTTCTCGAGGAGGTTAAGTCCTGATGCGTAAAGGGTGGATTATAATTATATTATTGGCAGTTGTCCTGTTGACGGGGGTGGTGACGGTAGTCTCCCGGAACCGGCGTCACGACGACTTTCCGCAGCCGGCGGCCGGGGAGGAAAACGGGCGGCCGGTCCTCGTGGAGGCGGTCCCGGTCACCAGGGGTGACCTCTTTCGCACCATCGATTTTAATGTCAGTTTTTACCCGCAAAGCAGTGTGCCGGTGGTGCCGAAAGTCGCGGGCACGGTCGCCGAGGTTTATGTTGCCGTAGGCGACCGGGTGCAAGCGGGTGATCTCTTATTTGTCATTGACGACCGGCAGTACCGGTTGCAACATAAGCAGGCGGAAGCCGCCTACCAGGCGGCCCAGGCTCAGCTGACGCAAGCCCGGGTGGCGCTGGCCGGGGCGGAACAGGGGTTGGCCAACGCCCGCCGGATGCTGGAGGAGCGCACACAGTACCGGCAGCAACTGCAGGCGGCTGAGAGCCAGTTGAAACTGGCCGAATCCCAGTACCAGGCGGCCAAGGCCGCTTTGGCGCAGGCGGAAACCGCCTTGGCCAACGCGGAAGAGGATTACCTGCGGGCCGCGGAGCTATTTGAACGTAAAATGATCTCCCGCCAGCAACTGGATGGGGCCAAGTTGCAGTTCGAGTCGGCCAAAGCCGCCTACGAAGGGGCGCTGGAAAGGCTGAACCAGGCGAAAATAGGGATGGACGCGGCCCGCGAAAGTCTGGACCTGGCGCGCGACAGTTTTAATGACCCGCTCGCCCTCAAACAGCAGGTTGATGCCGCCGAGACCCAGTATAAGGTCGCCCGCTCGACCTTGCAAGCCGCGGAGGCCCAGGTGAAACAGGCCGGGGTTGCCCTGGAACTGGCGGAACTCCAGTTGGACTACACCCGGGTCCGGGCGGAAATCGCCGGGACCATTGCCGAATTAAACGTGGAGAAAGGGAGCGTGAGCGCGCCGGGTACTCCCGCCGGATTGATCATTGACAACAGGAAAATGAAAGCCAAAGCCCTGGTGGCGGAGGGTCAAATCCCAATGCTGGCCCCGGGGACAACAGTTTCCCTGACGGCCAATGCCTGGCCGGGCCGGACATTTTCCGGAAGGGTCGCGACCGTAAGTCCGCTGGCCGACCGGCAGACCCGCCTCTTTCCCGTGGAAATTGTCGTGGAGAATCCCGGCGGGGAACTGCGGGCGGGAATGCAGGGCGTTGTTACCCTGGTGACCGCCGCGGCGGAAGATCTTCCGCTCCTTCCCGTGGACGCCGTCCTTTATGACCATGACCGGCCCTTTGTTTATGTTGTGGAAAACGGGCGGGCCGTGCGCAGAACTATTGCCATCGAACTGGAAAGCGGCGACCGGGCGGCGGTGACCGCCGGGGTCGATGAAGGTGATTTTGTGATCATCCGCGGACAACACCAGGTTCAAGACGGAACGTTAGTTGAGGTGAGAACATGAACCTTCCCGACTTGTCCATCCGGCGCCCGGTGACGGTCCTGATGGTTTTTATCCTGGTGGTGGTCTTGGGCGCCGTCTCCCTCAGCCGGCTGCCGATGGATCTCTTGCCGGATCTGAATATCCCGGTGGCGGCCGTGCTGACCACCTACGAAGGAGCGGGACCCTACGAAGTGGAGAGTATGGTCACCCGGCCCCTGGAAAGAAATCTGGCCACCGTATCCCATGTTACCGGCATCACGTCCCAAAGTTCCACCGGGCAGTCTATCGTGGTTTTGGAGTTCGACTGGGGCGTGGATATGGATTTTGCCATGTTGGAGGTGAGGGAAAGGCTTGATCTGATCAAGGGGTTTCTTCCGGAAGGCGCCGGTGACCCGGTGCCGGTCAAATTCGACCCTTCCCTGCTGGCGGGGATGAGCCTTGCCGTCAGCGGCAGTACCGACTTGGCGGAACTAAAACGGGTGGCGGAAGAAGAAATAGCGCCGCGCCTGGAAAGAATCCCCGGCGTGGCGGCCGTGGAGGTGACGGGCGGCCTCACTCGGGTGATTAACGTCGATGTCAACCAGGAAAAACTTAATGCTTACGGCCTTTCCCTGCAGAACGTGGTGCAAACCCTGCAGGCGGAGAACCTGAATCTTCCCGGCGGCCATGTGCAGTCCGGCTCCCTGGAACTGGTGGTGCGGACTTTGGGCGAATTTACCGGGGTGGAAGAGATCAGCCGGATTAACCTGGTCACCCCGGGGGGAGCGCTGGTGCGGCTGGGCGAGGTGGCGGAGGTTTCCGACACCTTCCGGGAACAGGCCGGGTATGTGCTGTTGAACGGTGAACCGGCGGTCGGTTTATCTTTAAGCAGGGAGACCGGCGCCAATTCGGTTACGGTCTCCCGGGCGGTCCGCCGGGAACTGGCTTCGCTCCGTAACGACCTGGACGTCGGTTTAAAAATCGCGGTGATTATGGACGAAGCCGAGTTTATTGAGGAGACCATCGCCGATCTGGCCAACAACGCCGTCGTCGGCGGTTTGCTGGCGGTCCTCATTTTGCTGCTTTTTTTACGAAATATTGTCAGCACCCTCATCATCGGCCTGGCCATTCCCATCTCGTTGATTACCACCTTTGTCTTGATCTATTTCGGCAAATTAAGCATCAACATGATGACCCTCGGCGGTCTCGCCCTCGGGGTGGGAATGATGGTGGACAACGCCATTGTGGTTTTGGAGAATATTTACCGTTTCCGTCAAGAAGGAGCCTCCTTGGTTGAGGCGGCGCGGGACGGCACGTCCGAAGTGGGAATGGCGATCACCGCCTCCACCCTCACCACCATGGTGGTGTTTCTGCCGGTCGTCTTTATTAAAGGCTTCGTTTCCCAGCTTTTTAAAGAACTGGCGTTGACGGTCAGTTTTTCCCTTTTTGCTTCTTTAGTGGTGGCTCTGACTTTGGTGCCGATGCTTTGTTCCCGGTTTTTACGCCTGCGGCGGGCGGAAGAGGGCAAAAACGAAAAAAAGCCCGGCCGCTTCACTGCCGGCCTGCTCCGGAAGTACCGGCTGCTTTTAGACTGGGCCCTCCGGCACAGGAAACTCACCCTTGTCCTGACGACCGCCGTCTTTTTCCTCAGCCTCGCCTTGCTTTCGCTGATCGGGATGGAATTTCTCCCCCAAATGGATCAGGGGCAATTCACAATTAATATTCAAATGCCCCGGGGGACCGTGCTGGCGGAAACCGCCGCCGTGGTGGAAAAAGTCGATGCCGTCCTGGCGGGGATTCCCGAGATTGAAACGGTGATGCTCACCGTCGGCTCCGGGAATATAACCGGGATTGGCGGGAGCGGCGGTGCTGCCGACCGGGCGAGTTATACCGTGAACTTGACCGGCCGCCGGCGCCGTTCGGTGGAGGAGATCGTGGAAGAGGTGCGCCGCGGAGTGGCCGCGATCACCGGCGCCACCATCGAGGTCCGTTCCGCTTCCATGTTCATCAGCGGCTTTGGCGACCAGCGGCTGAGCCTTAAAGTTAAAGGCGATGATTTTGCTACTCTGGAACGGATCTCCGGTGAGCTGGCAGCCCTGGTGGCACAGGTGGAAGGCACCAGGGAAGTCAGTTCCAGTCTGGAAGAGGGGCGCCCCGAGTTGCGGCTGATGGTGGACCGCGCCAAGGCTTCAACCTGGGGACTCAATCCTTATACCATCGCCGCGCAAATCCGCACCGCGGTGCAAGGAACCACCGCCACCCGGCTGCGGACGGGCGGTGGGGAGTATGATGTCCGTGTCCGCCTGCAGCGGGAAAACATCCCCAAAGTCGACGACTTGCACGGTCTGATGCTCTCTACCCCGCTGGGCGCCACTGTGCCCCTGGGAGAAGTGGCTTCCTTCATCACCATGCAGGGCCCGGTCAGTATCAGCCGGGAGGACCAGCAACGGGTGGTTACGGTTTCTTCCGGGTTGGTCGGCCGTGACCTGGGCAGCATTGCCCGGGAGATCCAGGAAATTATCGACAACTACCGGCTGCCGCCGGGGTACAGTGTGGAGATCGCCGGCGAGGCGGAACAGATGTTCGAGGCCTTTAACCAACTCTTTTTTGCCTTGGGCCTGGCCATTCTCTTTGTTTACATGATCATGGCCGCCCAATTTGAATCGCTGCTTCATCCTTTTACCATCATGTTCACCATACCGTTGGCTTTGATCGGCGTGGTTTGGGCGTTGTTCCTCACCGGCCACAACCTTTCCGTGCCGGCGATCATGGGCCTGGTGGTGCTGGCCGGGATTGTGGTGAACAACGGTATTGTCCTGGTGGATTATATTAACATCCTGCGCCGCCGGGGGATGAGTACCTACGAAGCCATTATGCAGGCGGGACCGGTCCGGTTGCGTCCTATTTTAATGACGACTTTAACCACCGTCCTGGGACTGGTTCCGATGAGCCTGGGTCTGGGCGAGGGCGCCGAGTTTCGCGCACCCATGGCGGTAACGGTGATCGGCGGTCTGACCGTATCAACCTTCCTGACCCTGGTGGTCATCCCCATGCTTTATGCCTCCTTTGACGCCCTGGGCGCCCGGTGGCACCGGTGCCGCCGGCCTGAACTGACCGCGGAGGGTTGAACAAGGCCGCGGGAAACCATGCCCCGGATTGGGATTTTCACCCGGGAACGGGTATTAAAACCGCAGTCCAAAGCAGTTGACTGCGGTTTTTTGCTGATAACGCGGCCCGGTAACGTCGTTCGGGCGAATGCCGGCGGGGGACCATAGTCCCGTTTCAAGCGGGTTTATATTGGGCGGCAAGCAAAATCACAGGGTTATTTTTCCTCAAAAGAGGAATTACTCGGGAAAAATCGAATATTGTTACTAAACTGTTTAAAGATAGATGTTAACATAATATTTTAGTTTTACAATGATATTTGCAATAAAAATATTGGTCGTTATATGGAGGGACAGGGTTACAAGCCCGGGGGGAGAACTGATGGAGGGGAAGCTCTTTGGCCGTTTGCGAAGGTGGATAGAACAGACCTTTTCAGCGGCCTTTTTCAACAGCGTCCATGCGAATTTGATTTTTTATTTTATCATTGTCCTGATCATTCCCCTTTTTTCACTGGCCATAATTACTTATTCCATTTCCGCACAGACCATTACTAATAAAACCCAAAACTATGTAGAACAAATTGTGATCAAGGTTAAAGAGAATATTGAGTATTATTTTCGTGACCTGCAAAGCTTATCCCATGTAATTTCCATTAATAATGATATTCTCTCCGCGCTCAGGTCGGGGCCTGTTGTGGACACCTGGAAAGAGATTGGTTACCAGAATAAAATTAAAAATTTTTTAGCGGAACTTACCAGCACCAGGACGGAAATAAAGGGAATTTATATAGTTTCGTCCGATGGTAAAAGGCATTATTCCAGTGGTCCCCCAGTTTTTTTAGAGGAATTGAACAAACAGGAATGGTATAAACAAATTAAAACTTCCAAAGCACGGTTTACTGTTACCGGCATCCATTTTAGTGATTATACCGGCGGTCTCTTTACTACACCCGTAGAGGTTGTGACTTATGTCCAACATCTGACCGATTTGGATGGGCAAAGGCTTTTAGAGTTAAGTCCGTATAATGGTGTAAAATTGGTTTCCTAAAAAAGAGGGAGCCATTAACAAATTCCTCAGTTAGAATAGAAGTTGGACAAACCAAAATTCTAAGAGGAGGAATTTGAATGGCTCAATACCAGATTACCGTAGATCAAGAACTTTTGCATCGTCTATTTTTAGGCAATAACAAGGATTCCGGTGTGTCAGCGCTATTGGAATCGGTATTGAACCAGATTTTGCAGGCGCAAGCCACCGAACAGCTTCAAGCCGAGCCATACGAACGTACTGATAAAAGAAAGGGCTATCGTAACGGCACACGCGAGCATCCTCTTACCACCCGGGTCGGAACCATAACCCTACGTGTTCCGCGTTTTCGTAACGGCCAGTTTTCCACTGAGATGTTTGCCCGCTATCAGCGGAGCGAACAGGCCTTGGTGCTGGCCTTGATGGAAATGGTAATTAACGGGGTCTCTACCCGTAAGGTCAGTCAGATAACGGAAGAGTTATGTGGTACCGAATTTTCCAAATCCACTGTTTCAGAGTTGTGCAAGAAGGTATGCACCATTACCCCCTTTGCTCGCTACAAAGCAAAGTGTTACGCCCATGGAAATCTGGGGCATAGTTATTCCCCGGGCTGGCAGGAATATCATTGGCGCGAAAAAATTTGCCGAGTTACTTGTGGGGCATGATTTCTTGGAGACTATTGGCCGGCAAGGACTGGTTCCTACGGCACTGCCGGCAATCAACCGGGTTTATAGCGAATTGATTCCTGAAAGTCCCCTGGCTGTAGCCACAAAAGTTTTGGATTCTTCCCGCTTACTTCCTTACACACCAGATGTTAACCAATATATCCCCATAATTGGTTCGGCCTTAATTGATATTTTAATGGGTGCGGAAGCCCAAAGCATCCTGGATGAGGTTAACGCTCAACTTAAAGAGATAATTAACATCCCCGCCCCTTAAACCGCAGAAGAAAATTTTCTACCTCTCCGTAATTTAGTATCCCCCCCTTAAAATTAGCTATTTTTCCTGGAAATATTTTGGCAAACATTTTTGAATAACTTCCACCTAATAGTAATTATGAGTAATAGGCAGATTGTTAAAAGTTGATTATACTGAAGTTAACTAATTGTCTCCGCCGTGTAGGTCAAGAAGGAGGTGAATGGGTATTAAAAAAACGGCGGAACAAAAAATCTAAGGAGGGAAAAAGATGAAAAAAAACATTTTCCTCGGATTTTTTCTCATTCTGGCGTTGGCGGCAAGTGGATTGACACAAGCTGCTTCTCAAGTTAACTTGAGGTATATGATTTGGGACGCCAACCAGGCGCCGGCCATGGAGGCTTCCATTCAAGAATTCATGAAACGGAATCCCAACATAAAGGTTAGCTTGGAGATAATCGAGTGGAGCGACTATTGGACCAGGATTACTACAGGTTTGGCCGCCCGTAATCTGCCGGATGTCTTCTGGGGACACCTGGCCTATTTTTCCGGGTTGATTACCAGGGGAGGAATAATGGATTTGACTCCCTACATTGAACGGGACGGAATTGACTTGAGTATCTATTATGAATCGTTGGTCAAAAACTGGCAGTACGAGGGAAGACAATATGGAATCCCCAAGGATTGGGATACGATCACGATTTTTTACAATAAGGATGCTTTTGACCGGGCCGGTGTTCCTTATCCCAGTGAGGATTGGACTTGGAATCCTCAAGACGGCGGGGAGTTTTTGCAGATCTGCCAACGGTTGACCATTGATGAAGCAGGCCGCAATGCCACGGACAAAGATTTTGATCCCAGAAGGATCAAACAGTACGGAATCGGGGCTATTGACGGTCACGGTATGCAGACTGGTTGGCTGAATTTTATTTGGATGAATGGCGGCACCGGTATCTTGGATAAGCCATACGGGAATAAGTTTGTTATGGATGAACCGGAAGCTATTGAGGCTCTCCAGTTTTGGGCGGATTTGGTCAGTAAATATCATGTAGCGCCTCTGCCGGAAGGTGATGTAGGTACTGCGGCATGGGATTTGTTCAGGGCCGAACGTATCGCCATGATACCCAATGGTTCCTGGATGCTGGCTGCCGCGCGTGAACTGGAATTTCGCTGGGATGTAGTTACGTTGCCCGCTGGTCCCGCCGGTAGGTTTAGTTGCTTTAATGGTTTAGCCCATAATATGTCCCGCTGGTCCAATCACCTGGAAGAGGCCTGGCAACTGGTGAAATGGATGGACGGGTACGAATCACAAAAAATCATTACCGAGTTTGGCGTAGTCTTCCCGGCCATTCCCGATCTTATCCCCTATTATATGGAAGCAACCAAAGAAAAAGGACCCGACAACATTCAGGCTTTCATCGAGATGACTGCCAATGCCGGTTTGTGGCCAATGCATCATAATTGGGCCCAAATGGCGGATGTTATTGAACGGGAAGTTGAAATGGCTATTATGGGCGCGTATTCAGCCAGAGAGGCAGTCAGGAACATAAAGATGGAAATCGAACCGTTTCTTTAAAACATAACTAAGAAAAAGGACTATCAGGAAACCTTGTAGTCAGGGCGGGGTTAGGGAATGTCTACCACCAATTCCCACCCCGCAAAAATTACAAATACGGGGGAAAAAATATGGCTCTTTACCAAATGGAATTAAAAAAACCCCACAGGATGCGGGGCATCAAAAAAATATCAGGGTGTCAACGCCGCCGGGAATGGGTGGCTGGATACTTGTTCATCCTCCCTAATTTTATTGGTTTTCTGACTTTTATGGCTTTGCCTATTTTAGCGACCATAGCGATTAGCTTTACTGAGTGGGATTTAATCAGCCCGCCTAAATGGGTCGGTTTTGCCAATTATCAAAACCTTTTCCGGGAACGTGTTTTTTGGATTTCCCTAAAAAACACGATCTGGTTTACAATTTTAAATGTACCTATCCAAAGCTTTTTGGCGCTATTCTTTGCCGTGCTTCTCAATAAGAAACTTAAAGCTTTAACTTTATTCCGGACCCTTTTTTTGTTCCCATGGGTTTGTATGGCGGTGGCTATTGGTTTGACCTGGATGTGGTTATTTAATACGCAGTTTGGGGTGATCAATTACTTCTTACGGAAAATAGGTTTTTCCGGTGTCAACTGGCTTACTTCTACCAATACGGCCTTGTATAGCGTATTGATTGTGAATATATGGCAATATCTGGGTTGGCATATTGTTTTACTCCTCGCAGCTTTGCAAACAGTTCCCGAAGAATTATATGAAGCAGCCAGAGTTGATGGCGCCAATGGATGGCAAATTTTTTGGAAAGTTACTTTTCCTCTAATTAGCCCCATATTCTTTTATGATTTGGTGGTAAACATGATCTTAACTTTCCAGATTTTCGACCTGCCCTTTACTATGACAGGAGGGGGTCCAGGACATGCCACCCGTTTATTCAATTTGTATTTATACCAGAAGGGTTTTCTTTACCTCCAGATGGGGCATGCCTGCACCATGGGAGTCATTTTATTTATCATAATCATAATCGCCACTTATTTGATGTTTAGATTTATGGGGCGGAAGATTAATTACCTGACTTCGTAAACTGTTAAGTAAGGAGGATTGACAATTGAACCCGAAAGGAAAAACCCGGCTAAAAAATATCGGGCTTTATGTGTGCATTATTTTAATACTGCTTGTTTATTTATTTCCTATCATGTGGCAGATTTCCACTTCTTTGAAAGAATCGAAGGAGGTATTTTCCGACTATAATTTTATTCCTAAGAAAATAACGTGGGAAAATTACCGCGTGGCTTGGACACAGTTTAACGTTAAAAGATACCTCTTCAACACCATAGTGGTATCCTTCGCTATTACCTGCGGCACACTGGTCTTTTGTTCGATGGCAGGTTATGCGTATGGCCAACTGAATTTTCCCGGGAAAAATATCCTGTTTTTCCTATTCTTATCCACTTTGATGGTACCAGTAACAGTAACCCTAATTCCCGCCTATATTATAATTTTGACTTTTAACTGGGGTGATACGTATTGGGGCCTGATCATGCCGTATTTTTTCGGCAGCGCTCTGGGTACTTTTCTCATGCGCCAGTTTTATATGTCTATACCCAAGGATCTTTCGGAAGCCGCCACTATAGACGGTGCCGGGTATCTCCAAATTTGGTGGAGTATTATGCTGCCAATGAGTAAGCCGGCATTGATGACTCTGGGTGTGATGACCCTGGTTTTACACTGGAACAACCTGATTTGGCCGTTGGTTATTACCCACAGTCCGCAACTAAAAGTCCTGGCTGTCGGCTTGTCGGATTTTCGCTTGTATCGAACTATCCAGTGGAATTCAATGATGGCTGCCGTTATGATTGCCACCGCGCCCATGTTGATTATTTTAATGACAGCGCAAAGATTTTTCATCAAAGGAATTCAGCTTCAAGGTGTGAGTAGATAACCCGGCACCGGGAAAAAGGAAAGCCGTGGGTGGACAGGTGAGGGGATGTTTAATGAAAATCAAGTTTATCTTCGGCTATCCCCGGGGCATTTTAGTTCTGGGGGGCGTAGTAATGATTTTAGGGATATTAATTGGCCCTCTATTGACAGACAAGAAAACTGTTGTTGATAAAGGTCCTGTCATTAAGGTTTACGGTCAGACAATCAAGAATGAAGATTTTGCCCGTTATCTACACCTTGCCCGCCAGGCAACCCAGTCTGATGAAATAAGCACGCAAGTACTGGATTATGCCGTTACCCTGGCGCTTAGAGACATAGCAATCGAACGGGAGCTCAATGAATTTTTTGCCATGACAGGTATGGAAGTTGACAGTTCCGAGGTGGATAAGATAATCAGGGAAAGATTTGCGACTAAGGAACAGTTTGAACTATTTATGAATCAGCTGGGCTATAAAAATGAAGAGGAATTTATAGAATCAGTACTTAAGAATCGCATGTGGCAGAAATTCCTGATCAATAAAGCACGGGAGTTAAATATTACCATTCCGCAAATTCGAGTTTTAGAAAGGTTGGAACAAATTACCACCAGACATATTTATATAGGGACCAAAGATCCGATCACCAACAGCCCGTTGCGAACAGAGACAGAAGCTTTACAACTGGTTAATGAATTGTACCAAAAAGTTATGGCCGGGGAAGATTTTACCCGGTTGGTAAAGGAGTTTTCCGAGGACAAGGGGGACAGTGGTTATGGACCAATGACGGTTGAACTGTTTAAAATGAGCGTGGACCAAAACTACATGAATGCTGCTTTGGCCCTTGAAGAAGGCGGGATCAGTAAACCTGTGAAAGCAACCGGTAAAAACCCGCCTGGTTATTATATTATCCGTATGGAATCACGCAGTATACCGGAAGGTGACAAATATGAGGAAAAGTACCGCGAAATTGAGGAGGAACTCTTAATCTGGGAAGTATCGGAAAATCCAGTTTTTAAAGAATATATGTGGGAAATTCTGGAGGAGGCCAGGATGAATATGGAGATACTCGATCCTGCCATCAAGGCGACTTACTTTCAACAAGGATAACCCCTCCTCCTCCTTTACACTCAATTTTTTTAATATATTGCCAAGGCTTGAACCCTTCCAGGATCTTCCGTGTGGTTTTAAAATATATGTTTCTCATTGGGTTGCCTTCGGTCACCTTCATTGTGGATTCTCCTTATCTTAGAGATTCAAACAAGAACCGGCTGATCTCTATGTAAGGAGTTTTTTATTACTTTCAGTATTGTACCGGCATTCTTCAGCTTTTATCTAAATCTTAAAGGTTGACTTATTTAAACGGATTTAAACACCTTTACGAGCTGGCAAAGGAAAATATTTAACCCCCTCATCGTATTTTTTTTCACTTAAATATTAATGTTAACATGTAGGCACACCGAATAGGGAAACATTTTCCGAAATATTTCATAGAAATCGTAATTTTACACCATTATATGGACTCAACTGGGAAAACCGTGTTAGAAATTAGTTAAGCCCATAGGAATTTATCATAAACATCTGTTTATCCAGGATATTTGCGTTAGCGTAGACCTTTGTTTTAAATCGTTTGTTTTTGGTGAAATATCACTCCGTTCAACTCATATCCGGCCAAGGAGGTGGTGGGAAAATTTCAAATAGCCCAAATAGCCAACCCGGTGTCGTTGGCAACAGAACAAAGAAAATAAAAAGGAGGTTTTTTAGTACTGACAAAAAGAGTAGTGCTGCTGTTATTCACAATTATACTTGTCTTTGCTTTACCGGTTAGTGTTTGGGGGGCGACGATAACTGTTGACACAGGAGTTAATCAGGGAGCATTGCGATATGGGGGGATTGGGTTTCTCTACGGCCTGGCACGGTATACACCCAGCGATGAGATGATTACGGGATTAATACGGCCGCAGTATACCGGGCAAAATGCTCCCAACGGGGGGCAACACCCGGACGGTTATTGCGATGAGGTTGCGGCCCAGGCCGTAAGGACAGGTTTTAAAGGCATCTACATCTGTATGCAGGATATCTATGCAGGGTGGCCGTATCCTAATTACGGGATAAACGACTATCTTGAGAAAGTGGAGACCATAGCCAGGACGATTGTAAATCACCCCAACCGTTCTTTCTTCATTTACAGTATTTTCAATGAACCTGACCTGATGTGGTATTCAAATTCCGGCTACGGACTTACGCAAATGTGTAATCACTGGAAACTATGCTACGATAAGATCAAATCCATAGATCCCACTGCCAAGATTATGGGACCGGGTTTCGCGATGTACCATAAACAAGCTTATACCACTTTTTTCAATTTTGCCCAAAACAACAATTGCCTGCCGGATATTTGCAGTTGGCATGAGTTAACAGATAATTTCTTTACAAGTTTTTATGACAATTACAATCATTTTCGTTCAATTAACAGTGCCACGGCTTCCATGCCCATAAACATCAATGAATACGGCAGACCCGAAGATTTGGCGCACCCGGGTAACCTGATACAGTTTTTAGCCAGATTCGAAAACACCAAGGTTGACGGGTGTTTAGCCTACTGGACCGGTCACGGAACCCTTAATGATCTGGTGGCGAACGATAATACTAATCAGCAGGCCATAGGGAGCAGTTTTAATAAGCCGACCGGCGCTTGGTATCTGTACCGGTGGTACGGCCAAATGACAGGCCACCAGGTAAAGTTGACGCCTCCGTCCCAAAATGGTCCGTTGCAGGGGATAGCCAGTAAAAACGGTGATAACGTCTCGGTCATTTTTGGCGGTGGGTACACTAACCAAACTTTCGATGTTGAACTTGTGGTGACGGGTTTATCCGGAAACACCGTAAATTATACGGTCTGGGAAACCCAGTATACCGGGAGAAACCCAGCCCCTGAGCCGTCAACAAAGACAATGGGTACCGTTGCCGTAGTCAACGGTACGGCCAGGATTTCGGTTCCCAACTGTTTTTGGTCTTCGGCCTATCGGGCAGAAATAACTCCAGGAAGCGCAGTAACTTATTATAGATTACGGAACCGTGCTACCGGCCTTTATTTGGACGGTATGGGGCGTTACGGTTATGGTGACAGCTGTGGTCAATGGGGAGACAGCAACCATTATAATCAGCATTGGGAGCTTATTTCGCAATGGGGTTATTATCGTCTCAGGAATCGTGCTACCGGCCTTTATTTAGACGGTATGGGGCGTTACGGCTATGGTGAAGACTGTGGTCAATGGGGGGACAGCAACCATTATAATCAGCAGTGGGAACTCATTCCGCAAGGAGGCTATTATCGACTCAAGAACCGGGCCACCGGCCTGTTTTTAGATGGTATGAGGCGAACCGCCAATGGTTCCAACTGCGGTCAATGGGGAGACAGCAACCATTACAACCAGCAGTGGTTATTGCAATCGGTAAATTAAAGTTTGTACCGGATTGGCAATAACGGCAAAGGCCCGGGTACCCCGGGCCTTTGGTTTATTCGGGTGCGTCCGGCATGGGTGGCGAAAAATAAGAATTAAAATTGCTTACAAGGAGTCTCCTAATTTCTGGTACCTAACCGGTAAGAGGGGCGGTTGACAAATCTCCTTTGCCCTGTGGTATAATATAAACCGTTAACCGGAATCTCCTGGAAAAATTGAAGGAACAGCGGGGGAGAACCATTGTGGAAGAAACTTTGTCCGCGTACAAGTATCACTTCGCTTTTTGAATTAACCCCGGGTTTTTTTCAGACCCGGGGGATTCGCGGGCTTATTATCGACCTGGATAATACCCTGGTGGCCTGGGGTAAAGATGAAATTAACCCCCGGATTAAGGAATGGGTTCAGGAAATGCAAGCCGCGGGATTGAAGATCTGTATCCTTTCCAACGCCCTGGAACACCGGGTGCAGGCGATCGGGAAACGCCTTGGGGTACCCTGGGTTTCCCGGGCGATTAAACCCCGGAAACCCCCTTTCCGGCGGGCTTTAAAAATTTTGGGAACGGATCCCAAAGAGACAGCGGTCATTGGGGACCAAATTTTCACGGATATCTGGGGCGGGAACCGGATGCGGCTGTTTACCATTTGGACCAGGCCTTTGGCTACGGAAGAGTTTATCAGCACCCGGGCGGTGCGGAGATTGGAACGGCTGGTCGTGAAGAGGTTTCGCAAAAAAGGGGTTTTACCTTAAATGGGGGCTTTTTTCTTCCCGTCTGCCGGGCGAGAGACCCCTTCAAGGAGGAGACCGTTTTTGAAAAATCGCGTCTGCCCCGGCTGCGGGGCATTCTTACAGAGCAGGAATCCGGGGGCGCCCGGTTTCGTACCGGCGGAGAAAAACGAAGAAGGCAAAGATCTTGTTTGCCGGCGCTGTTACCGGCTCAAGCATTACGGCCGGTTCGAAGCGGTGGGAGCCGCTGATGAGCCCCAGGCTGTGCTCCGGACCGTGACCAGTGAAACCGAATTAACCCTCCTGGTGGCGGACTTTTTCGATCTCGAGGGCTCGTTGGCTCCGGACTGGCCGTCCCTGGTGAGAAACCCCATCGCCCTGCTGGTGAATAAGGGGGATCTCATCCCGCCCCGGACTTCCTATGTGGAGGTGGAAGAGTGGGTCCGGGCCTTATGGCAAAGACGCTTTCCCCACCGTCCCCTGGAAACAGTCAAAATCGTGAGCGCCGTGCGGGGCGGGGTTTATAAAACCCTCTATCCCCTCCTGGCCGGGAAAAAAGTGGTCCTGGTCGGCGCCGCCAACGTCGGCAAATCTTCCCTCCTCCGGCAATTGTTGACGGCCGCGGGGGAAACGGCGCCGTCGCCCACCGTTTCGCCTTACCCCGGGACCACGCAGGGGTTAACCGGTTGGGTCCTGCCCAAAAGCGGGACCGAACTTTTTGATACCCCGGGGGTGACCCCGGGAACCCGCATGGGCGATCTTTTATGTCCCGTCTGCGCGGCACGGTTGTCCCCCGGCCAAAAGCTCGGGGTCAAACTGTGGGACCTTTCGCCCCGGGGGGCGGTCCTCTTCGGTAATCTGGCCGGCTGCTGGAACCTCTCCCTGTCCATAAGAACCATGGTTTTTCTGGCCGGGGATAAATTGCCCCTCCACCGGACAGGGGAGAAGAAGGGACAGGAGTTGCTCGCGGAGGCGCCCGGCTGGTTGCGCGTGGACTGTCCCGCCTGTTCCGGGAAACGGGGGCCGTTGGTGGAGCGGGTTTTTCCGATCCGGCCGGGGGAGGAAGTTTTCATTTCCGGCTTGGGCTGGTTGGGGCCGAGAAAACAAGGGGCGACCGTCCGTTTGCTGGTGCCGGAGAAAGTGCAAACCGGTCTCCGGCCCGCCCTCATCGGAGGAAAACAAAGAAAATGAGATTTTGGCCGGTTGCTCCGGCAGTATCGGGAGGGGAGACCCGTGGTGGAGGAGGAAAGAATCCACTGGCTGGCGCTCAACCGGGCGCCGGGGATTGGCCTCCGGAGGTTTTTCCGGCTTTTGGAGGCCTTCGGTACGGCCGAGCAAGCGTGGAACGCCCCGGCCGGGTTGCTCACCGGCGTATTGGGCCGGGCGGTGGCCCGGGACTTCGTTGCTTACCGGCAAAAAGTCCGCGTTGAAGAGGAATGGGAGACGGCGAAAAGGAAAAACATAAAATGTCTCTTGTTCAAGGAGGAGAATTACCCGGAATTATTGAAAAGGATCCCGGACCCGCCGCCGGTCTTATTTTATACCGGGGAATTCAGGCCTGAAGACCGCTTTGCCGTGGCCGTGGTGGGCTCGCGGGCCGCCACGCCCGGCGGTCTGGAACTGGCGCGGGAACTGGCAGCCGGTTTGGCCGCCCAGGGCATAACAGTGGTGAGCGGTCTGGCCCGGGGAATTGATACGGCGGCCCACCGGGGGGCCCTTTCTGTTCCCGGCGGGCGGACCATCGCTGTTCTGGGCAGCGGCCTGGACCGTCTTTACCCCCGGGAAAACCGGGATCTGGCCGGGGAAATAGCCTGGCGCGGTGTGGTCTGTTCCGAATTCCCGTTGGGGACCGGCCCGTTGCCGGGTAATTTTCCGGTCCGTAACAGAATCATCAGCGGGTTAAGCCTTGGGGTTACCGTTGTGGAGGCGGCGGCGGACAGCGGATCTTTAATCACCGCGGAGTGGGCCCTGGAACAGGGCCGGGATGTTTTCGCCTTTCCCGGCCCGGTGGACCGGAAGGTCAGCAAGGGAACCAATCGCCTGATCAAGCAGGGGGCGGCCCTTGTCGAAGGCGTGGAAGATATCTTGGGCGCCCTCAATCTTCCATTTCAGGCGGTGCAGGCGGCCAAAGAGACCGCCGCCGCCGTGGAAACTGATGACTGGTCGCTGCCGGAAAAGAAAGTCTGGGCGTTGCTGGCCGGCGAAGCGGCCCATATCGATCTCCTGGTGCGCGAGAGCGGGTTGCCGGCATCCGAGGTGGCGGCGGCTTTGGCCCTCTTGGAACTGAAGGGTTTGGTCGCGCCGGTGGCGACCAAGACCTACCGGCGGTTGCAGTAAGAAAACGGGAGGTATTTTTTATGCCCCGGAATTTAGTCATTGTTGAATCTCCGGCCAAAGCAAGGACGATCAGCAAATTTTTAGGCCGGTCTTATCAGATTAAGGCATCCATGGGTCACCTGGTTGATCTGCCCCGCAGTCAATTCGGGATTGATATTGAAGATAATTTTCAACCCAAGTATATAACGATCCGTGGCAAGGGGAAGATCGTCAAGGAACTGAAAGAAGCCAGGAAGAAGGCAGACCGGGTTTACCTGGCCACAGATCCGGACCGGGAGGGCGAGGCCATTTCCTGGCATTTGGCCCAGGCCCTGGCTCTGGAACCGACGGAGCCCTGCCGCGTCGAATTTCATGAAATCACCAAGAAAGCGGTGGAAGAATCGATTAAAAACCCCCGGCCGATTGATTATAACCGGGTCAATGCCCAACAGGCCCGGAGAGTCCTGGACCGTCTGGTCGGGTATAAACTCAGCCCTTTACTCTGGCACAAGGTCAAATGGGGTCTTTCCGCCGGCCGGGTGCAGTCGGTGGCGGTGCGCCTCATTTGTGACCGGGAAAAGGAAATAGAGTCGTTTGTGCCCGAGGAATACTGGACGATCACCGGGGATTTTCAAAACCCGGAGGAGCCCGCGGTCTTTTTCCCGGCCAAACTCGTGAAAGTTGACGGGGAAAAGGCGGCCATTCCCAACGAAGAAACCGCCCGCCGTCTGGAAGAGGAGATTAAGACCACGGAACCCTACAAGGTTGCCGAGGTAAAAAGGAAGGAAAGACTCCGGTACCCGGCTCCGCCCTTTACCACCAGCACCCTCCAACAGGAAGCCTCACGAAAACTGGGCTTCAGCGCCAAAAAGACGATGACTGTGGCCCAGCAGCTTTACGAAGGGCTGGACATCGGCAAGGAGGAAAGTACCGGTTTGATCACATATATGCGTACCGATTCCCTCCGGGTGAGTGCCGAAGCGCAGGCCGAGGCGAGAAAGGTCATTGCTGGCCTTTTCGGCCCCGGGTACTTGCCGGCCACCCCGCCGGTCTATAAAACAAAAGCCGCCGGCGCCCAGGAGGCCCATGAAGCGATTCGCCCCACTTCCGTCGCTCGCCGGCCCGAGATGGTCAAACCCTATTTAAGCCGGGATCAGTTTCTCCTCTACGAACTGATTTGGAACCGTTTTCTCGCCAGCCAGATGCGCCCGGCCGTCCTGGACCAATTAACCATCGAGATTGCCGGCGGCCGGTTTCTTTTCCGGGCCACCGGCAGCCAGGTAAAGTTCCCGGGCTTTCTGGCCCTGTATCAGGAAGGCGAGGATGAGGAGAAAAACGAGGAGGAAGCGGTTCTTCCCGAGGTGGCGGTCAACACTGGCCTTTCCCTGGCGAAAATCCATCCGGAACAGCATTTTACCCAGCCGCCGCCCCGTTATACCGAAGCCATGCTGGTGCGGGAGATGGAAGAAAAAGGGATTGGCCGGCCGAGCACTTACGCCCCGACGATCGACACCATTTTACGCCGGCAATATGTGGTCCTGGAAAAGAAAAGATTCCGCCCGACCGAACTGGGACGGTTGGTGGTTGATCTTTTGCAGAAGCACTTTACGGAGATTATTGATCCCGATTTCACCGCCGGGATGGAGGAAAAACTGGATCTGATTGAAGAAGGCCGGGAAGACTGGGTGGAAGTAGTCAGGAGTTTTTACCAGTCCTTTGCCCGGGATCTGGAAAAGGCGGAACGCTCGATTGAACGGGTAAAACTGCCGGACGAGGTGAGCGAGGTCCAATGTGAACTCTGCGGGCGGCAGATGGTTTACAAAACCAGCAGGTACGGGCGGTTTCTGGCCTGTCCGGGCTATCCCGAATGCCGGAACAAAAAATCGATCACCAAAGAAATTGGCGTTTCCTGCCCGCTCTGCGGCGGGGAGGTCGTGGAGAGAAGAACGAAAAAAGGCCGGATCTTTTACGGTTGCAGTAATTACCCGGGCTGCAATTTTGTCAGTTGGTACCGGCCCCTGGATGAGACTTGTCCGCAATGCGGTTCCTATTGCGTGCTCAGAACCTATAAAAACAAAGGGGAACTGGCCGTCTGTTCCCGGAAGGAGTGCGGTTACAGCCGGCCGTTAACCAAAGGGGCGGAAAGGGAATGAGTTCCGAAGTCTGGGTGGTGGGGGGAGGATTGGCCGGCAGTGAAGCCGCCTGGCAACTGGCGGAGGCCGGAGTGCCGGTGCTTTTATACGAAATGCGCCCCCATACGGCGACACCGGCTCATCATACTTCGCACCTGGCGGAACTGGTCTGCAGTAATTCCTTTAAAGCCGATTACCTGGAGAGCGCCTCCGGGCTTTTAAAAGAAGAGCTGCGCCGTCTTGATTCCCTGCTGCTCAAGACGGCCGACCGGACCCGGGTCCCGGCCGGCGGCGCCCTGGCCGTGGACAGGGAGAAGTTTGCCGCCGGGGTGACCGCGGCCCTCTCCACCCACCCGCGGATTAAAATCGTTCGCCGGGAGGTTACTTCCGTACCCCCCGACCAGCCGGCCGTGGTCGCCACCGGACCGTTGACCTCCCCGGCTTTTTCCCGGTGGTTAAAAGAACTTTTCGGCCGGGAGTACCTGTATTTCTACGATGCCGCCGCCCCGATCGTTACGGCCGAATCCCTGGATATGACCAAGATTTTCCCCGCTTCCCGGTATGGCAAGGGGGAAGGGGAATATCTTAACTGTCCGTTGACGGAAGAAGAATATCAGGTTTTCTGGGAAAACCTGAAAGCGGCCGAAACCCACCAACCCCATCTTCCCGAGGAGAGGGGCGTTTTTTTCGAAGGCTGCCTGCCGGTGGAGGTTTTGGCGGCCAGGGGGAAAGAAACTCTCCGTTTCGGGGCCATGAAACCGGTGGGACTGGTTGATCCCAGGACCGGGCGGCGTCCTTATGCCGTGGTCCAGTTGCGCCCGGAAAACAGGGAAAAAACCCTCTATAACATGGTGGGGTTTCAGACCAACCTCCGCCGGCCTGAACAGAGAAGGGTTTTCCGGCTGATCCCCGGTTTGGAGCAAGCGGAGTTTGCCCGGTACGGGATGATGCACCGTAACACCTTTATCAATTCTCCGGAATTGCTCCGGCCGACCCTCCAGTGGCGCGGGGCGGACCACTTGTTTTTTGCCGGGCAACTGACCGGGGTGGAGGGCTATGTGGAATCGATCGCCGCCGGCCTCGTCGCCGGAGTTAATCTGGCCCGCTGGTCCACCGGGCGGGAACCTTTGGTCTTTCCGCCGGAGACGGCGGTGGGCGCGCTGCTCAACTATATTACCACGGCGGATCCGGCTCATTTTCAACCGATGAATTTCAATTTTGGCCTCTTGCCCCCCCTCGAAGGGCGGAAAAAAGCGAAAAAAGAAAGAAAACAGGCGTTGGCCGCCAGAGCGCTGGCAGTTTTGGCCGGTTTTCTCGAAACGGAACTCCGGTAAGACTCTTTACTTTTTCGCGCCCGGTGGGCGGGCCCCGGTGCCCCGGACCCCGGAAAAGATAAGCGGGAATATAATTAAAAAATTCAGAAAAATTTTAAAAATATTAATGGAAACAGAATTTAAGTAATAGAAGAAAATTTTGAATAATTACAGAATATTTTGGATTGTAAAAATTGTTAAGTTATGTTATGATATTATTAAAAAATATGTTCAGATTGACAAAAATAAATGGCAGAAATTTTGTCGCCGGGAGGGGGCATGCTACCCTGAGAGATTCCCTGGAAAAAGAGGCGGCCAATTTTTTTCGCTTCTTAAAACAGAAGAATTATTCCGCCCATACCCGGCACAGTTATGCCGTGGATCTTGCCCAATTCCTCCACTTTATCAGGGAAAAAGGAGTCCGGGAATGGGAGGAGATCGCTTTTGCCCATATCCGCGCTTACCTGGCGGAGATGAAAAGAAAAGGCTATTCCCGGGCGACGGTGGTCAGAAAGATTGCCTCCCTGCGCTCGCTCTTTAAGTTTTTGATCCGGACGGAGGTTTTGTCTAAAAATCCCTTGCTGGGCTTGAAAAACCCTAAAAAAGAAAAGAAATTGCCCCACTTTCTTTATCGCCGGGAAATTGAGGAGTTGCTGGCTTTACCGCCTTCCTCCCCGGCCGGACTCCGGGACCGGGCGATCATGGAAATCCTTTACGGCGCGGGGATCCGGGTCAGCGAACTGACCGGTCTGGATCTGGCGGATCTCGATTTGTCCCGTGGTTATCTCCTGGTTTACGGCAAGGGGGCCAAAGAACGCTTGGTCCCCCTGGGGAAAAAAGGGTGCCAGGCTTTACGCGACTATCTGGGGCGGGGGCGGCCGCACTTGCTTTCGCCACAGCGGCCGGGGGAAACGGCGGTTTTTTTGAACCGGCGGGGCGGCCGGCTTACGGAACGGAGCGTCCGCCGTATTCTCGACGGGTATGTGCAGCGGGCGGCGGTTGGCAAACGGGTTAGCCCCCATACTTTGCGCCATACCTATGCGACCCATCTTTTGGAGGCCGGCGCCGACCTGCGGGCGGTCCAGGAGTTGCTGGGACACGCCAGTATTTCTACGACGCAGATATATACCCATCTCAGCAGGGAAAAGATCCGCAAAGTATACAACAGTACCCATCCGCGGGCTTAAGGCTTAAGCGGAAAGCAAACGGAGAGTGGGGAGTCTTGGCGTTCAGAGGAACCGCGAAGAAAAACATGTTTAAAGCGACCACGGTTTTGGTGGTCAGGAAAGAGGGAAAAGTGGCCATGGCGGCCGACGGCCAGGTAACCATGGGCCAGACCGTGGTCAAGCACGGCGCCCGCAAGATCCGCCGGCTCTACCACGACCAGGTGCTGGCCGGGTTTGCCGGGGCGGCGGCCGACGCCTTTACCCTCTTCAATCTCTTCGAAGGAAAACTTGAGGAATATCATGGGCAGTTGGTCCGGGCGGCGGTGGAGATGACCAAAGAGTGGCGGACTGACCGGATCTTGCGCCGCCTAGAAGCGCTTTTGCTGGTGGCGAATAAAGACCACATCCTGCTTCTGAGCGGCTCCGGGGAAGTGATTGAACCCGACGACGGAGTGGCTGCCATTGGTTCGGGAGGCCCTTATGCCCTGGCCGCCGCCCGGGCGCTCATCCGGCATACCGGTTTGCCGGCGCGGGAGATTGCCCTTGAGGCCATGAAAATTGCCGCGCAGATCTGCATATATACCAATGACGAAGTCGAAGTCGAAGAATTGGGAGGCTAAACTTGTGACGGAAACCGATCTTACCCCCCAGATGATTGTCGAGGCCTTGGATAAACATATTATCGGACAGAAACGGGCCAAGCGCGCGGTGGCGATTGCCCTGCGCAACCGGCAGCGCCGCCGGCAGCTGCCGCCGGAATTACGGGAGGAAATCCGCCCCAAGAATATTTTGATGATCGGCCCCACGGGGGTGGGGAAAACCGAAATCGCCAGAAGACTGGCGCGGTTGGTGAACGCTCCCTTTATCAAAGTCGAGGCCACCAAATTTACGGAAGTCGGTTATGTGGGGCGGGATGTGGAGTCGATCATCAAGGACCTGGTGGAGGTCGCCGTCCGGATGGTGAAAGAAGAAGAAACGGCGGCTGTTCAGGAAAAGGCAAGGGCCAATGCGGAAAACCGGCTGATCCGGATCTTGTCCGGTTTGGAAAAACCGGGCCGGAGCTCCGGCCCCCTGGGCTTCTTCGACATGTTCACCCAGGAGAGAACGAAGGCCCCTCCCCCGGAACCCGCGGCCCCGGTTGATCCGGACGTGATCCGGGAGAAGTTTTACCGCGGGGAACTGGAGAACGAGATGGTCGAGATTGAAGTGGAGGATTCCATGCCGGTGGTACCCGGTTTTCTTTACCACAGCGGAATGGAAGAGATCGGCCAGGGGCTGCAAGATTTTTTCAGTTCGCTGATGCCCAAACGGATGCGCCGCCGCCGGGTGTCGGTGGCGGAAGCCCGCAAGATCCTCACCCAGCAGGAAGCGGAGAAACTGGTGGATTGGGAGGAATGTACCCGCCGGGCCCTGGCCCGGGTGGAAGAATCGGGCGTTGTCTTCCTGGATGAAATTGACAAAATTTGCGGAGCTAACGGCGGAACGGGGCCGGACGTCTCCCGGGAAGGGGTGCAAAGGGATATTCTGCCCATTGTGGAAGGGTGTACGGTGTGGACCAAATACGGTCCGGTAAAAACAGACCACATCTTGTTTATTGCCGCCGGCGCCTTCCACATCAGCAAGCCGTCGGATCTGATTCCCGAATTCCAGGGCCGGTTTCCCATCCGGGTGGAACTGGAAGCTTTAACAGTGGAGGATTTCGAAAGAATCCTGGTGGAACCGGAAAACTCCCTTTTGAAACAGGAAATAGCGCTTTTGAAAACCGAAGACGTCAATTTGGAATTTACGCCCGAGGCCGTGCGGGCAATGGCGGAGATTGCTTTTCAATTAAACAAGGAACAGGAGAATATCGGCGCCCGCCGCCTCTATACCATCTTGGAACAAGTGCTGGAGGAGATCTCTTTTAACGCCCCGGACTATAAAGGCCGGACCGTTCATATTACCGAAGAGTTTGTCCGCCGGAGGCTGGAATCGATTATCAAAGAAACGGACTTGCGCGCTTATATCCTTTAACCGGCCAACCGGCGGTAACAACCTTTTGGGCAGGCCGGGTTCCTCTTGTGGTCCGAAGCAAAGAAAGACAGACAGGGTGTGCCCTCGTTTTCTGGCATTGATAAAGGAGCGATCAGCATGTCTTTACTGGAGCAGGTTCGCCGGGTCCGGAACATCTTGGCGAAGGACGAGACAACTGCCGGTTTGGATGTTGTTGTCGCGGAACTGGGCGCAATTTTTAGAAGCAATGTCTATCTGGTGGCCAACGACGGAACGATCGCGGCGGCGTACGGGGGGAGAGGACCGGATTGCACCGGCGGCCGTCCGGGCAAGGAACTGAATCCCCAGTTTCAACAGAGGATGGCGTTCATCTTTCAACCGGTCGTGAATCTTCCTTTGGAAACATGCCTGTTTATGGAGGAAGGAGATTGTTACCCGCCGGATCTGCTGGTTGCCATCTATCCCTTACAATTAAGCCGGGAAAAGCTGGGCAATCTTTTACTGACCAGAAGAGGGGAGAAATACAGCGAAGAGGAACAGGTGTTGTTGGAGATGGCCGCTTTGGTGGCCGCTGTTGGCTGGACCGGCAACACCGGGGGGGAAGGGGGGCAAAATACACTGGCCAAGGTTAAAACCGCCCTGGATTCCCTCTCCTATTCCGAACTGGTGGCCATGCGGAATGTATTTCAAGAACTCGGAGGGGAAGAAGGCTTTTTGGTGGCGAGCAAAGTGGCCGACCGGATTGGCATCACCCGTTCGGTCATTGTCAATGCCATGCGCAAGCTGGAAAGCGCTGGGGTGGTGGAATCGCGTTCGTTGGGAATGAAGGGTACCTACATAAAAGTCAAGAACCCTGATTTCCTGGCGGAACTTGGCCGCAAAGAAAAATAGCATTCTCTCTCCGCGAAAAACCCTCTAAATTTTACGGTAAAAGATACCGATAGATTAAGAGAGGGATAAAGACCAAGGGGGGAAGACCATGTTTTCCAGGACAATCGATCTTCTTTCCGCCTCTCTGGACTGGGCTGCCGAGCGGCAGGAATTGCTATTACATAACATCGCCAATGCCGATACCCCCGGTTACAAACGGAAGGACCTACCTTTCCCCAAGGTGTTGGCGGAAAAGAGACTGGCGCTGGCCAGGACCCATCACCGTCACCTGCCCGGCAGTGCATGGCAAAGTACGGCTCTACCCTGGCTGAAACGAACTTCGGCCCGGGTGGATGAGAATAATGTCGATCTGGATCTGGAAGCGGCCCGTCTGGCGGAAAACACCATGTACTACCAGGCGGTGGCCGACCGGTTGAACGGTAAATTCAAGAATCTGCGCCTCGTCATTGAAGGGAGATGATTAAGGGATGAAATTTTTTCAGGCCATGTCCACCTGCGCCTCCGCCTTGTCCGCCCAGAGGCTGCGGCTGGATTTAATCGCCTCCAACATTGCCAACGTCAGCACGACCAGGACGCCGGAGGGAGGGCCGTACCGCCGGAAGGTACCGGTTTTCGCCGAAAAGCTGACAAGGGCCCGGAACGGTCTTTCCCGCAGCGGCGTAAAGGTCGTCGCCGTCCGGGAAGATCCTGCTCCCTTCCGCCGGGTCTACGAACCCGGGCATCCCGACGCCGACCAGGACGGCTATGTGCTTTATCCTAATGTCAACATTGTCAATGAAATGGTCAACCTGCTTGAAGCCGGCCGGGCTTATGAAGCCAATGTTACGGCTTTCAACACCCAGAAAGAAATGTACCGCGCTGCCTTGAGTATTGGCAAATAATTAAAATACCCTATTAAACCGCCCACGGAGGGAAAAGGACGCTCAGGATAAGTTGCCAAAGGAGTGGTGAACTTACCCCTTTTTCTCTTTCGTGGGCAATTTTTGAAGAGGTGAGAACGGTGAGGATTGATCCGGGAACCGCTTTTCTTCAAGGAACGGGCAGAAGTAGCCCCCGGCCCCGGCCGGAAAACGGCGGTGGAGATTTCGCCGGTATGTTGCGTAATGCCTTGCAAGAAGTCAACAAACTCCAACTGGAAGCCGACGAACTGAGCAGGCGTCTGGCCGAGGGCACCCTGGAAAACCTCCACGAGGTGACGATTGCGGCGGAAAAAGCCGCCCTCGCTTTGGAACTTACCGTACAGGTGCGGAACAAGGTGATCGAAGCCTATCAGGAAATTATGCGTATGCCGGTGTAACCCTTCTGAAGGGAAGGAAGGAAGTGGATTATGGGCGAGTTGCTGGAACAGATACGCCAAATTTGGGATAAGATGGACAAGAAGAAACGTCTTCTGTTAATCGGAGGTACGCTTCTTTTTCTGCTTGGCTTTTTTTTCTTTCTGCACCAGGTGAGCAAGACGGAATACGAATTGTTGTACGGCAACTTATCCCAGATCGAGCAGGATGAAATCATCGGCGCCCTCAAGGAAATGAATGTACCCTACCGTAAAGAGCGGAATGCCATCTATGTGCCCAACGCCTCCGAAGTCCGGGCGGAACTGATGAAGACCGGCATTCCCAAAGGGGGAATCGTGGGGTGGGAGATTTTTGACCAGACTTCTTTGGGGGCGACCCACTTTACGAACTTCATCAACTACCAGCGGGCGCTGCAAAACGAAATCCGCCGCACCCTCAGGGAAATTGAGGGGATCGTGGACGCCCATGTTATTTTGGATCTCCCCGACCAGCAACCGGTTTTTCGCGACGAAAGGAAGGAACCTTCGGCCGCCATTACCCTGATCCTGGAAAGACCGGACGTTCTTTCCCAATGCCAGGTGGCGGCGATTACGAACCTGGTAGCCGGTACGGTGGTGGGGATGTCGGTGGATAATATCACCATTATTGATAATTTTGCCAACGACCTTACCGCCCCCCTACGGAAGAACGAGATAAGCGGGCTTTCTCTCTTTGAAGACCAGTTTGCCATCAGGCGCGCTTTTGAACGGGATTTGGAAAGAAGCCTGGAAAGGTTGCTGGGCAGGGCCTTCGGTCTGGAACGGGTGTCGGCCAGGGTCAGTGTGGAGATGAATTTTGACCGCCAGGAAGTGAGAAAAGAAATTTATGGGACCCGGGGCGTGCCCCGCAGCGAACAAGAGATTACCGAGACGTATCACGGGGAGGGTCACCCCCTGCCCTACGGGATCCCGGGAACGGACTCGAATATCGTCGAGTACCGGTTTTTGGATGAGGGGGGGGAATCCTCTTACGACCGGGAAGAAAGAATCGTCAATTATGAGATTGACCGGATTGAGGAGTACCTGATCAGGGCGCCGGGAAGGGTGGAGAGAGTCAACGTCGCCCTGTTGATTGGGGAAGAACTAACCCCCGCCCAGCAGGCCCGGATTGAAGAGCTGGTCGGCGCCGCCGTGGGATACAACATGGAAAGGGGAGACACCATTTCCGTAGTCAGCATGCCGTTTACGGTGGAAGAACCGTTGGTCCCCCTGCCGGAACCCTTCGCCTGGGGACCGGTCATCAACTGGGCGGGTCTTTTGCTGATGCTGGTCTTGGGCTTGTTGTTTGTATGGAGAATGATTGCCGCCACCCGTCCGAAACCGGCCGCCGTCGATGTGGTGGTCGGCGACGAAGAACCGGAGGAAGCCGCCGCGGCCGTAGAGGAGGGAGAATTGACCGAGGAAGAGAAAAGACGGCGGCAGCGACAGGAGTTTCTGCAGAATATGGCCAGGGAAAAACCGTATGACGTTACCGCTTTGCTTAAAACCTGGCTCTTGGAGGATTAGGGAGTGGAGAAATGGCACAGAAATTAACGGGCAGACAAAAAACGGCTATTTTGCTCATCTCGCTTGGCTCGGAACTTTCCGCCCAAATTTTGAAACATTTCCGCGAGGATGAAATTGAAGATATCACCTTGGAGATTGCCAATATCGGCCGGGTCGAGCCGGATGTTAGGGAGCGGGTCCTGGAGGAGTTTTATGAATTATGCCTGGCCCAGAACTACCTGGCGATCGGCGGGATTGACTATGCCCGGGAGATGCTGGAGAAGGCGCTGGGACCGGTCAAAGCCAGTAGTATTATCGAAAGGCTCACCAGTTCCCTGCAGGTCCGGCCTTTTGATTTCGCCCGGAAAACCGAGCCTTCGCAATTGTTGAACTTCATCCAGAACGAACATCCGCAAACCATTGCCCTGATCATGTCCTACCTCCACGCGGAACAGGCGGGCGCCATCCTTTCCGCCCTCCCCCCGGCCCAGCAGGTGGAGGTGGCCAAGCGGATTGCCACCATGGACAGGACGTCGCCGGAAGTTTTGAAAGAGATTGAAAGCGTCTTGGAGAAGAGGCTTTCCTCTTTTGTTTTGGAGGACTTTAACATGGCCGGCGGCATAGAAACCGCGGTCGCCATTCTCAACCGGGTCGACAGGGGGACGGAAAAGACGATCATTGAAGCCCTGGAGGAAGAAGACCCGGAATTGGCGGAAGAGATTAAAAAGCGGATGTTCATCTTTGAGAACCTGGTTACCCTGGACGATCGTTCCATCCAGAGAGTATTGCGGGAAGTTGATATGAAAGATTTGGCCCTGGCCCTTAAGACCGCCAGTGAAGACGTGACCAACCGGATCTTTAAGAATATCTCGAAACGCGCGGCAGAGATGTTGCGGGAAGATATCAGCCTGATGGGGCCGGTCCGCCTGCGTGACGTGGAAGAAGCCCAGCAAAAAATCGTTAATATCATAAGACAACTGGATGAGAGCGGCGAAATTATCATCGCCCGCGGCGGAGAGGATGAGATCATTGTCTAGCGGACGGATTATTAAGTCCCCGCCCGTGCGGAAGGATTTCCGCCTGCTTCACTCCCCGGATCCCGCGAAGATTCTCTCGCGTTACCTCGAAGAACGGGCCGAACCGGTAAAAGAAGAAGCCCCGAAGGAGGAAGAGAATTCAGCGGAGACCGGGCAAAGGGAAGAACGGGATTTTCAGGCGGAGGCGGAGAAAATTCTGGCGGAGGCCGAAGCGACGCTGGCCCGGGCCCGGGCGGAAGCCGCCGCCTTACTGGAAAAAGCCCGGGCTGAAGCGGACGAACTGCGAAAAAAAGCGGAGGAAGAACGGGAGAAAGCCCGGCAGGAAGCCTATAACGCCGGTTTTAACGAAGGGCTGGCCGCGGGGAGAAAAGAAGCGCAGGCCGAATACGAAGAAAAGTTAAACGAAGCGCAGCGGCTCCGCGACGAGGCGGCGGAAGAAAGCGTGCGCATCCGGCAGCGGGCGGAGGAAGAAAGGGCGGAAAGAATTCGCCAATCCGAGCAAGAGATACTCAAGTTGGCGGTGGAAATTGCCGAAAAGATTATTGCCGGAAAGATTAAAGAGTCCCCCGCCGCCTGGATGGGGAAGGTCAAAGCGATGGTGGAAAAAGTGGCCGGCGCCAAGGAACTCATCCTGCGCGTGGCCCCCGAAGACAAAGGATTTCTCCTTCAACGCCTGGAAGAGGTTAAAACCCTACTTACGGAATCACCGCCAATAAAAGTCGTGGGCGACGCTTCCCTGAAAAAGGGAGACCTCGTCATCCAGAGCGATCTGGGACAACTGGACGGCCGGATCAAAGAACAACTGCAGAAAATTGCCGGAGCGTTACAAGAAGAGGCGATGGCCAAGTGACCACCGGAATGCCGGAAAAACCCGCGCCCTTTTCCGCGGCGGAATATTGCAAGGTCCTCAGCCGGGTCGAACCCTTTTACCGGCTGGGCCGGATCCAGAAAGTAGTAGGATTGACCCTGGAAGCGAGCGGACCACCGACTTACCTCGGCGAGGTCTGCCTTCTTCAACCCTCGGTCAACGGGGGTGTGCTGGCGGAAGTCGTCGGTTTCCGGGAAGGAAAAGTCCTTTTACTCCCCCTGGGCGAGATGGAAAAAATCGGCCCCGGCTCGGAAATAGTGGCGCTCGGGAAAAGCCTGGAAGTACGGGTGGGTCCCGGTTTGTTGGGCCGGGTGCTTAACGGTCTGGGGGAGCCGCTCGACGGGAAAGGCCCGGTGAAGGGGGAAGAGACTTACCCCTTGATGGCCTCCCCGCCCAATCCCTTGCAACGCTCCCGGATCCGGGAACCCCTCAGTTTGGGGATTAGAGCGGTGGATGCCCTTCTTACCTGCGGCAAAGGACAGCGGCTCGGGATCTTCGCCGGCAGCGGCGTGGGAAAGAGCACCCTTCTGGGGATGATCGCCAGAAACACCGCGGCCGATGTCAGCGTCATCGGCCTGGTGGGGGAACGCGGCCGGGAAGTGCGGGAATTCATTGAGCGGGATTTGGGGGAAGAGGGGTTGCGACGCTCGGTGGTAGTGGCGGCCACTTCGGACCAGCCGGCCCTGGTCCGGATCAAAGGAGCCCTTACCGCCACGGCTATCGCCGAGTACTTCCGCGACCAGGGGCTTGACGTCATGTTAATGATGGATTCGGTTACCCGTATTGCCCTAGCCCAGCGGGAAGTGGGCTTGGCCGTTGGCGAACCGCCGGCCACCCGCGGTTATACCCCGTCGGTTTTTGCCCTTCTTCCCCGGCTGCTGGAGCGGTCCGGGACCGCGCAAAAAGGGAGTATTACCGCGTTATATACGGTTTTGGTCGAGGGTGACGATATGAACGAACCGGTGGCCGACGCCGTGCGGGGAACCCTGGACGGTCACATCGTCCTCTCCCGTGCCCTGGCCCACGAAAACCATTACCCGGCGATCGATATTTTGGCCAGTGTGAGCCGGTTGATGATCGATCTGGCTTCCGAAGAACATCTGCAGGCGGCGGCCAAGTTCCGGGAGATTCTGGCGGTCTACAGAAGCAACGAAGATTTAATCAACATCGGCGCCTATGTCGCCGGAAGCAACCCCCGCGTTGACCAGGCGATCAGGATGTTTCCGGCGCTGCGGGATTTCCTGCGCCAGGGCGTTGAGGAAAAAACCACTTTTGACCGGGCGGTGGAGGACCTTTGTGAACTGATCGCCCCGGAAATGGAGGCGGCGGCCGGGACCGGCGGCCAATAGTCGGTCGCGGGACGAACTTCTTCACCATAGTTGCGGTTGGGAGGCAAGGCCGTGGAGTTCCGTTTTCAGCCCCTGCTTAATCTGCGCAAGCACCGGGAGAACAATTGTCAAACCCGTTTAAAAGAGGAACAGGTCAAGCTGATGAGGGCGGATAAAGAACTGGCCCGGTGGGAGCGGACCACCCGGCGGCAAGAGGAAATCATGAAAAACCTCGGTGTCGGCCGGATCGAACCCACCTTGCTCTATTGTGCCAGCAATTTCCTGACTTTTGCCCGGGAAAAAAAAGACGAGGCCTATACCAGAAAAGTACAGCAGGAAAAGCAAGTGGAAAAAGCCCGGGAGATTCTGATCGCCGCGCGGAAAGAGACAAAAACCCTGGAGAGGTTGAAAGAACGTTTTCACGAACGGGAATACCGCGCTGGCCTCTACCTGGAACAAAAAATCCTGGACGAAATCGGAGTTAACCTGTTTCACCGCAAAGAGGAGTGACCGGTATGATGCGCTCTGCTTTTGTCTATACTCTTGGCGTTTTGACAGCCTTTCTTTTTCTGGCTTCCGTCGGCGCCATGTTATACCTTTTTGACCGGGGGGATGTGGTGGACTTAAAACCCGCCACCCTTGCCGCCCTTTCCAAGATTCCCGGCTGGGAAGAGGTGTTCGAAGCCTATCACACAGGTCGGAAGGAACTGGAGATTGTGGCGGAAAAAGACCGGTTGTTGGCGGAAAAAGACCGGTTGTTGGCGGAATTACAGCAGCAAATGGAAGAAAAGGAAGCGGCCTGGGCGGAGGCCTGGGAGGAACAGGAAAGAAAATATCAGAAGGAGATGGCCCGCCTGCAATTGCGGCAACAGGAACCCGGCGCCGCCGGAAGAGAAAGCGACTACGAGTTATCCGCCCAGCTGCTCGCGGCGATGAAACCGGAAACCGCAGGCGAATCCCTTTTGGCGATGTCCTTTGAAACGGGAGTCGCGGTCCTTTCCCTTATGGATCCGCACAAAGCCGGGAAGATCCTTGATACCCTTCCTCCCGAAGAAAGCGCGCGTTACCTGGACAGCCTGGGCTTGAAATAGGGGGTTCCTCCGCCGGCGGGAGAGGTTTTTCCCGGGGTGGAGTGTCCATACAATTAACAAGAGAAAGGAGGTGTTAAGAGAATGCCCCAACTTTTGCTGGCGGACGTTCTTTCCGGAAGCGAGGTTAAAAACTCCGGGCTTTTAAAGACGGCGCAAAAAACTCCCCTTCTGGAGACGGGATTTCTTGCCGTGTTGGAGGAGGCCCTTTCCCGGACCGGGAACGGGGAGGAAGCGTCCCCGGAAACCGCCGCGGGTGCCGGAACGGGCTTTGGCGCGAACCTTGGGCTTTTCATGGGCAAGACCGTTGACGGCCCGGCGCCGGCGGGAGAAAAAGAACCCGGGGGAGAGCCGGGGAAAAAAGGGAAAACCTTTTTTACCGGGTCGGAGGAAGCAACAGTCATGGAAGGCGCCGGCCTTGCCGGTCTTTTTCCCGTCCCCTCGCCGCCCGCTCCGTCCGGGACCGGGGAGACCCTGACTATTTCCGGCGGGCAGCGGCCGGAGGAAGAGCAAACAGTTGCGTTCTTCCGTTTCAATCCGGAAAACCCCGAAGCTGTTCCCCTTGAAGAAGAACCGGAGGCCGGGGAGAGTCGGGAACCCGTCCCTGCCGTCCCCACCGGTGCGGCGCCTGTTGCCGGGCCGGGAGAAGCCGGAGAAGTAGATTTTGCGCCTTCCGGGAACTTCACAAAACCCTTCGTAAGCGGGACAGCGGAGGGAGTTCCCTGGGCAACGGCGGCCGTTTACGAACCGGTGGTCGCCGGCGGCACCCGGTCAACAAGCGCAGCCGGCCGGGTAGAGAGCACCGGAGAACCGGAAACAGGGCCCAAAGCAACAGCCGGGGAAGAGCCGTGGCCGGCTCCGGCGCCAAAAACAGCTTTTTTTCCCGGCGAAGGGGCTGATTTTTACCAGCCGCCGCCGGATCCGGTGGCCGGACCAGGGGAAGGAATCTCGCCTGCTGGGAGTTTGGCCCGGCCGGCCGGAACTAGGGAGTTAACGGCCCGTCTGGAGAAGCCCCCCCGGGTTTCTGCTGAACCCGCCACTGTTCAAGCCCTTACCGGAGAAAAGAAGCAAGAGGCGGAACGGGCCGGGAAAATGGAAGCCGGACCAATGACGATCGCAGGGCCGGCCGTAGAAAATCTCCCGGAAGAACAGGAAACAGCCGGACCGGTCCCCAGATTTTTGCCGCCGGAGAAAGTCTTCGGCCAGATCCTGCAGGGCGCCAGAATGATGGTGAAAAACGGCACCGCCCGGGTCCGGTTGCAGTTGCAACCGCCGGAACTGGGCAGGCTGGAACTGGCGCTGGTGATTGAGAAGGAAACGGTAACCGCCCGTTTTACCGCCCAATCCCGGACGGTTCAGGCCCTCATCGAAGCCAACCTGCCGGAGCTCCGCTCCAACCTGCAGGAGGCCGGCTTGCATGTGGACCAACTGCAGGTGGAGGTGGAAAACGGTTTCGATTCCCATTCCGCTTCCGGCGGATTGCCGCGGGAAGAAACCTCTCCGCTCCGGAAAATGTCCGCTTCTTTCTCTCCCGGGCACGAAGAACCGGAGCCGGAAACAGGAGAAGAAAGATGGCTCGGCCGGATCAATCTCCGGGTATAACCGTAAGCCCGGGTGAAGTCACCGGTGGGGAAAAACCTTTAAGGAGGTGAGGAAATGATAACTTCGGTCACGGAAACGGCAACCGGTCCGGCGGCCCGTGGAAGTTCCGCCCCCGGTATCTTGGGGAAGGATGATTTTCTGAAGTTATTGATTACAGAACTCCGGTATCAGGATCCGTTGGATCCTTTGAAAGACCGGGACTTCATCGCCCAGATGGCTCAGTTTTCCACCTTGGAACAGATCCAGAGCCTCCACCAGTTGGGCCGGTTACAACAGGCCACTTCCCTTTTGGGCCGGGCGATCCTGGCGGAGAGGAACATCGACGGTCTGCCGGAACAGATTTACGGTCGCGTGACCGGCGTGCGGACCGTTGGCGGACAGGTGTTGCTGGCCCTGGACAGCGGCCGGGAGGTTGAGGCCGACGAGGTCGTATCCGTCCTGGATGAAGCGGGCCTGACCCAGTACTTGGCCGGCCTGGCCGGAAGACGGGTCTGGGTCAGAGTCTACAACCAACTCGGTGAAGTGGTCGATCTCCGGGAAGTTCTGGTGGAAACGTATAAAATCGAAGAAGGAGTTCCGTATGTCGTAACGGTGCAGGGCGAAGAAATCCCCCTGGCGGAGATTTGGGGTGTAGGTTAGGAGGGAGAAAAGTGCCAGACAAGATTATCCCGCCCTTCGTGCCGGGACCGGCAGGCCGGGTGACGCCCGGAGTTTCCCGGCAGGAGAGAAGCCGGACTCCTGAGACCGGCGAGTTCCAGAAGATTCTACAACAAAAAATGGCCGCTCCGGAGTTGAAGTTTTCCGCCCACGCCCAGAAAAGAATGCTTTCCCGGGGAATTACGCTGACTCCGGCGGAACTGGACGGCGTGCGGGAAGCGGTAGGAAAGGCCAAAGGGAAGGGCTGCCGTGACGCTCTGGTCGTTTTGGACCGGGCGGCGCTGGTGGTCAGTGTGGAGAATCAGACGGTGGTGACGGCGGTTGACGCCGCGAGTCTGCGCGACAATGTCTTTACCAATATCGACAGCGCGGTTTTTGTCCGTAAGAACTAGGCCGGACCTCCTCGAGGAAGCCTGGATTACGGAAAACGGGATTCCAACCGACTGCGGAACCCGGAAAAAACCGCTAACCGGTTATCATCAGCCCCGGCGCCCGGCGGAGACGGGCCGGAGCGGCCGGAGGCCAATTAAAAGCAGAGGAGGTTAAAAAATGTTACGTTCCATGTTCGCCGGGGTGTCCGGTATGCAAAACCATCAGTTGCGCATGGACGCCATCGGCAATAATATCGCCAATGTCAATACCGTTGGTTATAAAACCAGCCGGGTCACTTTTCAGGATGCCCTTTCCCAGACGATAAGGGGAGCGACCGCACCCCAGGGGAACCGGGGCGGAATCAACGCCCTCCAGATCGGCTTGGGGATGTCGGTGGCCAGTATTGATGTGCTGCACACCCAGGGAAACCTGCAAACCACCGGGAAAATCACGGATCTGGCCATTGAGGGGGACGGGTTTTTTATCCTGAGCGACGGTAACGAACATTATTACACCAGGGCCGGTATGTTTGCCCTGGAACGGGACGGGCGTTTGGTCTACCCCAGCAACGGCCTGCTCCTGCAGGGCTGGATGGCCGATCACAACGGCGTGATCGATACCAATCAGCCCCTCACCGCCATTACTTTACCGATCGGCGCCACCATTGAGCCGACGGCCACGACGAGCATTAATTTCACCGCCAATTTGAACGCCGCGCTTAACGAAGAACTGAGTTACGGGCCGAACCCCTTTACCGTGGATGACGGGGCAGGCAACGAGGCTCAGGTAACCGTGATCCTGGTCCCCACCGGCGGCTTTAACCAGTGGAATTTCACGCTCAACGTGACGGGAGGGTCGATTGTCAACCCCGATCACGCCACCGGCGTGATCACTCTTGACGAATACGGCAATGTCATAAGTGTCGTGGATGCCAATGGCAACCCTGTTGCCGGTTTTCAGGTTGCCATCGACGGGGGAGGGACAGCCGCCGTTGATTTCCCGTCGGCCGGCAACAACGCTTTTGTTTTCAACGGTACGCCCGTAGCCAGCGGCCAGTTCACCCCGGCGCCGCCGGTCACCTCCACGGTCGAGGTTTATGACTCCCAGGGGAATATCCATCTAGTGACTACGGTTTTCACAAAGGTTGGGGATAACCAGTGGGAATGGTCCGCCTCCACCGCCGCCTTTGGCGTAGTAGGCAGCGGCACCCTGACTTTTGACAACTACGGGAAGTTGACCGGTGTTACCGGCGGGCCGATTCAGTTCTCCCCTCCGGGTGCCGCCCAGGTCACTATTGATCCGGATTTCAGCAAGGTCACGCAGTACGTGGGGGAATCGACGGTCGCCATTGCGCAGGACGGGTATCCCATGGGGGACCTGGACAGTTTCACCATTGATAAAAACGGCCGGATTATCGGGGTTTTCACCAACGGTTTGACCCGGAATATTGCCCAACTGGCGGTGGCCACCTTCAACAACCCGGCCGGGCTGGAAAGAATCGGCGAGACCATGTTCCGGGAGTCCAGCAACTCGGGAAGCAGAAGGGTTGCCCCTTCCGGGGTCGGCGGGAGCGGGACCATCACTCCCGGGGCCCTGGAAATGTCCAATGTCGATCTTTCCCAGGAATTTACGGAAATGATCATCACCCAACGGGGTTTCCAGGCCAATTCCCGGATTATCACCACCTCCGACGAGATACTGCAGGAACTGGTGAATCTCAAAAGGTAAGTAATTAAATGATAACCGGCGGCGGCGGGCGGTGCGCCCCCGCCGCCGGTTATCACGGGCGGCCGGCCACCGGCGGCGGGCCCGGAGAGGGGAGATGAGCAAATGATTCGGGTTACCCGGTTGAACGGAAAGGAGTTTTGGCTTAACCCCCACCTAATCGAATTTTTAGAGGAAACTCCGGATACAGTCGTCACTTTACTTACAGGAAAAAAAGTTGTGGTTAAAGAAAGCGCGGAAAAGATTTTGGCGGAGATCATCTCCTATCGCCGGAAACTGATGGAAGGCGGTAACGAAGTTGTTCCGCTAGAAATCCGAGGTGAATAGTATGGACTTGTCTACCATCATTGGTCTTTTGGCCGGTATTATCCTCTTGGGGTTGGGGATGGCGACGGGAGGGTCCTTAAGAATCTTTTGGGATCTTCCGTCCATCTACATTACGCTTGGGGGTTCCCTCGCCGCCATGCTCGTCCATTTTCCCTTGTCCCAGTTTACCAAAGCTTGGAAGGAGGCGCGCTGGGCTTTTTTCACCCGGACCTATTCGCCGCAAGAGATTATTAACAGCCTGGTGGGTTATGCGGAGAAAGCCCGCCGGGAAGGATTGTTGGCTTTGGAAGACGAAGTAGCCGAGGCGGACGATTTTCTGAAAAAAGGGATTCAGCTGGTCGTGGACGGGACCGATCCGGAACTGGTCAGGAGTATCCTGGATATTGAGATCAGTTTCCTGGAAAACCGGCACCAGAGCAACCGGATGTTCTTTGAATCCTGGGGCGCCCTGGCGCCCGCCTTTGGGATGGCCGGCACGCTCATCGGTTTGATCCAGATGCTGCGGGGGATGGGCGAAAATTTGGATGCGATCGGACCCGGGATGGCCGTGGCCCTGATCACCACTTTGTACGGGGTAATCCTGGCCAATTTGGTTTTTATCCCGATTGCCGGCAAGTTGAAAATCCGCAGCGAGGAAGAGGTCATCATCCGCCAGGTCATGGTGGAAGGGATCCTGTCTATCCAAGCCGGAGAAAACCCCAGAATTGTTGAGGAGAAACTCAAATCGTTCCTCGCCCCGGACGAAAGAGCGGGAGTGGGGCGGGAACGCCGGCGGGAACGTCTAGGCGAAGGAGTGGGGATCAATGCCTAGGAGGAAAAAAGCCGAGGAACCGCCCAAGGGAAGTCCCCTTTGGATGGTTACTTACGGCGACATGGTCACCCTGCTTTTAACCTTTTTCGTGATGCTTTTTGCCTTCTCCGAGATTGACAAAGCCAAATATGACCAGATCGCCATTTCGCTCCGGGGGGCGCTGGGCGGTCTCCCGGCGGTGTTGACCCACGGGACGGCCGTCCAGGACGAATTTTCTGTTTTGGATCCCATCGTTCCCCCGGAATTTGCCGGTTTTTACGAAGACCTTCAGGAACTGCTGGAAGACGGGGAAGTGGGGGAGTTGGTCGAAATTTTTACCGAAGAACGGGGGTTGGTGGTCAGTTTCAAGGAGAAACTTGTTTTTGATATAGGATCGGCGGAGATAAAACCGCCCGCCCGGGACCTCCTGCGCCGGGTGGGCGAGATTCTCGCCCGGGGGGAACAACTGATCAGAGTGGAAGGACATACCTGCGACTTGCCGATCCGCACCGAACGTTTCCCTTCCAACTGGGAACTTTCCGTCGGGCGGGCGACCAATGTTACCCGGTTTTTGATTGAAGAGGCGGGGGTCGCCCCCCACCGGCTGTCGGCCACCGGCTACGCCGAGTTCCGGCCGGTGGTTCCCAACGACTGCGAAGAGAACAGAGCGCAAAACCGGCGCGTGGATATTGTCCTTCTTTCCATGGAATAAAGGAGGGAGAAAATGGCCGAGGAAAACAGGGGAAAAAAGAACACCAAATTCAACCAGGTGTTGATGACGATAATCATTTGTTTTGCCGTTTTTTTTGCCGCGGTTTTTGCCGCCACTTTGTTCTTTATTAATGTTGTGCTCCCGCAGCGGGAGGAGTACACCATGTTGTACGAAGCCAGCAACCAGGTGAAGTATATGGTCCCGCTGGGTGAAGACCTCGTGGTCAACCTGGCCGACACCACGGGACGGCGGTTTATCAGACTCAATTTAACCCTGGTGGTGGACACCCCGGAGACCCAGGAAGAGATCAACCGACGCAAACCGCAGGTCCGGGATGCGGTAATTAAGATTTTCCGCACTAAAACAGTGGATAAAATTAGAGAAGAAGAAGGGATCTTCAATATTCGTAACGAAATAATAACTGCTATCAACAAAATGTTACCTTCCGGTGAAGTTTTGGATGTTTTCTTTACCGAATTTGTCTATCAATAGGCAATAGGGGGGTGGCAGCTTGGCGGAGATTTTAAGCCAAAGCGAAATCGATGCGCTATTAAAGGCACTGTCCGAAGGAGAAATTGATGCCGAGACCGTAAAAATCGAGAATAAAAAGAAAAAAGTCAAGCCCTACGATTTCCGGCGGCCTAATAAATTTGCCAAGGACCAGATGCGCACCCTGGTCATGCTTCATGAGAACTTGGCCCGGCGCTTGGTGACTTCCCTTTCCGCCTATCTCCGGACCATGGTGCAGATCGAGGTGGCATCGGTTGACCAGATGACTTATGACGAGTTTACCAGGTCGTTGCCCAACCCCACCGTGATTAATGTTTTGAAAATGGAGCCTCTGGACGGGAGCATGATTTTAGAGTTCACGCCCAATCTGGCTTTTGCCATGATCGACCGTTTATTGGGCGGGCACGGGGCGCTCGATTACGCCGTTCGGGAATTGACCGAAATCGAACAACGGGTTATTCGCCAGGTGGTTATGAGATTCTTCCCCAGCATGCAAGAGGCGTGGAGCAACGTGATCAAGGTCTCCCCAAGCTATGTGGAGATGGAAACCAATCCCTTGTTTACCCAGTTTATTCCACCTTCGGATATGATTGTCCTTGTTACTTTGGATGTAAAGATTACAGAAACCAACGGGCTAATGAATCTTTGTTACCCGCATATGCTTTTGGAACCGTTACTTCCCCGTTTGAGCGCCCAGTCCTGGTTTGGCAGTTCCCGGAAGAATTTCAGCGCCGAAGCCCTGCGGATCTTGAAGGCCCGGTTGCAGGAGGCGGACGTCCCGGTCAAGGTGGAATTGGGGACGACCATCATTACCATCCGAGATTTGCTCAATCTGTCGACGGGGGACGTTATCAAGCTCGATCAGGAGATAAACAGGCCGTTGACGGTGAGGATCGGGGAAGAAAGCAAATACGAAGGCTTTCCCGGTCTTTCCATGAACAATAAGTTTGCCGTACAACTCAGTAGTTATAAATTTGAAGGTGGTGAGGGAAGTGTCTGATGAAAGACTTTCCCAGGAAGAGATTAACGCGTTGTTAAATAATGACATGTCCGACGAAATAACACCGATGGAAGAGGATGCCCTGGGGGAAATCGGCAATATTGCCTTTGGTTCCGGAGCGACCGCCCTTTCGCTCTTGTTAAACAAAAAAGTGAAGTTGACCACGCCGACGGTGGAAATCAGCACCATGGAAAGGTTGATTAAAGAACACCCCACGCCCTGCGTGGCGGCGGAAGTAGCATATGTCAAGGGTTTGTCCGGAACCAACCTGTTGTTACTGGAGATCATGGACGCCGCGGTTATTGCCGATCTGATGCAGGGGGGAGACGGGACTGATCCCCGTTTAGAACTGGGAGAGATGGAACTCAGTGCCATTGGAGAAGCCATGAACCAGATGATCGGGAAAGCTGCCACTTCCATGTCCTCCCTTTTCAACCGCAGGGTGGAGATTGCCCCCCCGAAAACCCGTATTTTAGATCTGGACGAAGCCGGTGAGATCGACAAGGAACTGGCAGAAGATAAAAAAATAATCAAAATCAGTTTTCGCCTGGAGGTTGCCGACCTGATTGACAGCAGTCTCATGCTGGTTATCCCCTTTGTTTTCGGGCGGGAAATGGCCTGTTCCATGCTGAAGAGCAGTTCGCTGGAGAAAGAGACGGTAACGGCCGGTGGTGATTATGGGGGAAAAACCTTTAATCAAACCATACGGCCGCTGGCGGCGCAGGCGGCAAGCGTGGAAAGGGAGAGCGTTACCGTGCAACCGGTCCAGTTTTCCCATATCTCTCCCGCCCCGCCCGTCCCGGACAAAAGCAATCTCAATCTTTTACTCGACGTTCCTTTACAGATCAGTGTGGAACTGGGCAGTACCAGAATGAAGATCAAGGAAATCCTGGACCTGGGAATGGGCTCCGTTGTTGAACTGGACCGCCTGGCCGGGGAACCGGTGGATGTTTTGGTTAACGGAAAGATTTTTGCCAAAGGTGAAGTAGTGGTCATTGATGAAAATTTTGGCATCAAAATCACAGATATCGTAAGCCCAATGGCGCGGCTGAATAATCTTCAATGAGGGGGGATTTCATGGGTGCCCGTGTGTTGGTGGTTGATGACGCGGCATTTATGCGTATGATGATCAAAGATATTCTGCAGAAAGGAGGATATGAGGTCGTCGGCGAGGCGGAAGACGGCAAAAGAGCAATCGAAAAGTATAAAGAATTGAGACCCGACTTGGTAACCATGGATATCACCATGCCCGATATGGACGGTATTACGGCGGTTAAAGAGATCCGGAAAATCGACCCCAATGCCGTGATCATCATGTGCAGCGCCATGGGCCAGCAGGCTATGGTTATTGACGCCATCCAGGCCGGCGCCAAGGATTTTGTCGTCAAACCCTTCCAGCCGGAAAGGGTCTTGGAAGCCATCAAAAAGGTAATACCATGAAAACGACGGAAGCAATCGCGACCTTATTTCTTTCCCACCTGCCGGAGATGCTGACGGAGTTTGCGGAGGAAACCGGAGGCGGGGAAATGCTGGACAGGCTCGAACAGGTACCGGAAACCGGCGGGGAACACCTTTTCAGCGCCGGTTATATCTTGTATATCGTTACTTTCCTTGTGGTGCTACTGGCCGCCGCCTGGCTGGTGCGGTGGCTGGCCGGAAAGGCCGGGAAAATGCGGGGACGTCATATCAAGGTGATGGACAGTACATATTTGGGTCCCAACCGCGGTCTCTACCTGGTGCTGGTGGCCGGCCGCCTCTTCCTCATCGGGTTGGCCGACCGCTATATACAGCTTTTGGCGGAAATCGACAACCCGGCTTTTTTGGAGAAGGTGACCAAAAAAGGAGCCGGTGATTCTTTTCCGGATCATAGCGGGTTCTCCCATTACCTGCAGGGGTTTCTTGCCCCGGAAAAAGGAAGGAAGCAAGGGGAAACCGACGCGGCCGAAAAAGTCAGGGAAATGATTACCGAATTTAAAAGGCACCGCTATGGGCAAGAAGATGAATAGGAAACAAGCGTTAATACTTTTAACAGTGACGGCCGGAGTGCTCCTGGCTGCAACAGGAACAGTTTTTGCCCAACCCGTGCTTCCCCAGATTCAAATCGGGGTAAGAGGCGTGGAAGACCCGCAGGAAGTGGCGGTAAGCCTGCAGATTTTGGCCTTAATCACCATTTTGTCCCTGGCTCCGTCCATCATCATCATGACCACGGCCTTTATCCGGATCGTGGTGGTCCTGTCCTTCACCCGCAGCGCCCTGGCCATGCAACAAACACCTCCCAACCAGGTGATTATCGGGTTGGCGCTTTTTCTTACCTTTTTTGTCATGGCGCCGACCTGGGGAATAATAAACGAGCAGGCCCTTCAGCCCTATCTCGCCGGTGAACTGGGCCCGGAGGAAGCTTTCACCGCCGCGGTGGAACCCTTGAAAGAGTTTATGTACCGGCAAACCAGAACAACGGATCTCCGTTTCTTTCTCCAACTGAGAGAGTTGGAACGTCCGGAGAAACTGGCGGACATTCCTTTACATGTTTTAATTCCCGCCTTTATGATCAGCGAGTTGCGAACGGCCTTTCAAATCGGTTTCATGCTCTATATTCCTTTTCTGGTCATTGACATGATTGTCGCCAGTACCCTGATGTCGATGGGGATGTTGATGCTCCCACCGGTCATGATCTCCCTGCCGTTCAAAATCATGCTTTTTGTGATGGTGGACGGTTGGTACCTGGTGGTGAGTTCTTTAATATCCGGCTTCCGGTAAAGGTGAAGGGAGGGAGAGGGAGTGACCGACGCCATAGTGGTGGAAATTATCCGCCACGGATTGCTCACTGTTTTAAAAGTGGCCGGTCCGATGTTGTTGGTCGGTTTGGTGGTGGGTCTTCTCGTCAGTATCTTTCAAGCCACCACCCAAATCCAGGAACAAACCCTCTCTTTTATCCCCAAGATCGTGGCAGTTTTTCTCACGATGGCCGTCTGCGGTCCGTGGATGCTCCGGGTGTTGACGGAGTTTACCCGGGAAATTTTCCTCTACCTGCAACAGGCGGCAAGATGGTGAGGTAGGTTGTTTTGACTCTTTACGGGTGGACGGAACAGACACTGCTCCATTTTTTACTGGTGATGATGAGAATAACCGGCCTTTTAACCACGGCGCCGGTTTTTCAGAGCCGGAATTTGCCGGTCGCCGTCAGGCTGGGATGGGCCTTCCTGGTGTCTCTGGTCCTTACACCGGTTTTACCGGGAGGGATCGACCCCCTCACGCACCCGGCAACTCTGATCCTCCTGGTCGTCCAGGAACTTTTAACCGGTTTGGTGCTGGGGTTCGTCGTCAACATCATTTTTGCCGCTTTTCAGGTGGCCGGCCAGATGATTGAGGTTCCGATGGGCTTTGGGTTGGTTAATGTCCTGGATCCGATGACCGGAGCGCAGATGCCTCTGGTCGGCCAGATTAAACATATAATCGCTTTATGGCTTTTTTTACTGGTCAACGGACACCACACCCTCATCAGGGCCTTGGTGGAGAGCTTCCGGCTTATGCCCGCCGGCAAGCCCCCCTTTTTTACCCAGGGGGTCGAATTAGTCGTTAAAGTTTTCAGCGGCATGTTTCTGTTGGCTTTTCGCATTGTCCTTCCCATTGTGGGGGTCCTGTTCCTGACCACGGTAGGCCTGGGTATTCTGGTAAGAATGATCCCCCAGATTAACGTCTTTATGGTGGGGTTTCCCTTGAAGATCCTGATCGGCCTGGTTTTAATCTGGTTGAGCATGGCCGTTTTTATCCGGTGGCTGACCGGTTATTTATCGCCTTACGGTGATCTTTGGCAGGATTTGTTGCTGGTGATTACGGCCCTGGGGAGGGGGCGGTAATGAACAGGGAGAAAGAAAACGCTCTTTCCTGGTGGTTTTGGGATTTACAGTTCTTTGCCGAAGAGGAGAAGACCGAGGAACCAACGGCGCGCAAAAGGGCCGAGGCGAGAAGAAGGGGGCAGGTTCCCCGGAGCATGGAGTTTAACTCGGTATTAGTCGTTCTCGTCGCCTTTTGTGCTCTTAATATTTTCGGCGCTTCCTTCCTGCGCAATCTTTACCATTTTTTTCTGGAGAGTTTCCGGCTGGAAGTCTTGAATCTTGCCATGGATGAAAGTTCGTTGGGGCATATTTTTCTTCAACGCTTTCTTTTCATCCTGGTCTCCTTTTTACCGGTGGGCCTGACTGTTTTGGCGGCGGGGGTGGCGATTAACCTGGTGCAGACCGGGGGAATTATCACCGGGGAAACCCTGAAAATGCGCTGGGACCGGGTCAACCCGGCCCAAGGACTGAAAAGGCTTTTTTCCCCCCGTTCCCTGGTGGAACTGGTAAAAGCCTTATTCAAATTAACCATCGTCGCCTTGATTATCCGGAGCACCTTCCTCAGCCGGGCTTTTCCGCTGGCGGAGACGTCAATGCTCATGCCCGTATGGCAGGTGGCGGAGATGACGTGGAAGATGCTCTTCCAGATGGTGACCAGGATCTGTCTTTTCCTGTTGGTGATGGCAGTTTTCGATTACTTTTATCAACGTTATGAATATCTTCGCGGCTTGCGCATGACTAAAAAAGAAGTCAAGGATGAATATAAACAGACTGAAGGCGACCCCCTGGTCCGCAGCAGGATCAGGCGGAAACAACGGGAATTGGCCACCCGGCGCATGATGCAACAGATACCCCGCGCCGACGTGGTCATTACCAACCCGACCCAACTGGCGGTAGCCTTGCGGTATGAACCGGAAGAAATGGGGGCGCCCCAGGTGGTGGCGAAGGGCCAGGGCTATCTGGCGGAAAAGATCCGGGCGGCGGCCACGGAGCACAATGTGCCGGTGGTGGAGAACAAACCGTTGGCCCGGGCCCTTTATAAAACGGTGGAAGTCGGGGAGTACATCCCTGAACACCTGTACCAGGCGGTGGCCGAGGTGCTGGCCTTTGTTTACCAGTTGCGGCAAGGCGCCCGGCGGGCCTGGCAATAAATGAAAGGAAAACCGCGGCCGGCAATTTACCGCCATAACAGAAAATCGCGTGACGAGGGGAAAAAATGGCGAATAACGTAGAAAAAGCATTATCTTTAAACCGTTTGCTGCGGAGCGGCGAGATGGTCATGGTTACCATCATCGTCCTCATCCTGGTCATGCTCTTTATTCCCTTGCCCCCGATCTTTCTCGATATTTTTCTTACCTTCAATATTACCATGTCGTTCCTGATTCTGTTGCTGACCATGAATGTCCGCCGGGCGTTGGAATTTTCCGTTTTTCCCTCGTTGTTGCTGGTGGTTACCTTGTTCCGGTTGTCCCTTAGCGTTTCCACCACCCGGTTGATTCTCTTGCAGGGGTACGCCGGAGAAGTTGTCTCGGCCTTTGGCAATTTTGTCGCCGGCCGGAACCCGGTGGTCGGGTTTGTTATTTTCCTCTTGCTAACGGTCATCAATTTTCTGGTCATTACCAAAGGCGCGGAATGGGTGGCGGAGGTGGCGGCCCGGTTTACCCTTGACGCGATGCCCGGCAAGCAGATGAGTATTGACGCCGACTTAAACACCGGATTAATCAATGAAGAAGAGGCCAAAAGGAGAAGGAGAGAGGTCGAACGCGAGGCGGACTTTTACGGGGCGATGGACGGGGCCAGCAAGTTTGTGAAGGGCGACGCCATTGCCGGGATTATTATCATCATCATCGATCTCCTGGGCGGGTTTGTGATCGGTGTTTTCCAGCGCGGGCTGGATCCGCTGAGCGCCATGCAAATATACGCCCTGCTGACCATTGGCGACGGCCTGGTGACGCAGGTTCCCGCCCTGTTAATCTCCACCGCCACGGGAATCCTGGTGACCCGTTCGGCTTCGGACGCGGATATGGGCACGGATCTTACCGGGCAGGTGCTGGCTTATCCCCGGATTATTCTTATCGCCGCGGGCGTGATCGCCCTCTTCGGGCTGGTGCGCGGGATGCCGACCATTCCCTTTTTCATCATGGCCGCCCTCCTGGGCGTCATGGGGTATCTTCTTGACCGGGAAAGAAAGCGGGAAGAGGCGGCTAAAAGGGAGGAAGTCCCGGTGGAAGAAGAGACGGGGTACCGCCCGGAAAATGTCCTTTCCCTGCTGGCGGTGGACCCCATGGAATTGGAGATTGGCTACAGTCTGATTCCGCTGGTGGACAAGGCCCAAGGCGGAGACTTGTTCGAAAGAGTGAGTATGATCCGGCGGCAGGTGGCATTGGAGTTGGGCATTATTTTGCCGCCCATCCGGATCCGTGACAATATGCAACTCGCCCCCAACCAGTATGTGATTAAAATCAAAGGGGTGGAAGTGGCCGGCGGGGAATTGATGCCCAGTCACTACCTGGCCATGGATGCCGGCGGCGTGACCGAGAAAATTGACGGGATCCCCACCCGGGAACCGGCTTTCGGCTTGCCCGCCGTCTGGCTCTCGGAAAAACAGCGGGAAAAGGCGGAAATGGCCGGTTACACGGTGGTGGACCCCCCTTCGGTCCTGGCGACCCATCTGACGGAGATCATCCGGAGCTACGCCCATGAACTGCTCGGCCGCCAGGAGGTTCAGAGCATGATCAATCATCTGCGCAACGATTATCCCGTCGTGGTGGAAGAATTGATCCCCAATTTGATGACCGTCGGGGAGGTTCAAAAGGTTCTGGCCCGCCTGTTGAAAGAGGGTATTCCCGTCCGCAATCTGGTGACCATCCTGGAAACCCTGGCCGATTACGCGCCGGTGACCAAAGATACCGGCCTCTTGACCGAATATGTCCGGGCGGCGCTGGCCCGGCAGATCACGAAGATGCTCTCTGCCGACGGCAAGACGATCCATGTGTTGACCTTGACTCCCAAGACCGAAGAGCGGTTGCTGGCCGCCCAAAGGGAAGACGGGGAAGCACAGCCGTTGGATCCGACCTGGTTGAACCGGTTTTATGATTCCTTGGGGAAAGAGGTGCGCCGAATCATGCAAGAAAATTATCATCCTGTGCTGCTGGTCACTCCGGTCCTCCGGGCCTATGTCCGGAGTATTACGGAACGTTTGTTTCCCAAAGTTGCGGTGGTCTCTTACCAGGAAATACTGCCCGAAGCAGAAGTGCATTCTTTAGGAATGGTAGGTGTGGGTGAATGAGAGTACGAAGGTTTGTGGCCGACACTGCCCAGGAGGCGGTCGCCAAGGTTAAACGGGAACTGGGACCGGACGCTTTGATTCTTAATTCCCGTACGTACAAAGAAGGGGGTTTTTTAGGTCTTTTCAGCAAAAAGCGTTATGAAGTCCTGGCTGCCGTCGACGAGCATTTGAACAGGAAAGAATTGAACCTGAAAGGGACGGAGCTGAAAACGAGGCGTCCCTCTTCCCGGCTGGAAAAAGAGGATATCCTTCCCGAATTGGAGGTCCTCCGGAAGGAACTGGGCGCCCTGCGCAAAGCCGTGGAAACCATGGCCAAACAGGTGACCCGGGTTCCCGCCGCCGAGGAAGAACCGGCGCCGTCCAAGGTTTTTTGCCCTTCGTTTGCTACGATCAAACTGCTGGCCCGTCCGACGGTGGTGGCTTTGGTTGGTCCCACCGGGGTGGGAAAAACCACCACCATTGCCAAACTGGCCGCCAACTTCTCTCTTTTCGAGGGTAAGTCGGTGGGGCTGGTTACCATCGATACCTACCGGATTGCCGCGGTGGAACAACTGAAAACCTATGCCGAGATTTTGAACCTCCCGGTTTATGTGGTTTACACGGTGAGCGAGTTTAAGAAAGCCCTTCTTAAACTGGAGAAAATGGATCTCGTCCTCATCGATACCGCGGGAAGGAGTCAAAAAAACAAGCAGCAAATCCGGGAATTAAACCAGTTTTTCAGCGGCCGCCGCCTGCACGAAATCCACCTGGTGCTCAGTATCAACACCAAGCTGGAAGATATGTTGGAAGCTGCCGAGTCGTTTAAAGAACTTTCCTTTAACCGAGTGATCTTTACCAAACTGGATGAGACCAACAATCCGCAGAATATGTTGGATTTTCTCGAAAAGGTCCAGGTCCCCCTCTCTTACTTGACCACCGGCCAGAATGTTCCGGAAGATATTGAAGTGGCTTCTCCAGAGGTAATAAACAAGTACATAAGTAAGGAGTACGTCCATGCATGACCAAGCCGAACGGCTTAGAGAGTTAGTGAATGTACAAAATAATGATAAAGAAAAGAGCAGGGAAAAATCGTCATCAACGAGAATAATGGCGATCACCAGCGGCAAGGGTGGCGTCGGCAAGACCAACCTCGCCGTTAACCTTGCTCTGGCCCTTGTCCAGTTGGAGCAACGGGTGACTTTAATCGATACCGATCTGGGGTTGGCCAATGTCGATTTGATTCTGGGCATTTCACCCGAGTATCATTTAGGCCATTTTTTCACCGGTGAACGGGATCTGCGCGAGATCACCATCGAAGGGCCCCTTGGCCTGCGGGTAATCGCCGGGGGATCGGGATTTCAAGAACTTGCCGATCTTAGCGAGCGGTATGTGGACAAATGTCTGGAACATCTGATGGAGCTGGAAGAAGGGTCGGATTTCCTTATCTTTGATACCGGTGCCGGTATTTCCTACAAAGTTGTCCAGTTCATTACCGCCGCCGACGAGATAATAGTGGTTACGACCTCGGAACCAACGTCCATTGCCGATGCCTACGGCATTGTCAAGGTTGTGGCCAAGGAAAACCCGCAGACCAAAGTCTATCTGGTCGCCAACATGATCCGCTGGGAAGACGAGGGAAATCAGGTATTGGAACGCCTGGCCATGGTGGCGGAGAAGTTTCTTGATTTTACCGTTGAACCTTTAGGCATGGTTTTTTACGATCCTGTGGTACCCGCAGCCGTTAAAAAACAGGAACCTTTTATTCTGACCAATCCGCAGGCGGCAGCTTCAAAAAATGTGTCGGGGTTGGCACGGCGGTTGCTTTCCCTCCCCGATATCCCGGCTCACCCTCCGGGCAGCTTTTGGCGGCGGCTCTTTAAAAGGTAGCGGTCCGGCGTCGGTCGGGTATAATTTTATACCTTTCCAGCCTTTGATTACAGGGGGGTACCATGAACATTCAAGAAGGCGACCCTGTGGTCTTGAATGTGGAGACTAAAGACGGAAAGAAAAAGTTCCGGAGCCGGATTATCAAGATTTATGTTTCCGGGTTTGTGATCACCGAACCGCTCTACATGGGCAAGCCGCTGGAACTGGAACCGGGGTGGCGCATTGAGGGAAGTGTCATCAAGAAAGACGCGGTTTATACTTTCGTCAGTATCGTGCTTTATTCGGAAATCATCAATGCCAAAAAGTACCTGATCATTGCCTGGCCGGATGAGTGGGGCCGGATTCAAAGGCGAAGCGATGTGCGGCTGGAAACCCGGATTCCGGTGGAAATTTGGAGCGAAGAAGAGGTGGCTGGCCGGAAATTCGTACGGCTCATCGAGGGCCATACCCGGGATTTGAGCGCCGGCGGGGCCAAAATTGAGACTAAAGAGAAGGTTAAGAACGAACAGGTTTCGATCATCCTTTTTTTGCCGAACAAAAAGATTAACCTCCCCGCCCAGGTTTTGCGGTCGGGAACTTTTGTTTCCATTGATTCGAAAACCCGGAGGACCACCCTGCTGAACTGGATTTCCCTGAAGTTTTTGGCCATTACAGAAGAGGAAAAACAGACAATTTTACGGTTCATTTTCCAGAAACAGCAGGAATTAAGGTTTAAAGGTTTAATCTAATAATATCCAGGAGGTGCACACCGATGGAGACCTCGGAATACCTAAGAGTATTTATGGATGAATGCCGGGAACATCTACAAACTTTAAACAGTTCCCTTTTGGCTCTGGAAAATGATCCGCAAAACAAGGAGATCTTGAATGCGATCTTCCGTTCCGCCCATACCATAAAAGGCGCTGCGGCCACCATGGGTTTTAATAAAATGGCCGATGTCACCCACAACATGGAAGATGTTCTGGGTTTGCTGCGCCGCGGCGATGTGGAAGTGACCCCGGAGATCATTAACCTGCTTTTTGACGCCGTGGATCTCCTGGAGATTTTGGCCGGGGGAATACCGGAAGGACGGGAGGCCGATATCGAAACGGCCGGGATTGTCCAGCGTCTTAAGAAGTATTCCACCCGGGAAGAATTAACCCCTTCCACCAGGGACCGGCGGCGCACGTTGGAATTGCGTTACCTTAAAGAAGAACAGGAACAGCTGAAAAAGCTGTTGACCGGAGAGAAAAAACTATATCACCTCCATGTCATTCTTAGAGAGGAATGTCTCTTAAAAGGCGCCCGTGCCTTTATGATCCTCCGCGAGGTCGAGGCGGCCGGAACGATTGTCAAAACCATTCCTTCCACCAAAGAACTGGAAGACGAACGGTTCCGGTACGATTTCATTATCGGCCTCATCACGGATGAACCCCTGGAAAAAGTGGTCGACATTATCAGAAGGGTTACGGATGTTAAGGACGTCCGGGGCGAGGAAGTGGCGCCGGACAAGTTGCCGGAGGAACGTCGGGGTTCGGGCGAAACCTACTGCTTTGCCGTGCAGAAAGAGAAAGAGGACGAACCGTCGGCTCCTGTCGCCACGGCGCAAACGGGTCTCACCGTCCGGGTGGACATCCGCAAGCTGGACGACTTGATGAATCTGGTGGCCGAGTTGGTCATCAACCGCGGCCGGCTGCAAAAGATCAGTGCCGAACTGCAACATGAGGAACTGGAAGAGAGTGTGGAACATTTGAACCGCCTCCTCCTGGAGTTGCAGGATGATGTCCTCAAAACCAGGATGGTCGCGGTGGAGCACGTCTTCTCCCGGTTCCCCCGTCTGGTCCGGGATCTGGCCCACCGCGCCGGTAAACAGGTGGATCTACATATAACCGGGATTGAAACGGAACTTGACCGGACGGTCATCGATGAGATTGGCGACCCGCTGATTCATATCATTAGAAACAGTGTCGACCATAGGATCGAGCCGCCGGAAGAAAGAGTGGCCGCCGGAAAACCGGCCACCGGACAGTTATCCGTCAGTGCCCATCAAGCCGGAAACCAGGTGGTAATCACCGTTGCCGACGACGGGAGGGGAATTGACAGTAAAAAAATAGCGGATACCGCCTTGGCCAAAGGTTACATAACACCGGAACAACTGGCGGAAATGACGGAGGAAGAGATCATTAACCTGGTTTTTCTGCCCGGCTTTTCCACCAGCGAGGAAGTGACCGATGTCTCCGGGCGGGGCGTGGGCATGGATGTGGTGAGGGAGAGGATTACCGCCTTGGGCGGGCAGGTCCTGTTATCCAGTGTTCCGGGAGAAGGAACCACGGTGATGATTCAGTTGCCCTTGACTTTGGCCATCATTCAAACTTTGATGGTCCAAGTTGGTTCGGAGATTTATGCGATCCCCACCACCCTGGTCGACCAGACAATCAGCGTCGCCCGGAAAGACATTAAAATCCTGCGCCGGCAGGAAGTGACGATGCTGCGCGGCGAGGTACTGCCCCTTGTCCGGCTGCAGGATGTTTTGGGGGTAAAAGACGCCCGGAATCCGGAATATGAAGAACTGGACGTGGTCGTCGTCCGCCACGGCGAGCGGCGGGTCGGTTGTGTCGTGGACAGTCTTCTCCGGCCGCAGGATGTGGTGATTAAATCGTTGGGAAGTTACCTTGGCAATATTCCCGGTATTGCCGGGGCCACCATACTAGGGGACGGCCGGGTGGCGTTGATTCTGGACTTAAGAACGGTAGCGGTGGCCTGAGCATCGTTTTTAATACGGAAAGCGCAAAATTTTTTTAAGGTAAGGGGGATGGCCCATGCGAGAAAAAGAAGAAGTCCGCGAGGAACTAATCCAACTGGTTTTATTTAAATTGGGAGAAGAAGAATTCGGCGTCAATATTTTGCAGGCCAGAGAGATCGAAAAATTGGACCAAGGGCTGACCCGGGTGCCCAAAGCCCCTTCCTTTGTGGAGGGAGTTATCAATTTGCGGGGTGAGATCATCCCCATTGTCGATCTGCGGAAAAGATTCGGCTTGACTCTTCCGCCCCTTGGCTATGATTCCCGCGTCATCATTGTCGAAGTCGACGGAGCCCTGGTGGGAATGCTGGTGGATGCCGTGGAGGAGGTCATACGGATCCCGGCTTCTGCGGTGGAACCGCCCCCCCCGATTACCAAAGGCGTGGACTCCCAGTATGTGTCGGGAGTAGCGAAAGTGGGGGACCGCCTGATTGTTCTCCTCAATCTGGAACGGGCTTTAAGTCCGGAAGAATCGAAGGAACTGGCCGAAGCGGATTTAAGCGAGTGAAGATTCATGGAACACGTAAACAAACTGACCTCCATCCAGCGGGATGCGATCAAAGAAGTATGTAATATCGGGGTCGGTCATGCGGCAACCGTTCTTTCCCAGTTGATGAAGAAGAAAGTAACCATGACCGTGCCGCGGGTCAACCTGGTTGCTTTGAGCGAGGTCGGCGATATTCTGGGGCAGCCCGAGGATCCCATGGTCGGCATCTATTTGCGGGTTTTTGGCGACGCCCCCGCCAAGGTTCTTTACCTTTTCCCCCGGGAAGAAGCCCTCTTTTTGGCCGGGTTTCTCCTGGAGGAAAAGAAGGGAACGGAAAACAACAGGAATATTTTAGGAGAACTCGAGATCTCGGCGTTAAAGGAAATTGGGAATATCCTGACCGGGGCCTATATTTATGCTTTCTCCAATTTCACCGAGTTGAATCTGATTACTTCTGTTCCGGCCTTGACTTTTGACATGGTAAGTGCGATTCTTAACACCGTTCTAGTCGATGTCGGCACCAGCAGTGATTTTGCTTTGCTCGTGGAAACGAAATTAACAGCCTGCGAAGTTAAAATCACCGGGCATTTTTTTCTGATTCCCGATGCTGGGTCATTGTCGACGATCTTAAAAGCGTTGGGAGTGAAGGGACAATGGCCGAAGTCATCCGGGTCGGAATGTCGGAAATAGTTGTTTCCCGTTCTCCGAATGTGCTGGCGGCAGTCGGTCTTGGGTCCTGCGTAGCGGTTTGCGTTTACGACCCGGTGACGGCGACCGGGGGTATGGCCCATATCATGCTTCCCCAAAATTCCCTCTCCGTCGAGGTAAAAAAACCGGGAAAGTTTGCCGACACGGCTATTCCGGAACTATTGGAACAGTTCACGCGAATGGGGGCTGCCCTTTCCCGGGCGGAGATCAAGATCAGCGGCGGCGCCCAGATGTTCGGCGGCGACAACCATCTGCTAATGATCGGGCCGCGCAACGTCGAGGCCGTGGAGAGGCTGCTGGCGGAGAGGAATCTCAAGATCGCCGGGAAAAACGTAGGGGAAAAGAGCGGCCGGTCGGTCCGGTTTGATCTGGCCACCGGGCTTGTTTCCGTTAAAATGCTAAACTCCCCGGAGGTTATTTTATAAGCAAAAAGGAAATGAAAAATAAACGTTGAAATATATGAAATGGGAAGAAGTCCCTTGGGTCTAAGGGGGGATGAAGCGTGGATAAAAAGCAGGAGAAGCAATACTGGGAAGAATGCTTAAAGGGTTCTCAAGCCGCCCGGGAAGCTTTGATCCTTGAATATGCCCCTCTTGTCAAGTATGTGGCCGGAAGGATCAGTATCGGGTTCCCCCCTAATGTGGAATTTGAAGACCTGGTCAGTTACGGAATATTCGGTTTGATTGACGCGATTGATAAATTCGAGCCGGAGCGGGGGATAAAATTTGAAACCTACGCTATCTCCCGGATTAAAGGGGCGATCCTTGACGGGTTGCGGAGTAACGACTGGGTGCCGCGCTCCGTACGGCAGAAGGCGAAAGACCTGGAGAAAACCTGTATTGAACTGGAAAACAGTTTGGGACGTTACCCAACGGATCAAGAGATCGCCGAAGCCATGCAGTTGTCGATGGCGGAGTTCAACCAATTGCTGAGCGAAGTGAGTTGTACAACCATTTGTTCGTTGGACGAATACTGGATGTCACGGAAATTTGACGATGAAAATGTCCGCATGCTGGATCTGGTGGAAAACCTGGAAAGTGTGGATCCGGAAAAACAGATGGAGATTACGGAGTTAAAAACCGCGCTGGCGGAAGCGATAGACGCCCTTGCCGAGCGGGAAAGGCTGGTCATAACCTTGTATTACTATGAAGGTTTGACCCTGAAGGAAATAGGGGCGATACTGAATATTTCCGAATCACGGGTTTCGCAGATACATACCAAGGCGGTTTTCCGGTTGCGGGGACGCCTGGCGCGGTGGAAACCCGTCTCCAGTGTGTTGTGAACAAAAAAGGGGGTGTTGACATGGTGGAAATGGAAAAGAAGGCGGAAATAAAAATTGAGTTGACCCCCGACAATATGCAGGCTTTTTTACAGATTGACGCGCCCTCCCCGGATGCGGTATGGCCTACGCACGAAGAAGTATTGAAAAAAGTGAAGGATGCGGGAATCAAATACGGTCTTAAAGAAATGGTCCTCAAGCGCGTGGTGGAAGAGAAAATTGTTCATTCTGTCTTGATCGCCGAAGGCAAACCTTCGGTCAAAGGGGAGGATGCTTCCGTAAAGTTTTTGTTCGAGACCGACAGGATAAAATTGATCCCCAAGGAGATGGAGGACGGGCGGGTTGACCACCGGGAACTCTCTCTGATTCAAAACGTAAGAAGGGGTCAGGTTTTGGTGGAGAGAAAACCTCCCACCCCGGGGATCCCGGGACGGAATGTCAAAGGGGAAGAATTGAAGCCCTTGCCCGGGAAAGATATAATTATTACCGCCGGCAAGAATACGTTTTGGGACGAGAAAAAAGAAAGACTGATCGCGGCCATTGACGGCGAACCGTCGCTGATCGGCCGGAAAGTGATGGTGAACAATGTTCACCACGTGGCGGGGAATGTGGGGTATGCCACGGGCAACATTGACTTTGCCGGAAGCGTCATTGTGCGCGGCGATATAGAAAACGGGTTCGTGGTTAAGGCCGAGGGCGATGTGGTCGTCGGCGGGAATGTGGACGGCGGTTCGATTTATGCCGACGGAAATGTTACGGTCCGGGGAGGGATTGTCGGGCAGGATAGAACGGTGATCGAATGTAAGGGGAATCTTTACGCCCGCTATATCGACCGGGCCTCGATCGACGTGGAGGGCGAGATTGTCTGCCGGGACGCCATCATGCACAGCCAGGTTAACGCCGGGCAGAAGATCACGTTGGAAAGCAGAAAAGGCATGGTCGTGGGGGGTGTGGTCCGCGCCCGTGATGAGATCAACGTTCAGGTTTTGGGTTCCCGGATGGGAACCTACACCGAAATTGAAGTGGGGGCCAACCCCGCCCTGCGCAAGGAATTAATCGCGCTGGAAAAGAAGATTTTTGAAATGAAAAGAGAGTTGGACAAGGTGGAAAAAGCACTGGCCATTTTGAATAAAAAGGGGTTTGACCTTCCTCCGGAACGGGAGGAAATGAAGGCCAAATTGACCCGGACCTCTTTTTATCTCAAAGCGGAGCTGAGAAAATTAATTGCCAGGCAGGAAGAGATCAACGAGGAGATTGGCGGCAGGCAGACCCAGAGGGGAAGAATCAAAATACGGCAGAGGATCTACCCGGGGGTAAAAGTGATTATCGGAAAAGCGGTCCGCATCTTCAAAGACGAAGTCCATTTTGCCATCTTAACCTATGAGGACGGGGAAGTGGTGATTCAGGCTTACCGGTAGGAGCGGTAGAGGGGGGGGTAACCAATGGTTCAGCCCATTGATTTACACGTGTTACTCAACCGCGTGCTCGAACTCCAACGGTTACAGGGCGTTGCTCTCCGGCAACCTCAGGATGAAAACGAGGCCTTTAAAAACCGCATCGCCCAAGAAGTGATTGAGGAAGAACGCCAGGTCCGGCGGAGAAAAGAGATTGTCCACGGGCGAATTCATGAGGAGGAGAGGTCGAACAGGGGACAAAGAGAACCGGCCGGTGAAAAAAAACGGCAGCGTTCCCGTTCGCCTTCTTCTGAAAGAAACCGGAAAGACGACCGCGGGCTGATCATCGATTTCGAAGTGTAGAAAAGTGAAGGAGAGTCAAGGATGGCCGGGGAGTTTTTCTTTTTTTTCGGATTAATTATTTTTCTCCTCTGGTTATGGGAGAAGAGAAAAACCCGGCGGAGACTTGCCGATTTGCGGCTCCGGGTCCGGCACATCGAAGAGCTGTTGCTGGAGATTTGCGCTTATCTGGAGCGGGAGGCGAAAAAAGAGCCCGCCGGGAAGGAAGAAGGTAAACAACTGGACGACGGCCGGATGGTAAAAGACCTGCTTACGGAAGAACCGGTTAAAGAAGAACGGGCTAAAGAAGAACTGGCCTCCTCTTCCCTTGTTCAGGAAGAAAAAGAAGCAGGCCGGGAAGGGGAGACGGAGAGGGAAGCGGAGCCGGCCGTGGAAACCGGCAATGACCGTTCCGGCCCCGGGCCGGGCAGAGGAAAAGGAAAAACCGGCGAGAAAAAGAAGATCACAGAGACGGTACAAGTTCCTGAACGGCACCGGGATGTGCTTAACCTTTTTGAACAGGGGCTTTCCGTAAAGGATATTGCCCGGCGGACCGGGATGGGCCAAGGGGAAGTGCAATTGATTGTCGATCTTTATGCCCCCCGGAAATGAGCGGTTATAAGCGGTTATAAAAAGATCGTAAAAGAGGCAGGTTTATCGGGCCGTCTGTGGAATTTAATCTTATTTGCTTGTGTTACGGATGGAATGGAGGAGCATTAATGCTTCAATTTGAAGTGGAAAACCGGCAATTTGCTTCAATTAAAGTCATCGGTGTCGGTGGCGGCGGAACAAATGCCGTCAACAGAATGATCGAAACCGGCATGAAAGGCGTGGAGTTTATCGCCATTAACACCGACGGACAAGCCTTGCTGCGCTCCAATGCCGATATCCGGCTGCGGATCGGCGACAAGATCACGAAAGGCCTGGGCGCGGGGGCCAATCCCCAGATTGGACGGCAAGCGGCCGAAGAAAGCAGGGAAGAGATCCAGGCCTTGTTGGAAAATACCGACATGGTCTTTATTACGGCGGGGATGGGAGGAGGAACCGGAACCGGGGCGGCGCCGGTTATTGCGGAAATGGCCCGTAAAACCGGGGCTTTGACCGTCGGGGTGGTCACGAAACCTTTCGAGTTTGAGGGAAAGGTGCGCAAGAGACAGGCGGAAGAAGGGGTTAAAGCTTTAAAGGAACAAGTGGATACCTTGATCACCATCCCCAACGAGCGCCTCTTGCAGATTGTGGACAGGAAAACATCGGTGCTCGAAGCCTTCCGACTCGCCGACGATATCCTGCGCCAGGGCGTCCAGGGGATTTCCGATTTGATTATCATTACCGGTTTAATCAACGTGGATTTTGCCGATGTCAAGACAATCATGACCAACGCCGGTTCCGCCCTGATGGGGATCGGCAGGGCGTCCGGGGAAAACCGGGCGGTGGAGGCAGCCCAGAACGCCGTGGCGTCACCGCTTTTGGAGATGTCCATTGAAGGCGCCAAGGGAATTTTGTTGAATATTACCGGTAGTTCCAACCTGGGACTGTACGAAATCAACGAGGCGGCGTCCGTGATCACGGAAGCCGCCGATCCCGATGCCAACATAATTTTCGGCGCCGTCATCGATGAAGAGATGGGGGATGAGATTAAAGTTACGGTGATTGCCACCGGGTTTGGCCCGAAAAAACTTCACCGGCTGGGCCTGGATGATTTGGATATCCATTCCTTTGTCGACGCCGGAGAGCTTGATGTTCCCGCTTTTTTGCGCAAGAAGGGGTAACCGGAAAGGCAAGAAAAACCGGGCCGGAAGCGGAAAACAAAAGTGGAAGAGAAAAGAGAGGAAAGACCAAAATGGCCGTCCAACGGCCATTTTGGTCTTTTCAGGGGAGGATCGACAAAAAGCATTTCTTGCAGGTAAAGAAAGGGAAAGAAAAGAATTTTCCCGGTTTTCCCCGATCGTAGTTTGCGGAGTAATCTTTACCTTTAAAAAGGAATGGGCTTTTTCACCGGTAGTTTAATATAAAAGGATGCTCCCCGGCGCGCCGGGGTGAAAGCGCCGGGCCTGTAGCGACGACCCCTGCCGCAACGACCGGTAAAATAAAGCTACAAAGGCAATCCTTCATACGGGCAACGAGCGGGCAACGAGCGGGCAACGAGCCACGAGTATCGAGATTCACACGAGCGACGGGCAACCAGCAACAAGCGCCGGGTATCGGGATTCGTCCGGGAGACGGGCGACGAGCACCGAGCACCGGGCAACGAGGAGGGAGAGAAAAATGCGGGAAGTTTTTATTGACGAATGGATAACCGGCTCCCTGATGAGCTGGTTCATGAATACCTTGCTGTTGTGGACGACGGCCCGGATTGGCAAAAAAAAGCTCCCCCGGTGGCGGCTGTTGACCGCCGGCCTGGTGGGTGGCCTCTACCATTTGAGTTTTTGTTACCGCTGGGAACTGGGCTTGGTAGGAAAAGAAGAGATTTTCTATTTTGCGGGCGCCGGGATTTTCTTGTTGACAGTAGCCTTTTTCCCGCTAAGTTTCAGGGAACTGATGAAAACGGCCGGGCTCTTTTTTCTCCTGGCCATTCTTACCGCCGGGCTGACCTCGGCCGTCTACAACCTTTACTGGTATTCTTTCCAGCGTCAGTTAAGCGGGAAGCAAGTCATCATCATTAATTTATTCGCCTTGTTAATCTTGACGGAACTGGGATGGGGCCTTGTCCACCGTTTGATTTGGGAAAAAAGTTGTTTGATTCCGATCCGCCTTTCCTTTGAGGGAAAAGACAAAGAGATCCCGGCCTTATTGGATACCGGCAATTTACTGGTGGATCCGCTGACCAAGACCCCGGTGGTTCTGGTGGAAACCGGAGCGCTTGATGATATCCTTCCCGCAGAGGTTACGGGGCTTGCGGCCGCCGTCTTCAACGGGGAATTTTCCCCCCGGTGTGCCTGGGAGCTCGAGGGCGCTTGGGCCAGAAGGATCCGGTTTCTCACTTTCAACGGGCTCGGGAACAAGAAGGGGTTCTTGCTGGGCGTGCGCCCCGACGAACTGACGATCTTACAGAAAGAACCCAGAAAAATTTCTCGGGTCTTGGTCGGGCTTTACCATCTTTCTTCCGGGTCCGAACTTTACCGGGCCCTCTTGCCGGTTTCTCTTGTCTCCGGAGGAAAGTGATAAGGAGGAGTGGGCATGTGGAAAAGGATTTGGCTTCGCCTGCGCCTGTTTTTGCAGCTTTCCCTGGTGAAGCTGCTGCAAAAAACCGGCCTTTACCCCAAAAGCGTTTTTTATATAGGGGGAAGCGAAGCACTCCCCCCGCCCTTGACGACGGAGGAAGAAAGTTACCTGCTGGATAAGTTAAAAACCGGGGACCGGACGGTCCGGGGACTGCTGATTGAACGTAATTTGCGCCTGGTGGTTTATATCGCCCGTAAATTTGAGAATACCGGCATCGGCATTGAGGACCTCATCTCCATCGGAACGATCGGGCTGATTAAGGCGGTCAACACTTTTAACCCGGAGAAAAAAATCAAGCTGGCCACTTACGCCTCACGATGTATAGAAAATGAGATTCTCATGTATTTGCGGAGAAACAACAAGACCAGGTCGGAGGTGTCCTTTGACGAGCCGTTGAATGTGGATTGGGACGGTAACGAATTACTCCTCTCCGATGTCCTGGGGACAGAGAATGATGCCGCCTATAAACACCTGGAAGAAGAAGTAGACAGAAATCTACTGACAGCAGCCATTTCCTTATTGTCCGGGCGGGAAAAATCCATCGTCGAGCTTCGTTTCGGTTTAAGAGACGGTGTCGAAAAGACGCAAAAACAAGTGGCGGACCACCTTGGGATCTCCCAGTCGTATATTTCACGGCTGGAAAAAAAGATTATCCGCAAGTTGCGAAAAGAAATCAGAAAAATGGGCGATCGATAAAGGAGTTTATCACCAAGAGAAGAATAAATAAGTAAATGCCAAAAAAAATGGAGGGAAGCCCTAATGTTGCAAGATTCTAATAACAATCCCCGGCTTGAAGGCAACTTCTTTCTCTCTTTATTTAAAGGCGTTTTCACCAAGCCGGTTAAAGAACAAGCACGCTTTTTTTTAGATTTTTTATTAGTATTCCTGGTGGTCGCCGCCCTTGTTATTCTCTTTCTTTTCCGGGGATCGGTCTTCGGGATCAGCATAATCTTTCTCCTTCTGGTGCTGGTGAACCGTCTGGTCCGTTCCGGTCTCGACTTTTCCATAGAACAAATTTATCAACAGATACAAGAAGCCGCGGAGTTTACCAAAGGCGATCTTGACAGCGACGAAGTTATTACCGGGACTTCCAGGGAGATTCATCATATTTTGGGCAGTTTGAAGGAGAATTTTACCGGGGTGATCTCCACTCTACAAAAGCTGAGAGAGGCCGATGAGAGTGATGGGTCGGCGAGGAAACTAATCGAGGAGGCTATCGGCCAGTTTCACGAAGTTTTCCGTCAACTTAGCGAGGGGAGCCAAGCTTTGGCCGAAGCTTTCCGGCGCGTCCAGGAGCAGTCCAGCAATGTCTCCGCAGGAATTAAAGCCGACTTGGAGGAGATCGGCGCTAATTTAAGAGATATGCGCAGCAGGTGTGAGAAATTTTCCGGAATAACAGAGTTGTTTGGCCGTTTGGAAGAGGAGACAAAAAAGATCGACCAGGTGCTGGAAACTATATTGCAGATTAATGAGCAAACCAACCTCTTGGCCCTTAACGCCGCCATTGAGGCGGCCCGGGCCGGAGAGCGGGGGAGAAGTTTTGGCGTGGTGGCCACCCAGGTGAAGAAGTTGTCCGGCGCCAGCGGGGAAGCGGCGGATAAAATCATGGTGATTATTGAGGCCATCCGGCGTGTTACCACGGACTTGCAAGAGAGTTTTAATGCTTTCCAGGAAGAGATGTGGGAACTGCCGGAACGGGCGGTAGGCATGGAAGAAATTTTCCAGAAAGTACAAAATCTTTACCGCGAAATTGCCCAAACTTCGGAACTGGTGGAGAATACCACCAGACAACAGGAGGCCAAGGTGGGTCAGGTCCGGGCGGAACTGGAGCGCCTGAAACAGGCCCCGGAGATGATAAAACGGCGGGTCGCCGATTTGCAAGCCTTGCAAAACCAGTTGGACCAGATTTTCAGGATCAACGACACCTTGATGGCCGGAGTGCAAACCTTTACCAGTCTGGTGGGGGAACAGATCGGCGCGGCCGGGGAAATTTCCCGGAAATTGCTGATGATCAAATGATTCATCAAAGGAGGAAACTGGCCGTAATACCTCTAAACACCCTTGCAAAATAAGATTGTTGTGGTAAAATATGATCAATATTTAAAAGGGAGCGTCGACCTTGACAGACAGAGTAGTAGGCGAAGGTTTAACCTTTGATGATGTCTTATTGTTGCCGGCCGCATCCGAGGTGGTTCCGTCCGAGGTTTCCACCCGGACCCGGATCACGGAAAACATTTTTCTGAATATCCCCTTGCTCAGCGCCGGGATGGATACGGTGACCGAAGCACGGCTGGCCATTGCCCTTGCCCGCGAAGGCGGCCTGGGGGTTATTCACCGGAACATGCTTCCGGAGGAGCAGGCCCTGGAAGTGGACAAGGTCAAAAGATCCGAACACGGGGTAATCACCAACCCCTTCTTTTTGCATCCCGATAATATCGTCCAGGACGCTCTGGACCTTATGGCCAGGTACAGAATTTCCGGCGTTCCGATCACCGAAGGGACAAAACTGGTGGGGATTCTCACCAACCGCGATATCCGTTTTGTCACCGACTACCAGCAACCCATCGCCAATGTGATGACTAAAGAGAACCTAATTACGGCGCCGGTGGGGACAACCTTGGAAGAAGCCAAAGCGATCCTGGGCAAATACAAGATTGAAAAGTTGCCCCTGGTTGACGAGGATTTCAATCTTAAGGGTTTGATCACGATCAAGGATATTGAAAAAGCCCGGCAGCATCCGCATTCAGCGAAGGATAAAGAAGGAAGGCTGCTGGTCGGGGCAGCGGTGGGCGTTGCCGATTATTCCACCCGTGTTCCTTTGCTGGTGGATGCCGGGGTGGATATTTTGGTGGTGGATTCCGCCCATGGTCATTCCCGCAATGTCTTGGAAGCGGTGCGGGAATTAAAGAAGAGATTCCCCCATGTTCCCGTCATGGCCGGCAACGTGGCTACCGCCGAGGGGACCCGGGCCCTTTTTGACGCCGGGGCCGACTGTGTGAAAGTGGGGATCGGCCCGGGCTCGATCTGTACGACCAGAGTGGTAACGGGGGTAGGCGTCCCGCAGTTCACGGCGATCATGGAGTGCAGCCGGGCGGCGGAGAAATACGGCAAACCGGTCATTGCCGACGGGGGAATTAAATATTCAGGAGATATCGCCAAGAGCATAGCCGCGGGAGCCCATGCGGTGATGCTCGGGAATTTATTTGCCGGGACGGAGGAAAGTCCCGGGGAAATAGAGATTTATCAGGGAAGGAGCTTCAAGGTTTACCGGGGGATGGGCTCCCTGGCCGCGATGCGTTCCGGGTCCCGGGACCGGTATTTCCAGGAGAAACAAGAAAAACTGGTTCCGGAAGGGATTGAAGGGCGGGTTCCCTACAAGGGACCCCTGGCGGAAACGGTCTACCAACTGATGGGAGGCTTGCGGGCCGGAATGGGTTACTGCGGGGTGGCTACCATTGACGAGCTGCGCACCAGGACAAGGTTTATCCGCATTACCAATGCGGGAGTGCGGGAGAATCATCCCCACAGTATCCAGATTACGAAAGAAGCACCGAACTACAGCGTGGACTGAAAGAAACGACCGGCCTTATGCCGGCGGCTTGATCACGGGAAGTGGAGTAGAAGACCGATGACCGTTGCCAATTTGTTGTCCACATTACGGCTGCTCTTGTCGCCCTTTATTTTATGGGCCTTTGCTGCGGACCGGGGTGAATGGGTCCTTTTTCTTTGGGCCACAGCGGCGGCGACGGACATTTTGGACGGGTGGGCGGCCAGGAAACGGGGAGAAATTACCGAACTGGGCAAGATCCTGGATCCGCTGGCGGACAAGCTGGTAACCGCCTTTTCTCTGACCGGTTTAATTGTTTGGCATGGCCTTCCCTCTTGGATCGGCTGGGTTTATCTGTGCAAAGAAGGGATTCAACTGGGGGGAGGCCTGCTTTTCCTCCGGCGGCGGAAAAAGGTACCGGCCAGCAACATATGGGGGAAAACCGGGACCGTTCTCTTTTTCACCGGCTTTTTTCTCTATTATTTTTTCCGGCCCCCGTGGGGAGCACTGCTCCTCCTTCCCGGCCTGGCCGTTTCCATTATTGCATTAGGCACGTACGCCGCCCAGTGGTGGGAGGAAACAAAGGTTTAAGGCGGGAGGAAATAAAAGTTTAGTGCCTTTCCCGGGAAAAGTCCGTACCGGCGGAGAGAGAAAGGATGTTGCGCGAAGAAAAAAACGGCGGGAAGATATCCCGCCGTTTTTTTCTTAACTTAGTTTTTTACTCTTCCGCTTCCCCGGCCGTTTCCCGTGTTTCCCTTTTATTTTTGGCCTGGAGAAGACGTTTCCAGGCGTGCAGGGCCAGGGTGACGCCGATTACGCCGTAAGCGACGAAGACCCGGAAATACTCACCAACCTGGGCGTCGCCGAAAAGCCGGCGCCCGGCGGCCGGCGAGACAATAAACAGGGTATGGAAGAGAAGGACCCCCAAAAGCGCATGACCGATTCCGGCCCTGTCCACTGTGGCGCCGCCGACAAGGATGGCGGCCACCGAGTAGAGACCGACCTGTTCGTGACTGCCGTAAGTGCTGAAAGTGCCAATGTTTTGCAGAAAGATGATATGGCCCCAGGAAGCCATAATCATCGACATGATAATGGCGATGATCCGGATCTTATCCACCTGGATCCCGGCGACGGCGGCCACTTCCCGGTCCTGGCCGACAGTACGCATATCCTGACCGAGTTTGGTTTGGAAAAAGAAAGAGATAAAAAGACATAAACCAAGAATCACAAACCAGGTTAACAAGGGAATACGAATGGAGTTGATCATGGAACCGCTTTGTATCTGGTAAATACTCCAGGACAACAGAATGACGCTGCCGGTAATCAACAACGCCAGTTTGGACTTGGAAAGGCGGGCGCCCTTTTTCCGGCAGTAGATTAGATAACCGGCAAGACCGAGAACAGCCACGGCCGCCGCCGTCCACGGCAGGGTTGGGCGGAGCAGATTGGGCATATTCCACCCGGCTCCCGGCTGGTCCAGCCCGTATTTTAGACCCCGGCTTAAGTCTACGGTCGTACGAATCCCCACGCCGCTGCTCATAACCAGGGCCGGATTGTTCATGGGGATTACTCCGCCAACCAATTGCAGGAAAAAGAGTTCATACACGCCCTGCGCGAAGAAACCCAGGATCAAACCGGCAATCATTTCTTGACCTTTGGTCTTATTAAACAGCCGGCCGGTGAGGTAGCCCAGGATGGCGGATAAAGGAGTGACCAGGACCATGCAGAGTAAAATTCCCGGCAAGCCGGTTACTCCCCAGTGGGTGACAAAGATCATAACCGCCTGGGCGGCCATGGCCCCCAAGACAATGGAAAAATTAAGACCCATCCCCGCCGTAACCGGGATGATGAGGGACAAAACTAAAAAGGCGTTGCGGGACACCCGGTTGACAATATCCAAGAGGAACAAAAAGGGGTTCATCCCGGAAACAAGATATCCCAGCAAGCTTAAGACGACAAACATGATGGTAACCACGTTGTTGGCGGTAAAGGCTTTTAGTCTTTGCGAGAAAATTGGTTTTTCCATTATTTCTGCCCGGTTAGTCTTTGTTTTCATATCATTCACCACTTCCCGTTTGAGTCAAAGCATAGAGAATAACCCCGTTTTGGATGATTTTGCGGCTAATCTCTCCCATACTGGCCCAGTCCGAGGTGAAGGCGTTGGCGACGGGTACGGCCACCACCTGGATGCCCAGGAAAAGAACGGCGCCAATGATCACATGGGCGATGGTGGCTTTTTTAACCGACGCGCCGCCGATCAGAATCGCGGCTACCGCCACGAACGGCATGAACATAGGACCCTCATAAAGTTGTATAAAACCATAGCTTTGGGCGTAGACCAGAATGCCCACCGCCCCCAGGACCGTCGACAAGGTGGTGCCGATGATACGGCTTCTATTGACATTGATCCCGGCGGCGGTGGCAAAACGGGGGTTGTCACCCGCGGCCCGCATGGCGATCCCGGTTTTACTGCGCATAAAAAGCCACATCAGAAAGGAACAGATGGCAAAGAACAATAAGAGACCGGTGGGGATAACCACTTCCCCAATCTTAAAGGAGAGGAAATTATTGAGAATGTGGGCGATCCCCCGGTTGGCCAGTGAAACCTGAACCCGGACCCCGCGCCCGATGGGCCAGGCCATTTCCGGGTTGGTGAAGGGCAGGAAAAGCCAGGCCAGTTTCATGATGGACACCATCGAGAAGCCCACATAAGTGGCGATCATCATCTCCGACCCTTTAACCCGGTTCAAGAGCCAGCCGTAGCCCATTCCTGCCAGTACTGCGAAGGGGAGGGAGAAGAGAACCGCCGCGAAAAATAAATCCCCCCCGCTAAAAGTGAACGTACCCTCCAGACGGTAAGCCGCCTCCAGGGAGATCAACCCGCCGAGGAGGCCGCAGAGAATACCGAGGGAGACGCCGAAGTTGGGGCCGATGCCCGCGACGATGGCGGGCAACATGGACAAGATCAAAACACCCCACATCCCGATGCGCACCAGGGACGAGGTGAGGAGTTCCGCCAGGTCTAGCCGGAGCAGAACGGCGGCGATACATAAAAAAAGGAAAAAGGCAAAAATGATTAAGCGGGCCGGGCCAAAATCACGGAGAAAATTTGCCAGTGCTTTGCGCAACATTTAAGCCCCCTTTCTGCTTTTCTGGCCGGACATCAAGAGGCCGAAATCCACATCGGAATCATCGGGCTGGAGAATGCCGGCCAAACGGCCTCCGGTGATAATGGCAATCCGATCGCAGATGCTGCGTAATTCCGCCAGTTCACTGGAGGTCATAATGATGGTCATATCCAGTTCTTCGTTCAGTTTTAAGAGGGTTTCCAAGACCAGGCTTTTGGCGCCGACATCAATACCCCGGGTGGGTTCGGAGACAAAAAGGATCTCCGGGTTCAGCGAAAGGGCCCTGGCAATACAGACTTTCTGTTGGTTGCCGCCGCTCAGGCGCCTTACGATTTGCGCCGGTCCGGTACAACGGATATCAAGGTCTTTGATCATTTGGCGGGCGTATTTCCGGACCGCCTTTTTATTTAATAAGGAAAAGGGACCGAAGCGGTGGAGAAATTTGTTCTGGTTTTGGATTGCGGTGATGACAATATTCATTTCCAGGGACTCGTCCAGCAGCAGCCCTACGCCCCGGCGGTCTTCCGAAACATAGGCCAGTTTGTGGGCGATGGATTTTTGCGGGTCGTTTAAAGGGAGCTTTTCCCCGCGGATCAATACCTCCCCCCGGGCGGGATAAAGACCCATGATCCCGTTGGCGATACCGATTTTTCCCTGACCCGCCAACCCGCCGATACCAAAGATCTCGCCTTTTCGCACTTCAAAACTGACCCCGTTGACGGTTTCACCGGGCATATCGACAAAAAGATCTTTAACCTTTAAAATAATCTCCCTTTCGGCGTGGGAACGTTTTTTCCGGCTCATCTTTTCAACCTTCCGCCCGACCATTAGTTCGGCTAGTTCGTAGACGTTTGTCTCCTGCCGGTTTTTCGTCTTGATGAGAACCCCGTCCCGGATGACAGTGATCCGGTCGCAAATTTCCATCACTTCATGCAGGCGGTGGGTTATAAACAAAACGGCGATACCCCGGTCCGCAATGGATTTTATGGCCTCCAGCAGGAGGTTGGCTTCGGTTTCCGTCAAAACGGCGGTTGGTTCATCAAAAACCAGCAATTTCAGATCGTCTTTATCAATTTCCCGCGCGATCTCCGCGAACTGTTTGTAGCCGACGGGCAATCCGGATACTTTCACGTACTCTTCAATAGAAATATTCAGCATATCCAGGGCTTTCCGGGCGTCGGCATTCATTGCCTTCCTGTTGAGGGAACGCATGTTTTTCCCGAAAATTTTACTGACCGGGTTGGGTTTTAATATTTCCCGGTTGAGCTTGATGTTTTCCGTCAAAGTAAAATTAGGGATCAACATAAATTCCTGGTGAACCATGCCGATTCCCAATTCCATTGCCTGTTGCGGTGTGCGGATATCAACCGCTTCCCCTTCGATAAAAAGGCTGCCTTCGTAACCGCCGGTGGCATGGATAACATTCATGCCAAAAAGAATATTCATCAGGGTGGACTTACCGGCGCCGTTTTCACCGACCAGACCGTGGATTTCGCCGGCCTTGACCGCCAGATTGATATTCTTTAACACCCGGGTCCCGTAATACTCTTTACTGATATCCTTCATTTCCAGAACATATTTTTCAGGCATATACTTCCTCCTGTGTTTAACATACTAAAAGGCAAGGTTGCAACGGCGGTTGCAACCTTGCACGGGAAGCATAACAGGTGTTTAGAATATAATATGGTCCGAGAGGTACAGATAATAATTATCGGTGTTGGGGTACTCGCTCAAAGTCACCTTCATGCCGGCGATGGATTCCATGATCTCAATGAGTTTGGCTTTATCATTACGGCTGGTAATCTTCCCTTCAATCCAGTCTACCGCATAATAGGTACCGGCCTGCATGAACATCATGTTGACCGGAACCGGCCAGGTGGCGATACGCCCGGTGGCGCCGTGTTCCGCCACTTTTTCTTTGATCGCCTCCAGCATCCAGGAGATATTGCCTTTTTTATCCGCAGGAACTTCAATACCCAAGGCGGCAGGCAGGGCGTGATAAGGACTGGGGCAGCACTGCACCGGGAAGATACCGCCGTGCTTGATGGTCTGGGAAATAAGCGGTTCCATCATGGCACAGTTGGTCCCGAAGAGCGCGGTGTTGGGACCGTACTGAGCAATTTTCCGGGGGACATCCTCACTGATAAACATCTGGGTTCCGGCGACTCCCGCATCACTGGTGGGATCCGGAGCGTCCTCATCAACAAAGAGCATCCCCAGTTCTTCGGCCCTTTCCTTCATCAACCGGCGGCGTTCGGCCAGAAAATCAATGGACATGTGCCGAGGGAAGGAGTAATGGACAATTACCTCCGCGCCCATGGCGTGGGCATGTTCGGCAATCTGGTAGCCCCGCCCTAAATCGTCGGTATTCAACACAATATCGGCCTTGGAAGCGACAACAAACGGGTCTTCCTGGGGAGATCCCAAGATAACCAGGATGTCCGGGCGAATCTCCCTGACCCGGTCAACAGCGGCCGCGGCGCCCGGGACGGCCTGGACCATGACAATCGCTTTGCAGGCCGGATCCGTCGCCATTTCCAGCATGTTGCTGATCGTAGTCTCCTGTTCCTGCATGAACCGGTCAGGGTAGGTGGCGACCATGATCCGGTCCGGGCCAAATTCGGCCTGCAGTTGTTCGGCCATGCGGAACTCCTCTTCGTTTTGGGTAACCGTCCCGGTGAGAATGCCGATTTTCCAGTTGGCGCCGGAAATACTTGCGCCTGTGCTTAAGAGAAGAAAAAGGGCGAGCAAAAAGAGTAAGTATTTTTTTCTCATTTTTTAAACTTGACCTCCTTTTAATTATACAATCATTAGTAAAAAATCAGGGTCGGACCATTGCACCTCCCTTATACAAAAATGTTACTTTTTCTATAGACAACATCAGCTCATATCCTTTTTTTCTCCGTTAAATAACCCGCCTTTTCCGGCGGAATTTTTATACTTGGAAAACGAAATTTGATAAAAAAGATTTGATTAAGGGGGAAGATTCCGGGCAAAGTATATAAGGATTAAACCAGGAAGGAAAAGGAGCCCGTGTCTATGCTGGCGGTTGTTTTAGTCTCAATCATCCCCGGAATCCTGTGGCTGATTTACTTTTACCGCCGGGACCGGTACGAGCCGGAACCGAAAAGACTGGTCTTATGGGTTTTTATCGGGGGAATGTTGATGGTCGTCCCCGCCGCCGCCCTGGAAACCCTGGGGAGGGAAGGGTTGCTGGCGGCAAGAAGCGCGGGGGATGTGATAAGCCTTTTTTATTATTCCTTCTTTTTTATCGGCCTGATCGAAGAGGGCATGAAATTTTTACTCCTCTGGTTTTTGGTCCAGCCCAGAAACGTGATGAATGAACCGGCGGACGGGATGATTTACGGTATAACCGCGGGACTGGGGTTTGCCGTCCTGGAAAATTTCCTTTACACGCAGGCCCTGGGGCTGGAAGTGGGGATCTGGCGGGCGGTGGTGGCCTGTCTGGCCCATGCCGTTTTTACTGGCTGGGGAGGGTTCTTTTTGACCGCTCCCGACGTTGACCGGCCGGAAACCCGGTTTGTTCTCGGCTGGGGAGTGGCCCTTTTCCTGCACGGCCTTTATAATTTCCTGCTCTTCCTGGAACATCCGTTTTTCACGGCCGGAACTTTTTTTCTCACCGGGATCCTCGCCTATGCGCTGGTGAAGAAGATTGAGCAACTGACGGCGTCTTCGCCTTTCCGCGGGTAAAGACGGCGAAAGACGGCGGCGGCTTTGGCGGGCGGGAAAATCCCCGGGGCCGGATAATTGGGCGCCGGAAGGGGAATGCTACCGGCAGACAATAAATGGAGGGATTGCCATGAAAAGTTTCCGGAAACCTTGGTGGCTGATTTTTCCCTTCCTTTTTTTTCTGGGCTTTGTCCCGTCCTACCGCGGCGATCTGGGGAGGATTCTGGAAAAGCTCCAGACGGTTCCGGTCGGGGAACCCAAAATGCTTTCCCTGGAAATAAACGGCTTGTACCTTGAATGTCAACACAGCGAAACCCGGTACCAGGAGATTACCGGGAGCGCCCTGCCGGATCTTCTCCGGGAAGACAATAAAAACCTGGTGCTAAGCGGTTATACCGGTGAAAAACTCGTGCTTACCGAAGAAATAACGGGACTGTGCCCGCTTTGCCGGGAAGAGGAATTCATCGGCATTTATGAAGACCATATTGCCGTTTATGCAGGCCTGCCCCACCGGCCGGGACCGGTAAAAAATGTGACCGCCATCAAAATCCGGGGGTTGCCGGAACAAGAGGTAAGGGATCTGTCGGCGGGCATTATTTTCCAAGATGAAAAAGAAAAGCTCCTGATTCTCGAAGCCTACTCGGAGGAGCAAAGAGCCAATAATAAACCGGAGGAATAAGCAATTCCTCCGGTCTTCTCCGGGCTGCGATCCCGACCTTCGCGCCGGCTGGCCGAGATCCCTACCGAACCGTCCTCCTCGAGGCGAACGATCCAAGGCTGTAGCTTTTTCCAGAACCCCGGACAACCTTTGCCCGAATCTACTTTCTCCCTGGTTGAGCCTAAGGTTTCATCAAACATAGACCCTTGAGAGAAAAAGCAGACTCTTGACTCGGCCCTGACAACTCAGGCACAGAACGCTCCTTCTCGGCATCCTGTGGCCAAATTGAAAGGACCTTCGCGCCGGCCAGTGTTCGGCAGGATGAATCAGCATCCAAACCCGCTCTGACCTTTGCCCGACCTCCTCCCGTCGTCGACGGACTACAGCTACCGGCGAGGACCGGATTCAGTCTTGGTTCAGCCGGTTCACAGCTCCGCTATTATTCTATCCGTTTTTTCAAATAATAATCATCTTTTTGATAAAAACTTTGCCCACAGGAGGAAATACTTGAAGACAGTAGAATAGTAAATAAAAAAGTCGGGTCCATTGGGATTGAGTTAATTGGAATTGAGGAGGAATCGGTTTTGAAAAATTATGCGCTTGAAAAGTTAAGAAATTTTGCCCTGGTGGGTCATGGCGGTTGTGGAAAAACCATGTTGGCCGAGGCGGTTCTTTATACCACGAAAGGCACGGACCGTTTTGGCCAGGTGGACGAGGGAACCTCGATCATGGATCATGACCCCGAGGAGATAAAGAGAAAAATTTCGATCAACACTTCCGTGGCTCCCTGCGAGTTCGGAGGCCATAAGTTAAATCTGGTGGACACCCCCGGTTTTTTTGATTTTGTCGGCGAAGTAAAGGGCGCGACCCGGGTGGTGGAAGCCGGCGTCGTGGTGGTCTGTGCGGCCAGCGGCGTCGAAGTGGGCACGGAAAAGGCCTGGGGTTATTTGGACGAAAGAAACCTTCCCCGCCTGGTGTTTATCAATAAAATGGACCGGGAAAATGCCAACTTCCGGCAGGTCTTGACCGCCCTGCGGGAAAAATTCGGCAACAAGCTTATTCCCGTCCAAATCCCCATTGGCGCGGCGGAAACTTTTACCGGGATCGTCGACGTCATTAACAAAAAAGCCTGGCAAAACGGGAAGGAAGGGCCAGTCCCCGGCGAGTTACAGGACGAAGTGGAAGAATATTACCAGATGCTGGTGGAAGCCGTGGCCGAATCCAGTGAGGAACTGCTCGACAAATACCTGGAGAATGGGACGCTGACGCAAGAAGAGATTCTCTCCGGTTTTCGCCAAGAAACCATCAAAAAAGAGATCATTCCCGTCTTATGCGGTTCGGCCCTGAAAAATATCGGGATTACCCAGTTTATCGAGAAGATCATCGAGGTCTTCCCCTCCCCCGTTGATGCGGGCAAGGTGGAAGCGGTCAACGCCAAGAATAAGGACGAAGTGGTTGAGATCAAAATCAGCACCGAGGAAAACCCGACGGCCCTGGTCTTTAAAACGGCGGCCGATCCTTTTGTCGGCAAATTGACCTATTTCCGCGTCTATTCGGGCGTGGTGAAGTCGGATTCGCATATTTTCAACTCTTCTCGCGGCAAGGAAGAGCGATTGGGACAGTTGTTTTTAATTAAAGGAAAGAACCAAATACCCACGCCGCAGGTGGGAGCGGGCGACATCGGCGCCGTGGCCAAACTGCAGTTTACGGAGACCGGGGATACCTTGTGCAGCAAGGAAGCGCCCGTCATTTTACCGGGGATTGATTTTCCCAAACCCCGTCTGTCCATGGCGGTTTATCCCAAAGGAAAAGGGGATGAGGAGAAGGTCAGCAATGGTTTGTCCCGCCTGATGGAAGAGGATCCGACGATAAGAGTGGTAAAAGATACCACCACCCATGAACTGATTTTGTCCGGTCTGGGTGATACCCACTTGGATGTCATCACCAGCAAGCTCCAGAAGAAATTTGGGGTGGAAGTGGAACTAAAGGCCCCCAAGATTCCGTATAAAGAGACGATTAAAGGCACGGTCAAGGTGGAAGGAAAACACAAGAAGCAGTCCGGCGGCCGCGGGCAGTACGGTCATGTCTGGCTCGAACTGGAACCAAAACCCACCGGTGAAGGATTTGAATTTGTGGACAAAATTTTTGGCGGCGCCGTTCCCAAGCAGTATATTCCGGCGGTGGAAAAAGGGTTGCGCGAGACCATGGAGGAGGGAATCCTGGCCGGCTATCCGGTGGTGGATATCAAGGTGACCCTGTATGACGGATCCTACCACAGTGTCGACTCCTCGGAAATGGCCTTTAAAATCGCGGCTTCGATGGCGCTGAAGAAAGGTTTTATGGATGCGCAGCCGATTTTGCTCGAGCCGATCATGAAAGTAACGGTGACCGTCCCCGAGGAGTATATGGGCGACATCATTGGCGACCTCAACAAAAAACGCGGCCGGATCCTGGGCATGGAGCCGCAGAACGGGATGCAAGTAATCAGGGCCCTCGTCCCGCAGGCGGAAATGGCCCAGTATTCGGTGGACCTCCGTTCCATCACGCAAGGGCGGGGTGACTTTGAAATGGAATTTGATCATTATGAAGAAGTACCGCCCAACCTGGCCGAGGAGATAATAGCCGCCGCGAAGGCCGAGGGCTGAGCAGGCGGCGGTAAGACCGGCGGCGACGGCGGGACGGTTTATTTTTCACTACCGGGGGAAGACTCTGTAAAAAACGGGCCGTTCACGTCCGCCCATGACCGTCATGGAGGCGGACGGTTTGCGGTTGGCCCCGTGATTTACAGGGAGGAAAGATGAGGATTTTGTTGATCAACCCCGGTTTTGCCGGTACCTCCGGCGAAAAGAGAAAAAAAAGGAGGAAAGGCCTTTTCCCTCCGTTGAACCTGGCCCTCGTCGCCGCTTACACCCCACGCCATCACCAGGTGGAACTGGTGGACGAACATGTCGGGGAGCTGAATTTGGACTGCCACCCGGATCTGGTAGGGATTACGGTCATGACGGCTTTTGCCCCCCGGGCGTACCAACTGGCCGACCACTTCCGGGCCCGGGGGATCCCGGTGGTCCTGGGAGGAATGCATCCTTCGGCCTTGCCGGAGGAGGCGTTGCGCCACGCCAACGCCGTGGTGGTCGGGGAGATGGAGAAGATCTGGCCGAAGGTGATCGCCCATGCGGAGCAGGGGCGTCTCCAGGGAATTTACCGGGCGGAAGAGTATCTTGACCTCAAAGGGATGCCTTTTCCCCGCCGGGAACTATGGCGGGCCGGGGATTACCTGCTGCCCCAAACCGTACAAACCACCCGGGGCTGCCCGTTTTCCTGCTCCTTTTGTGCAGTTACCAATTTTTTTGGCCGGACCTACCGGTTTCGCCCGGTGGCGGAAGTGATCAAAGAAGTAAAAAGCCTTCCCGGCAAGATCATTTCCTTTGTGGATGACAATATCGCCGGCAATTTTCAATATGCCAAAGAATTGTTCCGGCAGTTAAAATCGGTGAAAAAATACTGGTTTGGCCAGGCTTCGTTGAATATCGCCGCGGACGGCGAACTATTGCGTCTGGCGGCCGAGAGCGGTTGCCTGGGATTATTTATCGGGCTTGAATCCCTTTCCCGGGAGAATTTAAAGGCCATCGGCAAGAAGACAAACCTGGTCGATATTAAACAGGCGGTCAAAAAGATTCAACGGCACGGTATTGGTATTGAAGGCGCTTTCATTTTCGGACTGGACCACGACGACGAGAGTGTTTTTGAACGGACCCTGAATTTTGCCGAGGAACTCCGGTTGGAAGGAGCCCAATTCGGTGTTTTGACCCCCTTCCCCGGAACAAGGCTGTACCGGGAATTGGAGAGCGCGGGGAGAATTATTGACCGGAACTGGGCCCATTATACCGTTAACCGGGTGGTCTTTAAACCTTTGCACATATCCGCCCAACGCCTGCAAGAGGGGTTGGACTGGGCCTGGCGCAAGTTCTTCTCTTACCCGTCCATCTTCAAGCGTGTAGGCTTTCTACGCCAGCACCTTCTGCTCTTTTGGCTCTTCAACCTGGTCTCCAGATCCCGGGTCTATAATTACCTGAAACGGAGTACCCTGGAACCGGTAGTCTGGAATTAACGGCGTAACAAATTTTACCCGCAAGAATTAAGAATACAGTATTTTTCTTCTTTCCCCCTTGTCGGCAAGGGGCTTATTTATATATGATATAGAGAAGGGCATAAGAGGGGAAAAAGTCGCCTGCGAAGAGGCCGGAAACAGAGGAGGTTCAGGAATGAAACACTTTTTATCGGCACGCGCCGTGAAGATCAACCCTTCCCCTACTTTGGCGATTGACGCCAAAGCAAAAGAGATGAAAGCCCGGGGAGAGAATGTCATCGGCTTTGGCGCCGGAGAACCCGACTTTGATACTCCGGCGATGATTAAAGAAGCGGCCGTTCATGCCCTCCGGGAAGGAGAGACCAAATATACTCCCGCCTCCGGAACCACCGCCTTGAAAAAGGCCGTTTGCCGGAAATATCTCCGGGAAAATGGTATTGAATATGAACCGGAAGAAGTAATTATCTGTTGCGGAGCCAAACATGCCCTTTATAACTTTTTCCAAGTTACCTGCGGGCCCGGCGACGAAGTGTTGCTTCCTGCGCCGTACTGGGTGAGCTACCTCGAACAAATCAAACTGGCGGGTGCCGAACCGGTAGTGCTGGAAACCAGTATGGAGGAGGGGTTTAAAATTTCCCCCCGCCGCCTGCGGGAAAGGATCACTCCCCGCACCAAAGTGCTGGTTATTAATTCGCCCAATAATCCCACGGGCGCCGTTTACACCCGGGAGGAACTTGCCGCCTTGATGGAAGTGGTGGTGGACCGGGATATTCTGGTTGTTTCCGACGAGATTTATGAAAAACTTAATTACACGGGGCGGCCTCATATTTCCATTGCCGCTTTGGGCCCGGAGATAAAAGCGAAAACCGTTATTATCAACGGCTTGTCAAAGACTTTTGCCATGACCGGCTGGCGGATTGGTTACGCCTTGGGAGACCGGACGATCATCAAGGCCATGGCCGGGTTGCAGAGTCACAGCACTTCCAACCCGACCACCTTTTGCCAGGCGGCGGCGGTGGAGGCCCTTTTAACCCCGCCCCGGGAAGAGGTTGACAACATGCTCCGGGAGTTTAAAAAGAGGCGTGATTACATGGTTCACAGGATAAAAGCCTTACCCGGCCTGGCTTGTCTGAATCCGGACGGTGCTTTTTATCTTTTTGTCAATATGGAAAAACTGGCCGGCCGGAAGATCGGCGGGGAAACCGTTGAAAACAGCGACGATTTGGCCCGGGTTTTACTGGAAAAAGCCAAGGTGGCCGTGGTTCCCGGTTCCGGTTTCGGCGCCCCCATGTATTTCCGGCTCTCTTACGCCCTGGGCTTTGAAGAAATCAAGGAGGGATTGGACCGGATCGAACGGCTGCTGACGAGTTAAAAGGAGCGCAACGCAGGCGGCGTTTTCTCCCGCGTGCGCTCCCCGCCTTTCGTAAGCGTCTAAAACCCGTCTTCCACCCCAACGGTGGGCGTCCGGAAGCGGCTGCGCCTTAACTAGATCCCGTCGCCGTCGGAAAAGAGGATCGATTCGACCAGAGTGCAGATGATATGACCCATAATGAGAAAGACCTCTTCCACGCGGGCGCGGTTCGCGGAAGGGATATAAAAGAAGTAGGGAGACGGGATTTTTTTGGGTTTGGGGTAACCGCTGAAGAGCAGAACACCAAGGTTCATGGTTTCCGCTTTCGTCAGCAGGGTATCGAGACAACTGTTTTTTCCGCCGTTGAGGAGGAACAGCATATCTCCCTTCTCCCCGTTTTTCTCCACTTGCTGCAGGAGAATATTTTCATAATCCGTTTTTTCCTTCGCCTTTTCCCCGTCGAGAAGCACGGCGGGTAAAGGCGGTCTTTTCATAATTAAGCCCTTGTGCATTTCCCTGGCCAGGTGGGCGGCAATATCATGGTAATCATTAAGCCCAAGGTAAAGAATTTTACGCCGGGTCTGAAAAGTTTCGACCAATTTTTCCGCCATCAACTGCGCGGCGGCGATCCCGTCTCCGCCCAAAAGAACCGGTAAATGGGCCACATCCAGCACCTGTTCCAGGATAAACTCCTTCTGAAGCACGGGCATACCCTCCCTCCGAGTTGGTTCATGTCACCCGGGATATTCTATGAACATAAAATAGGGAAAGTGAATTAAGGAGGGATGAGAGCCGTGCAAAGCAGCCTGTTTAACCGGGGAAAACCGGGCGCTTCCGGACGGGAAGAAAAACTGGCCGGGCCATGGCCTTACGCGGACCGGCCGGGGTTGGGGTTACCGGGCGGTGTTCCGCCGGGCGATCCCAACGTCTGGGTAAAAGCTTTTCAAGTCAAGTACGGGGGAGAGTTTTCCTCCTTTGGCTTTTCTCCCGCTGTTGACCGGGAGAAGAGGGCGGAGAATAAGGATAATGAAATGGGGAGAGAGCCGCTGGCAGAGACGGCCGGCGGGGAGACCGGCGCCCGGGTCCGGCCGGGGACGGGGGAAAAGGAAATAAAAGAGGGGGAAGAAGAAACCGGAGTAAAAAGAAGGGAAGAACCCCTTTCTCCCCCGTCTTTAAAGGAGAACAGCCGGCTCCTGGTTTGGAAGGAGTTCCCCAAGTAAGAGACATTTTAAGGGGAATTTTAGCGGGGAGAGGAGAATTATAAAAAATTTACGGCAACCATCTTGCACAAAAAGCAATTTTATGATAAACTTTATAAGTGCATTAAGGATTTCGTGTGGGCGTATAGCTCAGTTGGTCAGAGCGCACGCCTGATAAGCGTGAGGTCGGTGGTTCGAATCCACCTATGCCCACCATTTTTTTTATCATTTATTCAGCCGGACTAATGTGGGGGTGTAGCTCAGCTGGGAGAGCGCCTGCCTTGCACGCAGGAGGTCACCGGTTCGAATCCGGTCATCTCCACCAGTTAAAATAGGGTTTAGGTTTTCAGCCATAACCGGGTTTTCCGGAAATACATAGGCCAAAAAGACCGGCGGAAAGAGGTTTTCCGCCGGGTTTTTTTTGGCCCTTTTCAGTTTTTTACGCCCGGAGGAAGGTTTTTTCTCCGGACGGCGAATTAAATGTAAAGGTAAATTAAATGTAAGGGCGAAATGGAACAGGAGGGAAAGAGAGTGCAGAAAAAAGTTTGGATAACCCTGACGATGGCGGTTATTTTGATTTTGCTGGCGGCCGTTCCCGCCAGCGCCTGGAAAAACTGTGTGTGGCTCAGTATGGATCTGGATCTGGAAGCCCGGAAAATGGGGTTTTTTCACCAGGATGAGGTTATGACCCGGATTATTTCGGAAATGACAGGAACAAGACATGCCTTTGATATCTCTTTAAGCAACAGTATTATTAACTTTGACGCCAACTCCGGTTTATACGGGGAACTGGGGGTGAACCACCGGGACAGGCTGAACCTGCTCTTCGGAGGCGGATACAAGTACTTTGACCCGGTCTCCGGCTTTTTGTTGACGGTGGGAACCAAGTACTACCTTCAGGATGAGAGACTGGTCAATGAGGTGCAGTTTTTCTATAGTCTTTTACCGCCGCTTGTCTTGAATTTGAATTACAATGACGATCTGGGGAGCATCTTTGTGGGGCTGGGGATCTCCTTTCAATAACCGGTGATGTTAAGAAACCCGGGACCGCTTTGTTTTGCGGCCCGGCGGGAAAGGAAGAGCCCCTGGTCCGGGCCCAACATCTTGCGGCCTAAATATTTCTCCAATTTTTCCGTGCGCAGGCCGGCGTTTAGAGGCCTATTCGCCTTTTGGCCCAGGAAGGCGGTGGGCACTTCCAAAATCAGCTCCGCCGGCAGGGAAAAAGCGCGGGCAATTTTACGGGCAAATTCCGCCCGGCTCAAGCGTTCCCGGCCGACACAGTTAAAAACTCCTGTGGCCTTGAGATGATGAAGACGGTGAATAATCCAGGCCAATTCCCAGTGGTAAGTGGGGTTGCTTATCTGATCCGCCGGGGCTTTGATTGTTTTTCCCGCTTTTAACCGGTTTACTACCTGGTGAAGATAGTTTTTCGTCTCCGGCGCCCAGCCGTAGAGAACCGTGGTGCGGATAATCAAGAATTCCGCCAGCGAACTCTGGATGATCTTTTCGCCCTGAAGCTTGGTCCGGCCGTAGACGTTCAAAGGGGCGGCGGGGGCTTCTTCGTCGTAAGGACCGTCTTTGCCGTCAAAGATGTATTCGGAGGAAAGAAAGACCAGTTTGGCGTGGAGTTTTTCACAGGCCCGGACCACTTCTTCCACACCGCCGACATTGACCCGCCGCGCTTTTTCCGGGTGAGTCTCGCAGTAGTCCACATGGGTCAGGGCGGCGGTGAGAAATACGGTTTCCGGTTTTAAAAGCGCGATCAGTCCCGCGGCTTCTCCCGGCTTCTCCAGATCACAGGAGAACAAGCCGGGAATGGAGCCGTCCCGGCAGGTGCCCGTTACCTGGCAGGCGGGACATGAAGAACAGACCCGGTAAAGAGCGCTGCCGAGCAGGCCGCCGCCGCCGATGAGCAGGACTTTTTGGCGATTGCCACTTTTACCCGGCATAGGGATCCTCCTCGACAAAAAATATGCCAACAAAGCAAAAATAATACTGGATACCGGGAAAAACCGGCGCCTGTTTTTAACATGGTTCTACTTAACATAATATGAAAGATTTATGCCTGGTCCCACTGTTACCACCTGTGGTATTATTGTAGGTAACGGTGGAGGTGAGAAGGTTGCGACCATTTGTTCAACCTTTAATTTTACGCCGGGTCACCCTGATTTTGCTCTTATGCTGGCTGGTCCCTGTGCTGGGGACAATGGGAGTCAGCATCTTTTTTGCCGGAAGCGCGAACAAGGCGCCGGTAAAAACGGCGTCCCTTCCGGCGGAGGCTGCGGGAGAGGCAGAAGCGTCCCTTGACGCGGAAAAGGAAACGGCCGAAAAACCGCCGGTGGAAGCAAGGACCGGTGGAGACGGCAGCCCAACGGGTCCGGCCGTGGAAACGCCCTCCGGGCAAGCCGCCGGGGAAGCACCCAAGGCGCCGGCGGCAAGAAGCAACGGGCGGACGCCATTGGCAGCGGCCGGTCCGCAAAACACCTCTTCCGTACCTGTACCAAGCAGACCCCGGCCTGTTTCAGGCGCTCAGAATGTGGATCTTACTTTGCTGGCCAGGATAATTCATGCCGAAGCCAGGGGAGAACCCATCGAAGGACAAGTGGCGGTGGGAGCGGTCCTTTTGAACAGGATGCGGAGCCCCGGATTCCCCGATGATTTATGGAGCAATATTTTTAAGAGGGGGGAATTCTGTACCGTACGGGACGGCCAGATTTGGCTGGAACCGGACGCCGCCGCCTATCGTGCAGCCCGCCTGGCTTTAAACGGCTGGGACCCTACGTACGGCGCGCTATATTTTTACAACCCGGCGCGCACCACTTCCCGCTGGATCTGGTCCCGGCCGGTCACGACTAGAATTGGCCGGCATGTCTTCGCACGGTAATATATACCCTATATACCGCCGGAATTAACGGCGGTTTTTTTTAATGAAGAAAGGAATTTCCGGCCCCGGATGGAAACACTTACAAAGAAAACAACGGAAAGAGGAGGCAATTGCGATGTATTGGGAAAAAAGCGGACCGGAAAACACCGGCCGTACCGTGGCGGCAGCAGTCAAACGCGCTGAAGAACTGGGGATCACGCACATCGTTGTCGCTTCCAACAGCGGGGAGACAGTCCGCAAATTTCCCGCCGGGAAATTGAACCTTGTCTGCGTCACCCACCAAGTGGGCTTTAGAAACCCCGGCGAAGATGAAATGCCCCCGGAAACCAGAGCCCAGCTGCAGCAAATGGGGATAAAGGTGCTCACCGCCACCCATCTTTTGGCCGGTGTGGACCGGGCTCTCCGTTTCAAGTTTCAAGGGGTCTACCCGGCGGAGATAGTCGCTTCCACCCTGCGGATGCTGGGGGAGGGAGTCAAAGTCTGCGTGGAAGTGGCGGTTATGGCTTTGGACGCCGGCCTTATCCCTTACGGAAAAGATATTATCGCGGTGGGAGGAACCGAAAGGGGAGCGGATACGGCCCTGGTTATTGCCCCCGCCCATTCGCAGGACCTTTTCGCCACCAGGATCAAGGAGATTATCTGCAGGCCGCGGGCATAGGGGGGTTAAAACAGGTAAAAAAAGCCCGGACAAACCTGTCCGGGCCCTTGCCGTTACTGCCGTTAATGGCGGCTTGCAAAATGATGGCCAAAAACAAAAGCCCCGGAGGAACTTCCGGGGTTTAATCCTTGTCATAGCTGGTGGGAAAGGGGGGACTCGAACCCCCACGGCCTTTTGGGCCAACGGATTTTAAGTCCGTAGCGTCTGCCCGTTCCGCCACTCTCCCAAAAAATAAAAATGGAGGCGGCACCCAGATTCGAACTGGGGATAAGGGTTTTGCAGACCCCTGCCTTACCACTTGGCTATGCCGCCGAAAAAAATGGAGCGGAAAACGGGATTCGAACCCGCGACCCTCGCCTTGGCAAGGCGATGCTCTACCACTGAGCTACTTCCGCCCGTTACTGTCCGGTAACATGTATAATGATATCATAAGAAATACGCGGGTGTCAAGGGGTTTGCCGCGAAAAAAACCAATGGCGCCCTTAATTTTTATGTTGCCGTTTTCTTCCTCCCAAAGTTAAATTCCGGTTAAATTATTCTGTGGGGCAAAGATTTTCGCAACCCCCAACCAATTCCGCCCCGTCCAAGCCGGTTGTTTTCGATTAACCTCTGGGCAGCTAAACCTTGTTTTGTTTGTTGCATATTGTATACATAACATTTGTATCAACGCATTGTAAAAAAAAAATAAAAAAAAAGAAGGAATATTTTAAAGGGCGGAGTATTATATTAAATACATTTAAATAAAATAAAAATCTAATTGTCGACAATATATTTACATATTCCAGCGAATACCTACGAATTGCAGCAACTACTGACAAAGAGCCGGGGAAAAACCGGCCGTCAGTTGTAACACGGACGAGGTAAAAATTTTGTTTAATCGCGGCATAACTTTTTTTAAAAAGATGGCAGGGAAATTATAAAATATCCAGTAATATATAATTAACAAATATAATGTCGACAATAGACAATATGGTAAAATATGAGAAAGGAAAGGGGTGATGAATAAAGCCAGCAATCATCATTGTGCAAGGTCTCGTCCAATGCACCGGGGTTTAAAAAAACAGGAGGTATAACAGGAGGTAGAAAAATGCTAAAAAAGAGATTGTTATTTGGGATTCTCGTACTTAGCCTGGTTCTGACATTGGCCGGTTTTGCGGCGGAAGACTTTGAGTGGCTTCCTGCTCCCGAGTATATCGAAATTGGTTCCATCAACGCTTTCACCGGCCCGCAGGCCATTTCCGGTGAGGTAATGAGGCGCGGTCATGAAGTAGCGGTAGAAAAGATCAATGCCGAGGGCGGAATCCACGGCATTCCCGTCCGGATGGTTTACGAAGACGGGAAAGGGACCAACGAAGGTACAGTAGCGGCCCTAAACAAACTCATCTACGACCATCAAGTCATGGTAGCACTGGTTACAGACTTCAGCAGCTTGAACCACGCCGTTGCTCCCTTGGCTGCCCGGGCTGAGATTCCCGTCCTTTACGGCGGTACGGCCTGGTCCTTGAGAGAGTTGAAGAACCCGTGGATGTTCGGCTCCAGAACAAACGACAGATTGAATTCGGCAATCATGGCCAAGTTCATCGTAGAAAAACTGGGACACACCAAAATTGCCGCGCTCTACAGTGACGAAACATTCGGACAAGGCGGTTACGAATGGACCAGCCGGGCTTTGAAAGAGAATTACGGCATCGAACCCTTAACGGCCCAAAAGTTCGCCAGGGGGACGAAAGACTATACCGCGCAACTTCTCGCCATCAAACGGAGCGGCGCCACCTGTATCTTCTCCTGGAGTACCAACCCGGAGGACGACGGAATTATTTTGCGGCAGATGAGGCAGCTTGGTTTGGATGTGGACCTCGTCGGCAACTCCTCCTTCAGCAGCCTGGCGATTACCGTCAGAATTGCCGGTGAAGATGCCGAAGGGATCTATTCCATCTGCGATTACACTGTCGCACAGGGTGGCTGGTCGAAGTATCTCAATGACGAGTTAATGAAGAAATACGGCGAGCCGGCGGACAGCGATATGCAATGGCCCTATGATACAACCCTGGTCATCGCCGAAGCGTTGCGGAATGCTGGAATTATCCGTGAAATCAACGGCCGGAAGATGATTATGCCTGTGAAACAGGCACGCCAGGCCATTAGGGAAGCGTTGCTGAACATCCGCGACTTTAACGAAGGCACCACCAAGACATATCATTGTGACGAATATCAGGACCTTGCCCATTCCATGGTGATTGTCCGGATTACCAACGGACAGCATGAATTCATCGAGAGCGTCGAATACGGAGTATAAATCAGGATAACCTACGGAGTTAAGTCGCTGTTTAATTTAAGTAATGTCACTGCTGAAAAATTGAACCCTTGAGACAAGGCCTCCGTGCAAGCGGTTTTCGTCTTCGTCACGGAGGTCTTTCTCAAACTTTATAAGTAGTTGACATATTATTAGGGAGGTTAATATTTTGGATCTCGCCATTTTTGTACAGTTGTTAATTGGCGGAATAGCAATGGGCATTATATACGGGCTCATTGGGTTTGGTATAAACCTGATTTTTAATGCCACCAGCGGGGTAAATTTTGCGCAGGGTGCTCTAGTTATGTTGGGCGCCTATATGAGCGTGACGTTTACTAATTTTATCAAATTACCGCTCTTCTTAAGCGCCATCTGCGCTGTTGCTGTGATGGCGGTGATCGGCGCGCTCTTTGGTTTTTTTGTATATGAGCCGGTACGGGCGGAGAAATCCCACAGATTTCTCTTGGCAGCAGTGGCCGTAAGTATCTTCTTGACGGAAGTAATTCAGCTTATCTGGGGGAAATTGCCCTATGTGGTCCCGCGTTTTATCAAAAAATCGTCGGTTCGGGCGGGAACTCTCGTTTTTGACACACAAAACCTTTGCATCATCGGAGTGGCCGTTGTTTGCCTGTTCTTAATCCACCTCCTTTTAAACAAGACACAGCTCGGATTGATGATGAGGGCGGTCGGGCAAAGCAAAGAAGTCTCCAGTCTGATGGGGATTCCGGTAAGATGGATCGTTCGTATCACCTTCGCTTGCAGTACTATGATGGCTACGGTGGCGGGAGTAGTGGCCGGCCCTATCTTTTTTGTCTCCCCATTGCTGGCCGATCTGAGTGTTAAAGGGTTTGCCTCGGGGATTATCGGCGGATTTGGCCCGCGCGTCTTTGCCACGATTATCGGGGGCATCATTTTGGGTTTGGTCGAGACTTTCGGGGCCTTCTTTCTCTCGTCGTCCTATCGTGATGCGTGGGGCTTTATTTTCCTCATCTGTATGCTTCTCATTAGTCCCTACGGGTTAGTCGGGGAAAAACGCGCGCAGAAGGTTTAGTCGAGGAATTTGGAAGAGGTGTATAATATGAAATTTAAAAATCTGCTGATCCCTATCGCCATAAGCGTTGTGCTACCGTTAGTTATCCGTTCCGAATATTGGTTCTACATCCTTACTTTGGCTTCGGTCTTCAGTATTCTGGCTCTTGGTCTTAATATTGTTATGGGCTTATGCGGACAAATATCCTTGGGACATGCGGCCTTTTGGGGTATTGGCGCCTATACGTCCGGGATTTTACTCGTTAAGTTACAGGTGCCTTTCATCGTCGCTTTGGTGGCCGGAGGAATCATGTCCGCCGTATTTGGGGTCCTCCTCGGGATTCCCAGTTTGAAAGTGCGTAATGTTTACCTTGCCATCACCACCATCGGTTTTAATTTTATCGTTAATGCCGTCATGAACAACTGGATCACTTTAACGGGCGGGCCCGACGGACTGCCCAATATTCCTCCGCCGTCCTTTGGTCCCCTCACCTTTAGGACCATGGTTGGTAAATATGCGGTTATTGTGACCATTCTTTTGTTGTTTGTCTGGGGTTTTTCCCGATTTAAGGACTCGCGGGTCGGCCGGGCTTTGCAGGCCATTAAGGATGATGAGTTGGCCGCCAGCCACTCGGGAATTAACGTTCACTACTACAAGGTGTTGGCCTTCACGATGAGCGCTTTTGTTACGGGTGTCGGCGGCGCGCTCTACGCCAGTTTTATCGAATACATCTCGCCGGATACTTTTGCTTTTGCCTCCTCCCCTGTGCTCCTTTCGATGTTGCTGGTCGGGGGGATTGGCTCGACTTGGGGCCCGGTAATCGGCGCGTTTTTATTGGAAATTCTCTCTGAGGGACTAAGGTTCTTAAGGGATTATTACATGGCGATTTACGGATTGCTTGTGGTGATTATGGCGTTACGTATGCCTCAGGGGCTTGCGGGTCTTTTTTCCATGCTTGGCGAAAAGATACGCGCTTCGATGAGACAACACCGCAAGGCGCCCGCAGGTAAGGAGGTTTGAGCAAATATGGCGACAATATTGGAAACAAAGGACCTGACAAAACGTTTTGGCGGGTTGACGGCTCTTGATCATGTGACCATAAAGATCGAAGAAGGAGAGATTAGAGGTCTGATCGGGCCGAACGGTTCGGGTAAAAGTACCTTTATCAACTGTGTAACCGGTCATTACCTGGATACAACCGGCGACATTATATTCCGCGGAGAACAGATTAACCGGTGCAAAGCCCATGTGCGGACGAGCTTGGGGATGGCCCGTACCTTCCAGGCTTCGCGTCTTTTTGAAGAGATGACCGTAAAACAGAATGTCGTGGTCGGTACCCACTACCGTACAAAAACCGGGGTGTTCGGGGGTATATTTGGCGGAAAAGCCGTCCAGAACGAAGAGAGGACCGTCTTTGCAGAGGCGGAAAAATGGCTTGACTTCGTAGGGTACGAGGGGACCGGTGATGAGCTTGCAGGCAGTTTGGCGCATGGGCCAAGGCGTTTGGTGGAGATTGCCCGCGCGCTTGCTTCCCAACCGCAATTCATAATGCTTGATGAACCGGCGGCCGGGATGAATCCTTCCGAAAAAGTTGCCCTGATGGATATCATCAGACGCATCAGAGACCTGGGGATCACGGTGCTCTTGATTGAACATGATATGAAGCTTGTCATGAACGTTTGCGACAAGATCTCGGTCCTGAACTTTGGCGCCAAGATTGCGGAAGGCACACCCGAACAAGTCCAGAATGATCCGCAGGTGATCGAGGCTTATTTAGGTGAGGTGACAACCAATGCTTAGTGTGAAAAATATCGAAGTGTTTTATGGCAAAATCCAGGCCTTGTTTGACGTTAGCCTGGAAGTAAAGGAAGGAGAGATTGTCAGTATCATCGGAGCCAACGGCGCCGGGAAATCGACAACCCTGAGGACGATCATCGGTCTGCAGCAACCTGCCCGGGGAACCATAACTTTCCAGGGGGAGCGCATCGACACCTTGGAAGCGGACAAAGTTGTGAAAAAGGGAATTTCTCTTGTTCCCGAAGGCCGGCAGGTCTTTCCTTACTTTACTGTCAAAGAGAATCTTTTGGCCGGGGTTTGCGCCCGCCGGATGAAAGGGGCAAAGGACCATGAGATCAACGAGGATATTGAGCGGATGTTTGAATTGTTTCCCCGGCTAAAAGAACGCATAAACCAGCTGGCTTGGAGCCTGAGCGGGGGAGAACAACAGATGCTGGCTGTGGCCCGCGGGCTGGTAGGCCGCCCCAAACTGCTCCTCCTTGACGAGCCTTCTTTGGGATTGGCCCCCACCCTGGTGACAGAGATCTTCGAGACGATTGAGACCATTAACAAAAGCGGTACGACGATCCTTCTGGTCGAACAGAATGCCAACATGGCTTTGGCCTGCGCCCACAGGGCTTATGTCTTGGAGGGCGGCAAAGTGGTGCTCGAAGGTACCGGCCAGGAGCTTAGAGACAACCCGAAAGTGAAAGCGGCCTACTTGGGCGGTTGAGCTTGCTTTTCCTGGGGTTTAACCATCCCAGGCGCCCCATAATCATAAAAGAGGACGGTGAGCAAGATGGATAAAACAGAAGTAAGAGTGCCCTTTGACAAACTAAAGGAGATCGTGCGTTCCATATTAGTTTCTGTCGGTCTTTCCGCCCCGGATGCGGAGATCGCCGCCGATGTGTTGGTAACAACGGATGCGCGGGGTGTAAGTTCCCACGGGGTATACGCCCTGCCGGGGTATGTGCGGCAGATGAGAGAGGGCGGGATTGACCCCCGGGCGGATATCGCTGTTCTTGAAGAGTCCGGAGCAACTTGCCTGATTGACGGGAAAAACGGAATGGGGCAGGTCGTGTCGGTAAAAGCTACCCGGAAAGCTATTGAACTGGCCCGTAAATACGGAACCTCCGTTGTCTGCGTCCGCAACAGCAGCCATTTTGGCGCCGGCGCTTACTACGCGATGATGTGCGCCAAGGAAAACCAGATTGGGATCGCCATCAGTAATGCCACCCCTGTGCTGGCAGCGCCGGGCGGGTGCGGACCGGCTGTGGGTAACAATCCGATTGCCGTCGCCGTTCCTACCGCCGATGATCCCGTGGTTTTGGATATCGCGCTGAGTATTGTCGCGGTCGGCAAGATGATGAATATTGTCAAGTCCGGCGGGACGATTCCGGATAACTGGATTACAGACGAAGAAGGCCGGCCTTCGACCGACCCGTATGTTTTGGACCGCGGGGGAGCGGCGCTTCCCTTTGGCGGATATAAGGGATTTGGTATTGCTGTGATCACCGAGATCCTGGCGGCCGTGCTGCCTGGAGCCGGGGTTACCAAAGAATTGCGGGACTGGCTCCTTTATCCGCATCTTCCGACCCGGACCGGACATTTCTTTGCGGCCATTGATGTCTCCCGCTTTATGCCGGTGCAGGCTTTCAAAGAACGTGTAAGCTTGTTTGGTAAAGAGATTCGTGGCGGCAAGAGAGCGGCAGGAGTCGAGCGCTTGTATATGCCCGGCGATATGGAGAACGAGGCGGAACGCAAGTCCATGTTGTCAGGAGTCGCCGTCCCGATTCATCTCTGGAAAGCCTTGAAGGAACTGGCGGAAGAGGAAGGCCTTTCCCTTGATATGGAACTGTGAGGGAACACCGTAAGGGAACACCGACATGGTGGTATGCAGAGGCGCAACTTCCAAACCGGACGATGGGGAGCCGGTAAGGAGCTACAAATGGCAAAAAGCAAGAGGAGGATAAAAAATGAAGCTTAAAGACAGAGTTGCCATCGTGACCGGTGCGGGCCAAGGCATCGGCAGAGTCATCTCGCTTGCCCTGGCCCGGAATGGGGCTGATGTGGTAATCGCCGAGGTGAACAAGGAGACAGCGAAAAAAGTGGCGGAAGAGGTCCGGGCGCTTGGCAGGCGCGGGCTTGCCGTCAGCTGCAACGTGGCCGACGAAGAGTCCGTCGTCAACATGGTGCAAACAGCCGTGAAAGAACTGGGCAAAGTAGATATTCTCGTGAATAATGTGGGTATACGCGGCCCTGTCGCCAACGTCGTCGATATGGATCTCAAAGGCTGGAACGACACCCTGGCCGCGAACCTGACCGGTACCATGCTGTGCTGCCGGGAAGTGTTAAAGGATATGATCCCCAGGAAAACCGGGGTAATTATCAGCATTTCCTCGGATATGGGCCGGCGCGGTTATGCCGCCCGTTCCCCGTACGTCTGTACCAAGTGGGCGCAAATTGCCTTAACCCAGACCCTTGCGCTCGAAGTCGCGGAACATAATATCCGTGTTAACTGTATCTGCCCCGGTACCGTGGAGGGACCGCGCACGCAGAGCCTGATTGATCAAGAGTCGGAAAGACTGGGGATCTCAAAAGAAGAGATCTATCAGATCCTGGTCGCGGAATCGGCGATGAAACGGTTTGTGAAACCGGAAGAAATTGCGGCGGCTGCTGTCTTTTTAGCCAGCGACGAGGCGAGCGCCATTACCGGACAATCGCTGAACGTTTGCTGCGGAACCGCCTTCAATTAGAAAGAACGGAAAAACCAAACCGCAAAGGAGCATTTGCCGCAGGACATGACCGGGAAAATGATCATTACAAGTAGAAGATTTGCAATAAATATGGTAAAATAATGTTGGCCGGGGGTTTGTATTATGTAGACAAGAGATTTTTCGCGGTTGCACCCAAGGACAGTGACAGCCTAACCGGGTGGAACCCTTGACGTTAACTCCCGGTTATTAAGGAAGGCGTTGAGGAGTGAGGTTGCTGTGCTTAAGTTGCAAAAGCCGAAAAAAATCTCTTTGGGGGGCCAGGTGGCTGAGATCATCCGGAAGTCGATCTTAACCGGGAGTTTAAAGCCGGGTCAGCGCTTGTACGAAGACGCCATCGCTTCGGAGATGGGAGTAAGCCGGGCCCCTGTCCGTGAAGCGCTGCGGTTTTTGGAGCGGGAAGGAGTGGTGACTTATCTGCCGAACAAAGGCGTTTACGTTCGCACGGTTTCGGCTAAGGATGTTTCGGAAATTTTCACCCTCCGGAGTGTGATGGAAGGACTCGCGGCCAAATTAACCACAGCGGAGATTACCGAGGAAGAACAGGCCCAGTTGGAGAAGATCTGCCAAGAGCTTGAGCAGGCGGCCATTGAAGAGGATGTAGAGGCCCTCATCCAATTGGATCTGAAATTCCATAAATCGGTGGTTAAATTTTCCCGGCACTCATTTTTACAAGAAGTTTTTTCCACAATGATCAACCTGGTAACCATGTACCTGCGGGTCGACGCGGAAGTGTTAAAGCTGAAACAGGGACTGGTATCCAGCGCTCTGGAGCACCGTGACATCCTGGCGGCCATGAAAAACGGCGAAGGTGAAAAAGCCGAAGAGTTGATGAAAAAGCACATCAGTGAGTCGGGCCGTATGATTCTGGAGTATTTGGAGAACTAAAAAGCTCCTTCCGTCTCCGTTGGGCGGTATTGACAGAGCATACGACAACAAGCTCCTGAGGATTGCAGAAGAATGGGGGGCACTGGCCAGGGATCCCTGGCCAAAACCGGCCCCTGTCCAGCGGTAAAGGGAAAGACTTGGATTGGCTAAAAAAGTTCTTACTTATATTAAAGGAAACAAGTCCGGGAAGGAGAATTTGATCCTTACCGGATTCCTTATTATACTGTAAAAATCAGGATTGCGAGGTGAAAACGTGAAGGTCGTAGTAAAATTCCCGCCAAATTTCCGCACGGAAACAGGAATTGTTTCGGTGACTTTGAATTTGACCAGGGAGAAGAGCTACGAAGAGTTAATAAAGGATTTGATGAAACATTTTCAACCCGGGCTGTACCAAAAATACTTTGACGAAGAGGGGCGGCTCACCATCTTTGTCGTGGTGAACGGGGTGAAACGGGAACCGGAAAAAATGGCCGCCGACGGGGATGAAATAACCTTGTACGCGTCGATTACCGGCGGATAAGCCTTTTTTTCCTGGCAAGTCCGGTTTTGAGGTCAATAATATAAATGAACGCTATGAAAGATGAGCGAACGGGGAGAATAAAGAATAAAGAGAGACAGGAGAAGGGAGGTGGTTAAGCTGAGAAAAAGTGAACTGGCGATTTTGGGGTTGGTCCTGTTCTCTTTCCTTCTTGCCGCCTGCCTTTATCCGCATATGCCGGAGCAAATGGCTTCCCATTGGAACGCCCAAGGAGAGGTAGACGGTTATTCGTCAAAATTTTGGGGAGTATTCTTAATGCCGTTCGTTCTTCTCGGAACGGGCATCCTTTTCTTTGCCGTCCCGAGAATCGACCCTTTAAAAGCAAACATCGAAAAATTCAGGAAACATTTTGACGGCTTTATCATTATCTTTTTTATAATAATGCTTTTTATTTATATGCAAGCAATCCTCTGGAATCTTGGCGTAAAAATAAGTCCCAATGTCATCACTCCGGTTACAATGGGGCCCCTGTTCTTCTATGCCGGGTTCCTTTGTGAAAAAGCCAAAAGAAACTGGTTTATCGGGATTAGGACCCCTTGGACTTTGAGCAGTGAAACAGTATGGGATAAGACCCATAAAATTGGCGGGAAATTATTTAAGATCACCGGAGTGATTGCCTTTTTAGGGGTCTTCTTTCCGCGCCGTGCCTACTTGTTCATTCTCATCCCCGTGCTTTTGGTTTCCCTTTATATAACTGTTTATTCTTATATTGCCTATCAAAAGGAAACAAAGTAACGGCTTGGGGCGCTACGGCCCGGAGGCATCGACAGCCCGGGGAGCCCGGGGACACCCGGCCGGCGCTTTAAAACCAAAACAGAAAAGCAGTGACCCTATATTCGCCGGCAGTCACTGCTTTTGTGTAAATCCTCCCAGGCGCCTATTGATACCGGATGGCCTGTTCCGGGCAGTGGTAAACACATTCGAGGCCGGTAAGGCAGAGACCTTTAGTAATCGAGTACCCGCCGTTTTCAGCAATTGCCCCGCCGGGGCAGACTTTTTGGCAAACCCCGCATTCAGCGCAGCGCTTCTCATCGATCCGCAAATGTTTTATGGCTTTGGCCCCCGGCAGGCTTAAAATTGTACCGTAGGGGCAAAGATAGCGGTGCCAGAGGATTTCCGGGAAAAAGACGGTTAACAACACCCCGCAGGCAAAGAGAACCGGAAGGACCGGCAGTTTTCTCCCCCCAACCGCCGTCATTACAAAGCAGAGGAGAAAAGCGGCAAGCATACCGTAGCGAAAAACAGGTTTTTTCAGGGTTTCCGGCACGGCAAAGCTCTTCAACTTTAGGCGGGTTTTTATCTCAGTGATCAATTTCATTACCGTATTGATTGGACAGAGCCAGCCACAGTAAAAGCGGCCGAACAATAAGGTCAGAACAGCACTGCCTAAAAATATTCCCATCCACAACTGCACTCTACCGGTGAACAGCAAGACTACAAATAAGACCATGGCGCCGGTTTGTGTCACAACCTGCAACTTTCTACCCAAGGACAATTACAGTCACTCCTCAATTATATTCCCGTCCACACTGATGGTTACTACTTGCCAAGGTATCATCTTTCCGCTTTTCAGCAAAGCATTTTTTACCGCATTTACAATGCCGCCACAACATGGAACTTCCATCCGCAGCACAGTAATACTCTTGATCTCATGATTTTCCAGGATGGCGGCGATTTTGTCCGTGTAGTCCCCGTCATCCAGTTTCGGACAGCCAATCAGGGTGATCCGATTCCGCATAAAATCCCGGTGAAGGCCGGCATAGGCATAGGCGGTACAGTCGGCGGCGATCAGTAAATGGGCGTTGTCCAGGTAAGGCGCATTGACCGGGACCAGTTTAAGCTGGCAAGGCCATTGACGGAGTTCGGATTGGACATTTTTGACCGGCTGAGGGTAAGGAGCCGGGGTCTTTTCTTTATTAAGCGACCGGGCCTGGGTCCCCGGGCAGCCGCAGGGCAACGAAGACGGGTTGGCAGCATTTTTCCTTGCCAAATGTTTTTTCACCGCCTCTTCATCGAAGGGGGTTGCTTCCCGTTCCACAATGGTGATCGCGCCGGTGGGGCACTCGGGTAAACAGTCGCCAAGGCCGTCACAGTAACTTTCGGAGACCAGCTTTGCTTTGCCGTTTACCAACTGTAATGCCCCTTCATGACATGCCTCAATACAAAGACCGCAACCATTGCATTTCTCTTCGTCAATATGGACGATTTTCCGTTTCATCATGTCGTACACCTCTTTCTAAATGAAGTGATTGTTTGTTCTTCCGGTTCCATTGTAAAACGGGGAAAACAAAAAATCGGTAGCTGAGGCTACGAAATTCCCGGTGTCGTTCTTTATGATTTTAATATGGGCGACTGTTAGCCGGCCGTTGGGCCGGCTATGGGCCGCTATGGACGAAAGACGGATCACTGAAGCGTTGAAGGCAGACTCCCGGCTGTGGGCCGGGTATGGGCAGCTATGGACCGGCGAAAGCCGTTAGGGTTTTAGGAACAAGGGCTTTGGTAATTAAATGTGGCCCAAATGAAGGGGTCTTCTCAACTCCTGGAAGCATGCCCATTTGCTTTTGGTAATCAAATATGGGATAAATGAAGAAAAATAAAAAGAAGGAAAAAAATTATAAAAATAGAATAAAAATTATGAAATAATTTCTTTTAAACGAAATGAAATTTAAACCTAGTTGCGATTATTTTATCCGGTACGCGCTGGGCAAAAAAATTGCACTTTAAACTTTTTTTAGTCTACCTATGAGGAATTGAAACCGAGCTTTTTATAGTCTACCTATAAGGAATTGGAACTGACAAAAAAAGCCCCGTAAAAGCGGGGTTAAGTTTTTTTGACTCTAAGAGGACAGGATTGTTAACGTTTCGGGGTCCATCCTTTACAGCTGATGTATATGCCCTGTTCTTGTACAATTCTGGCAATTATCCAAATAAAGTTTAATATTTAGTCTTTTGAATAATGAACTTGCCAAGTTTGTTAGAGCATCAGCGTGGAAGACCAATTTTTAATGCATTTTGTCACCTCAATAAATTCAGTAAGAAGAAAGCCATTTAACACTTATCTGACCTCTATGTTAGAAAATTAAAAACATCATTCTGGGGGGTAAAGCTTGTGGCGCGGGATAATCGTATGGTAAGACTCTTTAATATGATTTTTTACATTCAGAACAATCCCGGATGTTCAGCAAAAGAGTTGGCTAGTCGGTGCGGGGTTAGTATAAGGCAATGTTATCGAGACCTGCGCACAATCGAGTATGCAGGTTTTCCACTTTACCATGACCAGGGTTATCGAATGATTGAGGGGTCGATGCTGAAAGCCATTGCTTTCACTATGGAAGAAGCCCTGGCTTTGATTTATGGTATAAAGCTGCTTGAACAACAAAAAGGGATTGTAAAAGCGCCAGGACAGGTAAAAGAAAAACTTTTGGCCCTGCTGCCAAAGAAATTCAGTAATGAAATTGAAAAAATCGGGCAGCGGGTGGAGATTGAAGTTCCGCCCGCTGCGGATTACTCCGGGAAAGAGTCAATATTTAGGACAATAAATGAAGCTATAAAGAATCATACTGTTCTCCAAATGAAATATTATAGTTTTTCCAGAGATGAAGTGACTGACAGGTCTGTTGAACCATACCAATTGGTTTATAAAGATGGTTTTTGGTATCTAGTAGCCTTTTGCCATCGTCATCAAGAGACACGTCTTTTCCGGATAGATAGAATTAGAGGTCTGGAATCGACTGGGCAAACGTTTACTCCTCCTGTCAATTACAGTTATGAAGAGTATATGGGCGCTGCCTGGCAAATGGAGCGGGGAGAAGAATTCTCTTTCAAGGTTCGTTTCTTCTCCCGATCCGCTCGTTTCGTCCGTGAAACCAATTTTCACCCTTCTCAAGAGATTATCGAAGAGCCTGACGGAACTGTCATCTTTACAGCAAAGGCCTGTAGCCATAGATCGGTACTCCGTTGGGTTCTGTCTTTTGGGGATGAGGCGGAAGTACTGGAACCTCCGAAACTCCGGGCGATGGTAGCAAAGACAATGGCTGCAGGCTTGAAAAGGTATTCAGAGATCAACAAAAGGGCGGGTGAGAACAAGAATGATAAAACATAGCGAACTACTGTTCCGTGACATGGGTTGTCATCATGATGTGGTAAAATGTATCTGAGAATTCCCGCCATAAACTCAATATCAATCATGGAAGCCTTGCCAACCATTTTTACTTACCTAAGGAAATAAATCAAGACACTTCTACCCAGTTTCCCCTTCCTAGACATTTTTAACCCACAAGACTGTCTACAAGGAGTAGCTATTTTAAGCAGCTAGTTTGATAATTTCCTCTCATTCATTTGGATTTTTGGAGGAAGTGATCTGAGATGGTTTTCACCATGATCAGTGTTTTATTGCTTATTCTGTTATTCATTGGGTGTTTGTTTGCCCAATACAAGAAGAGGCGGGAAACTTGGAATATCGTTGTTTCAGAAATCAGAGAAGGGCCGACACTTCCAGGAGCAAGTTTGGCGGAAGAGACAACCGAACCAAGCCAAGAGGAAACAGCACAGGAAGAAGCTCAAGAAGAAGCTGGCAAAGAAAAGGTTTTATTGCCTGATGAGCACGAAAAATCAACACCGGTAATTCCAGAGTCATTTGGAGATGCAAGCGTAGATAAGCGAGTAAGGGGAACAATATCACCGTTCAGAAGGGGTGGGCGTTCCCGGGTCCAATTTCCTGAGGAAAGACGGGAGAAAAGAAAGGCAAAGCGCAGATCGGATTTAAAACCATCAATATCATCATTGCGTATGGATATAATTTGTTGGGATGAGCCAGAGTGGGTCATTGGGGCGGAGTTTTACAGCAGATTACGTAATATGCAGGTTTTCCAGGGTGAATCCCGGTTAGATCCTTGTAACTATAATCGAACCAGATTTCGTTTAAAAAATCAAGAAAATATAAAGATTATTCTTGGTGAAGAAGAATGTGTTTTTCCCTTACCTCTGGGCGAAGAAGGGTATTACATCTTCAAAATGAAAAAAGACTGGACATCTCCCGGACGATTGGTAAGCACGCTTAACAAGGGGAATTATATCATTATGACGCCAAATGACTGGATAAGGGATGAAACCTTAAATCCGGCGCCGTTTGGAGAAGAGTATGTTAGCGGATGGGGATTAACTGCTCATTTTTTCCATATCGACCAAGATAGCAAGGTACGTTTTATAACCGCGGAAGGCAAAAAAATAGAGATAGATATAAAGAGTAAGGATTATCTTGAATTGGAAGGCGAACATTTAATTGACGAAAGCAAGATGGGCCCGCTGTTCATTAGGAACATACCGATTCTTAAGGTGAATTCCATCGATTACTGGGATTCTGTAAGTACTATAGTCATAGGCCGGGAAGGGAGAGGTACAAACCGGTGGAGAATGGAGTTTGCACCTGCACGGACTAGTGAACAGGAACTGCCGGAGGCCTTAGAAGAACGAGGTGGCGGCTGGTATTATATACGGGTGTATGATCAGAATAAAAAACTCAAGGAAAGTCTTGATTTTCGGTATAGTAAAGGGCTGCACAAGGTTGTCATTCCCTCTTTTCACTTCCCTTCAGAAGATGGATACCAGCCTGTTGAGATTGAATTCCACTGTGCTACTGATTGTGATGTTTTGTTGCAAAACCATAGTAACCTTATAAAGGATAAACGATCAGAAGCAATTATATACCAGATACCACCATTGCCCATATATGATCAGACCGACTGGGTTATTGTAGACCGGAGAGCAAAGACTGCCCTTCGCATTACTCTTGATCGGATTTGGTGGATGGCGGGCTTAAAAACTGAAGATCAGGATGAGTCTGTAAATGATTCTAACTGGCAGGCGCAACCGTTGGTTTTTGCCCCAGAGGATTTTTATGCAACCTCGAATAAAGTGCTTTGGGTAAAAATCACCAAGCCTCTTGCATCACGAAGAGTTGAATTGGGTTTTTCAGATACTCCATACCGGAGTTATCCCATGCCGCAGGATAATGTTATAAAAGTCCCGCTTAGTGATTTTACAGATAGCATGGATTGGGTTAATTTTTCCGGGAGTGTCGATTTTAAGTTATGGGTTAAGGAAAAAGGTGACCAGGGAATAAAATTAGCCAAAGTATGTTATGAGTTCTACTGTCAATATTGCGGTGAGAATTTCTCTGACAGTGAAGATTTGTTTTCCCACATTTCACAGAAACATCTAAATGAATGCTTTTCACTTTTGCAATATGAGGAGATGCAGAAATATTTGCCTGAATTACCTAAATTCATTTACCGTTGTAACTATTGTGGATATTATGCCGAATCCAGCAATTTAGATAGTCCAACCAGCAAGATCACAGATCATGTTGAAAAGTGCATGAAAAAATATGTTGATGAATTTTCAGCTGACTTAAAATTCAGGATTATTACGGACCTTAATGAAATAAGAGAAAATGTAATCCGGAATTTGCCAGAAATGTATAAATGCCGGCTATGCCCTTTCCTCAATGAAGAAGTAGTTCGCGAGGGTAAAATTGGAGGAAAAACTGCACGCCTCAGACATTTGCAGAAACATAAAAACGAAATAGTTCAATCATGCCGGAAGAGGTGGTGATGAAATATGCCTATGATAAATCCTATTGAATTGGCCCGGGAGGTCGAGAATTCTTATTTGAGGTACCTCGAGACCAGTTTCTATTTTCGTGATCTGGGGCTGTATCGGTCATTCAAAGAAGCTTTAGCCTCGGGCCGCCTGGTTAAAGGCCCATATCTTGAAGGTACCCCTCTTTACAAACAGGGAAAAACCTTTAGAGAAGTCTCTATGGAAATTCTTGGGTTTCTTCCGGACGAAGGCTTTTTAAAGGCGCTTGAAGGGGGAAGGCCTCTATATCAACACCAAGAAGCGGCCATCAGAAAAACGACTGCCGGAATGAATGTGGTGGTGACTACAGGAACAGGGAGCGGAAAGACCGAGTCGTTCCTTTATCCAATCCTTCTCCATCTCTACAAAGAATACAGGGAAGGGACCCTTGGCCCCGGGGTAAGGGCGCTTATTCTATATCCGATGAATGCCCTGGCCAACGATCAGAGGGAAAGATTGGGAGATATTAGTGCCAAACTACAGGAGTACAATTCAGACTTTAATTTTACCTTTGGTCAGTATATTGGAGAAACCCCGGAAAATGAAAGAGACACCGAGAGGAATGCCGAAGAGCATCTCCGGAATCGTTTCCCCGGAGAATTGGTTCTCCGTTCGGAAATGAGAGAGACACCGCCCCATATATTATTGACCAACTATTCGATGTTAGAGTATTTGCTGATAAGACCTTTTGACAGCCCGCTTTTTGATAATGGCATGGCAAAATGGTGGACTTTTATTGTCTTGGACGAAGCGCACCAGTACCGTGGAGCCAAAGGGATTGAAATGGGCATGTTGCTCCGGCGGCTAAAACAGAGATTGCGTGAAGGCGGCAGAACTGAACCATTTATCTCCATCGCTACCAGCGCAACGTTGACAAATGCTGAAGAGGAGAAAGGTATAGTAGCGCTTTTTGCTTCAGAATTATTTGGCGAACCTTTTGGGGAGGAAAGTGTTGTTTTTGGGATAACGGAAGAGGTGTTACCCGGTGGGAATTATGAATTGCAGGTAGAAGATTATGAGAAATTGCTTTCCGCCATTAACTCCGGATCTCAAGATCTGCTCAGTGGTTACAGTGCATTCTACGATGAAGCAATGGGCGGAGATATTAAAAAGGTCGCAGGCAATATTTTAAAAAATGACTTAAGAGCGACCCAGTTAAGGCAGATAGCAACAGAACATGTTATGGACTTTGTAGAGATTGGCAAGAGAATATTTCCCGATTTGGATGAGGATTCTCGTATTAACGCTCTATCATTGTTAGTTGAATTGTTAATGAAAGCCAGGGATCCGGTTACCGGAAGACCTTTGTTATCAGCCCGTTATCACTTTTTCATTCGTTCCTTGGAAGGAGCGTATCTTTCTTTATATCCTGTAAATAAGGTCTCTCTTGATCGTTTCGGAAACCCCGATGAGGGTAAGCTTTTTGAGGTTGCTCTTTGCCGGGAATGCGGTCAACATTATTTAGTTGGGCAAATCAGAGAAAATCGATTGGAAGAAGCAATACGCGACCCTGGTGGACTTGAGTATGGTGTCACTTTTTTCCGTCCGTTAAGCGTTGAAGAGATTAAAGACCTAAAACTTTTTGGTGTAGGAAAAGATGACAGCGAAGATATTGGTGATGTAGATGAGGACTCTCGCGCCCCAAAAAATATATATCAACTATGCGTAATATGCGGTTATCTGGAATTAATAGAACCCGGGAAGGTTGAAATATCAAGACCGGCAATGCCCTGTGGTCACCAAGACTATATTTACCTTGAAGAGCAAAAGAATTTGGAAGATAAAGATAAAGATAGACCCGACCAGATTCCCCAATGCAGTTTTTGTCAGTATCGGGGTCCGAACCCTGTCCGAGAAATAACACACGGGACTGATGGGCCGCATGTGGTTATTTCCACAGAGTTATATAAGCGTATTTATGACCGGTTGCCACCGGAATATCGGAAAATATTGGCATTTACTGATAGCCGTCAGGAGGCTGCTTTTTTCGCCTGGTATCTTGATAACTCCTACCAAGAAATTCTCAGCCGGAACTTAATGTATAAGACTATTAGCAAGTTAAGTGTTCACAGTACCCAGGGAGTAAGCCTCAGGGAAATTGCCGACGGGATAGAAGTGCTGTATAGCAAGAAATCATTATTTCCTCCGTGGATGGGTCAGTTGGAGCGCAAGAAAAAACTCTGGTTATATCTTTATCGTGAGTTTCTCACCGACGAAAAACGGATCTCTCTTGAAGGTGTTGGCCTTATCAAGTGGTTCTTAATATGGCCTGATAGTTTTTCGGTTCCTGATGCCCTACATAAATTCCCTTGGGATCTTAATAAAGAGGAAGCAGAAAATCTACTTTTTATTCTTCTGGATTTTATGCGTACCGACAAGGCAGTTGAGCTTAGGGCAGGGGCAGGAGTTAGTCTTTCTTGGCGTGATCTTAATCTTCAGGCGAATCAGAAAAGTGTGGTTTACTCGGAGGCAGGGTATCTCAGAAGAGAAACGCGGCAAAACTTGCGTCTTTGGAACGGTCTCCAAGGGAGACGGGCGCAATATTTAATTAAACTTTTGAGATCGAAAGGGTTCGGCATAGAAAAAGCAAAAGAAGAAGCAAAAAGGATTCTTGCGGTCATCTGGGACGCGATTCGCGGTATTGAGTCTGAAGATCCGTATACGATTTGTTGCTTCATAGGCGATAGGTGCAGATTAAACCCCGACTGGTGGCGGGCTTCAGCGCTGGGACCCGATGATACCGTTTATGTCTGTGATACTTGTGGCCGGATACAGGCGGTATCGGTTTGGGGGCTATGTGCAAGACACCGGTGCCCGGGAAAAGTCTCTTCGGTTAAGGTCAAGGATTTGGACCCCGACCATTATAACCGGCTGTACCGCAGTGATTTACCAGGGTTTATGCGTGTGGAAGAACATACTGCGCAAATTAATTATAAAAAAGGACGTGAGTTTCAAAGAGATTTTAAATCCGGTAAGATTCATGTCCTGAGTTGTTCGACCACTTTTGAGTTGGGTGTAGATTTAGGGGATTTGAATATTGTTTTCTTAAGGAATGTGCCGCCGGAATCCTTTAATTATACGCAGAGGGTCGGACGTGCCGGCAGAAGAACCGGCATCCCGGGCTTTGCTCTCACTTATTGCCGGAAAAGCCCTCATGATTTTTATCATTTTAGTGAACCCCAGCGGATGCTCCAAGGAAAAATCAGGGCGCCGGTTTTACGTATAAGTAATGAAAAGATTATAACCAGGCATATGGCAGCCACAATGTTCTCATACTATTTCCGGAGTAAGCGGGAGAGATTTGGCAGTTTGAAGGATTTTATTGATGATTTTACCAATCCATCTGCGGTTGCTGATTTCAAAAATTATTTATTGGAAAAGCGAGAACAGCATGAAAAAATCTTAAAAAAGATTATTCCCAAGGAAATGTGGGCAAGGATGGGGCTTGAAGATGAAACCTGGATTGAAAAGATTGCAGGGGAAGAGAGCCGTTTGCGATTGGCAGAGCTGGAAGCGGCCGCTGATTTTCAAAGTGTTGTCCGAATCAAACAAAAAGCTATGAAAGGAGAAGATTTTAAAAAAGCGCAGTGGGCGAAGGATAGACAAGACACCATTAGTGATGAAAGAATCCTTGCTTTTCTTTCGCGAAAGGCAATTATACCTAAGTACGGTTTCCCTGTTGACGTTGTTGAACTTGACACCCACGATATTCAGAAGACTGCCGAATCCCATCAGGTAACTTTAGTAAGGGATTTATCACTGGCTGTTTCGGAATTTGCCCCAACCAGCCGGTTAGTGGCCAATAAGAAAGAATGGGTATCCTACGCTATAAAACGGGTGCCGGAAAGAGAATGGGAACGGTGGTATTATTGCCTCGAACATAATAGATTCATTAAAGAAGAACGTGAAGAAGGCAGACTGGGAAAATGCTGTGACAGAAAGAGGAAATTTATTATTCCCCGTTTTGGTTTTGTGACTAATCAGGAAAACGCCCAGGAACCAAAAGGTCGGCCCAGCAGACTCTTTTCGTCAAGACCTTACTTTGTTGGTTTAAAAGGCACGGAACCGGAGGAACTTGATTTTGGCGCCGTAGTGGTTGCCAAGGCGGCAATGGGGCAGATGGTAGTGATCTGTGAAGGGCGCAGAGGCAGAGGTTTTTATATCTGTACTTCTTGTGGCGCAGGTTTTTGTTCCCGTCAGCAAACCCATGATGATCCATTTGGGGAGAAGTGCCACGGTAAACTTGAACTATTCTCGTTGGGGCATGAATTTGTCACGGATGTTTTGGGCCTTCGGTTTACACTCCCCACCGCCATACTGGCAGCAGAACCAATAGATCAATTTTGGTTTTACTATTCGTTGGGTACCGCCTTAGTTGAAGGGACATCAGAAATATTGGAGATCCCTTCAACTGATTTGAATGTTACTGTGAAGGATGATACCATGCATGATGCTTATTAAATAATTCTTTATGACGCCGTTCCGGGAGGCGCGGGATTGGTGGCCAGGCTTGAAGAAAAACATGTATTACTGGAGGCAATAAAAGCCGGCTATAACCGGGTTGTTGGCAAATGCGGCTGCGGAGAAGATACTAGTTGCTATGGATGCTTACGCAGTTACCGGAATCAATTTGCCCATCAAAAAATGCAGCGTGGACCAGTTAAAGAGTATTTGGCTGCTGTATTGGCAGTGATGGAAGAAGAGTAATGAAATTGTTGTCGATCCCCGGTAATATGAAAACCTCGTTTTTGTTTATTTATGAAGATTTGAAACAGTTGCCCTGGCAAGGACCCATCGTAGGCAAATTATTGTTTTGGAAAAGGCATTCCCTACGTCCACGAGGCTTGGGCTTTTTTTGTCTCAACTATGATTTGGTAAAGGTAATGGCGGCTGAACTGAAAAGATATTCAGAATACCAAAACTAGATGGCCAGAGAATGACAGGCAAAAATTTGGGCGTAAAACTTTCATGAAAGAACTTCTGTTCGGTGACATAAGATGTCATCACAATATGGTAAAATTTATGTGAAAAGCGTTGCAATTTTTTACGAAAGGGCTGTCAACAAATGAGCCAAAATCATGACGGTTATATTCGTAAAGATTACTTAAACGCTTGTCCTGATTTCATTGCCCATCGTCGAGAAAAGGACGGTGAAATGCAAAGCCTATGGGACCATCTATTGGAAACTTCACATTTATCTGCTGCATTTGCCGGGAAAATCGGTCTGCAAAGGCACGGTGAATTATTGGGCCTCTTGCATGATCTGGGAAAAGCAAACGCCGAATTTGACCGGTATATCCGGTCGGCTACCGGGCTGATTGATCCGGATGAAGATGATTACGTGGATGCGGAAGAACAAAAAGGGAAAATTGACCATTCAAGCGCCGGTGCACAGATTATATATAACGCGCTTTCAAAGAAAGATAAGGGAAATTTGGCTGCAGAAATTTTATCCTTGGTAATCGCCTCACATCATTCAGGGTTGATAGATTGTTTGACTCCGGACGGGTTCGATAATCTCTCCCGGAGAATGAGCAAATCTGATGAGAAAACAAAAACCACAGAATCCTATGGGAATTTAGTTGAACCCCTGAAACGAAAAGCAGAAGAAATTCTGGCTGATGACCGCATCATTGGACAAATAAACCAAACGCTCAAGTCATTAAAAGAAAAGAACGATTCCCAAGAGACTTTTATGTTCAAAACAGGATTACTAGTCAGATATCTTTTTAGTTGCCTCATCGACGCAGACAGGATAAATACGGCGGATTTTGAAATCCCCAAGCAAGCCAAAGAGAGAAATTTGGGCGCTGCTCAAAACTGGGATCTGTTAATTGAAAAGCTAGAACAACATCTAAGTAAATTTACCTGTAGGAATCATGTTGATCTTATCCGCAGCGAGGTCTCCGATGAATGTCTGAGGTATGCTAAAAAACCAAAAGGTCTTTATCAATTAACAGTCCCGACAGGCGGTGGAAAAACCCTTTCCAGCCTGCGCTTTGCCTTGAACCATGCCCGGGAACACGGCATGGACAGAATTATCTATGTCCTTCCGTACACTTCAATTATTGACCAAAACGCCGATACGGTCAGGAAAATTCTTGAGGATAAAACGGATGACGAAAACTACGCCACTAATATTGTCTTGGAGCACCACTCAAACTTGACCCCGGAAAAAGAAACCAGCCGCCAAAAGTTGTTGGCAGAAAACTGGGACGCCCCGGTGGTTTTCACCACTATGGTTCAGTTTTTAGAAGCCCTGTTTGGTGCCGGGACGAGAAACGCCCGGAGAATGCATCAGTTGGCCAGGGCGGTGCTTATCTTTGATGAGATACAAACTCTGCCTGTTAAATGTGTCCATCTATTTAATATCGCTGTTCGATTTTTGATACAAAATTGTGGTTCAACAGTGGTTCTTTGTACGGCGACCCAGCCTTTGCTGGACAAGGTGGAACCGATTTTCAGAGCTCTGCAAATCACTTCTGATCAACAAATGGCCCCGGATATAAAGAGGTTATTTAGAGAGTTGAAACGGGTTGAAGTTTACGACCGGCGTAAACCCGGCGGTTGGACTGCTGAAGAGGTGGCCGATTTAGCAAAAAAGGAATTGGATGAAACCGGAAGCGTTTTGGTGATTGTCAATACGAAAAAAGCCGCAGTCGATCTATTTCAAATGTTGAAAAACAATGTCAAAGCGAAGGCCTATCACCTCAGCACTAATATGTGTCCGGCCCACCGTATGGAAGTCTTAGAAAGCGTTAAGAAATGTTTGTCAGATAAAAAACCGGTCATTTGTGTAAGTACCCAGCTTATTGAAGCCGGGGTTGACATTGATTTTGGCAGTGTCATTCGTTACCTGGCAGGGCTTGACTCCATCGCCCAAGCTGCCGGCCGTTGTAACCGTAACGGGTTAAGGCCCCGGCCGGGACGGGTTTTTATTATCAATCCAAAAGAAGAAAATTTGGGAAAGCTGCAAGATATCAAGATTGGCCGGGATATAGCAGAACGCGTACTTAATGACTTTTTGTCGGCTCCGGAGGAGTTTGACAGGGATATCTTAGGCCCCAAAGCCATGGAACGTTACTATCACTATTATTTTTACGCACGAAAGGAGGAGATGTCCTATAAAGTAGGTGCAAATTCGGGAATTGGCAGAGAGGATGATTTATTTGAGCTTTTTTCTACCAATAGGCTATCGGTTGCTGCTTACCAAAGAGTAAATCAATCTCAACCCTCAATTTTACTGCGACAATCCTTCATGTCGGCCTCCAAAGAGTTTCAGGTGATAGATTCGCCCACTCACGGTATTGTTGTCCCATATAAAGAGGGACTAGAAATTATCAGCCAGCTTTGTGCGGCCAAAAACTTGGAAAAGCAATATCAATTATTAAAAAAAGCGCAAAGATATTCAGTTAATATATTCTCCCATCTATTCGATGAATTGCTGCAAAAGAAAGCCATTCACGAGGTGCAGGAGGGAACAGGAGTTTTTTATCTGGACAAGCGGTACTACACCGTTGAATACGGCCTAAGTACAGAACCGGCCGGGGAGATGGATATTTTAACCGTTTAGGGAGGTGTATTATGGAAAACAGAGTGGAATTTAAGGTCTACGGCAAGTATGCCCTATTTACCGATCCTCTAACCAAGATTGGGGGAGAAAAATGCTCTTATCAAATCCCAACCTACCAGGCTTTAAAAGGAATTTTGGAGTCGGTTTACTGGAAACCGACAATTGTTTGGTATATCGACAAGGTCAGAATAATGAAACCGATTAGAACCCAAACGCGAAGTGCGAAACCGATTAACTATAGCGGAGGCCATTTCTTGTCGATCTATACCTACCTGGTGGATGTGGAGTATCAGGTCCAAGCACATTTTGAATGGAATTTAAACCGGGAGGATCTTGCCCAAGACCGGAATGAAAACAAGCACTATTTTGTCGCCAAACGTATGATTGAGCGGGGGGGAAGAAGAGATATCTTCCTGGGGGCGCGGGAATGCCAGGGTTATGTGGAACCCTGCAAGTTCGGTGAGGGCGAGGGGTTTTATGACAACTATGGCGAACTGGCTTTTGACTTGATGTTTCACGGCTTTGACTATCCCGACGAAAGCGGGAAAAATGAACTTTACGCCCGCTTTTGGCGGCCAAAAATGGTTAACGGTGTGGTGGAATTTCCCCGCCCGGAAGATTGTCAATTTCGTAAATTTGTCAGGAAAATGACGGCAAATCGAATTGAAACATTAGGACTGGCGGAAGAAGGATTGCTGAATGGATGCTCCGGAAAGGGGGTGGGTGGATGAGTTGGATACAAAAACTTTATGAAACATACGAAAACTGTCAATCTATGATCGGCGCCGAGGCGGATGAAAAAGCAATACCACTAATACCGATCTGCCATACTACCCAACAGGCACATATCGAAATTGTCCTTGATCAAGAAGGTAATTTTCTACGGGCAAAAGTGGTTGCTAAAGAGAATGCCCGGACTATTGTGCCGTGTACAGAGGCTTCCGGCGGTAGATCAGGAATAAGACCTGAAAGTCACCCGCTTTGCGATAAACTGCAATATGTGGCCGGTGATTTTGCTGACTTTGGAGGGAAAGTAACAAAGGGCTTTGCTGAAGATCCAAAAGAACCTTTTCGAAAATACAGGGAAATTCTGAGTGACTGGTGTGCCTCGCCGTTCACTCACCCTAAGATAAAAGCCGTTTTGAAGTACGTTGAAAAAGAACGTGTAATAAAAGACCTTGTTCAGCAGCAAATCCTCCATCTCGGGAATGACGGAAAACTCATAGACAAATGGGATAAAGAAAGCGGAAAGGAGGCACCGGAGATTTTTAAGGTTTTAGGAAACGCAAAACAGGGAGATGCCTTTGTCCGCTGGGCTGTCGAAATCCCGGGTGATCCGCAGGCCGCTGTCTGGACTGACATGGAACTCTTTACAAGTTGGATTAAGTACTATTCATCAACAAAACAGGAGAAGACTTTTTGTTACGTTACCGGCGATGAGCTTCCAGCTGCCGACCAGCACCCAGCCAAATTGAGACATGACGGTGACAAGGCCAAATTAATCTCGGCCAACGATACCAGTGGTTTTACCTTCCGGGGCCGTTTTAGCACAGCGGGTCAGGCTTGTGGTGTTGGCTTTACAATAACCCAGAAAGCACATAACGCGCTCCGGTGGCTGATTGGGAAACAAGGATACAGGAGAGGGAGTCAGGCTATAGTGGCCTGGGCAGTTACAGGCGAGGAAATCCCCGCCCCTCTAGAGGATACCTTTTCCATGCTAGGGCTTGATTTGCTGGCAAGCGACTCCGAATCTTCTATTTCAACCGCCCAGGAATTTGCACTTAAGCTCAATAAGAAGATTGCCGGCTATAGCACAAAACTTGGCCCCACAACCGGTATTGTGGTTATAGGTTTGGATTCGGTAAATCCAGGCCGTATGTCTATCACCTTTTACCGGGAATTAACCGGCTCGGAGTTTTTGGAACGGCTCGAGAGATGGCATAACACTTGTTCCTGGATTCATGATTATCGCTTTGTTGAAGTAGATGGTGGAAAGAAAAAAGAAAGGAAGCGAATTAGATTTATTGGCGCACCCGCCCCAAATGATATTGCCGAAGCAGCTTACGGCAACAAGGTCGACGATAATCTTCGAAAAGCAACAGTAGAACGAATTCTTCCCTGTATTATCGACGGGAGAAAATTACCGAAAGATCTGGTTGAATCAGCCGTCCGGCGAGCCTGCAACCGGATGGGAAAAGAAGATTGGGAATGGAACAAAACTCTTAGTATCGCTTGTGCTCTTTATAAAAAATATTATGAAGAGGAGGAATATGAGATGGCTTTAGATGAGAATAGAAAAACCCGGGATTATCTTTATGGACGTTTACTAGCAATCGCTGACAACCTGGAAGAATGGGCTTTAAGAACAGCCGGTGAAAACCGCCAGACAAATGCCGCCCGCTTGATGCAACGTTTTGCAGAGCATCCTTATTCAACATGGCGGACGATTGAATTGGCTTTAGTTCCTTATAAAGCTAGGCTGGGCAATAAAGCTACAAAACACCTGCGGTTAATTACCGAGGTAATGAATATGTTTGATCCGGATGATTTTACCAACGACAGGAAGCTAAGCGGGGAATTTTTACTCGGATATCATTGCCAGCGTGAAGCCCTTTGGCGTAAGGAGGGTGATAGCGAAAAGGCTTAATAATCTTCTTAATAACATAACTACATATTCATATATCAAAACTATAAAAATTTAAAAAAAGAATAAAAGGGGGATTCACATTGGAGACTTTGAAAAACAAAATTGATTTTGCGGTGATTGTGACTGTAAAAAATGCCAATCCAAATGGTGATCCTTTAAGCGGAAACCGGCCCCGTATCACCTATGACGGCTTGGGGGAGATCTCGGATGTATGTATCAAAAGGAAAATAAGGAACCGTTTACTGGATGCAGGGTATCCTGTTTTCGTCCAGTCAGACGATTACAGGATTGACGATTACAGAAGCCTCCGCGCCCGGGCAGAAGGCGAGCTTAAAGGCATAGACATGAAAGACGAAACAAAATACCGGGAGGAAGCATGTAAAAAATGGATAGATGTCAGGGCTTTCGGCCAAGTTTTTGCCTATAGTAGCGGAAAAGACGAGGAAAAAGGAGTTTCTATTGGTATCCGTGGTCCGGTCTCGATTCATCCGGCTTTCAGCGTTTGCCCCGTAAGCGTCTCCAGTATTCAGATTACCAAAAGCGTCAGCGGAGAAGGTGACGGAACGAAAAGGGCGTCTGACACAATGGGAATGAAGCACCGGGTTGACCATGGGGTATACGTTTTTTACGGTAGTATGAACCCGCAATTGGCCGAAAAAACCGGTTTTACCAACGAAGATGCGGAAGCGATCAAAAAAGCTATAATTAACTTATTTGAAAATGATTCGTCTTCAGCAAGGCCCGAAGGGAGCATGGAAGTTTACAGGGTCTATTGGTGGAAACATAACTGTAAAAACGGGCAGTATTCCTCGGCCAAGGTACATCGTTCATTAAAAGTGTCCTTAAAAGAAGGAGTAACTGAACCGAAAGACATTTCCGATTACAATATTGAATTACAACATTTAGATGGATTGGAGCCGGAAATTATTGAAGGGCGCTAAAAACCATGTCTACCTATTCTGATGATGAATTGCTCATGCTCTCCGGTATTCAACACTTCGCTTTTTGCCGCCGCCAGTGGGCGCTGATCCACATTGAGCAACAATGGCAGGAAAATCTGCTCACTTTTGGGGGTAGAGAATTACATGAGCGTGCGGACGACCCTTTTTTTACTGAAGCACGGGGGCAGATGCTTATTTGCCGTTCTCTCCCCATTGTTTCTTATAGATTAGGACTATATGGGGTAGCTGATGTAGTTGAGTTTTATCATGATGAAAATGGTATTACCATAAAAGGTCGATCGGGAAAATGGCGGCCGCACCCTGTCGAATATAAATTTGGACAACCTAAACCGGATGATTGGGACGAAGTACAACTTTGCGCCCAGGGATTTTGCCTTGAAGAAATGTTTAACATAACAATACCAGGTGGGGACCTGTTTTACGGTCGTATACGGCGGCGGCAACGAGTTGAGTTCAATGAATCGCTTAGAGAACGCGTAATACAATTGGCGCAAGAGATGCACGATTTCTTTCGCCGGGGATATACACCCCCTCCCAATTACACAACATCATGTAAAAGGTGCTCTTTAATAGAAATTTGTTTGCCTCATTTAAGTTCCAAGCGTTCTGTAAGCCATTACTTGACTCGCGCTTTGCGTGACCCTGAATGAGAGGAGAGAGGTGGTTTTTGCGTAAGCTGTTAAATGTCTTGTATGTTACATCACCTGAAGCCTATTTGGCAAAGGAAGGTGAAAACGCCCTAGTCCTGGTGGATGATGAGGTTAAATTTCGAATTCCCATTCATAATTTGGAGGGCATTGTTTGCTTTGGATACACCGGCGCCAGCCCCGCACTAATGCATCTCTGTGCGGAAAGGGGGGTAGCCCTTTCTTTTCTTTCGGAAAGCGGGATGTTTTTGGCCAGGGTGAGCGGGCGAACATCAGGAAATGTTTTGCTTCGGCGCCGACAATATCGTTTGGCGGATGACTTGGACGAATCTTTGCAACTGGCTAAAAGCTTCGTTTTTGGAAAAATTCATAATAGTAAATGTGTATTACAGCGTTTTCTTCGTGACCATGAAGGAAAAGGAGACGGGCAGGCTGTCCTAAATGGGGTTAAATTTCTTTCCTTACAGCAGCAAAAAGTTATTCAATGCCGAAATATGGAAACATTGCGAGGACTTGAAGGAGAAGGAGCAAGATCCTATTATGGAGTGTTTGACAACCTGATTTTAGAGTCCAAGGATATTTTTCAGTTTACAGGCAGGAGCCGGAGGCCGCCCCTTGACCCGGTGAATGCTGTGTTGTCATTTCTTTATACACTTTTAGCTCATGATTGTACGGCAGCCCTGGAAACTGTCGGTCTTGACCCACAGGTTGGTTTTCTTCATCGTGAACGTCCGGGGCGGCCTAGTTTAGCCCTGGATCTAATGGAAGAATTACGTCCATATTTAGTGGACCGGCTTACATTGTCACTAATTAATAACCGCCAAATTGATAGCAAAAAGTTTGTTACTAAAGAATCGGGTGGTGTAATTATGAAAGAAGATCTGCGAAAAGAGATTATTACTGCATGGCAAAAAAGGAAACAGGAAGAGGTCATGCATCCCTTCTTAGGGGAAAAAATAGCTATTGGTTTAATTCCTTATGCCCAAGCATTATTGCTGGCACGGTACTTGCGGGGGGATTTAGACGCTTACCCGCCATTTCTGATGAAATGAGGTTGGTTTTTCATGATGGTTTTAATAACATATGACGTTAATACAGAGACTCAGGCCGGGAAAAAAAGATTACGCTTAGTAGCCAAACAATGCCAGAATTACGGACAACGCGTGCAGTATTCTGTTTTTGAATGTCTGGTGGATCCAGTCCAATTTGCGCAGTTAAGAAAAGAATTGGAGAGAATTATTGACAAAGAAACTGACAGTCTCCGTTATTACTTTTTAGGTAAGAACTGGAAAAGAAGAGTTGAACATGTTGGGGCAAAAGCATCTTACGATCCGGAAGGAGTTTTAACAGTTTAGCGCGAGGTGGAAGCAAACATGGTTTTTAGCTTAATTAGTGTAGAAAAAATAAGGTGTTTAGCTTGTGTTTTTATGAACATAAGTTATGTTTCGGATGCAAATTTTCCCGGTTCGCGGAATATGCCTTCTAAACCATTGTGATTCCTTGTTTTGGGTATTCTACGTCGCCCTCCGTACGAGGGCGTGGATTGAAACTAATATAATTATGTGTCCACGTTGATAATTCCCCGTCGCCCTCCGTACGAGGGCGTGGATTGAAACAGAGCAAATCAGGCAGGATTTGATCGACCAGCTGGTCGCCCTCCGTACGAGGGCGTGGATTGAAACCTTTGTACCGGTCGGTAGAGTTAGAGAAGCTTTGTCGCCCTCCGTACGAGGGCGTGGATTGAAACGACTTCACGGCTGTAGCCTTCCAAGTACCGCCGCGTCGCCCTCCGTACGAGGGCGTGGATTGAAACAGCAACCTGCAGCTGGCCGGGGCGGGAGCCATTGGTCGCCCTCCGTACGAGGGCGTGGATTGAAACCTGTACCTAAAGATGATGGACCGGATCCGAAACTCGCCCTCCGTACGAGGGCGTGGATTGAAACAACAGCCGTCCGCAGTGGGGACAAGGTTCAGGTGTCGCCCTCCGTACGAGGGCGTGGATTGAAACCCCCTTTATTATAGGTCCAGGCCATCAAACATTACGTCGCCCTCCGTACGAGGGCGTGGATTGAAACAATATTGCCGTTGATATGGTGGTTGGGGAATTTGTCGCCCTCCGTACGAGGGCGTGGATTGAAACTCTTTGAATCTATCAGAAATTACACGGATACGGTCGCCCTCCGTACGAGGGCGTGGATTGAAACCGGCGTCGTAGACCTGGTCCATGTCGTTGTAGTCGTCGCCCTCCGTACGAGGGCGTGGATTGAAACAAAACAAGATTCTTCCGGGTACTTATATCAATTTGTCGCCCTCCGTACGAGGGCGTGGATTGAAACTATAAAATATCCAAAGTATGATCCCGGTAAAAATGTCGCCCTCCGTACGAGGGCGTGGATTGAAACTGTGATTGTGTCACCATCATAAACTACACTACCACGTCGCCCTCCGTACGAGGGCGTGGATTGAAACTCCGTTGCCCGCTCCACCATCACGGGCAGGCCGTGTCGCCCTCCGTACGAGGGCGTGGATTGAAACCCTTATGGCGCGGTAGAACTAGACTATCAGACAGGTCGCCCTCCGTACGAGGGCGTGGATTGAAACAAAGCATCACTCTGGCCGTCCGGACCGGGAAATACGTCGCCCTCCGTACGAGGGCGTGGATTGAAACCGCGAATTGAAAGAATTGTATGAGAAGCAGATGGTGTCGCCCTCCGTACGAGGGCGTGGATTGAAACGCACGAAACAGGAAGAGCTAGCCCAGGCAAAAGCGTCGCCCTCCGTACGAGGGCGTGGATTGAAACACTGTTGAGGAAGTCCAAAAACTCGCCCTTGAGAGTCGCCCTCCGTACGAGGGCGTAGATTGAAACCAGAACTACAAAAGATACAACATACCAAAAGCGCAGGTCGCCCTCCGTACGAGGGCGTGGATTGAAACCTGAACGGACGCGACACCCCAATCATGGAGTCTCAAGTCGCCCTCCGTACGAGGGCGTGGATTGAAACCTGCAGCATCAGTCCGCGTTTACCGTCAGCCCTTGTCGCCCTCCGTACGAGGGCGTGGATTGAAACAGAAATAATGGGAAGATGGTGTTTAATTGCATGGACGTCGCCCTCCGTACGAGGGCGTGGATTGAAACTTGGAGTTGTTGTTTTAGGAGTTCCAACTGGCCGGGTCGCCCTCCGTACGAGGGCGTGGATTGAAACGCATGTTAAGCGGTTCGCCGGTACGCCAAAGGTAGTCGCCCTCCGTACGAGGGCGTGGATTGAAACTCGGGCGTTAGATACGTTTTGTGATGCGCTATGGTTGTCGCCCTCCGTACGAGGGCGTGGATTGAAACGGCGATCGTGATGGATCCATCGTATTTGATTTTTGTCGCCCTCCGTACGAGGGCGTGGATTGAAACCGCCTGGTGAAAGCAAGGTGTTTAATCTGAAGCTTGTCGCCCTCCGTACGAGGGCGTGGATTGAAACCGGAAATAGCGCGCGGTCGTTAAACAGTTTAAGATGTCGCCCTCCGTACGAGGGCGTGGATTGAAACTTTGTTATTTATAGCGGTGTAAAGCCGTTTTTTTGTCGCCCTCCGTACGAGGGCGTGGATTGAAACATATGATCCGACCAGGAATATCCACTAAAATAGGAAGTCGCCCTCCGTACGAGGGCGTGGATTGAAACCCTGCTTAATAAAGATAAGCCCCACCCCTAAAACGTCGCCCTCCGTACGAGGGCATGGATTGAAACGGCACGGTCCGCATGGGGGTAATGGCGCCGTTTCGTCGCCCTCCGTACGAGGGCGTGGATTGAAACAATGCAGTAATGGTGTTGTTGATCCCCGCCCCGAGTCGCCCTCCGTACGAGGGCGTGGATTGAAACATAGCTAAACTTAAGGCTTTAGTCCCGCATGAGTTGTCGCCCTCCGTACGAGGGCGTGGATTGAAACCTGGGTGCGAAACAGATTAGCTCTCCAGCTAGGGCGTCGCCCTCCGTACGAGGGCGTGGATTGAAACCTCCCCTGGCATTGTCATCCTTTAGCATTGTGATGTCGCCCTCCGTACGAGGGCGTGGATTGAAACTTGAGATAGAAGACATTTGGAATGTCCCAAACTTGTCGCCCTCCGTACGAGGGCGTGGATTGAAACTTGAATATCTGGCATTTTGGTCGCCGCCTTTCTTGTCGCCCTCCGTACGAGGGCGTGGATTGAAACATGTCATACTCAAAACCGAAGAGAGCATTATCCTCGTCGCCCTCCGTACGAGGGCGTGGATTGAAACAATGATATTATGGTTTTACAATCAGCAAATAACCGTCGCCCTCCGTACGAGGGCGTGGATTGAAACACCCAGCCAGAAATACACCTCATAACCATAACGCGTCGCCCTCCGTACGAGGGCGTGGATTGAAACTCTGTCCATGTAATACTGACCTTTTAGACCAAACGTCGCCCTCCGTACGAGGGCGTGGATTGAAACTGGGATTGTTAAAGCTTTTCCAAACGAACCTTTGGTCGCCCTCCGTACGAGGGCGTGGATTGAAACAGATCGGCATTACTCAGGTTGGCACGACTTAGATGTCGCCCTCCGTACGAGGGCGTGGATTGAAACAAACGGAAGGAGGGGAAATACTCATGAGCTTTGCGTCGCCCTCCGTACGAGGGCGTGGATTGAAACGCAATGCCGCTGCAGCCACTCGAACCAGGTCCGGGTCGCCCTCCGTACGAGGGCGTGGATTGAAACAGGTGGCTCGCGGTAACGGTAAGTCGACGATGTTGTCGCCCTCCGTACGAGGGCGTGGATTGAAACAGTCGGAGGGGTGGCAGGTGCGGGAAATCTGCGTGTCGCCCTCCGTACGAGGGCGTGGATTGAAACAGCGCTTTTAAACCTATTTGTTATTTATAGCGGCGTCGCCCTCCGTACGAGGGCGTGGATTGAAACATGACAGGATGGTGCAAGGGCAAACAAAAGCGCCGTCGCCCTCCGTACGAGGGCGTGGATTGAAACTCGTTTCCCAACACCTTCGACAAGCGGAGACCCGTCGCCCTCCGTACGAGGGCGTGGATTGAAACCAAAAGCCCGACAGTAAAAGTGATCGCGGTCATCTTGTCGCCCTCCGTACGAGGGCGTGGATTGAAACAATAGAGCCATGATTCCACTCCCCTCGTTAGCTCGTCGCCCTCCGTACGAGGGCGTGGATTGAAACGCTGAATTTGTGTATACGGACCAGGTCGAAAGCGGTCGCCCTCCGTACGAGGGCGTGGATTGAAACTTGGAAGATTTTGTACTTGTATAAGCCGCCCCGCGTCGCCCTCCGTACGAGGGCGTGGATTGAAACTGGAGAGCAGCGCGGATTTCGGGGAAATCATCCCGTCGCCCTCCGTACGAGGGCGTGGATTGAAACTTTCAGTCATGATTCTGCCTCCAGTATCGCAGCCGTCGCCCTCCGTACGAGGGCGTGGATTGAAACGAACGTCGTGCGCCGCAGAAGCTCCATGCGGTCTCGTCGCCCTCCGTACGAGGGCGTGGATTGAAACTCGTCGATCTCCGCATGGATGTCGCCGGCGAGTGTGTCGCCCTCCGTACGAGGGCGTGGATTGAAACTCAAAGATGCTCTGCTTAACCCAAACGTAATCAGTCGCCCTCCGTACGAGGGCGTGGATTGAAACGCGGAGAGCGGTGCGGTCGTGCTGCCCTACAGCGGTCGCCCTCCGTACGAGGGCGTGGATTGAAACGCCCTCAGCTTGGCCGCGTTGCGAGCGATGGCATGTCGCCCTCCGTACGAGGGCGTGGATTGAAACTGAGTTGGCCAGGCGGGTACCAAAAACCGTTAAAGTCGCCCTCCGTACGAGGGCGTGGATTGAAACTTTCCAATTTCGGGAAACTCTACGTTCTGAGTCAGTCGCCCTCCGTACGAGGGCGTGGATTGAAACTCCAGCAGGCCACGAATCTCGGCCTTGCGCGCCTGTCGCCCTCCGTACGAGGGCGTGGATTGAAACAGAATTGGTGGAAAGGAGAATTGATCAAAATGACGTCGCCCTCCGTACGAGGGCGTGGATTGAAACGATTTGTAACGCACCAAAAGAACGTGAACAACAGGCGTCGCCCTCCGTACGAGGGCGTGGATTGAAACGTCCGAGGAGGTCTACCGGGCAACGGTGGATGTGGTCGCCCTCCGTACGAGGGCGTGGATTGAAACTTTTATATTATGCAGAAGTTGGTGATTAGATGAAGTCGCCCTCCGTACGAGGGCGTGGATTGAAACAACTGTATCAGTAACCCATTCACCGCCATACCTAGTCGCCCTCCGTACGAGGGCGTGGATTGAAACTGAGTGGTATTGCGAGTACCACTTAGATAAATATGTCGCCCTCCGTACGAGGGCGTGGATTGAAACCGTGACCTCTATGACAAAGTCGTAGGCCACTCGTGTCGCCCTCCGTACGAGGGCGTGGATTGAAACATAGACGCCGTGCAATACAAAAAGTATGAGGGGGTCGCCCTCCGTACGAGGGCGTGGATTGAAACACAGATGAGCACAAGAAAAAAATTAGCCTTGCACGTCGCCCTCCGTACGAGGGCGTGGATTGAAACAGTCCTCCGGAGCCATCACCATCCTAACGCTGCGTCGCCCTCCGTACGAGGGCGTGGATTGAAACCCGCCTCGACCTCTGCCTTGCGTATCCCGGCTAGCGTCGCCCTCCGTACGAGGGCGTGGATTGAAACGATTTGACCAAGAGCAACAGAGCGGCGTCGGGTGTCGCCCTCCGTACGAGGGCGTGGATTGAAACTCCCAGGCCCGGAAGTCAACCCACTCGGAGCGGTCGTCGCCCTCCGTACGAGGGCGTGGATTGAAACCGGACCAGTGTACAGGTATTTTGACAAACGAATTGGTCGCCCTCCGTACGAGGGCGTGGATTGAAACGCTATTGCCGCGGCATCGAACCGGGTATGCTGGTGTCGCCCTCCGTACGAGGGCGTGGATTGAAACTGACCAGGAGATAACCGATCGCGAAGTACGGATGTCGCCCTCCGTACGAGGGCGTGGATTGAAACTTCAAAGTTTGAGCCACTGGCCAGCGACAGCAACGTCGCCCTCCGTACGAGGGCGTGGATTGAAACTTTAGAAGAGGCGGTAATTAAGGAAGCCGTGGCAAATGTCGCCCTCCGTACGAGGGCGTGGATTGAAACAAAAGCCCAGGCGTATTTGAGGTCTGGCGACATGTCGCCCTCCGTACGAGGGCGTGGATTGAAACCGAAAAGCGACAAGGAGACTTTGCGGAAAATCGAGTCGCCCTCCGTACGAGGGCGTGGATTGAAACTTGCTCAGTTGGCCGCCGCGCCGGTGGAAAAAGCGTCGCCCTCCGTACGAGGGCGTGGATTGAAACAGACTAAAGGTAAAAGGAACGCGTTTGGTTGGTGGTCGCCCTCCGTACGAGGGCGTGGATTGAAACGGCGATCGTGATAGAGCCGTCGTATTTGATTTTTACGTCGCCCTCCGTACGAGGGCGTGGATTGAAACACGAGACAAGGCTGTTGAATACAAAAAAAGGAGGTCGCCCTCCGTACGAGGGCGTGGATTGAAACATGGAGTCGGACGATGGCCGTGGCCAGGCAGTCCCGTCGCCCTCCGTACGAGGGCGTGGATTGAAACCTCCCGGATCTAAAATCATTGTCACCCAAAACGGGTCGCCCTCCGTACGAGGGCGTGGATTGAAACTTGCCTACAACCGAGCCGGCAACAAAGGGATTGGGTCGCCCTCCGTACGAGGGCGTGGATTGAAACCCGACTGGGTCCCGGAAGGTTATGGAACCGGCGAGTCGCCCTCCGTACGAGGGCGTGGATTGAAACGTGAGTACCGCGGCGTTAGCTGCGGTTACGTCACGTCGCCCTCCGTACGAGGGCGTGGATTGAAACTGATCGATTATCTCAACGCGGATGATACGCCATACGTCGCCCTCCGTACGAGGGCGTGGATTGAAACCGGTATTATCAATGCGATTTATGCGGAAATGTTATTTCGTCGCCCTCCGTACGAGGGCGTGGATTGAAACTTTGATGAACTCGCTTATTGGGACGGCTATAAAAGCGTCGCCCTCCGTACGAGGGCGTGGATTGAAACAGATTCCGGAGTTTGAAAAGCTGGGCGTCAGCAAAGTCGCCCTCCGTACGAGGGCGTGGATTGAAACCCACCGGACCAAAGTTGAGCCGGCGGAATTGGTCGTCGCCCTCCGTACGAGGGCGTGGATTGAAACACTCAAGTCGGCATTGCTTAGGTCGACACCACTCGTCGCCCTCCGTACGAGGGCGTGGATTGAAACCGGTAGCCGGTCAACGTCTTCCCTAACCGCTCACGTCGCCCTCCGTACGAGGGCGTGGATTGAAACAGGGATATTGGATCATGGAGATCAGCGAACTGACGTCGCCCTCCGTACGAGGGCGTGGATTGAAACAAACCCTTATGGCGTCTAGCTTTGAGCGTATTGCCGTCGCCCTCCGTACGAGGGCGTGGATTGAAACTGTTGCACCCGGCTTCCGGCGGGCATGGGCTGAAGTCGCCCTCCGTACGAGGGCGTGGATTGAAACACAAACTAATTTGCCCTGCCCGGTCATTTGGTACAGTCGCCCTCCGTACGAGGGCGTGGATTGAAACTTTTTGAAAATCCTCCGGTGAAACTGCAAAAACTGTCGCCCTCCGTACGAGGGCGTGGATTGAAACCAGATTTCCACCGCCTCTGCCCAAATTTGGTCAAGTCGCCCTCCGTACGAGGGCGTGGATTGAAACTTGCTCCCAAAAAGTCAGCCCCCAGGTGGCTGTAGGTCGCCCTCCGTACGAGGGCGTGGATTGAAACTTCCTGATGGGAGTAAGACTAAAAGGAGATGGTTGTCGCCCTCCGTACGAGGGCGTGGATTGAAACCCGCGGGATTGATACTATCAGAGAAATCCGAAAACGTCGCCCTCCGTACGAGGGCGTGGATTGAAACATTACCAACGAAAAAGACGAGCAGCGGATTCACGTCGCCCTCCGTACGAGGGCGTGGATTGAAACGCACCTGGAGCAGATGCACTTGGTGCAGTCTGGGGTCGCCCTCCGTACGAGGGCGTGGATTGAAACAATGAACTCTTAGGTGGCTTAATCATTAAACCCGGTCGCCCTCCGTACGAGGGCGTGGATTGAAACGGAAAAAGTAAAAAACCAGTACAAGCAGCTTGAAGTCGCCCTCCGTACGAGGGCGTGGATTGAAACAAGTGCTTTTGTTACATCCGGCGTCCGGTGGGCACGTCGCCCTCCGTACGAGGGCGTGGATTGAAACAATAGCGTGTTGGACCAGGACCGGGTCAATCCGCGTCGCCCTCCGTACGAGGGCGTGGATTGAAACGACATGTCCAACCGCCGCTCCCATGCCACGCTGGTCGCCCTCCGTACGAGGGCGTGGATTGAAACAATTTATTGTTGTTCGTATCCTTCCGCGTGGGGGTCGCCCTCCGTACGAGGGCGTGGATTGAAACATTAATTTGTAAAAATATACCATTTTTAAAGGAGTCGCCCTCCGTACGAGGGCGTGGATTGAAACTCATCAAAGTAGCGACGATACGTAATGGCCATGTGTCGCCCTCCGTACGAGGGCGTGGATTGAAACCTTGACGAACCGCTCGCGCTGGACCTCGATGTCGCGTCGCCCTCCGTACGAGGGCGTGGATTGAAACTGTCCTCGCAAGTCTTAACGCTTCATAGCTGATGTGTCGCCCTCCGTACGAGGGCGTGGATTGAAACCTGCGTTTTCATTGGTGGGCGTGGGTGAATATCCGTCGCCCTCCGTACGAGGGCGTGGATTGAAACTGCTTGAGTATTTACTGCTATATCAATTTGTCCTGTCGCCCTCCGTACGAGGGCGTGGATTGAAACAGTGCACCGTAGGCAAGCTCATCGCTCTGCTCCTGTCGCCCTCCGTACGAGGGCGTGGATTGAAACGCAACTCGTTAATCCGCTTTTGTTGTATCAGTCGCGTCGCCCTCCGTACGAGGGCGTGGATTGAAACCATACTTCCGTTATCCTTCGGACACTTTGTCGGCGTCGCCCTCCGTACGAGGGCGTGGATTGAAACTTGAAACAGAACTCGTCTGCCATCCGGGAATAATGTCGCCCTCCGTACGAGGGCGTGGATTGAAACGCCTTGCCAAACTCATCGTAAATTGCACCATTTGGTCGCCCTCCGTACGAGGGCGTGGATTGAAACAGCGCTTTTAAACCGATGATGTGCCGGGCAGATCGGTCGCCCTCCGTACGAGGGCGTGGATTGAAACAGCGCTTTTAAACCGATGATGTGCCGGGCAGATCGGTCGCCCTCCGTACGAGGGCGTGGATTGAAACTTTTTTCCGCCGCCGGTAGTCCCGGACCCGGCAGGCCGTCGCCCTCCGTACGAGGGCGTGGATTGAAACGGGCGGCAACCGTGCTGACCTGAGTAATGCCAACCGTCGCCCTCCGTACGAGGGCGTGGATTGAAACTACTTGCTTGCAACGCTTGCAGATTACACAATCACGTCGCCCTCCGTACGAGGGCGTGGATTGAAACATGACGGATCGCCGCAGAGAAACTCTCCGGGTAACGTCGCCCTCCGTACGAGGGCGTGGATTGAAACATAAACAATGAGGAAAGAGAATACATCGGCAAGAGTCGCCCTCCGTACGAGGGCGTGGATTGAAACGAGTTTAGCCCACGCTTTCTCGGCCTGACCCTTGTCGCCCTCCGTACGAGGGCGTGGATTGAAACAATGGATGTAATTTGGACACCATTTTCCCATTTTGGGTCGCCCTCCGTACGAGGGCGTGGATTGAAACCAGGGATTTTCGGAAAACTCCAGCCCTCCGAACTCGTCGCCCTCCGTACGAGGGCGTGGATTGAAACCAGAAGGCAATCAATGGGCTTATGGCCCAACCTGATCGCCCTCCGTACGAGGGCGTGGATTGAAACTAATTGTTGAAGTTTCTTTTGTAGTCTTACAAATGTCGCCCTCCGTACGAGGGTGTATTTGGCAAGTAGAAAATCTAGCATTCGGCAACTAATTTTTCTAGCACCCTCATTTCCATAATTAGCAATTAATGGTAGAGTGTTTCAGCCGGTAACTGGTACCCGTAAAAACCAGCAAATGGCTATGGTGGACAAGTCGATCGATTAAAGCAGTGGTTAGTTTTTCATCATAGAAGATCCCATTCCATTTGCTGAATTCGATGTTGGTGGTGATAATCACGCTCCTTTGCTCATAACATTCGGAGATTACTTGGAAAAGTAATTGGGCTCCTAATTTTTCGAAAGGGATATAGCCCCATTCGTCACAGATTAAAAGGTCTGTTTTCTCTAATTGCCGAAAAACCTTTTTGATATTGCCGGCAGCTTTAGCTTCCAGTAACAGGTTAACCAATGTGGCTGTGCGGAAAAACTTGACCCTTTTTCCGCTATTACAAGCCTCTATGCCAATAGCAGTAGCTAAATGGGTCTTGCCGGTGCCGGGTGGTCCATAAAGAATTAAGTTTTCTCTGTTTCCAATAAAAGCCCCGGTTTTAAGTGATTCCATCTCCAAGCTATTCGGAATTTGAATCTCAGCAAAGGAGTACCCGGCAAAGGTCTTAATTACCGGGAAACCAGCTTGTTTTAGTAATCGATTTTTCCTATGTATAGCTCTACGTTCAACCTCCATTTGGAGCAGTTTTAATAAAAACTGCTCATGAGTATCGGCTTCGATGGTTGGGTAATTTTCCACAAACCCTTGACCTAAGCGGAGCTCTCGACAATACTTGGCAATTATTTCTTGCATGATACCGCTCCTTTCATTAAGAGTAGATCATAAAGCGCGGTATCGGTCGTAAAGGCCGGAAGTTGAGGCGTACTCTCTTTTAGCGTTAGCTCAGGCAGTTCAATTGTGGGATTGTTCATCCGGTAAAAGGTAAGCCAGATACTGTCCGGGTCGGATACTCCTTGGTCTAATGCCTGTTCAAAGGCGGAAGTTGCTGTTTCCAGATCTGTTTCTTCCACCATTTTGCGCAGGATGTTTAAAGAGGCCTTCTTCTGCGGGTAATGGCATTGCGCAAAGTATTCTTGGAGAATCTCCGGTAACTGATGAAAGAAAGCCGTGTATTTTAAGGCTGTAGGTCGTTTTGCCATCAGCTGTAGATAGGGGACCCAGTTCATTGCTTCTTGTTTTTTGCCGTATAAGCGCTGATGTCTGATGACTTCGTGCCAATCTTCATCCATGACGATAATTTCCTGGGCGGTGGCTCTTATCCATAATTGTTTGCCGGCAAAGATGGGCGATGTTGAATACTGTTTGTTGTCAAATCTAACCTTGGCATATTTATCAGCTTTGACTTTTTCGTACCGGCCGATTTCAAACGGAGTTTCCGGTAAATTATGCATCACCGCTAGATCTTCGGCAAACAGATCGGCAATCAATTTTCCTTTTTTGTAATGCTTCCGCTGCATGTCCTGGACAGCCTTTTCGAGGAGGTCTTTATTAAACTCCTCAAGATCTTTGAACTCGGGAACTGGCACAAAAAAGTTCCGGCGGCTGTAACCGACTTTGTTCTCCACATGCCCTTTTTCTTGAGCGCGCGCTGGATTGCAAAAGTTCGTTTTAAAGCCATAATGCAGGGCGAATCGTTTAAAGTTTTCTGTTATTTCTCGTTTGCCGTATTCTAAGACCTTTTTTACGATGGTTGGCGGGTTATCAAACAAAATACCTCCCGGTATTTTACCTATATATTCAAAGATGTTCTTTAACCCGGTTTCGAGACATTCCAGGTTTTGGCCTTTGAAAACCTGCGTAAACCCGGCGTTGCTGTAGGGGAAAGAGAGTGTTAGATACAACCCGGTAAATCTTTCACCGTTTTCAATGAAATCAGCCTCCCCGAAATCCGCCTGGGCTTTCCCAGGAGAATGTTCAAGAGGAATAGAGCAATCATTATTGGTATATAACTCTTTTTTCTTAGCCGATACATAGTATCTCACTGTACGCTCAGAGACCTTGAATCCTATGCCATACATCTCTTGCAAGCGGTCATATACTCGTTTGGCGGTATGTCTTTGCTTTGGTCTTTCTTTTAAATCATTGGTTAGCCATTCATCAATTATTGCCTTGTAGGGATCGAGCTTACTTTTTCGCCTTTGCTTGCGGCGAGCGATGTTGAAATCTTGTTTTTCGGCATATTTTTTTACGGTTTCGAAAGCATGTCCGGTCTCTCTTGCGATTTCCCTTAAAGATTGGCCTTTCCTATCACGCAAATATTTGATATGATTGATTTCGTCCATTGTCAACATCCTTTCTTTACCCCCCTAATTTGTGTGATGGCTAATTAGAAGGGTAATCTTTTTTGAGGGTGCTGGCAATGGATTTTTCCATTTTTCTGCTAGACTTCTATCTTGCCATTTGCTCTATTTCTATTTTGCCATAAACACGAGGGCGTGGATTGAAACGATAAATAACCATACTTCCGAATAATGGCCGCTGCGTCGCCCTCCGTACGAGGGCGTGGATTGAAACAAATAATATCTGTTTCCTATAACTTGTTTTCTAGGTCGCCCTCCGTACGAGGGCGTGGATTGAAACCAAAATTCCGTTTTGATGAAGTAAACGAAGCTAAAGTCGCCCTCCGTACGAGGGCGTGGATTGAAACGGCGGTAGCGACCCGATTACTCCAGAAAGCATTGGGTCGCCCTCCGTACGAGGGCGTGGATTGAAACCAACATTTGCCACTAACATTAAGGTTGGATTGGAAGTCGCCCTCCGTACGAGGGCGTGGATTGAAACTAGAATTTTTATTTGGGAAGAAATCCGGAAAATGGTCGCCCTCCGTACGAGGGCGTGGATTGAAACATTATGTATTACATTTTGTTAATGGAAGGATGTGGTCGCCCTCCGTACGAGGGCGTGGATTGAAACCCATCTGCCAAAGCGTTTTTAATTCCGCAGATGAGTCGCCCTCCGTACGAGGGCGTGGATTGAAACCCGGCGAAATGCGGGTCGAGGATGTTCCTCTTGGTCGCCCTCCGTACGAGGGCGTGGATTGAAACCATATGGCGCAACCCCTCTGCTGGGAGTAGACTTTGTCGCCCTCCGTACGAGGGCGTGGATTGAAACCAATGACCCGGCAATCATCTATGTTGCTAACGGCGTCGCCCTCCGTACGAGGGCGTGGATTGAAACGACATAGCGGCGCACGTCGCCCACCGCCTCGGATGTCGCCCTCCGTACGAGGGCGTGGATTGAAACCGGTGAACCCGGAAAGAGTAACCTGCGACACCGGGTCGCCCTCCGTACGAGGGCGTGGATTGAAACGCTCCGCCGGCTGAAAATCAATAATGGAGGTGTTGTCGCCCTCCGTACGAGGGCGTGGATTGAAACGACCAGCGGGTTAAAGATGCGGAAGAGGCAATCCGTCGCCCTCCGTACGAGGGCGTGGATTGAAACGTTATCCTCCGATTCCTCGCTCCCGTAATACTCTGCGTCGCCCTCCGTACGAGGGCGTGGATTGAAACCTTAACAGGTCGGGCCGGGGAAGTTGTCTATGTACGTCGCCCTCCGTACGAGGGCGTGGATTGAAACAAATAGCGCAGGTAGAAATTAACCGGCTCTTTGAGTCGCCCTCCGTACGAGGGCGTGGATTGAAACAAATAGCGCAGGTAGAAATTAACCGGCTCTTTGAGTCGCCCTCCGTACGAGGGCGTGGATTGAAACAAATAGCGCAGGTAGAAATTAACTGGCTCTTTGAGTCGCCCTCCGTACGAGGGCGTGGATTGAAACCTGAAGGAAACCAAACCAGCTAACGTCGGTGGCGGGTCGCCCTCCGTACGAGGGCGTGGATTGAAACGCAAAAAGTAGCCCAGTCCGCGAACGACTGATAAGTCGCCCTCCGTACGAGGGCGTGGATTGAAACGGGAGCAAAAGAGCGCAGTATTGATCTAGACGCGCGTCGCCCTCCGTACGAGGGCGTGGATTGAAACGCGAACTAGATAAACAACTTGCCGCGTACAGAAAAGTCGCCCTCCGTACGAGGGCGTGGATTGAAACAACCAACTCCCGGTCTTGCCTCTGGGACATTTGCGTCGCCCTCCGTACGAGGGCGTGGATTGAAACTTTTGATGCTCTGGTCCTCGAATACACTTTTCACTGGTCGCCCTCCGTACGAGGGCGTGGATTGAAACTCAATATTGACGATTTGAACGAAAACGCTGACATGTCGCCCTCCGTACGAGGGCGTGGATTGAAACCCGCCTGGAGCGTCGTTGGCGGCGCGTCCCACCAGTCGCCCTCCGTACGAGGGCGTGGATTGAAACCATGAGTCGTAACCGACCCAATAGGTCGAAATGCGTCGCCCTCCGTACGAGGGCGTGGATTGAAACTCCCACTCTCCAAAACACCAGGCCTGATCACAACTCGTCGCCCTCCGTACGAGGGCGTGGATTGAAACCCGCCTGGAGCGTCGTTGGCGGCGCGTCCCACCAGTCGCCCTCCGTACGAGGGCGTGGATTGAAACCAACGTCCGCGAGACTAGCGCCGGGACGTGGCTGACGTCGCCCTCCGTACGAGGGCGTGGATTGAAACTACAATGCGGGCATGGGACACCGACCAGACGCGGGTCGCCCTCCGTACGAGGGCGTGGATTGAAACAGGTTTGACGGTAGCTTGCTCAGCACACAAGGCCGTCGCCCTCCGTACGAGGGCGTGGATTGAAACACCTTGATTCCGGATGGGACTCTTGGGAAGACTTGTCGCCCTCCGTACGAGGGCGTGGATTGAAACGTAATGATTTCCGTAAATCCATCGATTAGACCGTCGTCGCCCTCCGTACGAGGGCGTGGATTGAAACGGATCGTTATCAACGCGAATCCGGCCAGTTGGAAGTCGCCCTCCGTACGAGGGCGTGGATTGAAACATTACATATGCTCCTGCAAAATAAGGCGCGCCAAGTCGCCCTCCGTACGAGGGCGTGGATTGAAACATCGCAGAGCGCGAATCCTCTCCGGGGCCTGACTGTCGCCCTCCGTACGAGGGCGTGGATTGAAACGCGAAGAAGGTATGATTCCGCTCAATAACGCAATCGTCGCCCTCCGTACGAGGGCGTGGATTGAAACAGCGGATGCTTGAACGTGATGCTAGAGGTGGAACGGTCGCCCTCCGTACGAGGGCGTGGATTGAAACATTGCCGCCTCCGCCTGTTTCAATTGCTCGGCTTCGTCGCCCTCCGTACGAGGGCGTGGATTGAAACTTTTTGACAGTAAGCGGTAAAGATGCTGAGTCTCGTCGCCCTCCGTACGAGGGCGTGGATTGAAACAAGGCGCCACCAACGAAACCACCCACGTCCTTGATTGTCGCCCTCCGTACGAGGGCGTGGATTGAAACAATCACTTATAACCGCTGCGGAAACGTATATCAAACGTCGCCCTCCGTACGAGGGCGTGGATTGAAACTTTGATTTGGGAGTACAAATTCAGAAGGGTTTCTGGTCGCCCTCCGTACGAGGGCGTGGATTGAAACCTGGAAAAGAACGTCGGGATCGATGAAGCTATAGGTCGCCCTCCGTACGAGGGCGTGGATTGAAACAGCGCTTGGGCCACCCCGTCCAGCCAGCCCGGGAGTCGCCCTCCGTACGAGGGCGTGGATTGAAACTTGCTCTTAGCAACGGAACCAATGTATTGAACTTCTTCGTCGCCCTCCGTACGAGGGCGTGGATTGAAACTCCTCTATGATTATCACGTCAAAGGCTTTTTGAAAGTCGCCCTCCGTACGAGGGCGTGGATTGAAACACGTCGATTTAGTCTCGCTCCAGGTAGTGATGGCGTCGCCCTCCGTACGAGGGCGTGGATTGAAACTTGCCACCTGATTCCATACATTTTAGTAGCACCTGTCGCCCTCCGTACGAGGGCGTGGATTGAAACATCAATCATTCAAGAAATTAGCCACAAATTAGGACGTCGCCCTCCGTACGAGGGCGTGGATTGAAACCAAGTTTACAAATTGATGAGGCGTTTGCATAAAGTCGCCCTCCGTACGAGGGCGTGGATTGAAACCAGGGTGAGGGTTGGTTGGTCTACCGGCTTGTTCGTCGCCCTCCGTACGAGGGCGTGGATTGAAACATCAATCCGGGCGCGCTCTGCCGGTTATCTGCTCGTCGCCCTCCGTACGAGGGCGTGGATTGAAACCACATGACGCCAGTGAGGATGCGCCGAATCCTGCGTCGCCCTCCGTACGAGGGCGTGGATTGAAACCAGACTGGAGGTGATATCCACACCACAACGGCTATGTCGCCCTCCGTACGAGGGCGTGGATTGAAACCCATGGATGAGTACATCAGGTTGAGAAACGCAAAGTCGCCCTCCGTACGAGGGCGTGGATTGAAACAATAAACGTTGTCTCACTGGATTATACCAATTAGGAGTCGCCCTCCGTACGAGGGCGTGGATTGAAACATAAGGCTGGCCAGACCGCAAAGGTCATTATCCGTCGCCCTCCGTACGAGGGCGTGGATTGAAACAGGTTTGATGGCTCTCTGCTCTCAACGCAGGGGTGTCGCCCTCCGTATGAGGGCGTGGATTGAAACAGGTTTGATGGCTCTCTGCTCTCAACGCAGGGGTGTCGCCCTCCGTACGAGGGCGTGGATTGAAACGCAACTCATCTGGAAGCAGAAACATGGCAGGCAGGTCGCCCTCCGTACGAGGGCGTGGATTGAAACGTGATCAGCGGGTTAAGGATGCGGAAGAAGCCATGTCGCCCTCCGTACGAGGGCGTGGATTGAAACTTAAGGTTATTGATTGCATCGGCGACTCCGGGCAGGTCGCCCTCCGTACGAGGGCGTGGATTGAAACCTCACCCTGAATCATGAATTTGAAAAAAATGGGGTCGCCCTCCGTACGAGGGCGTGGATTGAAACCTCGTTGGTCCAACCCTTTCCGTTAGTACTCGGGTCGCCCTCCGTACGAGGGCGTGGATTGAAACCGGCTACTCTGCGTATATACGCAATGTGAAGATCGTCGCCCTCCGTACGAGGGCGTGGATTGAAACAGCAAAATATAATAAAGGTTGGCGATCGGCAAAAGTCGCCCTCCGTACGAGGGCGTGGATTGAAACGGGCTAGGACGCGCCCACTCGATGATGACTGAATCGTCGCCCTCCGTACGAGGGCGTGGATTGAAACATACGTCGTGCGCCGCAGGAGCTCCATGCGGTCGTCGCCCTCCGTACGAGGGCGTGGATTGAAACATCTTTTGGGAGGACATCGTCGCGGCAGTCGCCTGTCGCCCTCCGTACGAGGGCGTGGATTGAAACTTTAGTATTGCCGATCACCATCCCTCGGCAACGGTGTCGCCCTCCGTACGAGGGCGTGGATTGAAACATTTTAGATTGAGTGTAGCCGATTTAAAATGATCGTCGCCCTCCGTACGAGGGCGTGGATTGAAACAATCTGAAGCTTGACAAAGAGCCGGTGATTGAAGGTCGCCCTCCGTACGAGGGCGTGGATTGAAACTCCATGAAACTCTGCCTGTCCCGCTTGTGTGTACGTCGCCCTCCGTACGAGGGCGTGGATTGAAACCGATCAGGTGAAAAAAATTAAATACGATGAGATCGTCGCCCTCCGTACGAGGGCGTGGATTGAAACATTCGACGGCAAGGTCTGTGACCACGAAAGAGCAGGTCGCCCTCCGTACGAGGGCGTGGATTGAAACCGATCGATTTGACCAAGTCCAACCGCTCCGCCTCCGGTGTGTCGCCCTCCGTACGAGGGCGTGGATTGAAACCGATCAGGTGAAAAAAATTAAATACGATGAGATCGTCGCCCTCCGTACGAGGGCGTGGATTGAAACCCGCCAGCCCGGCACCCAGTGACCAGCTCCCTGGTGTCGCCCTCCGTACGAGGGCGTGGATTGAAACGCCTGTTCTCACCCCTCTCTCAGTGCCCTGATAATTGTCGCCCTCCGTACGAGGGCGTGGATTGAAACTTAAGAAAGTACCGCTCCCAACACTTAACCACGTGTCGCCCTCCGTACGAGGGCGTGGATTGAAACGAACGAGCCCACCTACAAGTGGGCGGCCTTGGACGTCGCCCTCCGTACGAGGGCGTGGATTGAAACCCGGGAATACGCCCTTTCATCCGTTTCATCATTTGTCGCCCTCCGTACGAGGGCGTGGATTGAAACTCTTATATTAAAATGTGGGTAGACGGCATAAACATGTCGCCCTCCGTACGAGGGCGTGGATTGAAACTCTCTGCCTGTACATCATGCTGTTGTGTAAAAAAGTCGCCCTCCGTACGAGGGCGTGGATTGAAACTCAAGCTCTGCCGATCTGTACAAAGGCACACCGTGTCGCCCTCCGTACGAGGGCGTGGATTGAAACAAAAGATAAAGTCTGATACAACTCTTACAGAAAAGCGTCGCCCTCCGTACGAGGGCGTGGATTGAAACCGGCGGGCAAGATGGCAATTATCCGAGCAAATAAAGGTCGCCCTCCGTACGAGGGCGTGGATTGAAACCCTTGCCTTGTATCGTGCGCTCCTCGAATCTTCTGTCGCCCTCCGTACGAGGGCGTGGATTGAAACGGACAATGTTTGTCACTGTGAACCGCCAGGCAGGTCGCCCTCCGTACGAGGGCGTGGATTGAAACTATGCATCCTGAGTACATCACCATCCACTCTACGTCGCCCTCCGTACGAGGGCGTGGATTGAAACGACAGATCCACAAACTATTTTTGTGGGGAAACCCTCGTCGCCCTCCGTACGAGGGCGTGGATTGAAACACTTTAGGATAACCTCTTTCATCGCAAATGTAACGCGTCGCCCTCCGTACGAGGGCGTGGATTGAAACATTCCGATTGTTCATTTCAAGAATGAACCAGAGGGTCGCCCTCCGTACGAGGGCGTGGATTGAAACTGTCCCTCTAGGGATTTCTATTTTTAGAGTCGGGTCGCCCTCCGTACGAGGGCGTGGATTGAAACCATTTACCAACAAGTTTGCATAATCTCCTACGCCGTCGCCCTCCGTACGAGGGCGTGGATTGAAACGTAAGCTACTTTTAGTATTGGCTGCATTATAATCGGTCGCCCTCCGTACGAGGGCGTGGATTGAAACCGGGATAAGGAAGCTGTTCAGCCGGGTAAATAAGCGTCGCCCTCCGTACGAGGGCGTGGATTGAAACTCGGCAAGGCTGCTGTGGATATTGCCAAAGCAAAGTCGCCCTCCGTACGAGGGCGTGGATTGAAACGCCGGAAATGATTGCCTGAACGGAGGAGATTTCCCGTCGCCCTCCGTACGAGGGCGTGGATTGAAACCACTTTAACGGCAGCTCTAGGCGCTCCCTGATAAGTCGCCCTCCGTACGAGGGCGTGGATTGAAACTCCAGGTGATATTGTTACAATCCAGAAACGCACCGTCGCCCTCCGTACGAGGGCGTGGATTGAAACCAGCTTTGCCAACAATAATTCCATGTCTACAACCGGTCGCCCTCCGTACGAGGGCGTGGATTGAAACAACCCTCGGCAACGGTCGGCAACGCCTCGGCAACAGTCGCCCTCCGTACGAGGGCGTGGATTGAAACTACATGGACGAGCTCCGTATCTGGGATCACGCTCGGTCGCCCTCCGTACGAGGGCGTGGATTGAAACCAATACAGATTTGTACCTCTCCCATCCCGGAGATCGTCGCCCTCCGTACGAGGGCGTGGATTGAAACGAATAAACAATCAAAGAAGCTTTTTGTTGCTAAAGTCGCCCTCCGTACGAGGGCGTGGATTGAAACCGGAAGATTATGCTTTGTATAGACTTGGAGTTTGGGTCGCCCTCCGTACGAGGGCGTGGATTGAAACAATCGAACTGGCGGGAGTATGCCCGGCTAGTGGTTGTCGCCCTCCGTACGAGGGCGTGGATTGAAACCTTTGAGCCATTTCATCACCTCCTTTTATCTCTTGTCGCCCTCCGTACGAGGGCGTGGATTGAAACAGCCAGTAATAGAAGGTAATCCACTTGAGGGATTGCGTCGCCCTCCGTACGAGGGCGTGGATTGAAACGCGGTCTCCAGAGGGAGATCGCGCATATCCCCAGGTCGCCCTCCGTACGAGGGCGTGGATTGAAACGTAGGTTGACTCATAAGCCCATCGATTGCCTTCTGGTCGCCCTCCGTACGAGGGCGTGGATTGAAACGGGCCCATGGAGGTTTGAAGTTAGCGGCTGACGAGGGTCGCCCTCCGTACGAGGGCGTGGATTGAAACAACAACCAATCATGACCAATACCCGGACGCCGTGAGTCGCCCTCCGTACGAGGGCGTGGATTGAAACTCGAGCGAGCGGGCGAATGTCTCACAGGAAAGTGGTCGCCCTCCGTACGAGGGCGTGGATTGAAACCAACAATTCATCGGTTGTACAATCGCTTTTACTCCGTCGCCCTCCGTACGAGGGCGTGGATTGAAACCTTATCCCGGAAGTCTTCAATCCCACTTGGTCAAGTCGCCCTCCGTACGAGGGCGTGGATTGAAACTATTATAATTGGACTTGCTTGTGTGAGGGCAGACGTCGCCCTCCGTACGAGGGCGTGGATTGAAACTCCATCATGCATAACCGGCGCTTGGTCACCCAGAGGTCGCCCTCCGTACGAGGGCGTGGATTGAAACTGATGTAATATTCGGTCTTAAGGTAATCGTCTTGGTCGCCCTCCGTACGAGGGCGTGGATTGAAACATTAAAACGGTTGCTGAAGCGTGGCAGAAACTAAAGTCGCCCTCCGTACGAGGGCGTGGATTGAAACTCCGACGGGCGGCTATAAAGATATGGAAGTTAAGGGTCGCCCTCCGTACGAGGGCGTGGATTGAAACAAATCTAATTTTAGCCGTCTCGACGCTGCCCTCGGTCGCCCTCCGTACGAGGGCGTGGATTGAAACTGAGCTTTGCGAGCATGTTTCTATCTATGCGACCGGTCGCCCTCCGTACGAGGGCGTGGATTGAAACCTATATTGAAGATGTTACCCTGGTTAGCAAAAATGTCGCCCTCCGTACGAGGGCGTGGATTGAAACAAATTAAAAGTGGTACAGATGGATTTGCAGAAGGGTCGCCCTCCGTACGAGGGCGTGGATTGAAACGGTTACCTTTGATAGTCCGTAGTCTTCAGGGTTTGCGCGTCGCCCTCCGTACGAGGGCGTGGATTGAAACTTTAATGGTTGCAAGGAACCATAGTTCCCCAGTAGGTCGCCCTCCGTACGAGGGCGTGGATTGAAACCATTGCTCAAAAAGATTGTTTTAAAGAATTGGGAGGTCGCCCTCCGTACGAGGGCGTGGATTGAAACGTTAGATAAAACCTCCATGAATGCTTATTGCCCGTCGCCCTCCGTACGAGGGCGTGGATTGAAACCCTGACGACGTTCAGCCTTTAAGGCATCTTGGCTGTCGCCCTCCGTACGAGGGCGTGGATTGAAACTTCAAAAAAATTCCCGGCTCAAAGCCGGGTTACTAGTCGCCCTCCGTACGAGGGCGTGGATTGAAACTAGGAAGGCTACTGCGGAGGCGGCTGTAAGGGTTGTCGCCCTCCGTACGAGGGCGTGGATTGAAACTAATTAAACCCACCCAACTTCCACAGGTTCTTAAGTCGCCCTCCGTACGAGGGCGTGGATTGAAACTGGAGCAAGTACGCCTACAGGAGCGGTAGCAAGTGTCGCCCTCCGTACGAGGGCGTGGATTGAAACTTATGTATTTAACATGAGTTAGATGAACTCTAAGTCGCCCTCCGTACGAGGGCGTGGATTGAAACCACAAATGCTATAAATCGCTTCCTTAGAGTGGGGTGTCGCCCTCCGTACGAGGGCGTGGATTGAAACGCTCAACTGCAATATTGCGATCGCGGATGAGATACGTCGCCCTCCGTACGAGGGCGTGGATTGAAACTTCCTTAACCATTTATGCTTACCTTTAGTTTTATGTCGCCCTCCGTACGAGGGCGTGGATTGAAACCCGTGGCTGTTGAACACGTCAATCCGCCACTGCTCCGTCGCCCTCCGTACGAGGGCGTGGATTGAAACACCATAGAACTGAAGTAACCCCCGCGCCCGACGTCGCCCTCCGTACGAGGGCGTGGATTGAAACCTGCGTCTGCGTCCATTACTGTGTCGATAAGTGGCGTCGCCCTCCGTACGAGGGCGTGGATTGAAACAGATCTGCCACGCGTCTTTGCATAGCAGTATTTGCGTCGCCCTCCGTACGAGGGCGTGGATTGAAACAATGATGTTCAGATTGCTAAATTAAAGGCAGACGTCGCCCTCCGTACGAGGGCGTGGATTGAAACAGTTGTCGCAGATGTCTGCTGTACCGGAGTTATCGTCGCCCTCCGTACGAGGGCGTGGATTGAAACCTCGAAGTGGAGGCGGTAGATGTTGAGCGCTACAGGTCGCCCTCCGTACGAGGGCGTGGATTGAAACAAGTGGATACTCTGCTATATCGATGAGGTTATCCGTCGCCCTCCGTACGAGGGCGTGGATTGAAACAGCGGTTGGCCAATCCACCGACCCTTTGATTGTCGGTCGCCCTCCGTACGAGGGCGTGGATTGAAACAATTTCATCTTCGCTTTTTGACCCGGTCGCGTCCGTCGCCCTCCGTACGAGGGCGTGGATTGAAACCAATGCTCCCTGGAAACGTATCATAAAAGTTTTGTCGCCCTCCGTACGAGGGCGTGGATTGAAACTGTCCAATTCGGTGGCATCTATCCTCAGCCTGCTGTCGCCCTCCGTACGAGGGCGTGGATTGAAACAGCGGTTGGCCAATCCACCGACCCTTTGATTGTCGGTCGCCCTCCGTACGAGGGCGTGGATTGAAACATTATAGAGTGCCCTGGTCTCCGGCTCGAGCTGAAGTCGCCCTCCGTACGAGGGCGTGGATTGAAACAATTTCATCTTCGCTTTTTGACCCGGTCGCGTCCGTCGCCCTCCGTACGAGGGCGTGGATTGAAACCAATGCTCCCTGGAAACGTATCATAAAAGTTTTGTCGCCCTCCGTACGAGGGCGTGGATTGAAACTGTCCAATTCGGTGGCATCTATCCTCAGCCTGCTGTCGCCCTCCGTACGAGGGCGTGGATTGAAACGCTTAGGTCGGCATGACTCAGGTCGGCGCCAAACGTCGCCCTCCGTACGAGGGCGTGGATTGAAACCGTTCTTGGCTAATCCTTCCCCCAAATAAAATCATGTCGCCCTCCGTACGAGGGCGTGGATTGAAACCTGAAATCCGCGCTGCTTTGCAAAAAGCAATTAAGTCGCCCTCCGTACGAGGGCGTGGATTGAAACTGAAAAAAATGCTCACTCCGGGGGAATATGCAGATGTCGCCCTCCGTACGAGGGCGTGGATTGAAACGTACTGATAACAGTTTTAAGATCATTGCCCCGAATGTCGCCCTCCGTACGAGGGCGTGGATTGAAACCATCTTGATCTGGATTGCGGCAATAACAAACGCGTCGCCCTCCGTACGAGGGCGTGGATTGAAACAATATATGTTCCACGTTTCAAGAACGGTAAATGGGTCGCCCTCCGTACGAGGGCGTGGATTGAAACATGACTCACTGGTAATGGATGTAGACCCGAATGAAGTCGCCCTCCGTACGAGGGCGTGGATTGAAACTGCAGCTGGTTCGTCTAGGCCAGTACCATCAACACGTCGCCCTCCGTACGAGGGCGTGGATTGAAACTTAGAGGAGGGACGATCATGTTCGGACGCAAATCCGTCGCCCTCCGTACGAGGGCGTGGATTGAAACCCGCAATTTTATGGAGATTATTACAAAAACAATGGTCGCCCTCCGTACGAGGGCGTGGATTGAAACCGTGGGATTGATACCATCAGAGAAATCCGAAAACGTCGCCCTCCGTACGAGGGCGTGGATTGAAACCTCGTCACGGTCGGGATGGTTGTCACACGTTACGTCGCCCTCCGTACGAGGGCGTGGATTGAAACTGTATACCTCGTGCCACCTCTCGCGTCACGTTCTGTCGCCCTCCGTACGAGGGCGTGGATTGAAACTCTCGCCACGTTAGGACCTACTACCATTAATCTCAGTCGCCCTCCGTACGAGGGCGTGGATTGAAACATAATCCACCCTACTGCTGTTTAAAACATATGGCGTCGCCCTCCGTACGAGGGCGTGGATTGAAACGCAAAACCTACAGCGCAGGGAACTATTTGCTCCGGTCGCCCTCCGTACGAGGGCGTGGATTGAAACTGTTGAGTTTGTAGACTTTTTGGGTTATGTCTCCCCGTCGCCCTCCGTACGAGGGCGTGGATTGAAACTTACCTTACGGGGTGGTGGTCTAAATTAATCTACGTCGCCCTCCGTACGAGGGCGTGGATTGAAACCTTCCTGGAGTTTTTGTAGAGTGAGGGAAATTTGTCGCCCTCCGTACGAGGGCGTGGATTGAAACACCCCGAAGCTCTCGATGATTGCTTTGACCTCCGTCGCCCTCCGTACGAGGGCGTGGATTGAAACTCTTCTAGCTTGGACACCAGCTGCTTGACCGTCTGTCGCCCTCCGTACGAGGGCGTGGATTGAAACTACCGGTCACGGGAGTGGAAGAGGACTCGTGAGGGTCGCCCTCCGTACGAGGGCGTGGATTGAAACTATTACTGGCACAACTTCACCCGCAGCTCCTGCTCCGTCGCCCTCCGTACGAGGGCGTGGATTGAAACTGCAACAACAGATAAGTCGCCTCAGGGTAATCTTGTCGCCCTCCGTACGAGGGCGTGGATTGAAACGGCCAGGTCCTCATAGTTCTTAATGGCGCCGAGTCGTCGCCCTCCGTACGAGGGCGTGGATTGAAACTAAAATGGTGGTATGACCGCGGTTATCCAAACGGGTCGCCCTCCGTACGAGGGCGTGGATTGAAACGATTCGCCCCGTAAAACTGGAGCAGCCCTCGCGCGTCGCCCTCCGTACGAGGGCGTGGATTGAAACGCCTGGATTGTTCCTTACGGCGGAGAAGCGCAGTGTCGCCCTCCGTACGAGGGCGTGGATTGAAACCAGTCTACCCTTGCCACATCACCACCTTCTTTGCGTCGCCCTCCGTACGAGGGCGTGGATTGAAACTAAAGAGTCGGCGACAAGGCTTGAAATCTTGGAAGTCGCCCTCCGTACGAGGGCGTGGATTGAAACTTTTCGGATCTGGGTGGGTTTGTTAGGTCGGCAGGGTCGCCCTCCGTACGAGAGCGTGGATTGAAACTCTCTGGTCAAGCGCCTGTAATGCAAAAATACAGGTCGCCCTCCGTACGAGGGCGTGGATTGAAACCGGATAATATCATCAAGATCGATTGTGTTTGATAATATAAAAGTGATCCAAAAAAGGGTCAAATGATAATGAAAAAGTGATCCACCTCAATCAAACCTCCTGATAAACCGTTAAAAGAAACGGAGACCAAAACAGGAGGTTAAAAGGAGATGAAGATTGAAGTGGATCAGTACCAGAATATCAGACACCTGTATATTGCGCAAGGCCTGTCAAAGCGAGAGATTGCAAGAAGGCTGCGGATCTCGCGTAATACCGTGGCCAAATATTGTGAAGGCAGGCAAGTCCCATGGGAAAGGAAGACATACCACCGGGAATCTACAGTAATCACTCCAGAAGTGAAAGAATTCATCGAAAACTGCCTCAAAGAAGACCGGGAAGCGCCTAAAAAGCAACATCATACCGCCAGGCGCATTTATGACCGGTTAGTTGCTGAAAAGGCTTTTACAGGCGCCGAATCAACAGTCCGCCGGGCAGTACGGCAGATCAAAAGCGAACTTCCCAAACAAGTATTTGTTCCGTTGAGCTTTGAACCAGGCGAAGCCTCCCAGTTCGACTGGGGCGAAGCCACGTTTTACTTAAAAGGCGAAAAGACCAAAGCCATGTTGTTTTGTGTCAGGTTATGCTATAGCTCGGCTCCCTTTGTGGTTGCCTTTCCAGCACAGAATCAGGAATCATTTTTGGAAGGCCACGTTTTAGCCGCAGAATACTTTGGCGGTGTTACCAGGCGAAACATCTACGACAACGTGAAAACCGCGGTTAAAGAAGGCTGGGGCCGTCATGTCGTGGCCGAGCAGGACATGTTCCGGGCCTTAAGAGCCCATTACGCCTTCCAAGCCGATTTCTGCAACCCCGGAGAAGCCCACGAGAAAGGCCTGGTCGAAAACCTGGTTGGGTATATCCGCCGTAACGTCTTTGTTCCGGTGCCGCATGTTGAGTCCTGGGATAAGTTGAACCGGCTTTTGTTGGACCATTGTCTGAAGTACTTAAACCACCAGATCCCGGGGCGATCCCAAACCGTCGGCGAAGCGCTTGCGGTTGAAAAAAGGAGTCTTTTACCGCTTCCGGCTTACCGATTTGACTATGCAAGACAAATACTGGCCCTGGTCGATTATTACGCCACGGTGAAATTCGGCCGTAACCGCTACTCGGTTCCGGTGGAACTGGCCGGCAAACAAGTAACAGTCAAGGGAACCGGCTTAACCGTAAGGGTTGAATACCGCGGTCAAGTAGTGGCAGTTCATGAGCGAAGTTACGCCAAAGACGAGATCAAATTCCAACTTGACCATTACATCCGGCTTTTAGAGCAAAGGCCGCGGGCGGTTAGAAATGCCCGCCCGGTCAAACAAGCCAACCTCCCGGCAGAGATCTTTCATTTGGCGGACCGGCTGCCCGGAGGCAATCACGATTTAGTAAAGATACTACGTTTAATCGTCGATTGTGGTGTGGAACCAGTCAGACAGGCGGTCAGGCAAGCCATTGATAACGCCAGTACAACATCGAGAGCGTCCTTTTTTACCTGCAAGCCGGCAGGCGGGAATATTTGTCCAACCCCAGAGATATTTACGTAAAACCGGTTGATCTGGCCGGGTATGACCATTTGCTCGGAGGTGAGAGCCAATGACCTCCACCCCGGGCCAATTGATCAAAATCTATGCCAAGCAGCTTAAACTACCAACCTTCCTGCGCTATGAGACAGCCCTGCGGCTCGTTCAGGAACAGGGTTTGGGCTATGAAGAGTTCCTGGCTAAATTGTTAGCTCTTGAGTTGGAGCAACGCAAGGAAAACCAAGTGAAACGCCGGACTCGCGCGGCGGGATTTCCCTATCCCAAATCCCTTGATAATTTCGATTTCAGCAACCTTCCCAAAATCGACCCTGCCGTTGTTTGGCAGCTGGCAACAGGGCAATTTGTGACCAACCGGGAAAACGTGATTTTAGTTGGCAATCCCGGAACCGGTAAAACCCATCTGGCAATCGGGCTCGGGATGAAGCTATGTTCGTTAGGTTTCCGGGTTAAATTCTTTACCGCTGCCGGGCTGGCCATTACTCTGCACGAAGCTCAGGAACTGACCAAACTGGGGCGTTTACAGCAGCAACTGGCCAAAACCGATCTCTTAATCCTGGATGAATTATCCTACGTATCATTCAACCAGGCTCATGCCCAATTGTTGTTTCAAGTCCTTTCCGAGAGAACGGAAAGGGGTAGTGTGCTTATCACAACAAACCTTGAATTTTCAAAGTGGACCGATTTCTTTGGGGATCCGATGCTTACCGCGGCCTTGGTTGACCGGCTGACTTACCGGTCCCATATCCTGAACATGAATGCGGAATCTTACCGGTTGAAACAGCGCCGCATGGAAGGGGGTAAAGCCGGATCTTAAGTGGCTCACAATCTTATCGTTAATGGATCACATTTTCAATATCGCGTGGATCACAAATTCATTATCAATATTGGCTCACTTTTTCGATATCACGTGGCTCACTTTTTCGTTGTCAATCGCAAGTAATGATCATTCTTGACACATATGGCCTTGTTGCACTCAAATTTTGCAAAGGGGAATAGACCGGATAAAAAGGGGCGGTTGTGTTGCTGGAAAAAAGAAGATATTTCTACCACACGCTGTTCATCGTGGCTTTCATATTGACCTTGGGATTTTCCATCCCTACACCGTTGGCTGCGGCGGAAGGGCTGCCGGAAGAAGAAGCCCGGCAATTTAATGCACCACATCAACAAGGCGGAAGGAACCACCTTCATCTTTTCCACCCATGACGAGAAGATCATCAAGCGGGCCGACCGGGTGATTTACCTGGAAGACGGGCTCGTTAAAAAAGGGAAAAAAGCGGGGAGCGGGCATGAGACTCGCGGTTTTGGCCTGGAAAAACCTCCGCGTCGAGTGGCGGCGCGCGTTAAACGTGGGGAGTTTCATATTTTTTGCCGGTTGCTTTATGGTCTTTTTCACCTGTTTTCTCGGCTCCGTCAAGACCAATATGGAGACGGCGATGATTAATGCCTTGGCCGGTGAAGTGCGGCTGCAGCCTGCCGGGATGGCTGGTTCCAGTGTTTTTCCATAATTTTTTCCGAGGTCTTCCTTCTCGCGCTGGCCTCTTTAGGGGTGGCCTTTCTGTGCGCCGGGGTCCTGGTTCTGTTTCTACGGCGGAACGGGGTTTTTGTAGGTTCCGCCATGTTCAACTGGGTGGTGGGCGGCGAGCGCTTTTATCCTTTTATGCGCTTTTCCGATTTGCTCTTTACGGTCGGGATTATTTTTCTCTTCTCGTTACTGGCTACCCTCAATCCGGCGCTTTACTTGTGTTACCAGAAGATCACCGCTCTCTTAAACCGGCAGCAACGGAGGATCTTCCTTCCGGCCTTACTGTGGCGCAGTTTATGGCCGGGCGGAAGCCTGGCGTCCAGGGCAAGTTGGGGGAAGAGAAAAGAAGGTAAAACGGAGGCTAAATGAAATGCGGAAAATATTAACGGTCAGTTTTCTGTGGTTGGTGCCGGTTTTCATGGCACTCCCGGCCTTCGCGCTTGATCTGGATTTCTACTGTTCCGCGTCGGTGCATTATGATTATTCGCTCCTCGCTGGTAAAGAGGAGCTTTGTACGAATTATTTGTTGGTCAACGGGATAACCCGCCTTTTTAGCAAGGGTGGAACCTTCGCCCAGTTTGATCTTGACTGGCGGTTTAAGGGGGCTTTAGGGGATGAAACCCATGAATCTGCGAAAGAGGTGGAGTACGTAGTAAACGAAGCCTATCTGGGTATTCCTCTGCTGGATAATCTGATGTTTACGTTCGGAAAGAAGAGGCTGCTTTGGGGGGTGGGTTTTGCTTACAGTCCCGCGGACTTTGTTGCCGGGCCGGCCAGCCCTTTTGTCTCCGGATTAAAACAAGGGGTGTACAGTGGTGAACTCAGTTTCTTCCATTATGCCTGTTCCCTCGATTCCGTGCTGGTCTTCTCCGGCCGGCCGGAAATTTGCGGCTATGGCTTGAGGCTCTCCACTTATTCCCTCTTCCGGCAGACCGACCTAAGTTTCATGGGTTATTACGGGGAAGATGACGGGTTGAATTTGGGCATGGCTTTCGAGTCCACCCCTTTTACCGCCCCGTTCTGGCGGGACCTGGCGCTCTATGGCGAAACCGGCTTGGTGCAATCCTCCTTCAGCCGGTCCCGGCTCCGCGGAGATGATTTTTACCACCGGTGGCTGGCAGGGGTGCGCTACGTACACCCGGCGACGGAGACCGCGGCAGTGCTCGAATACTTCTACCTGGAAGACGGGTTTAGTCCGGAGGAACGGAAGGAGTTCTTAAAGCAGCAACCGGGGTTGAACTTGCCCTGGCCGTCGGCCCGCAGGAACCTCTTCTTTAACCTGCAACGCCCCGCCTTGACCAGGAAGCGGCATCCTTTTACCGATACCCTTTCCTTGGCCGCACGGGTCTTTGGCAACTTGGAGGATGAAAGTATGATGGTTACGACCGCTGCTACCAGCGCGTTGCTCAAGAACACCCGGATTTCTCTGGAGGGCGCGTGGTATGTGGGAGATGATGATACGGAATACGGTTCCCTGCCGGTCGAGTGGGTTTATAGTCTGGTGTTCGAAGTCGATTTCTAATTGTATTGAAAGTACGCAAAATTTTGGGGTGAAAGGTGACGGAGTAAACGAAGTGCCCACCTTGGAAATACCCCTATGGGTCCGGTTGAGATAAAGGAGGAAAATGACAATGGTTTACAGAAGTGATAATCAAGGTAACTAGGGAGTTTTTAGCCGGGCCGTGAGGAAAGGAAACGGTCCGGGCGTATATCCCGGAGGAGATACCCGGTTGACAACCGGCCTTATGAGGTTTTTATCATGCACAAAATCGTAGCGACGTTTGGAAGTATTGTTTCCGGGTGGGTTCCCAGAAACCCGGAAATAGCGCGGAGATTATTGACGGCCGCCTATTCGCTTAATGGACGGGTAAATACTCTCTTCCCGGTCAAGGGCCCGGCCAAAGCCTATGCCCGGATGAATGCGGCGGTAACCCGTGCCATCTGCCATTCTTTCCGGCATCCTGAAAGCACGGCCATGGTCAATATCTTCTTCCCCTGTGAACTCCTTTATTCCCTGGATCTTACGCCAATGTTTCCGGAAGGTTTATCTGTCTATATGGCGAACACCGGCTGTGAACAGGTGTTTGCCGAAAGGGCGGAGAGCAACCATGTGCCGGAAACTTTTTGTTCATACCACAAGATCATGATTGGCCTCGCCGAAACAGGTGTCCTGCCCAGGCCAATGCTGATTGTCAATACAACCCTGGCCTGTGACGCCAATCAACTTTCCTTCCGGCGCCTGGCCCAGTATTACCAGGTACCCCATGTGGTGGTGGATGTACCGTACCGAATCAATGACGAGGCCGTCCGCTATGTGGCAGAACAGCTTAAATCCCTTACTGCCCTCCTGGAAAAACTCTGCCGCCGGAAGCTAAACGAAGACCGGCTCCGTGCCATAGTCGCCAGCTCCCGGCGTTCGCTAAAGAATTACCGGAAGTATCTGGAACTGAGGGCTGACTGTTCCCTGCCGGCCACTATGAGCGGGGAACTCTTTTCGCTTCTGGCCACCCATGTCTTTCTGGGCACCCCGGAAAGTGAAAAATTCATAAAGGAAATGAAGACCATAGCAGCCAGAGCGGGGAGAGATCCGGACAAAAAGCGCATCCTCTGGCTCCATACTTTGCCCAACTGGCAGGGTTCCATGAAAGCGATTTTTGACAAGGCCAAAGAATGTGAAATTGTGGGCTGTGATATGACTTATGATACCCTTATCGATCCGGATCCGGAAAAACCCTATGAAAGTATGGCCAGGCGTCTTGTGTACAATATTAACAACGGTGGGGGCGAAAGGCGTATTCAAGCGGCGGTAAAATACGCCAAAAAATTAAAGGCCGATGGCGTGCTTGTCTTCTGTCACTGGGGGTGTAAACAGACCCAGGGGCTCTCCCAGTTGGCCAAAGATCTCCTGGAAAGAGAGGGCTTTCCCACCCTTATTCTCGATGGTGACGGCTGTGATACCCGGAATGTCAGTGACGGGCCGATGGTAACAAGGGTAAAAGCTTTTCTTGAACAACTGGAGGGGTGAAAATGATCGGTTATATCTGCAAATATACCCCGGTGGAACTCCTCTATGCCCTCGGCGGAAAACCACAACTTCTTAACAATGAAGTAGACGATTTTGCCTATGCCGACCAGCTTGCCCACCCCAATCTCTGTTTTCAGGCCAAGGCTTTTTTGCAACACAGCAGGGAAGTGGAGGAAATCGTCCTGGTGAACTGTTGCGACTCCCTGCGCCGGGTCTATGATCTCCTGCGCTCCCAAGGCAAGCATCAAATTATCTGCATCTTGGATCTTCCCCATGATGATGGGACCTGCGCCCAAACTTTATTTAAGGAAGAACTAATCCGCCTGGCGAGGCTCTATGGGGGGAAATATAATTCCGGCTTTGATAAAAACTTGTTTATTGAGGCTTGTCACAAAGCAGCGCGCCCGGTCCCGGATCGCCTCTTCCTGGCTGTCCTGGGCGCTCGGGTTAGTAAGGAGTTATTTTCAACGATCGAGGAGAAGTCGGAATACCCCCTCCTGGATCTGACTTGTAGCGGGCATCGAAATCTGGAAAGCCCGCCACCGCACTTGGAGACGATGGAGTTTCCTGAATTAATCTCCTGGTATGCCGGAGCGCTTCTCCGCCAGATCCCCTGCCTGCGGATGACCAGGGTAGCCGGGCGGCGGGTCCTCTGGGAGGATGAGAATTTGCGGGGCATCATTTATAATACGGTAAAATTCTGTGATTATTATAATTTCGAATATGGGGAGTTAAAGAAAGAGACAGGGCCGCCCATCCTGAAAATAGAGTCGGATTTTACCCCGCAGGGGAGAGGGCAACTGGCCACAAGGTTGGAGGCCTTTACCGAGAGGTTAAAACCCCGGCCTAAGAAAGGGCCCAAAGACAACGGACGCCACAAGTTATATTGCGGTATCGATTGCGGGTCAACGACAACAAATATAGTAGTTTTGAATGAAAAGAGGGAAATCTTGGCTTCTGTCACGGTCCGTACCGGAGCGCAAGCCCGGAAAGGCGCCCGGGCCGCCCTGGAGATCGTCTGCAAGGAACTGGGAGTGGAGGCGAACAGTTTTGCCGGCATCGTCGCTACCGGCTACGGGAGAGACAATATCGAGGTGGCGACGGAGACCAGGACCGAAATAAGTTGTCATGCGAAAGCCGCTCACTTTTTGCATCCAGAAATTCGTACCCTTATTGATATTGGCGGTCAGGACAGCAAGGTAATTTGTCTCGATGAAAAGGGTAACATAACAAATTTCATCATGAACGACAAATGTGCGGCCGGAACAGGGCGTTTTCTGGAAATGATGGCCAACACCCTTGAACTGGGGCTGGAAGAGATGAGTACCGGCGGTTTGCAGTGGAAAGAAGATCTGACCATATCCAGTATGTGTACAGTCTTTGCCGAATCTGAAGTTATCTCCCTGATTGCTGAAAACCACAGCACCGCCGATATTATTCACGGGCTCAACAAAGCGGTTGCCTCCAGAACCGCCTCCCTGGTTAGGCGCGCCGGAGGAAAGGCTCCTTATATGATGTCGGGAGGTGTCGCCCGTAACTTGGGAGTAATCAGGGAACTGGAAAAAAGGCTGGCCGAAAAGGTATTTATACCCGAGGCTCCGGAGCTCTGTGGAGCCCTTGGCGCCGCCTTGTTTGCGCTGGAATTATTTCCGGAAAGACTTCCAACTCTTTTTTGGTAGCCTACGAGAAAGAGTTCACAACTGCACCTCTTTAGCCCGATTTAGCCCGATTTATTTAGGGTTTCCTGAATAATTCCCAAACCCGCATGAATAAAGGAAAAAACTCAAAAAAGTAGCAGGAAAAATGCAAGAAAAAGCAGAACTTTGATGCAAAACCCTTGCATTTGGAGTGACTGCCATGTACCGTAAAACTGAACGCCAACTTCCATTGGAAGACTTCTATCTCCCGTTTAGTGGTGAACTCGATCCAGAGAATCGATGGGTCAAGCTGTCAAAGATCATCCCCTGGGATGTCATTGAAGAGAAATACGCCTCGTTGTTTGCAAAAAGCCAAGGCGCTCCGGCCAAGCCGGTGAGAATGGCCCTTGGCGCCCTAATAATCAAAGAGACCTTAGGCCTCTCCGATGAAGAGTTAGTGAACCAGTTGACAGAAAACCCATATCTCCAATACTTTATCGGGCTTCCGGAATTTCAAAAGAAGGCTCCGTTTGACGCTTCGATGATGGTTCATTTCCGCAAACGCTTAAGCGGTCCAATCATGCAAGAGATTAATGAGCTCATCTGTTTAGAGAAGAAACCGAAAAAACCGGATGACCATGGTCCTGATGACAAGAATGGCCCGGGAGGAGATTCCGGCAAGAAGAACAGGGGCCGGCTTATTATCGACGCAACATGTGCACCGGCGGATATTCGTTATCCGACCGATCTATCACTGCTTAATGAAGCCCGTGAAAAGCTGGAGATGATCATTGATACACTGTATGAGCCTTTCAAAGGACAAATGCTCAAGCCGCGCACTTACAGGCGTAACGCCAGAAAGGATTATCTTTCTCAAGCAAAAGCCAAAAAGCATCACAAGAAGGCGCTTCGGAAAGCCGTTGGTAAGCAATTACGCTACGTGGCACGGGATATCAGGATCGTGAAAGACCTTTTAGGCATGGACGGGCACGGTAAGCTTAATCAAAAACAGGAACGGGACTTCCAGACTATTCAAAAGCTTTATGAGCAACAACAAGCCATGTATGAGCAAAAGGCCAACCAAATTGAAGATCGGATCGTCAGTATCAGTCAACCGCACATCCGTCCTATTGTCCGGGGAAAAGCCCGCGCACAAACGGAGTTTGGTGCAAAAGTAGTCGCAAGCCTCGTTGGCGGCTTTGCTTTTGTAGAAAAACTGGACTGGAACAATTTCAACGAAGGAACTCTTTTGATCGAAAGCATTGAAAGGTATCGAAAGCGCTACGGTTATTACCCCAAAGTAGTCTGTGCGGACAAAATCTTTAGAAACCGAAAAAACCTTGAGTTTTGCAAAGAAAACGGAATCCGCCTAAGCGGGCCGCGGCTGGGACGGCCGAATATCAAAAAACTCAAAAGTCAGAAACGAATAGAGCAGATGGATAATCGAATACGGAACCAGATAGAAGGCAAGTTTGGAGAAGGAAAACGGTGCTACGGTTTAGGTTGTATAATGGCTAAACTCCAAGAGACCAGTGAATGCGTTATTCATCTGCAATTCTTGGTGATGAACTTGCAAAGGAAGCTACAGCTTCTTTTTGTCCGTTTTTTCCTTGCGAGATTTGAGTTGTCAATGTACGGTTTTGTGGCCAATTTTGCCGTCAATTAGGACTTTTTCAGGAAACCCTATTTAGTACAAGTAAATGTAGTAATTTCTCTATTCTCGTTAACAGGATTATCCGAACCCCAATCAGTTACACTTATCAATTTAAATGCACTTTTTTGGTTTCGCTGTCTATCGTTACTCCATTTTTTGATATTTCGTAACTATACGCACTTGTTCCAATAACTTTTTCTATTTTTATTACAGTGTCGTCATCAATTACATAATAAGATCCGTGCCCTCTATATGCCGTACCTGCATCGAACCAGTAATTAACTATATCAATACCATCATAAGTTACATCATAAGAAATATATGTATCAAAATATAAGATATTTTCCTTATTAAATATTATCTTCATTTCATCTTTACTTGTTACAGTATATTTATCTGAGTACTCAAAGTCCTTATAAAATCCCTTTATCAGCTCAAATGTTTTAATATCTTCCTCAGAAAACTTATTCTCTTGCAGAACAGATTTCTCACTCATAGGTTTAGAATTTACAACATTCTGTTTGAAAGGAGTAGAATTAGTCTTTTCAGCGTAGTTAACCCAAATATTAAACAAATAGCCCGAAAGGAATGCAATCGCAATAACTATAGTAAATATTATCTTTCGTGCCATAAATGTGCCCCTCCTTAATATATCCCTGTGGGCTTCCCTCGGTAAAACGGACACCAAATTAAGCACTTAATCTAAGATTTTCATAGTTTTCCGGGGACATATACCCAATTGACGAATGGGAACGTTTTCGGTTGTAATCAATCTCGATGTATTCGAATATTTCCCGTTTAGCTTGTGCCCTGGTCAGGAAAACCCGGTCATTAATACATTCGATCTTTAGTGTGCTGAAAAAGCTTTCAGCTGGGGAGTTATCCCAACAGTCGCCCTTACGGCTCATAGAACAGACAAGATGATTGTGTTGTAAAAGCCTTCTGTAAGAATTACAGGCATATTGAATACCTCGATCGGAATGATAGATAAGACCCTTTCGGGGTTGCCGATTACGAATCGCCATCTGCAGTGCATCAACAGCTATTGAGGAGCTTAACGAATTAGACATCGACCAGCCAACAATTTTTCTAGAGTATAAATCCATGACGATTGCTAAGTAAAGCCAACCTTCCATGGTTCTGATGTATGTAATATCAGAGACCCATACTTGATTTGGAGCATCCACTTGAAAATTACGGTTCAAAAGGTTTGGCGCAATTGGATAATCATGTTTTGAGTCAGTCGTTTTCCTGTATTTACTTTTTTCTCGGGCTCTTAGTCCCATCTGACGCATGAGAGTTTCAACCTTGGATTTACCACACTTAATTCCTTGTTTTTGCAGTTCATTATGGATACGAGGACTGCCATACCGTCCTTTATGCTGATAAAAGAGCTTCGTGATTATTACAGCTAATTCTCGATTGCGTTTACTACGGGGGCTTTCACCACGGTTCAGCCAATCATAATATCCACTACGCGAGACTTTCAAAAAGCGGCACATCTTCCCAATGCTGTAGTTTACAGCAAGCTCGCGTATGATTTGATATTTTATTTCTGGGGTTGTGAGAAGATGGCCACCGCTTTTTTTAAGATATCACGCTCCATCTTTACCGTATACAATTCTTCTTCGAGTTTACGAATCTTTTCTTCTAACTCGGTTCCTTGTGGACGTTTCCCTCGGCCTGGAAAGCTTTTATCGCCAAATTCTCGTAGCTCGCGTCTCCATCGCCAGAGCATATTTTCGGAGATTCCAAGGTCTTGAGCTATCTCTCTAACCGATTTGTCGGAGGTTTCTGATAAAAGTACTGCCTGTTCTTTAAACTCTTTATAATACACTCTCCGTTTTTGTCCCATTTACACTCAGCTCCTTCTGAATCATTTTACCTCTGCTAACAAATATGGTGTTGCCAGTTTTGTAACACCCGAGTTCATTCAAGGAGGGCGCTTAATAAAAGGGACTACATTCATTACCAGACATGCTCCCGGATTTGGTCCTAATTTAGGAGGAGGAATTGAAGTAGTTACACCTCCGGGTGCAGTTACATTGGATTTCTTTATTATGCCATAAGAGGTGGAATCAGGTGGAATTTAGGTCAAATGAAGATATTTATCAATTTGCCAAGAAAATTGCTTTGGAATTTAAAGAGAAAGGTGATATTTTGCTTTTCAATGATATAATGAATGCTTTGAATTATGGGGTTACGGCTAGTGAACAATTAGGAGAATTACGCTTAGTTTTTCAACATATTGTTGCTAAGGATAAATACTATTCGCGAAAAAATGATATTGAAGATGCTATAAAAGCAATTAATTTAGCCTTTAAAAATAGAAAATAAAGACAATGATATCTTTTAAGTTGCTGCCTGGCGATCTGTCCTCCCCGACGTGAAACAAACCAGCACACTGCCGGGGAGGACAGGCCGCCTGAAACACGGGTACTAAGCGGAAGGCAGGTAGACCTCACCCTCCGGAGAGGATCAGGGAAGCGGGACGGCCCCGCCGCGCCCCTCCCTCCAAACCACCCACCCCCCGGCTGTGGGAAGTGACACCCTGGCCTTGCCTGCCACCAATCTGGGTCAATTCTGTCCAGCCCCCGGAACTTAAAATCTTTTGCGGGTCGCCGTCCTGGCTCCGCTAGCGTTCCGGGGGATTCTGCCTGATTTAATGCCCCCTTCGGCCCACCCGATGCTGATCCTTTGAAGTCAAATCGCCCATCCATTTCCCCCACAGGGGGCCATTCCCTGAAAGATGCAAGCCTTCGCCCGTTCCCATGATGGGATCATGGTAATTCGCGGACGGCGAAAAAGTCAAGGCTAAACGCTGCTCGCTTCGCTCGGCCTTGACTTTTTCTTGCCGCTCATTAAGAGGCAACTAACGCGAAATACGGTTCATCTCGATCACCTAATACGGCTCAAGCCGATCACCCAATACGGTTCATTGCGATCGCGTGATACGGTTCATGCCGATCGCCCAAAACGGTTTATCCCGATCGCCTAATACGGTTCAAACCGATCACTTTTGGCGGGGTATCCTCTAATCACCAATTTTGATCACCAATTTGCCATAGGACATCTGCGTCACCGAATCTAAGTTCTCAGATAACTTAGATGAGAAAGGTGGATGCGAGACTATGGCCGCGAGGAGGATATCCGTGCGAAAAATCTTGGAAATATTAAAGCTCAAATGGCAAGACGGGTTAAGTAACCGCCAGATTGCTGTTAACTGCAATGTTTCGCCCAGTACTGTAAGTGACCTCATTCAAAGAGCTACACATGCAGGCCTTTCGTGGCCATCGGTGCAACAGATGACTGATAAGGAACTGGAAGCACTGCTCTACGTTGATGTCAGCACCAGAAAGCCGCCTCATGTAATGCCTGATTGGCAGCAGGTTCATAAAGAGCTGTCCAGACCAGGTGTAACTCTTAAACTCCTGTGGTGGGAATACAAAGAGCTACATCCCGATGGGTTTCAGTACACACAGTTTTGTTACCATTACCGGCAGTGGGCCAAGCATCTTGATGTTGTCATGCGCCAGCACCATAAGGCCGGAGAAAAGGTCTTTGTTGACTGGGCTGGACAGACTTTTCCCATCTACGACCCGGTTACCGGTGATATTCATCCAGCGTATATGTTCGTAGCCGTCTTAGGAGCCAGTAATTACTGTTTTGCGCATCTGTTTCCGGCTATGGAGCTAAATTACTGGATTCTTGGCCACTGTTTGGCCTTTGAGTTCTTTGGCGGAATACCTGTCATAGTAGTGCCAGACAACCTGAAAACTGGTGTTACAAAGGCCAATTATTATGATCCTGAGATCAATCCGACCTATGCCGACATGGCCCGTCACTATGGAGTAGTTGTTCTCCCCACGAGAGTGCGCAAACCGAATGACAAAGCCAAAGTCGAAAACGCGGTTCTTCATGTGGAGCGCAACATTTTGGCAGCCCTGAGGGACTACACATTCTTTAGCCTTGACGAGGCAAATGCCGCGGTTCTTAAAGAGCTTGAAGCGTTGAATAATCGTCCTTTTCAGAAACTGCATGGTTCAAGAACCTCATGGTTCCTGGAAATCGACAAACCGGCACTCAAGCCTCTACCTGAGAAGCGGTATGAAATGCGCCAATGGAAGAAAGCTACGGTTCACATGGACTACCATGTGGAGTTTGAGAAGAGCCTTTACAGCGTCCCATACAAGCTTGTTGGAAAATCTGTCGAGATTTTAGCCACTCAGACGATAGTTGAGATCTACCATCAAGGAATGCTCGTGGCCAGGCACAAACGCTGCGGCCCTTACCAGCGCTTTTCAACAATCAAGGAACATATGCCCTCTTCCCATCAGAAGTATGCTTACCGGAGCCCGGAAGATATGGCGGCCCGGGCTGGTAAGTTGGGAAAACATGCCGAAGAATGGGCCCATGGGCTGTTTGAGCGGTGCGAACACCCCGAACAAGGATACCGTGCGGTTTTGGGTCTTATTCAGCTAGCCAAAAAGTATTCTGCCAAGCGGGTAAACAATGCCTGCAAAAGAGCGATTACCTATGGCGCCTATTCATACCGCAGTATCAAATCCATCCTTGAGAAGGGCTTAGACAGAGTTCCTGTTGATCACCCCCCACAACTTGCACTACCGGAACACGAAAACATCCGGGGAGCTGCTTACTACGCGGAGAAAGGGGGTGATGAAAGATGGGTACTGAACAGACACTAGAGCGCATGCGCAAAATGCGCTTGTCTGGCATGGTTCAGGCATACTTAAGAGATTCCCAGACGGAAGGCATCTCCGAGTTGTCATTTGAAGAACGCCTGGCCCTAATGGTGGACCATGAATGGACTCTGCGGGAATCTAACCGTATTGCCCGCCTGCGTAAAAAAGCCCGGTTTCGTATTGATGCTATGCCTGAAGATATCGACTACGAGCATCCTCGTGGACTTAAGCGCCGGCTTTTTCAAGAGTTGCTGCGTTGCGACTGGATCCGCAAAGGTTACAACGTCCTTATCATTAGTCCAACAGGTGTTGGCAAAACCTTTCTTGCCTGTGCCCTGGGCAACGCAGCCTGTCGAGAGGGGCTATCGGTCAAATATTACCGCATTCCGACACTTCTCCGTGAGCTTGCCATTGCCCAGGGTGATGGGCAGTACTTCGAGCTTCTAAAAACGGTCAGGAAAGCGCAACTACTAATTCTCGATGATTGGGGCCTGGCCAATCTACTTCCGGCGGAATCCCGCGATCTCTTGGAAGTGCTTGAGGACCGTGCGCAGTACCATTCAACACTGGTAGCCAGCCAACTACCCATAGAGCATTGGCATCAGTGTCTTGGAGACTCCACTGTTGCCGATGCGATTCTAGACAGGATCATCCACAATGCCTACAAAGTTGTGCTGCGAGGTGAATCGATGAGGAAGATTAAAAGGGTTCTAGACACTGAGACCGAATTTAACAACAACCAGAGCGACTGATTACAATCAAGATGGGGGATACCCCTTCAGTGTAAACCATAATTGGACTCATAAGTGATCGCCATGAACCGAATTGCGCGATCGGATTAAACCGTAATCAGTGATCGGATTCAAGCGTATCGCGCGATCGGCATGAAGCGTATTAGGTGATCGAATTGACCGAAATACGCGGCATAGCCATCATTCAATAGGTTTAACACGTAAAGTGCGAAAATACTCAGTTCCAAACATATCAAATTGTGCTGAACCAATTTGAATTGATAATACATTACCCGGCTCTGTAGCTTTTTTTACATTCTCTTCAACCCATTGTTTAGCTTTATCAGGCTCTGCATCTTCATAAGGAACTGTAGAGCAGTATCCAAAATATCCTTCAGTCACCGCATTTATTTTTTCTACACCAATTGAACCAGCGACTAAAGAGGCATCAACCACAAAATCAACCCACAAGACGTGCATTGGTGTAGTTTCGAATATATTACAAATCAATTTTACTCCAGTGTCATAATCTACAGTTTGACCGGTATCTTGAGCAAGATCCTCTCCCGGTCTAGGGCCACTGAATTCTAACCCCCATGTTTGTTGCAAATTAAGCTTAATATCAGCAGCTGTAAGACCAGGAATTGTATCGGGTGTGTTTTCATCATCCTCAGGTATTGAATCTTCAGGATCTGGTCCTTCAGGCGGTGACACCGTCTGGTGTTGTTCTTGAGCATTTTCTGGTTTATCTGAGTCCCGTTCCGACGTTATCAGGTCATCGGCCTCAATTACTTCGTCATCAAGAGAACTGGGCTCGGAGGATGAAACAGAATCCGCTTCCATTGCTGCCTGTTGCCCAGCCTCACGTCCAGCATTGAAACTTTCTTTAGCTGATGGCGTAATAATCAAACCAACAATGAATAGCGCCAATGCTACGCCCGCCAGCACCCCTATGTTTTTGTATGTTAGCCCCTTTTTAAAGATAAATCTTACAACCAGCATTGCCGCCGCTAAACCAAGTCCTGCAAGTCCTAAAAGTCCGACTAAAGCACCCATATAGCAAACCTCCTTAGCAATAGGTTTTTATACTTTATTCGCCATATGGGTGCTTTTTCCTATGTTGCTTTTAAGCTATTTCGTCATGTTTTGGAATACAGACCGCAAGTTATTTGCTATTGCGTCCGCAATCCTGTCAACTGCACCGTCTATGTCTTCTCGACTCTCAATTACCACCTGTCTTACTAGACCTGTTAGGTCAAAATTGAGATTAATGGTAGCAGGTCCTGGCAAAGCAAGCGAGGGAACAGAACTAACCGGAATCTTTTCTCTCCAACCTTCTGTCATGGTCCTGACTAATCCGCCCTCTGCATATGGCCTAACCCCTAATCGCCTGCCGGTTTCCTCGTATAGCGCCAAAGCACGGCTCCTCATACCAACAGACAGCGGAATGATCGCCTCCGGGCCAGCTTCGGCAACAAGGCCCAGGAGTGAGCGAGAACAGCGTCCGCAATGCCTTGAAGGAATTAGAGAACGCCAGACTGCTAATAAAAGAAAAGGTTACAGATGGCCCCCGCCACTTCTACATCTACCGAGTGGGATTCTTCTGGAAACCCATACTGAATAAGGCCAGACAGTATGGGGCAGCAATCTATTTCTATACCTGCATCATTGAAAATGGAATATGGGCTGAGCTAAAACCAAGGGCGAAGGTTCTTTATTTGACCCTGCGTGCTGTCGCAAAGCAGGATATTGAACTATATTCTGTTATCGAAGGGGAGGATTACGGTGGGGATTGGACCGGGGTTAACTACGATGATTATATCCGCAACCGTAAATGGGACGTCTGCGATATTTCCCTTTCTAAACTCTGCAAGCTAGCTAAAATTGAACGTACGAATCTAACCCCAATATTGGAGGAACTAGAACGATATAAATTGATTGAGAGGGTTGGAGAATGGACGAAAGTTTATCTAAAACCTGGACGTCTGTTAAGACACAAAACCTTAACGTCTAAAATCGCCTATTAAAACTTAACGGTTGCCCTATTAAAACTTAACGGTTGCCCTATTAAAACTTAACCATATATATAGAATATTTATTTAGAATTAAACTAGGATTTATTAGAATTACTTAGGCTTTGAACTTGGAAAGTTCAAAGAATGTGAGATTCCTCCATTAAAGAAAAGATAGTTTTTCTCCATTAAAGAAAAGATAGTATTCCTTCACTAAAGAATTGCTAGTGTATAATTAAGTTCGCAATTTTGAAGAGGAAAAGCCATCGGGACTCCGAAATGGTAAGTTGCTCAAAAAACAAACCAAAAGGAGTGTTACCCCGATGGCTCACCCTAAGAATACCGCAAATTTAGAAAAAATGCTACTGAGATTTTTGGGCGAACCGGATCCCATGCTTGCCATGCTGGAATGGCTATGCCATAAGATGATGGAAGTAGAAGTCGAAAATAAGCTCAATGCCGGCAAAGGCGAACACTCCCCGAATAGAACCGGTTATCGCTCCGGAACACGGGTCAGGCGCTTTGATACCCGGATGGGAACAATTTATCTGCTGATACCAAAAATTCGTAAAGGCGGCTACGTACCCTTCTTCGTGACCGAAAGAAAGCGTTCCGAACAAGCGTTAATCCAGGTAGTCCAAGAAGCCTTTATTAACGGCGTTTCCACCCGCAAAATTGAACGGCTGGCCAAAAGTCTCGGCATTGAATCAATTTCACCCGGTCAGGTTTCTCAGATTAATAAAGACCTGACCCAGCAGGTTGAAGAGTTTAGAACCCGTCCTCTTGCAGATACCTATCCGGTGATCTGGATTGATGCCTTATACGAAAAGATCCGGGATAACCATCGCGTTTGTAATATGGCAGTTCATGTCGTCTGTGGAGTTAATCTTGAAGGCAAACGCGAGGTTTTAGCGGTTGAGCCCATGTACGAAGAATCAGAAGCATCGTATACCGCTTTGTTTACCGGTCTCAAAAAACGGGGCCTAAAAAACGTATGGCTTGCGGTTTCCGATGCCCATCAAGGCCTGGTCGCTGCCATTGAGAAATCCTTTGTCGGGTGCAGTTGGCAACGGTGCAAGGTTCATTTTATGAGAAATATTCTCGCCCATGTCCCTGCTAAGGATAAAGAATCTTTTGCGGCAAAACTAAAACAGATTTGGCAGCAGCCCGATTACGAATCCGCCAAACGCTACGCGGAGCTTCTTATTGAAGAATATGAAACCAGGTTTCCTAAAGCAGTCGAAATCTTGGTGAATGGCCTTGAAGATTCTTTGCAATTCTATGGGTTCCCAGAGATCGACGCAAAGAAAATCAGCTCAACCAACGTCCTGGAGCGCTTGCATAAAGAGATCCGTCGCCGTTCCAAAGTAGTCGGGATCTTTCCTTCAATGGATTCCTATATACGGCTTATTAGTTGCTATCTAATTGAATACGCTGAAGATTGGGAGACTTCCAAATGCTATATCAGGAAAGAGATTCTTCAGCACATCTTAGCCAGGCGCAAAGCAGCTTAGTCCAGTGGGGTCTCGATGGGAAATTGCGAACTATACTTGACACAATCCTCCTAAAGATTTACAAAGTTTATTTAGAATTAAATTAGAATTTATTTATGCATTGAACTAAAGTTCAATGAATGATTAATTAAATCAAATTCCTCCTCATAAACTACTTCCTTATCTTTTTCGATTTCATTATTCATTTCGACAGTTCTTTTAGGAGGGTCAATTTCTCTTGCAAGTTTAAGAAGTTCTGTATTATCTTTCGTACCCATGGAAGGCATAAAATCTCGAAACATGCTTTTCACTCCCTTCAAGACATGTTAAATAAGAACACCCAGCAAGAAAGTTGCTGGGCTTCTTGTTTTTCGTTCTTTTTCGTTTGGGGGGTGCACATTTTTGACTTTTTACTTATTAGTTTTCTTTTTTAACCGGTTTAGTCGCTTCTCAAATAAACTCCACGATTTTTCAAGATAAGGATTGGCAAGAGCCTTTTCGCAAACCGAAATGGCTTGTTCTAACCGTCCTAATCTTTCTAAAATAATCGCCGGCCTTTCATAATAAACTGTTCCAATTGGATTATATTGCTCAATAATATCAAGGTAAACTTTTAGGGCTCCTTCTATGTCGCCTAATTTTTCAAGAGACCTGGCCTCATCTAGTCGTGGGATATAATCTTCTGCTTCCTTCTCCCATTTTTGCAGAGGCCGAGGAAGAGTTTTCTCTTGCAAAGTATAGTTGCGATAGTAATATTCAATTTCTGGCTGACTGCTAGGGTCTTTTTGCCATTGCTTTAATTGCTTTACAAGGTCTTCAGGCGATTGGCCGTAAACAGTTTTCTGGAGTTCCTCCTCTGAGAATACTTTAGAGTCTGACCGTAAAGCCGTGTCAGATAGCTTCCTCACCTCTTGCCTGTCTCGCCAACCAGTATTTAACGCGATTGTTTTTTCTGGTGTTTTTATTATTACTTTATCGCCTATTATGCGTCTTTTTATTTCTATAGAAGCCTCGATAACTGGTATTTGAGATGAATTAATAGCATCATATGTGAATGGGTCAATTTCAATTAACCATAACATATTATCCACTTTAGCAACTACAAAATGCTTTTGAGCAAGTGGATTATAAAATGGAGCATGGTACCCCCAAAAAACAACTGAAGGAACCTTGCCTGCAGTTTCTACGACAATATTTTCTAAAACATCCCTTCTGCCTTGTTTCTGTTTAGCACGTCTCTTGGGAGCACCCTTTATGGCGTATACAATATATACAATTCCTAATAGCGCGAAATAAATCGGTAACAAATTTTGTAATAAAAAACCAACTAACCAAAGAATACCTCCGATTATCGTCAAAAAAACCAATATTTTTATTCCTGCTTTTACCGCTTTCCAGCCCAATATTCCAAGGAAAACTCCCGCTGCAATATAAAAAATTATAAGCATTTTATCCATCCCCTTTCTATGTTGTTTTTTTGAATATTCAACATAGAAGTTATAGTCTCAAGTAGTGGTGTAAATTTCGTGGAGGCTAATTGACAAAAGTAACCACGATATGATTTCTACTTTATTAGGGAAACAAAACAAAACAAATAAAGTAGAGGAGGTCATACCGGATC
>JAZIHH010000028.1:0-155763 GCA_036678685.1 Bacillota bacterium
TTGGCAAGTAGAAAATCTAGCATTCGGCAACTAATTTTTCTAGCACCCTCATTTCCATAATTAGCAATTAATGGTAGAGTGTTTCAGCCGGTAACTGGTGCCCGTAAAAACCAGCAAATGGCTATGGTGGACAAGTCGATCGATCAGAGCAGTGGTTAGTTTTTCATCATAGAAGATCCCATTCCATTTGCTGAATTCGATGTTGGTGGTGATAATCACGCTCCTTTGCTCATAACATTCGGAGATTACTTGGAAAAGTAATTGGGCTCCTAATTTTTCGAAAGGGATATAGCCCCATTCGTCACAGATTAAAAGGTCTGTTTTCTCTAATTGCCGAAAAACCTTTTTGATATTGCCGGCAGCTTTAGCTTCCAGTAACAGGTTAACCAATGTGGCTGTACGGAAAAACTTTACCCTTTTTCCGCTATTACAAGCCTCTATGCCAATAGCAGTAGCTAAATGGGTCTTGCCGGTGCCAGGTGGTCCATAAAGAATTAAGTTTTCTCTGTTTCCAATAAAAGCCCCGGTTTTAAGTGATTCCATCTCCAAGCTATTCGGAATTTGAATCTCAGCAAAGGAGTACCCGGCAAAGGTCTTAATTACCGGGAAACCAGCTTGTTTTAGTAATCGATTTTTCCTATGTATAGCTCTACGTTCAACCTCCATTTGGAGCAGTTTTAATAAAAACTGCTCATGAGTATCGGCTTCGATGGTTGGGTAATTTTCCACAAACCCTTGACCTAAGCGGAGCTCTCGACAATACTTGGCAATTATTTCTTGCATGATACCGCTCCTTTCATTAAGAGTAGATCATAAAGCGCGGTATCGGTCGTAAAGGCCGGAAGTTGAGGCGTACTCTCTTTTAGCGTTAGCTCAGGCAGTTCAATTGTGGGATTGTTCATCCGGTAAAAGGTAAGCCAGATACTGTCCGGGTCGGATACTCCTTGGTCTAATGCCTGTTCAAAGGCGGAAGTTGCTGTTTCCAGATCTGTTTCTTCCACCATTTTGCGCAAGATGTTTAAAGAGGCCTTCTTCTGCGGGTAATGGCATTGCGCAAAGTATTCTTGGAGAATCTCCGGTAACTGATGAAAGAAAGCCGTGTATTTTAAGGCTGTAGGTCGTTTTGCCATCAGCTGTAGATAGGGGACCCAGTTCATTGCTTCTTGTTTTTTGCCGTATAAGCGCTGATGTCTGATGACTTCGTGCCAATCTTCATCCATGACGATAATTTCCTGGGCGGTGGCTCTTATCCATAATTGTTTGCCGGCAAAGATAGGCGATGTTGAATACTGTTTGTTGTCAAATCTAACCTTGGCATATTTATCAGCTTTGACTTTTTCGTACCGGCCGATTTCAAACGGAGTTTCCGGTAAATTATGCATCACCGCTAGATCTTCGGCAAACAGATCGGCAATCAATTTTCCTTTTTTGTAATGCTTCCGCTGCATGTCCTGGACAGCCTTTTCGAGGAGGTCTTTATTAAACTCCTCAAGATCTTTGAACTCGGGAACCGGCACAAAAAAGTTCCGGCGGCTGTAACCGACTTTGTTCTCCACATGCCCTTTTTCTTGAGCGCGCGCTGGATTGCAAAAGTTCGTTTTAAAGCCATAATGCAGGGCGAATCGTTTAAAGTTTTCTGTTATTTCTCGTTTGCCGTATTCTAAGACCTTTTTTACGATGGTTGGCGGGTTATCAAACAAAATACCTCCCGGTATTTTACCTATATATTCAAAGATGTTCTTTAACCCGGTTTCGAGACATTCCAGGTTTTGGCCTTTGAAAACCTGCGTAAACCCGGCGTTGCTGTAGGGGAAAGAGAGTGTTAGATACAACCCGGTAAATCTTTCACCGTTTTCAATGAAATCAGCCTCCCCGAAATCCGCCTGGGCTTTCCCAGGAGAATGTTCAAGAGGAATAGAGCAATCATTATTGGTATATAACTCTTTTTTCTTAGCCGATACATAGTATCTCACTGTACGCTCAGAGACCTTGAATCCTATGCCATACATCTCTTGCAAGCGGTCATATACTCGTTTGGCGGTATGTCTTTGCTTTGGTCTTTCTTTTAAATCATTGGTTAGCCATTCATCAATTATTGCCTTGTAGGGATCGAGCTTACTTTTTCGCCTTTGCTTGCGGCGAGCGATGTTGAAATCTTGTTTTTCGGCATATTTTTTTACGGTTTCGAAAGCATGTCCGGTCTCTCTTGCGATTTCCCTTAAAGATTGGCCTTTCCTATCACGCAAATATTTGATATGATTGATTTCGTCCATTGTCAACATCCTTTCTTTACCCCCCTAATTTGTGTGATGGCTAATTAGAAGGGTAATCTTTTTTGAGGGTGCTGGCAATGGATTTTTCCATTTTTCCGCTAGACTTCTATCTTGCCATTTGCTCTATTTCTATTTTGCCATAAACAAGCTCTTTAAGAACCGCGGCATTGCCTCGTCAAGGCTAAAGAATGTGTAGTCCCTCAGGGCTGCCAAAATGTTGCGCTCCACATGAAGAACCGCGTTTTCGACTTTGGCTTTGTCATTCGGTTTGCGCACTCTCGTGGGGAGAACAACTACTCCATAGTGACGGGCCATGTCGGCATAGGTCGGATTGATCTCAGGATCATAATAATTGGCCTTTGTAACACCAGTTTTCAGGTTGTCTGGCACTACTATGACAGGTATTCCGCCAAAGAACTCAAAGGCCAAACAGTGGCCAAGAATCCAGTAATTTAGCTCCATAGCCGGAAACAGATGCGCAAAACAGTAATTACTGGCTCCTAAGACGGCTACGAACATATACGCTGGATGAATATCACCGGTAACCGGGTCGTAGATGGGAAAAGTCTGTCCAGCCCAGTCAACAAAGACCTTTTCTCCGGCCTTATGGTGCTGGCGCATGACAACATCAAGATGCTTGGCCCACTGCCGGTAATGGTAACAAAACTGTGTGTACTGAAACCCATCGGGATGTAGCTCTTTGTATTCCCACCACAGGAGTTTAAGAGTTATACCTGGTCTGGACAGCTCTTTATGAACCTGCTGCCAATCAGGCATTACATGAGGCGGCTTTCTGGTGCTGACATCAACGTAGAGCAGTGCTTCCAGTTCCTTATCAGTCATCTGTTGCACCGATGGCCACGAAAGGCCTGCATGTGTAGCTCTTTGAATGAAGTCACTTACAGTACTGGGCGAAACATTGCAGTTAACAGCAATCTGGCGGTTACTTAACCCGTCTTGCCATTTGAGCTTTAATATTTCCAAGATTTTTCGCACGGATATCCTCCTCGCGGCCATAGTCTCGCATCCACCTTTCTCATCTAAGTTATCTGAGAACTTAGATTCGGTGACGCAGATGTCCTATGGCAAATTGGTGATCAAAATTGGTGATTAGAGGATACCCCGCCAAAAGTGATCGGTTTGAACCGTATTAGGCGATCGGGATAAACCGTTTTGGGCGATCGGCATGAACCGTATCACGCGATCGCAATGAACCGTATTGGGTGATCGGCTTGAGCCGTATTAGGTGATCGAGATGAACCGTATTTCGCGACGGGCTTATTGTTGATTATTGCGGTATTCTAAAACACCTCAGAGCAGCATTAGCAACTTATGCAGGTACTACTTCGGATGACCCAGGTGAAAAAGAACCCGCAAGACCAAATAAAGAACTATTGGCGGATTTGGCTGAGGCGATAACGCTCGTACGGGCATTTTTGGACGAACGTCGCTCTTCGCTGGATGATGTAATTCATAAGACCGGCTTTGAACGTAATGCGGCAATTGTGGCTTGCAAAGAGGCGGTCAACGAAAACAATGAAACCCGTAAGCGTTTTGAGGTCATGAGCCGTGAAGTTTTTAAGAAATTCAAAGCCTGCATCAATGTTCAAGGTGTTGAGGAGTACAAGAAAGATAGGGATGCAATTAACATCATCTACAAGAGTCTCCAGGAAGATCGTGAAAAGGCGGATATTACTAACATTCTAAGGAGCTTGCATCAAGTAGTTGATGAGGCTATCGTGGTTGACAGTAACCAAGTCCGCGAGGAGCTAGCACCCTATGATATTAGCGGAATTGACTTCGAACGATTAAAAAGGGAATTTGTAATGAGCAAAGCGAAAAACACTACTGTCCAAAATCTACGTGAGGCGGTTGAACGCAAGCTGCAAAAGCTATTACAACAGAATCCACTCAGGACAAATTTCCAGCAGCATTATGAAAAGATTGTTGCCGATTACAACAAAGAAAAGGACCGTGCCACCATTGAGCAAACCTTCGAATCTTTGCTTGATTTTGTTAAGCAATTAAATGAAGAAGAAAACCGGGCACTAAGGGAAGGTCTTGACGAAGAATCCTTGGCTATTTTCGATTTATTAAAGAAACCGGATCTCACTGCGGGGGAGATTAAGCAAGTTAAAGAGGTTGCTATCTCCTTGTTAAATGAATTGAAGAAAGAAAAGCTTCGTGTAGACCAGTGGCGCGAAAAAGAGGCCACACGTGATGCCGTGCTGTTGGCTATTCACGATTATTTGTGGAGTGATGCGACAGGTCTCCCAGTTGAATCGTATAGCGAGCAGGATGTGCAAAACATAGCAGAGGAAGTCTATCGGCATATTTATTATGCCTATCCTACCGTTCCATCACCTTATTATGATAGTTCAGTGGCTTAGTAGTTCCAAATATTACAGCGATATAGCAGTAAAAAGTTGTAGGTGCGCATAGTCAGAAAAAATGCTACAAAAGCGATAAGAGAAGGCAGGCAAAGCAGGATTTGAACCAGCGACCCTTGCTTGCATGCAAGGCAGGACAGGCTCTGTTTAGCGGGGTTTGACATGACTTGAAATAGTGTTTTTAGCTGGGAGTATCATCTAAAAAGGGGATTTTTAAACCTCTTTTTTGCCCCGCATTGAACACGAATTAGGCATGCTGAAAAACCCGTAATACCAGTGTGATGACAATGTGATGACAATGTGATATCGCGGTACCGCGAAAAACGCAGATAATTTTAACTTTACTAATAGTAAATTTCAATATTCTTAAAGCATGCCGTAATTCGCTGTTTTTTCGTGTTTTTTTGTAAATCATTAGTCTATTTTATCTATAAACCGCTTACAATGGCCAGACACGGTTTGGACAACTCAATTTAAAACACTTATAATGAAAATAAATGAAAAAGGAGAGCAGGGAACGGTTGGCGGCCTGCCCCTACTCTCCAGAGCGATAATCCCCTATTAGGGGATCGTTCTACTGTTATTTTAAATTATATATTGTTTAAAGTCAATGAAAATTTTGTGATCAGTTTTGAATAGCCGCCAGTGCGGCTTTTATTTTTAAACAGCGAGAGGAGGAAGCGAAATGAAGTTTGTGCTGAGTAAAGAAGAACTGCATCGAGTCATGGGTCAAGCACAACAAAGCGCGTTGAGCTGCTGAACCGTCATGATTTCTCCAACCTCAAGGTCGAGTGAAAATGAATGGTTTCAAAAGTCAGGCTGGAACTCTAGTTTAAGGAAAATTTTACTACGAAAATTCAGATCTTAAATTCTTAGATTTTGAACGAGGTGAAAACATGAGAGTTTACCTTATTTATTGCCCACAATGCGGCAAAATGCTAGGCGCTACGGTGAACAACTTAAGGGCACAATGCGCGATTTACCAGAATTGGATTCTGGTCAAAAAAAGCGAAGATAGTTGGATAGACAGGAAAGAAAACCAATACGGAACGTGGGAGGCCGTGTACATGTGGAAAAAAACAGTCTTAATTAAATGCACAGAAGTCTTTTTAATAATACAAAAAGCTAGCTAATGAAACTATCTATTGAGATCGTAACATAGCACGGCAAAGTCTTCCACTAGCAAGGTTTATAAGGAGCAAAACCGGTAGCATGAATTGGGCTCTTAAATTGACCGGAAGGGACGCTACTCCTTGCCGGTCATTTTTTCTACACAAACCTGTTTTTTATCTATAGCAAATATAATTTTATGGTGGGCGAAGCTGGATTTGAACCAGCGACCCCTTGCTTGTAAGGCAAGTGCTCTCCCCCTGAGCTATTCGCCCATAGCCAGCTCTACCAAGCCAAAATTATTATACCCTAAAGGATGCAAAATGTAAACCCCCAACCCCACCCGACTGAGTCAAGTATTATCGGGTAATTTTTTTGCATATCCTTTTGTCCCGTGTTGAATAGCTGGGAACCTTCCACGAGGGGCAAGATAATTTGCCGGGATATTTTTGCCAATACGACCAGCGATTATCTCTTACCCTCGTCGCGTACGTGTCAAGAATTAATAAGGGTCAAGGACAGGCTGCCGCCGGGCTTCGCCCGTCCTTGACCCAGAAGCCCTTTGCATGCAATCAGCGAAAACTCAATAATCCGGCGCTTATCTCCTCGAAGTTGTAATCATTAACAGCTAAAAGCCTTTCCTGGCAAAAGGCGGGTATCCCATGGATTCCGGTAAACGCTCCACAGATACCACAGGCGATCGCCCCAATCGTGTCACAGTCCCCGCCGAGATTGGCCGCTAACAACCCGGCGCGAAACGGATCGCCGCCGGCCAGTTTAACCAGGGCCAGTGCTGTTGGTATACTTTCGGCCGTTTCAACTCCTGTTCCGATTAGGGTATAAAGCTTATCCAGGGCCTCTTCCGGCAGCACACTTTCCTCAACGATCCGCAAAGCCCAATACGTGCGGTCAATTACGGAAGCGCCAAAATAATCATGACCTCTTTCATTCCCGAGCCTCATCGCTTTTACCGCATTGTTTAAAACCTCCTCCAGGGAAGCGCCTTCCATAGCCGTAGAGACGGCTGCCGCTACAGCAGCAGCTCCAGAAATTGCGATATTTGTGTTATGTGTCGGAAGGCACGCCTGTTCCACGTTGTCCACCAGCGCCATCAAATTGCTGATCGGGCTGACAATCCCCACCGGTACAATCCGCATTGCCGCCCCATTGGTAGTACCTGTTTTCCCGCTTTCCGTAATGAGAACCCCGTCCTTAATTGAGGCCAATGCCTGTTTTGAGCTGGGTCCAAACATATTGGTCTCCAGGACGTTGCTTTCGGTTACCAATTCCAAGAGCTTGGCGGCAACCGTTTCCGCCCTTACGCAGCCATCATCGGCAAGAATCGCTTCGGCCACCTTGATTGTTTGTATCGTATCATCGGTCACCTGTCCGGCTTGCATCCCGCCGGCCACGAAGTGACCGGGAGGCCCGGGAAGAAACCCGGTAATCTCTCCGAAATAGGCTTTTACCTTTCGCCTTGACCATAACTGTGAAGGCATGCCCAGCGCATCCCCAAGAGCTACCCCTAACAATGCTCCGTATGCCCTCTTGCCCATATCCACGTTTATCTCTCCTCCTGTCTTTACAATCGTCCAATACCTTGAACTCGCAAGTAAATACCCATTACCACTACAGCCAGGCTAAGTATGATAAAAATATAATCTGTTCCGGCCATCCTAATCTCTTCAAGCGAGGTTTGCCGGGCGGCGGCGCCATAACCTCTATTCAACATCGCGACCGCCAAACGGTCCGACATGTAGAGTGATTGAACCAAGAGCGGAACCATAATCGGAATATATGCCTTTATTCTGTTGACGAGGCCTTTCTCATCGAAACTGGCCCCGCGGACCTTTTGGGCGTTAAAAACCATTTCTACCTTTTTTTGCATGGTAGGAACAAATCTAATCCCGGTAATGATTAGAAAAGAAATGTTTGCGGGCAAACGGGAGATTTTCATTAATTGCAAAAAATGATCCATGGGGGTGGAACAAGTCAAAATAGAAGAAAAAATCACCATACTAAAGATCCGCAATACTAATGTAATGCCATATAGGACGCCCCCGCTGCTCAACTCAAACCAATCTTTTTTATAAAAAACCACTTTAGCCGCTGGAATGGCAAAGTCCTCCGCCGGATAGGAAAAGGCTGTAATTAACAGAATAAGCAACAAGATCGGTGCAATCGGCTTTAAAATTGACGAAATCTTGTGTGTCGGCAGCCCCAGATAAAAAAGGAGGAAAATACCAAACAAAGCCAAGAAAAGATTATAAAGGGGATTGGTAAAAAAGAACAGCAAGACCATGAGGGCGGTAAAGGCCGCCAGTTTTGCCCGGACATCCAGGCGGTGAAGGAGCGTTTTCCCGGGATAATAATCAACAAACATCTATACTCCCTCCCTGTTTATTAAGGTTTTCACTACGGTCAGCAACTCCTCCACCCCAAGAATATCCTGCGGGACACCCCTCTCCGCCAACTGATGGGCAATTCTACTGCTCTGTGGCGGTCTGAGACGGGCTTCTCTCAATAATTCCGGTTTGGTAAATAATTGCCGTGGTGTCTCATCCGCAAGGATCTTCCCGTTATTTAAAACTACTACCCTGTTGCAATACTCGGCCACCAACCTCATATCGTGGGTAATAATCAAAATTGTATGCCCTTGCCTGTTAAGTTCACTGATTAATTCCATCATATTCCGTGTTCCCTGCCAATCCTGGCCGGTGGTTGGCTCATCGATGATGAGGACTTCCGGTTCTAAGATAAGAATCGAGGCTACCGCCAGCCGCTGCCGTTCCCCCCGGCCCAAATTCAACGGGTGGGTTGTCAGTGGTTTGTCAAGCTTGACGATGTCAAGAACCTTTCTGATCCTTTCATTACGCTCGGTTTCATCCAAACCTTGGTTTTTCAAGCCAAATTCTAATTCTTCTTGGATCGAAGATGAAAAAATCTGATGGTCCGGGTTCTGAAAAACATAACCTAAATGCCTTGCCAACTGAAGATGGGAAAACTCATCAAGCCTCTTCCCCCTAAAGGTCACTACTCCCGTATCTGCGGCTAAAAGCTTGGCTAAAATCTTACAAAAGGTGGTTTTTCCCGCCCCGTTCTGACCGACCAGCGCCAGAAAATCTCCCTGATTGATCTGAATATTAATCCCTTTTAACACTGGCTGTTGCTTGGTGTAGGAAAACGAAAGATCTTTGACTTCGATAATTACTCCCTCTTGCGCATTGTTCCTGGGTTCCAGGTCTTCCCTTTTGTTCTCCTTAACCGTCTGCACTGTTGAAGGGGAAGCCTCCGGGGGAAGAAGCCTCTTGAGAAGGGCAACCCCCTCTTCTTCAGTAACAGGAATTTCGTCTTTACTGATCAGTCGTTCTTCATAAAGACGCCAGCCCAATTCAGCCACTTCTGGGGGGCGCAGGTGATACTTGTTAAATAAAGGTACTTCCCGGAATACCTCTTTTGTCTCTCCGGAATAGACGATCCGGCCCCGGTCAAGGATGATCACCCGGTCAACCCGTGCCGCCATCTCTTCTGTTTCGTGTTCCACCAGGATAACAGTCATCCCCTGTTTCTTCAAAAGGTCCACTATTTGAAAGACTGCCTCTTTCCCCAAAGGATCCAAAGCGGCTGTCGGTTCATCCAAGACCAGGATCTCGGAGCCCATTGCCAGCACACCGGCAATTGCCAGCCTTTGCTTTTCCCCGCCGGAAAGGTTTTCGGTGGCCCTTTCCTCATAATCTTCCAAACCAACAAGTTTCAGTGCTTTCTTTACTCTCGCCAGAACCTCTTCTTTCGGGAGACCAAAATTGCACGGGCCAAAGGCTACGTCTTCTTTGACATTAACGCCGAAAATCTGTGTCTCCGGGTCGTCAAAGACAAAGCCGACCCGCCGCACCAGTGATTGAATCCGGTAAGCCTGGGTATCCAGACCTTGCACCAAAACCTTTCCGGAAATCTTTCCCTCAAAAAACTGGGGGATTAAACCGTTTAAAGTGCGCATGAAAGTGGTTTTCCCCGCACCGGTTACCCCCAGGACTCCTATGACTTCTCCTTTACCGACCTGCAAGTTGATATCTTCCAGGTTGGGCTCGGGTGACCGGTTATATTGAAAGGACAAGTTCTCCACTGTCAGCTCCATTATTCTTATAGCCTCCCAAGGAGAAGGTGAAGTCTCACCTTCTTTTAATATAATTCACCAATGAGCTTAATCGGTGCACTTATTGCTTCTTTTATCGTCTGTAGAACATCATTGTTCAGCAGTGAAAAGACAACGCTTGTCGCAGGCCCGCCTGAACGCAGAAGATCCAAATCCGTCTCTCCCAGTCGCAGTTGTAAACCGGCGGATTTTGCCAGTTCCCCGGCTTCATAAGCCACCCCTTTAGAACCCACCGGCAGAATGTCGTGCACACCGGGGATCTCTCTAAGCCGCCTCAAATCCTGTAAGGAAATAAGCTCCGGGTCCTCCGGCTCAACCTGAAACTGCGGACCGCTTTTCGGGATCCCGGCCACGGCAACCAGATCTCCCTTTTGGGAACTCCCCACCGGTATTTGGTCATTCTTCACAATGGCCAAAACAGTAACACCGATCCCCGTTTGCACGGTGGGGATATTATCCTCCGTACTGCCGGTGAGCGGCAAATCGTGTACCCCCGCTTCAGCACAGGCCTTTCTGATCCCGGAAATGATCTCTTTGCCCGCCGGGTCCATCTCTACCGCCAGTGTATCAATTAATAACCACGGTCTCCCTTTAGCCGCCAGTATTTCCATCAAAGCCACCCGCGCCCCAAAATAACCTGTCAACCAGTTTTCCACCTTAACAAAATCATGTTCTTTATTGCCAATCCCGCCGTCCGAATCACAGGCGATCATTAAAGAAAACTCATGGCTAATTTTGAATAGTGTAAGGTCGCGTTTCTGCTCGACTACTTCTGCAAAGGCAAGTGTTCCATCATAAAAACCCTGTAAATAGTCCATTTTATTCATCCCTTCCATGGTTTTAAAAAAAAGGGAGGACAAAAATAACAGGTTCCTATTTCTTCCTTGGTTACTTAGGCTTTTATGTTCTCCTGATCAATCAGATTACTTTTACTAACAATCTTATAAGCAGCGGCAGCAATTAACACATTAACCAAAGAGCCGACAAGCAACGGCGCCAACAATGAAACAAACAATCCTGCGCCGCCAAACGGTATGGTTGCAGCAGCAGAAAGCACCCCGTTGGCAAGAGTAGCGACGATTATACCGACGATTAAATTGATTTTTTTACTGCTTAACCAGAAAAGATAGGCCCAAGCCGCCATTTGCACACCGACAAAGAGATGCATTGGGATACCCATTGGAAAACCGGCGGTTAATGCTGTAAACAGGTGACCGATCCCGGCAACAATCATTCCTTCTACTGGTCCGAAAGCTACTGCAGTGAAGTAACCGGGCGCTGAATCAAGGGCAACGGTTCCTGTGGGACTGGGAATTTTGATCAAAGCGCCGACCCCGCTTAAGGCGATTAAAATCGCCACCCTGGCAATACGTTTTACCGTCCAAAATTCCTTTTTAACCTTTTGCAGTTCCTCCATTTTCCTACCTCCTTTGTAAATCGGTTTTAAAGATATATTTGTCCCCCCTCAAAACAGACCTCACATATTCAACGGGCGTTGTGTGGCTGTACGCAACCCTTCGCAAAACAAAACAGGCTTTTCCCTGTGGTACTTCCAGCAGGTCCGCTTCGTGTTGGCGCAAGGTTGTCGCTTCCAGGCTTTCCTTCCCGGAAGTCAGTTTTAAGCCATATTCCTCTTCAATGAGATAATATAGAGAAACATCATCAGTAAGCTTCTCCTCCAGTCCGGGAACCAACCTTGCGGGGATGAAAGATTTTTGCAGTAAAACCGGTTCCTGATTTAAGTAACCCAACCGCTGAAGATAGTAGACTTTCTCCCCGGTTCTCTTTATGTTTAAGTATTTGCAGACCGAATCGGGGGGCGTAACAATTTCGATCTTCAACAGTTTAAATTGGGCCTTTTTCCCGCTTAAAATGGCTTCATCATGAAAACTCCGCAACCAATTAACCTTACTGACAATTTTTTTCGGGGCTACAAAAATCCCTGTTCCACGCTTTTTAACCAACAGACCGTCGGCCACTAAGTGATCAACCGCATTACTGACAGTCCGCCGGTTAATCTGGAAATATTGGGCCATCTCCCTCTCAGATGGCAACCGGTCTCCTTCCTGTAAAACTCCAGTATCAATCAGGTCTTTTATCTTCTCCTGCAACTGGTAGTATAAAGGGATTGGCCCTTCCACTAATGTATTCTCCGGAAAAAGCTTCTTAAGCAACCCGCACACTCCTACTAATTGTATTACTTGTGTACTGGTGTGTACCACCTTGTTAGTTTTATAATACAATATTATTAATAAGATGTCAACAAGAATTTATGTTAGGATAGTGTCAAGACACTGTAGGTTTTTTCAACCTCACATTCAGCAAACATGCACTAAATAACAGCATTGAATTCATTAAGAGATTTTAGAGCCACCCTGGTTAAGTTGTGACCGCCACGTAATAGTGGAACATTATCAATATTTTCTACCCCTAACAGCTTTCTTTTGGGTAAACGCTTCAGTTTTTCCTGCACTGCTTCTTTTATCTCGACAGGGAACAGAATTGATGCTTGCATTGCCAAGTACTGTTTCCGGATCGACTCTCCATTAGCTACAGCCACCCGCATAGCGGCCATGTTCTCTGCCCCTTGTAAACTCCAGGCCATCGGACGGCTACTCAACCTGGCCGCCAGGATGTGGCTGACATGCCCTTCGGCACTACAGCCGATCCCGGGGTGCTTGACCCCATTTTCTATTCCGTCCCAGTTGCGCTCAATATACCCGATGGTCTCAACAATCCGTTTCCTTCTTGGCTTTTCGTCAGTACGCCATAATGCTTCATGAAGATGAGCCAGGACTGCCTCCTTGTTTAAGGATTTGATCCCCCGGTGAATCAACCTCTTAAGCTCGGGTGCATGCGCGGTAGCCGTTTGTATATATTTTTCTAAATGATACTTATCTAGGATAAAAATAGTTTGCGGCGGTAAGTATTGTAGTCCAGCCCGGATCCAAGAAGCTCCGTCTCCCAATAAATAGATCCTTTCAACCGTTGAAAGATCATAACGGGCTTCCAGGTAATCTAAAACCTCCCACCATAACTCTTCCGATTTTCCCCAGGGTTTCGTAAAATATTTCGCGTTTTTAAGACGACGACGCGAACCCTCCTCGCTTACCCCTTCGTGAACATAGATGAGCAACGAGGGCTTTTTCCGCTTATGATCTCTGATTCTTACATGATCTTCATCAGCCTCTATGTACAATGCCCGCACATACCGTTTCTCTTGCGGTGGCAACGATTTCACAGGAGTAAACTTTTTAACAGTCAACGCTACTGTTTGCCTGCTTACTTTCAGTTCAGGATTATAGCTGCTTTCTTGCACCGTGGCCTCTTCGTACGACATTTTACTGGATGCTTCCAGAAAGGCAGCTTTGAGATTGGGCCCTACTCGTGCATGAGGGGTAATCCCTATTTGTGCGTCTACCAAGTACGCATACTGTTTACTTTCTTTATGCTGGTAATAGCTCCGTTCATAGGTCAGTTGACCAAAAGGGGTCAATATCGCTTTCTGGTCTCTTCTCCGTACGACCTTCCATTCTCGCTTGCGCTCTTCGCTTTCGTGAATCTTTTCCTCAAGAGTCTCCAAAACCAGTTGCAGCAGGTCACGGCCTAAACTGTCAAGCTCTTTCTTTAATCGAACCTCAAAGGTTAGATAGTCAATCTCGCCTTCGAAAATTTTTGATATTTCGTTCACTACCGAAAGGATTTTCTCTTCTACTAAACGAATTAGATCCATGAGGAACCTCAGCCTCCTTCTTCAGGGGGGATTCATTCAACTGTCTGAATGTGAGGTTCCTCTTCTTTTTTCCATAAGTTATTTCCTGCTAAGACCTACAGTAATTTTACACTAACTCGGTTCCTTCTTTTTGCCCCTAAAATTTTACCCTTCCCGCTGTTCCCTTACTTTTTGATCGTTTTTTGAAGTTTGGTAAAATTTATTGGCAGCAAGGGGGATTTTTTTTATCTTCCGCGAATATATATACAGGTTTGGCCGACGCCGGGTGTGACGCCGCTGCCCGGGTTCGAGCTAAAGAAGAAATATGCGCGGGAGGAGGTGTTGTCAATGGCCCATGTTATTTCCGATGATTGTATCAGTTGTGGAGCTTGTGCCAGCGAGTGTCCGGTGGAGGCGATTAGTGAAGGGGAGGACAAGTACGTAATTGACCCGGAAAAGTGTACCGATTGCGGCGCTTGTGCTGAAGTTTGCCCGGTCGATGCCATCCATCAGGAATAATTTTAGCAATAGCAGGGAACCCCGCCCTTGACGGGCGGGTTTGAACATAACCCGGTTTTATAAACGGTGCGGCGCCACAAAATCCGGTTCCGAGAGAGCCTTTTCTTCAAGGTACTCAACAATCAGGCGCCGGACAACCTCCGAAATGGTGTTCCGTTCGTAAAATGTAACATGACGCAGTTTTTCGTAAACCTCACGGTCCACAAGGACATGGAGGTTTTTTTTCTGTTTTTTCATGGTTTCCCCGTCAAAGCAATGTTTTTTTTTAGTATATCCATTCCTTCTGTAAATATAAAATAAGGGCCGCGGACCGTTTTCCCTCTCTGTCCGCCCCCGGGTTTTCGCCGTCGCGGGCGCAACAGGCCGGACCAATAAACTAATAAAACGAGAGGGAAAGGCATAGATTTTAGAGCCGGATATTTAAGAAAACAGGTGAAAGAGATGCCGCATGTTCTGTTAATTGTACCCGGATTATTGCTCGCCTGGGTTATCGGGGCCAACGACGCCGCAAACTCCATGGGGACAGCGGTGGGTTCAGGGGTGCGTACACCCCGGCAGGGTGTTGTTCTGGCCGCCGTTTTTGGTCTGGCCGGAGCAATGCTTATGGGCGGCCGGGTGGAAAAAACATTGGGGGAGGGAATCTTGCCCCTGCCGGTTTTGCCGGCAGTTTTTGCCCGGTTGATTGCCTTTTCCGCCCTGGCCGCAGCTGGGCTTACGGTTCTGATCTGCACCGGTCTGCGGTTGCCGGTTTCCACTTCCCATGCTGTTACCGGCGGTTTGGTGGGCGGAGCTCTCTCCGCCGGGGTTAAGTCCCTGATCGTCTGGGGGGAAACGGCAAGAATCTTTTGCGCCTGGGTTTTGACCCCGGTGGCAGCCTGCCTGCTGGCTATGGTCTTTTGCCGTCTTGGCCGGTACTTGCCGGCGAAAAATGAGTTTTTTTCTTTTTCCGGCCGTGCCGGCAAAATGTTCGTGACCATAACCGGCTGTTATATGGCTTTCTGTTGGGGGGCAAACGATGTGGCCAATGCCACGGGTGTTCTTTCCGGAATTTTGCCGTTCCCGCCGTTTTTGGTTACTTTGGCGGGCGGAATGATGATGGTTTGCGGGGTGCTGATGTGGGGGGAAAGGGTAATGCCGACAATAGGGGAGAAAATCACCCGCTTGAACCCGGCGACGGCTTTGACGGCCGAGTTTACTGCAGCCGTAGTTGTCCATATTTTCACTTTGGGTGGGTTGCCGGTCTCCACCACCCATGCCGTAGTGGGAGCGGTGGGTGGAATTGGCATGAGCAGAGGGAGAAATGCAGTGACCCTGCCCCTCCTGGCCGGGATTGTCTTGACCTGGGCGGTGACGCCTTTTTTCGCCGGCAGTCTGGCTTTTTTCCTTCACCGCCTTCTTCAACTGGCAGTAGTTATGACCGGTTAAGGGCGATCAGGGTTTTGCAAAAAGGAGCCCAGGAATGTTCTACCGGGATGAAGATCAACTCCATAAGAAATTCCGGCCTGTTGCTGCCAATTTCAGCAAGAAGAACCCTCCGGTCAGGGGTGTATATCTTGCCGGCCAACCGCAGGGACTTGAGAATATCGGCGACAAAGACGGGCGGAGTAAGCCGCCAGCCGATGGCAAGCTCTTTTTCAAGGACCGACCAGAAGGTGTTAATCAGGATATTCGCCATTTCACTGAGAAAAGACTCTTCAAAGCTATTAATGGGCAGCTTTCGCCTTCTTTGTTTCAGGCCGCGGTTGACAATGGTCACCGCGTTTTCTTCGGAAAGACACAGATACAGCTCTCCCCGGATGTCTCCGTAGATCCGGGAGTGGACGCCGGTTTTTTTGACCTGGTCGTGTTGGAGTTGGTACAACAAACTGGAAAACGGCAGGGAAAAGAGGCCGGTTAATTCAGTTTCCGTATTTTCCATTAGAAAAAGGGAGAGTTTCTCACCTGCCAGGTGAATACCGGTGGCCCACAACTCCTCCAGTTTGTCCTGAAATTGTTTTCCTTGAAAAAAAGCGTCGGGGAAGAAAAGTTCTTCCGATGTACGGCCGGGCATCTTCTGCACTCCTTTGGTTTAATAATAATTAATTCCTTCAATGGTAATTCGAGTAAAAATCAATTTTTCCTTTCCCGAAGAGTTCCTGAATTGCCAGAGGATGGTCAATTTTTCCCGTAAAATACCGGAATTATCTTGAAAATCTCCCCGGACGGGAACTGCTGACAGGTTCCTAAAATATGGAGTTTAACATCAACATATTACCCGTGATTTAACGGCGGCCAAAGACCCGCAATTAGAAATGAAACTGAAGAATATGCCGGTTTTACTTACCTCCTCGCAGGTTGATGAATATATGAAACCGGTTTTGGAAGCGGCTAAACTGGAGATTTTAGTCTGATCAAAAACATGGTTTGAGAGTTCGCCGGGAGCTTTTGTTTAGAGTGTAATATCATGTTTAACCTTTCCTGGAAATGACAATACTAGTAATGCTTATCTTTCCAGGGGAGGTGTTATTATGTTCCGGGGCTTTTTACGACAGGTCTTTTTTTCGCTTTCGTTTCTGCTCTTGTTTTCCATGAATCACATCGATTTTATTGCTCATGTGCCTGTCGGGGAGCATCCCTTGGTTGTAGCTTGGGAGGGAACAGGCCTGGCGCCCGAGGAAATAGAGGTTGAAGGATGGAAAAAAATTGATGACCGTTTTTCCAATCTTGCCACGTTACAAAAAAAAGCGGAGGAAGTAAAACGGCGGTTACGGTTAAAAACAGATCATCCCCTTTACTGCGGTGAAGAACCGGGGTTTGTCTTTGTAAACCTGGACGGCTTTTTACCCGGGGGAAGCCGGGTGCTAGTGACTTTTCAAGCGGTCAGGAAAGGAACGGGGGAGGAAGAAACACATTGCGGGTTGACCGCGTTTGCCCCGCCGGTGCCCGATTTACGCGACTATTTACGCCGCCTGGAGCGGGCGGTGACGCCAATAACAGGGGATTTTCCCTTCAAGGCCGCCCTGCGGGGACAATGGCCGGGACGCCTCACGGAAGAACAGGCAACGGAGTTGATGGAGAAAGTTTTTGCCCGTTTACGCGCGGACCTTATTTCCGGAGGACCGGCGGGGGTGGCAGGACAATGGCTGGGCTGTTCACATCAACTGGGTGAAGGGGTGAGGACGGAAGCGGGCCGGGTCAATCTGGAATTTGCTTACCGGTATGACGTACGGAATGATGTGACGCATGTTATCTTGGGGACACCGAGGGTGCCATACGGACTATAGGGGCCGGGAAAAGGGTGGCCGGAGGTCACCCAGGCCTTTGTCTTCCGGGAAAGACGGTCACGTTTCTAAGGCTTGTCCGGGCGTGCTTGCCGGGCACTTGCCTTACGGGACCTCCCTGTCCCGGAAGTCAACGCGCCGCGTCCTGCGGCTTGGCCCGGCAAGTCCGCCCGTCCTCGCCAAGAAACGTCGGGTCCGTCTTTCCGAGGTCGCCCGGGTCCTGCTCTCCTCCGGCCCGGTTGGGCCGGGAGAAAAAGGGGTGGCCGGGAGAAAAAAGGGTGGCAAGGCAGGACTTTCGGCGCATCATGGATAATTATTTACCGCAACGAGAGGCCGGCCGGGAGGGGTGCGCGTGAAAAGGGCAGTGTTGATTTTCCTTATTATTATTGCCGGACTATTAGTGACAGAGCTTTCTGTTGCCGGTTATGTCCAGTTGGGAGCGGATTGGGGACTGGAGGGGGAAAACCTGGTCCTTAAATCCGCGGGCGTTCAATGGTGGTCCGGAACAGGGTGGGGACTGCGCGGCGCCTACCGCCCGGGGGAAGAGGATTTCTCCGGGGCCTTGCTTTACAAAACAAGAGAAGGAAGATGGACAACCCTTTATACTGGCCTGGGCGCGCGGGATCTCTTAAATGTTTCCCGCACTCCGTTTAAAAAACGGGTGGAGCTTGTTACCGGTCTCGAACTGGAGCTGGGCGGCTTTCTTCCCGGACTCTCCACCGCCTGCGAAATCCGGCTTGTGCCCGCGGCTTTACTGGCGACAGGAGAAGAACCGGGCAAGGAGTTTTCCCCTTTTCTAGGGGTGGCGTTAAATTACCGTTTCGGCGAAAGGCAGGGAGTATTTACGGGGCAAAGCGTCTCTGCGGAGGAAATTGATTTACTGGCGCGGTTGATTACGGCCGAGGCGGGGGGAGAACCCTACGAGGGGCAAGTGGCCGTGGGAGCGGTGGTGATTAACAGGGTGAAGAGTCCCAAATTCCCCAACAGTATCCGGGAGGTTATTTACCAGAAAGGGCAATTTTCCTCCTTGCCCAAGCTCCCGGGGATTGTCCCGACCCAGTCGGCGCGGCGGGCGGCCCAGGAAGCTTTAAACGGCAAGGATCCGAGCGGCGGGGCTTTGTATTTTTACAACCCGGATCTAGCTTCACCGGAAGGAAAAAGGTTTTTTACCACCTCCGGCTTGCGGGTTACGGTGCGCATTGGCAACCATGTGTTTTTGAAATAATCCTTTCCGCGCGGATGATTTCCTCCCAATCATAAACACCGGCGGTCCGGCAGCCGGGCTGGACCACCAAAAAATCCTCGTTATTCCAGTGCCCGGAGACGAGGTTTTTTATTAACCGGATGTCCCCGGGAAGCTCCACATATTTTTTGCCGCCGGCAGCCGCGGCGGCCCGGCATTTTTCGGCATAGCCCGGATGATCGGTTTCCGGGATCCGGATAAAGATTAGTTCGTCCTCTTTTTCCTTGGGGTGCAGGAGCTCCCATAGATACTCGGCGTTTTCCCTCCCGTACCGTTGGACATAATCTTCGAAACTTTGGCCCGGAACCCCCTGGATATTGAGCCGGCGGGGAAAACTGTCGTCCCCCCGTTCACAACAGCCGGTGGTATAAAAGGGCCGGCTGGGATTGGCGCCGAAGTATTTCTGGAATTTTCTTTTGGAACCAAGAAACAGGGTGCAACAGTCATGGGCCCGGGGGATGACCAGAGGGATGGTGCGGGCGGCCAGGTTGACCGTGGCGTTGCCGCATAACCCGTATCCCAGAAGAACGGCGTCGTATTTTCTTTCCCTTCCGGATGCCCGGTCGATCCGCTCCTGAAGAATGGCGCGGAGAGCATCGCTATTCTGATGGGACCCGATTTCCGTAAATTCCAAATCAACCCGGTGGGGAGAACGGGCCACGCAATAACAGATTTCCCGCGTAAAGATTTCACAGGCAATGAGTTTGAACAGCATAGACGGTTTCCTCCTGGCCTTGCTACATTTTCTCCGCCGGGTTGACCCCGGGCAAAAGGCAAAGGGCGATGATTACGGGTTATGGCTTAATCTTTTTTTTTGCGTTTAACCGCGGTTCCATAAATCTGCAGGTGAAAACTGCCGGATGCGTAGGGGTTGACGGTGATATGCTGCCTCACGTTTATAATCGCGTCCGCTCCCAACAGCGCCGCGCGTCTCTTCAGTTCTTCCACGGCAATAAAAGAAGCCTTCTCCTGCCCGCTCTGTTTCAAACACCACCTGCCATAGTACCGGCGCCATAGGTTGCCGGCGGCGTTCTCTGTTTCTTCCCCGTCCCGGCAGTTTTTCGCATGTTTTTTCAACAGCTTTTTAAGGGGCGAGAAGAACTTTCTGTTGGTAATCTGGAAAAAAACTGGCCCAATTATTTCGTAGTCTTCCGGGAGGTCGCCGTTGGTGACAAGAATATTGCCGGATTCGTTCACAAAATTCACCTGCCATGATCGCTATTGTCATTTTTTATAAGGCGGATAACCGCCGGATCTACATCATTCTTCTGTTCCACCTTGATTTCCTGCCGGAAGAGAGGAGAAAATAAAGGCGTTTTCGGGGAGATGGCGGCGAACAGCAGGAAATCAGAGGAATAATGAGAATATAGAAGGGAGAAAGTCAACTATGCTCCGAGGGTCCGGGCGGGTGACAAAGAGGGTGATCGTTTGATTGAACTGGGTAAATTGGAATCGATCCTGGAAGAATTGGCCCCAGCGAAAATCGCCGACCACTATGATCCGCCCCGCTATCAGGTGAAGCCTAAAACCGGGCCAAAGGTGGGGAAAATCGGGGTTTGTGTTGACCCGACGGAAACAAATATCCGTTCCGCCGCCCGGAAAGGCGTTGAATTGCTAATCAGCCACCATCCCTGGCAGGGGGAGGCTGCGGATGAGATCGAAACGAGAGGGATGGGAATTTTTCTGCTTCACAGTGCCTGGAACAAAGCACGGGAAGGGAATAATATTACGCTGGCGCGCCTTTTGAATCTTACGGATCCGGTGTTCGAAGATGATGCCGTCCTGGGCGCGACCGATCTGCTCTTTAAAGATCTGCTCACCTGTTGCCAGCGGATCCTGGAAGTAAATTTTCTTCCCTATACCGGGGATTTGAACTCCTGGGCCGGAAAGGTGGCGGTGGTTTCCGGCCCCGGTTTTTGGCCGGTATATAAAGAAAAATGGTGCCACTGGCTGGCCAGCGGCTGCCGTACAATTCTTTCTTCCGAACTGACCCGGTATAGCATCGGCTTTTTCTCCCGCCACAATATTAACCTGGTTGATTTGGGCCACAGTATCATGGCCAAACCGGGGATGAAGCACTTGACTTATACCTTGCAAAACCGGTTGAAAATCTTCGGCTGCGAGGTGGGGTTTTTCCCTGATACCTACAGCATTGATTATTATACCGGCTCCATTTACCCCGGCCTGAGTGACTATTATACGGAAGAGGAGGATTAGGCAATGATCCTGGTTCTGGATGTGGGTAATACCCAGATTTTGCTGGGAGTTTATGAAGGAAAAAGACTGGTCGCCGATTGCCGGCTTTCTACGGAAAGACGCCGGACAGCCGATGAGTACGCCCTGGTGATTACGACTTTTCTGGCCCAGAAGGGCCTGGCGGTGGAGCAAATCAAAGCAGTGGTTTTATCGAGCGTGGTACCGCCGGTTACTGCTTCTTTTATTGAAATGTCCCGGTGTTGCTTCCGTTGTGAGCCGCTGGTCGTCGGACCCGGAATCCGGACCGGGCTGCCTATTCGTTACGAGAATCCCCGGGAGGTGGGGGCGGACCGGGTGGTGAATGCCGTGGCGGCCGTCCATCTCTACGGGCCGCCGGTCATTATTGTTGACTTTGGCACCGCCACCACTTTATGCGCAGTCAATGAAGAGGGCGAGTATTTGGGAGGAATAATCGTCCCGGGAATCGGGATTTCGGCGGAAGCCCTCTTTCAATATGCCGCCAAGCTTCCCCGGGTGGAGTTGACAGCTCCCCCCAGCGTAATCGGGAAAAATACGGTCAACAGCATTCAAGCGGGACTGGTCTACGGATATACCGATCTGGTGGACGGGTTAATCCGGCGTATGATCAGGGAAATGGGCTGCCGGCCCAAAGTGGTGGCGACCGGGGGCTATGCCCGCATCATTGCCGAAAAAACAGAGCTGATTGCGGAAGTGAATCCCCTTTTGACCCTGGAAGGATTGCGAATTATTTATGAACTGAATAACGGGGGGAGGGAGGATTGATTATGCCCCAACCCGCCCGGGAAAGAGCTGTTCTGGTGGGGACAGCCGTCGACAGGCCGGGAGTAAGCCCGGATTACGGGATCGAAGAACTGAAAGGGCTGGCGGAATCCGCCGGCGCCCTGGTTACGGCGGTTCTTTACCGGCGGGAGGGGCGGCCCGATCCGGCCACCTTTATCGGCCCGGGTAAAGTGGAGGAGCTGCGGCAAACCGTCCGCAAACACCGGGCGGATTTGGTGGTCTTTGATGATGAACTTACCCCGGTGCAGGTCGGAAATTTGGAAGAAATATTGGCCGTCAAAATCCTCGATCGTACCGGATTAATCCTGGATATCTTCGCCCTCCGGGCCCGCACCAAAGAAGCCAAGTTGCAGGTGGAAAAAGCCCAACTGGAATATCTTCTTCCCCGTCTCACCGGGAAGGGAAAGGCCCTTTCCCGCTTGGGCGGAGGCATCGGGACCAGGGGCCCGGGGGAGACGAAACTCGAAGCCGACCGGAGAAAAATCCGGCGCCGGATGGGCGTGGTCAACAAGGAGTTAAAAGAAGTCCGGGCTCACCGGGATCTACAGCGTTCGCCCAGAGAAAAACTGGGTTGGCCCCTCTTGGCCCTGGTCGGCTACACGAGCGCCGGCAAATCAACGCTTTTTAAGGCCATGACCGGTGCGCAAGTGGAGACGTCGGAACGGCTTTTTGCCACCCTTGATCCCACCCTCCGGAAAGTGACCCTCCCCGACCGGCAAGAGGTTTTTCTTGTGGATACCGTGGGTTTCATCAGCAAGCTCCCTCACCAGTTGGTAGAGGCTTTCCGCGCTACGCTGGAGGAGACGGTCCGGGCGGATCTTCTCTTACACGTGCTTAATCTGGCTGCTCCCGATGTGGAGGAGGAGTATGCCGCCGTGGTCAAGGTCCTTCGCCAACTGGGGATCGAAACCAAACCCCGGATTACGGTCTTGAACAAAAAGGATCTGGTGAACAACGAGTTTACCCTTGCCCGGTGGCAACGGATTTTCCCGGAAACGGTGGCAGTGTCGGCCTTGACCGGGGAGGGGATTCCTCTCTTGCAGGCGAAGATTATGAGTCTTCTGGCCGGCAGGGTTAAAAAGGGAAGTTTTTTCTTCCCCTATGCCGAAGGACGCCTGCTCTCCCTGATCCATGAAAAAGGCCGGGTCCTGCAGAAAAAATTCCTTCCCGGCGGCGTTTTCCTCGAAGCGGAATTGCCCGGGATTTGGTTCAACCGGTTGCAAGAGTTCAGAACCTCTTCGCACTGAGGAATAAATAATTTAACGCATATTATCTTCTTCCGTTGCATACGGTGGATTGATCCCTTTTGGCAACGGAGGAAAAGATGAAACAAGCCGCCGGCGTTTTTTTTCTTTCCCTGTTTTTTCTCGTCTTGCTCGTCCCTTTTTTTCTCACCCGTTGTTACCGGGAACCCCGGCCGGAGATTCCTGTCCGCCTTTACTTGACCGGCAAAGGGAAAGTGATCACCCTTGATCTGGAGGATTACCTTGTCGGGGTGGTGGCCGCGGAAATGCCCGCCTCCTTTCACCCGGAAGCTTTGAAAGCCCAGGCCGTGGCCGCCCGCACTTTGACCGTAAAAAAGATGCGGATTTTTGGGGGGAGCGGGTGCAAGGCCCATCCCCAGGCGGATTTGTCCGATGATTTCCGGGAAAGCCAGGCCTGGCTCTCCCGGCAGGATCTCATCAAGAAATGGGGTTTTTGGGAGTACTTAAAAAACCAGGCCCGCATTGAGGAGGCGGTAAAAGCCACCGCGGGGCTGGTTTTAACCTATAATGGAGAAATAATCGAAGCGGTTTATCACTCCACCAGCGGACCACGGACGGAGAACGCCGAGGAAATCTGGGGCGATTATTATCCTTATTTGCGCAGCACCGAATGCCCCTTCGGACAACATTCGCCCCGCTATCAAGAGGAAAAATTTATTCCCTATCCGGAATTCTGGGCAAAACTCGGCGACGGGTTTTCCCCGGGCGCCGGTCCCCCCGCTTTGCGGATTCTGGAGTATACCGCCGGCGGGCGGGTGAAGACCATTTCGGTGGAAGGGCAACCGCTGCGGGGTGAAACCTTCCGTAGCCGGTTAGGGCTTAACTCCTCACGGTTTACCTTTCAGATGCTGAAGGAGGGCATCCTGTTCCAAACCGTCGGTTACGGGCACGGGGTCGGTCTCTGTCAGTACGGAGCGGACGGTATGGCGCGGCAAGGTTGGGATTTCCGTTCCATTCTGAAATATTATTACCGGGGCGTGGAGATTGTCCGTCTCAAAATCTACGGATAATAATGGCATCTCTGGGAAAACTATCTTCCGGAGGTGTTCAAGATGGATTGGAGTTTTTTCTCCCGTTTTGGGCGGCGGCTCCGGCGGACAGCCCGTAAACTGATGTATTCCGCGCAAAAGATTGGGCGGCCACTGGCGGAAAAAGTTGCGACCTTACCCCGCCGCCGTCTTGCCTTGCTCCTGCTCTTCCTGGTTTTTTTGGGATTGACCGTGGTGGCTTATCCCCGCCGCCCGTCCCGGAACGAATACTCTCCGCCCCTCGTCCTTGAAACAGAAGAAGCCTTTCTTCCGGAAAAGATTTTTACCGGCGAAACCGCCTTGGCGCCGGAGGAGAAAAAGGAGGAAGAGTGGGCTGTTCTTCAGCAACTCCAGGAAGACCTTGCCGAACTGCGCCGGGAGATACAGAACCGGCAGGCGGCGGAAGAACCGGCAGTTACCGTCGAAAAACCTGTTTTGCCGGCTTTTGGCCGGCCGGTTCAGGGCAGGTTGCTCCGGACAACCGGCTGGTACCGCCAGGGGAAGGAATGGCGGTATCATTCCGGAGTGGATCTAACCCTTCCGGCCGGCCGCAATGTATTGGCCAGCGCGGCGGGGAAGGTAAACGAGGTGCGGGTGGACCCCGTTTTGGGAGGGATGGTGACGATTGACCACGGGTCCGGCTGGACCAGTCTCTACGCCCATGTCAGCAGCATCTGTGTAACACCCGGCCGGGAAGTGGAGAAGGGAACCGTTTTGGGAAAAAGTTCCTTAACCACCTGCGGGCCGGAGCCGGGAATACATTTTGCCCTTTATTATCAAGGAAATCCCGTGGATCCTCTCTCGGTTATCCCCGGACTTTCGGATTAAGCTTGGGATCTTCGAACTGGCTCTTCCTGGGAGAAGGTATATTGTCCCTGATCCACCCATATAATTTACTGACAAAAGTGGGGAAAGGGTGAGGGACGTGAAGGATTATATTCAAAAAAGAGTATTGGACCTCAGCCATTATATAACAGAAAAAAATGCCACCGTGCGTCAAGCAGCCGGGCATTTCGGCGTAAGTAAAAGTACAGTGCATAAAGATGTGACAGAAAGATTGCCGGGGATTAACAAAGTCTTGGCCAAAGAGGTCAAAAGGATCCTGGAGATCAACAAGGCGGAGAGACATATCAGGGGAGGTGAAGCGACGCGGAGAAAATACCAGACAAGACTAGAAGAACGCGCCAAAAAAGGAGGATATTCCATTAAAACGTAGAATTAATGGTTAAGATTTTGTTTCGCTCCGGAAGGGGATGAAGGCTAAATGTTTAATATGGGGACTGATATTGGGATTGATTTGGGAACAGCCACCACCCTCGTCTATGTACGCGGCAAGGGAATAATGATTAGAGAACCTTCCGTGGTGGCCCAAGATAAAGAGACCGGTAAAATATTGAAAGTCGGCGAAGAAGCCAGGCGTATGATCGGGCGGACCCCCGGAAATATTGTGGCCGTACGTCCCCTCAGAGACGGGGTGATCGCCGATTACGACATCACCGAAGTGATGCTCAGGTATTTTATAGAAAAAGTCAGTCCGAAGCCGCGCCTTTTTCGCCCGCAAGTAGTGGTTGCCATCCCTTCCGGAGTGACCAGCGTGGAAAAACGGGCGGTTCTGGAAGCGGCGATGCAGGCCGGAGCGAAACAGACTTATCTGATCGAAGAAACAATGGCCGCGGCGATTGGCGCCGGGATTAATGTCTTCGAAGCCAGCGGGAATATGATTGTCGATATCGGGGGAGGGACCACCGGGATCTCCATTATTTCCCTGGGAGGAGTGGTGGTCAGCGAGTCCCTTAGAATTGGCGGGGACAAGTTTGACGAGGCTATTATTAAGTACATAAAAAAGATGTTCAATCTAATGATTGGCGAGCGGACCGCGGAAGAGATAAAATTGGAGATTGGTTCGGCTTACCCGGAGGGAGCGGGGAAGTCCATGGAAATCCGTGGACGGGATCTGGTCACCGGTCTCCCGCGGACCATCACTTTTACCTCCGCCGATTCTTTTCAGGCTATGTCGGAACCGATTACCGCCATCATTGACGGGATTAAATCGGTTTTGGAACGCACCCCCCCGGAATTGGCTTCCGATATCGTTGACAAAGGGATTATTTTGACCGGCGGCGGTTCTTTGCTAAATGGTTTCACAAAACTATTAAGAGAAGAGACGGGTATACCGATACATTTAGCAGAGGACCCACTATCCTGTGTAGTGTTGGGCGCCGGGAAAATCATGGAGAGTATGGACGGATTGAAGAGCGGCCTGATTGTGGGCAGCCGGTCCGTTTAACCGGAGAAATTTTACCGGCAACAAGGCAGTGGGTCTTCACCCACTGCTTTTTATTTGACCGACGGAAAGGAGGTGCACGGATGTACCGGGGTTTGTACACTGCGGCCTGCGGCATGAACTACCAGTTATACCGGCAGGATGTTATCGCCAACAATCTGGCCAACATCGATACCACCGGTTACAAAAAGGATGAAGCCGTTGGTTTATCCTTCCGGGAAAGATTGCTCCATGCCATCGACCGGCAGGGGATTCGGCCCCTCGGGTATACTTCGCCCGGGGTGGCGGTAGAGGAAATTTACACCGACTTCTCGGCCGGCAATTATATGGTCACTGATAACCCGTTGGACTTGGCTGTATCCGGGGAGGGATTTTTCCTGATCGACGGGGCAGGCGGCCCTTACCTGACCAGGAACGGGAGTTTCACCCGTAATGCCGAAGGCTTCCTCGTTACGGCCGAGGGGGAATATGTGCTGGGGGAGACGGGCCCCATCGCCCTGCATGGAGAACAAGTGGATATTGCCCTCGACGGCACGATCTATGTGGACCGGGAGCCGGTGGGGAGAATTCTGGTGGTGATGCCGGAAGACCCCGCCTCCATGGTAAAGGTGGGGCACAACCGTTTCCGGTTTGACGGAGACTGGGTGCAGGCGGGAGTGGAAACAACGGTTCTGCAGGGCAAGTTGGAACAGGCCAATGTCAATCCCATTGCGGAAATGGTGAAAATGATCGATGTGACCAGAGCATACGAGGCCAACCAGAAGACGATTTCCGTAATGGACGACCTGATGCGGGCCGTAAACGAATTGGGCCGCGTCTAGTCTGTTAAGCGGCGGAACAAAAAGATAAGGGACAGGGCCGGACCGCATGGCGGAAGCCCGGAAAAATCATCGACCGACTGAGATGATTAAGGCCACCCCTGTCCCTGCGCGGGGTGGCTCGTTTATTGATTTACCTAGTTGAGGGGGGAACGAGATGATTAGAGCATTATGGACAGCCGGGGCGGGTATGAACGCCCAGCAAATGAATATCGACGTTATCTCCAACAACCTGGCCAATGTCAACACCACAGGGTTCAAAAAATCCCGTCTGGAGTTTCAGGATCTTTTATACCAGACCATACGGGGCGCCGGCTCCGTATCGGCCCAGGGTTCCATGCTCCCTGCCGGCCTGCAGGTAGGACACGGGGTCCGTCCTGTTTCCAGCAGCCGGATCTACACCCAGGGAGATTTTGTTCAGACCGACAACGCTCTGGATTTGTTGATCGAAGGAGACGGTTTCTTCCAGATCATGATGCCCGACGGAACAATCGCCTATACCAGGGACGGCTCCTTCAAGGTCGACGGTGAGGGAAGAATCACCAACAGCGATGGATTCCTCGTCCAGCCGGAGTTGAGAATTCCGGATAACGCCACTTCGATCATTATCGGAGCCGACGGGACGGTCAGTATAAGGCTGGCCGGCGATGATTATTGGCAGGAGATTGGCCGTATTGAACTGGTGCGTTTTCTCAACCCCGGGGGCCTGGAGAGCCTCGGAAAGAATTTGTTCAGAGCAACCGCCGCTTCGGGCGAACCGCAGTACGGGACGCCAGGTCTCGACGGCATGGGGACCATCGCCCAGGGAATGCTGGAGATGTCCAATGTGAAAGTGATTGAAGAGATGGTGAACATGATTATCGCCCAAAGGGCTTATGAGATCAACTCCAAAGCCATTCAGGCGGCGGATGAAATGTTGCAGGTGGCCAACAACCTGAAACGGTAACCGCCGGTGACCGCGGGACAAGGGAAAGGAGGGTAAGAAATGCGAATAAATAACATAATCTTCCTTGCGCTGGTACTCCTTTGTTCTGTGCTACCCGTCTTTTCCTTTGACAACCGGGTCCGGATTATTGTTGTCCCGGAGGCGGAGGTGGCCGGCGAAGAATACTGCCTGGGGGATGTGGCGCAACTGGAGGGAGGCGACCCCGCGATCCTGGCGGAACTGGCCGGGATTTCCCTCGGGCCGGCGCCCAGGGCCGGAAATTTCCGCTGGCTGTACCGGTCCTATTTGGAACTTGCCCTGCAACGCGCCGGGTGGCCGGCCGGTACTTATCTTTTGGAAATGCCGTCCCGGGTAAAGATTTACGGCGCCAGTCAGAAAATAACCGGCGGGATGCTGGCGGAAACCGTTAACGCCCTGGTGGCGGAGTATGCCTCTCCGGAGTGGAGAGAGTGGTGGGTGGAGAACCTCAACCTGCCTCCGGAGATGACGCTTCCCCCGGGCGAGGTGCGGATAGAACTGGAAAACAAACCGGTGCGTCTTTCTCCCGGCTCTTTGGTGCTGCGTTTAAAAATTATGCTGGACGGAAAAGAATACCGGACCATCCCGGTATCCGGCCGCCTGCGGGTCAAAGCGGAAGTGCTTGTTTTAAAAAGCGATCTGGAAAAAGGTGCCGTTTTGACGGAAGACAACTACCAGCGGGAAGTGCGGGAAGTAACAAGCAATAATGCGCTCCTTGAGTCCCTTGCCCCAGGGGCGTTTCGTACCACCCGTCCCTTACAGGCCGGTAAAGTTTTGGAAGACCGGGATCTCGAACCGGTTCCCACCATTACCAAGAACAGTAGGGTCCGGATTATTGCCCGGGGAACTTCCCTTCTGGTGACGGTTGCCGGTTTGGCCCTGGAAGACGGGAAATTGGGGGAAGAGATTTCCGTTAAAAATATGGAAAGCGGTGCGATCCTCCGGGCCACGGTCATTGGCCCCGATGAAGTGGAGGTGAAGTTATGAAGAATAAACCCTTGCTTTTAGCGGTTTTATTAGCCATTGTCCTTCCGGTTTTCTCCGCGGGGGCGGCGGCTACTTCTTTATGGACCGAAAACAGCCAGGCGGTGTTTGTGAAAAGCGCCCGGCACCGGGTGGGGGATTTGTTGACCTTAATCATTATCGAGCAGTCTTCCGCCACTTACAAAAATGCCAGTAAGGGCCAGGAAAATGTTGGTTTCCGGGTGGGGCCCGGCGGCGGGCTGTTGACCAATCTCCTTCCTTATCTGCAAGGGGGCATGGACAGTTCGTATTCGGGAAGCGGTTCCACGAACAGGGATTCCCAGTTGACAGCCAGGTTAACCGTAACGGTGGTGGATATTGAACCGGAGACCGGCAACCTTTTGGTTGAGGGCAGACAACGGATTATCATTAATAATGAAGAACAGGATCTTATCGTGCGCGGCCGGATCCGGCCCGAAGATGTCAGGGCGGATAATACCATCTACTCCTCGTACATGGCGGACGCGGAGATTGAATACAGAGGCAAGGGAGTGGTGGATGACCACGGCCGGCCCGGAATTATTACCCGTTTCTTTGCCTGGCTCTTTTAAGACAGGGGGTGTCGGTTGTGACCGGAAAGAGAGCAGTTTTCTTTCTGTTGGTTATAATATTGTTTGTCTGGGTCCGTCCGGCGGCAGCTCTGGAGGACGGCGTGCAAATGCGGGTAAAAGATATCGCCCGTTTGGAAGGGGTCCGGGATAACCAGCTTACCGGGTTGGGGCTGGTGGTCGGGTTGAACGGAACCGGGGACAGCAGCCGGAGCGAGGCCAATATGGAGATGGTGCTGAACTTTTTAGCCCGGTACGGGGTGCCGGTGGAAAGCGCCGTTAATTTACGCAATGTGGCGGTCGTCGCGGTGTCAGCCAACCTTCCTCCCTTTGTCCGGAGTGGAAGCCGGATTGACGTGCACGTTTCTTCGATCGGTGACGCCCGGAGTCTTCAAGGCGGCACCCTTTTACAAACGCCGCTTACCGGGGCTGACGGCAAGGTTTATGCCGTAGCCCAGGGACCCCTGATCGTCGGCGGGTATGCGGTGTACGGTAGGAATAACGAAGTCCGGGAGATCCGGAACCACCCTACAGTGGCGACCATCCCCAATGGCGCCCTGGTTGAGCGGGAAGTACCCATGGACTTCGTCATGGACCGGGCCCTCCGGTTGATCCTGAACCGGCCGGATTTTACCACCGCCGGCCGGTTGGCCGAAACGATTAACGGGCATATCCAGCCCGGCTTGGCCCAGGCCATCGACGGCTCAACGGTGGAAGTGAAGATTCCCGACGCTTACCTGGAACGTCCGGTGGATTTTGTCACTGTTTTGGAAGGCTTGCCGGTAACCCCGGACAAGGTCGCCAAGGTGATTATTAACGAACGGACGGGAACCATCATTATCGACGGCAATGTCCGGATTTCCCCGGTGGCGGTGGCCCACGGCAGTATTACGGTTAAAGTTCAGGCCGAAACCCTTACCTACCGCCCTCCGTCCCGGGAAGATGAGAAAGGGGAAATCTTAATCCTTGAACGGGAACGGATCGGAGTGGAAGAAAGGGAAGCGCCTGTGGTTGCTTTGCCGGCCGGCGCCGACCTGGAAGAACTGGTGCGGATTTTAAATGTGGTTGGAACTAACCCGCAGGATATTGCCACCATTTTGATTGCCATTCACCAGGCCGGGGCTCTACATGGGGTGTTGGAGATTCAGTAGGGCTGAGCAGGCATAAAGTTGTTTTGGGCCGTTAACCCGGCGGTGAAGGTGCGGAATGCAGGTTGTTTGGCGGGGAGAGTTGCGGCGTAAGCAACTGCGGTAAATCCTGAGTAAGGAGTGGATAATTTGGAAATCACCCGGGCTGCAGAACCGTTGGCTTTGAAAAGAACAGCACGGAATGACAACCAGGAGTTAAAGGGAAAAATCCGCGAGTTTGAAGCGATTCTTATTGAGAAAATGCTCGGTTCCTTGGCGGCAGGAAGCAGTCTTTTTGGCTCCGGCATGAGGGGCGATTTTTATCAGAGCCTTTTTCTGCAGGAGTTGGCGAAAAAAATAGCGGAAAGGCCGGGGCTGGGGGTGGGGGAGAATATTTACCGCTCTCTGCGGCAGCAGGAGGCCCGGCCCCTGGCTCCCGGGGAAGACGGTTTCCGGCTCTAGGCTCCGCTTCCCAGCCGGACCGGGCACATGACTTACGGGACCTCCCTGTCCCGGAAGTCAACGCGCCGCCTCCTGCGGCTTGGCCCGTTCCGACCGGTCGCCGTCGCCAGAAGCCGTTGGCCGTCTTCCCGAGGTCGCGGCGGGCCGTGCCTCCTGCCGCCCTGGGGAATTTGGCCCGGCCCCTGGCTCCCGGGGAAGACGGTTTCCGGCTCTAGGCTCCGCTTCCCGGCCGGACCGGGCACATGACTTACGGGACCTCCCTGTCCCGGAAGTCAACGCGCCGCCTCCTGCGGCTTGGCCCGTTCCGGCCGGTCGCCGTCGCCAGAAGCCGTTGGCCGTCTTCCCGAGGTCGCGGCGGGCCGTGCCTCCTGCCGCCCTGGGGAATTTGGCCCGGCCCCTGGCTCCCGGGGAAGACGTTTCCGGCTCTAGGCTCCGCTTCCCGGCCGGACCGGGCACATGACTTACGGGACTTCCCTGTCCCGGAAGTCAACGCGCCGCCTCCTGCGGCTTGGCCCGTTCCGGCCGGTCGCCGTCGCCAGAAGCCGTTGGCCGTCGCAAGAAAAAGGATTTGTTGAGAAGGGAAATACGGGAACATAAAGAATATAGATTACGTTATTGGACTAAAGAAATGGACCAGTACTCTTGTCCGTTGGAACCGGGATTTGCGGGACCCCGTTGCCTTGCAAAATTTGTTGATACCGCCGCAACGGATGGAGCCGGCCGCCGGGTGAAGGAAACGGCAAGGATGGGTCCTACAAAATAAAGGAGGAGTCGTTTTGAAGAAAACCGGAAAGAAAAGGAATGTTCCCGGAGAAAAAACACCTTTTATTTCTCGGTTGTACAATCTTCTCTTTGACGAGGACGTATACAAGAGGATGAAAGGTTTTCTCATTTGGGGTTTGGTTATTTTTGCCGTGGTATGGGCCTTGAGCTTTTTCTTTTTGCCGGAAAAAGCTTTGAAAGATACATTGCTGGTCGAGAAACTCTTTGGCACCAAGGGAACTACCGGATTCGGCGAGTGGGGCGTTAAAAAACTGGGCGAGACGTATAAAATTTTCAAGTGGGAGTTTAATACGGAGACCGTCTTTAATACCTGGGGTAATGTTTTTCTGGTGACCTTAAAGACCTTCCTGCATCACCTGGTGATGGTCTTTCTTTTCCTCTTTTTGCTCAACCGTTTCCGGATTGGCCGCTTTCCCCTGGGGTATTTCTATTTCTTGGTCTACACTATTCTCATGGCTGTAGTGGTGGGCACGAATTCTTATGTTTACCCTCCCCAGTGGAGCGCCGCCCTCGGGGCGCTGGGTACTTTTATCCGGTTTGGCATTTTTGAATGGTTTGCCTACGGGCTCCTGGCAATCTCTACTCTAAACTGGACTTGGTTAAAAGCGGATTCGCTTTTCACCGGCCGCTGGGAAAAGGCCGGTCGTTTCTGGTCCCTGCCCCGTTTGGTTCCGGATGAAAGAGATATTTTAATCTTTGGGTTTCTTTTCTTGCTGGCCGCCAATTTTGCCGAAGCGCGTTTAATTGTTTTCTATAATTATTATCTATTTTAACCTGGGACCGGCCAGGAAGTGCGCTTCGGGAGTGGAAAACATGAGCGAGCACTATTTCACCGGTGAACCCGCTTCCCGGTTTAAACCCGGCTCCTTCACCGCCCGCCTGCGGGGCCGGGACTTTATATTTTGGACCGGCGCCGGTGTTTTTTCCCGGGGACGGGTGGATCCCGGGACCAGGCTGCTGGTAGAAAGCTTGCTTCTTTCCGGGGTGGAGGCGCCTCTGGATCTGGGCTGCGGGTATGGGGTAATCGGCCTGGTCATCGCCAGGGAACTACCTGGAATCCAGGTGTATATGAGTGACCCCAACAAACGCGCGGTTACCTTGGCGGTAAAGAACGCCACCGTTAACGGGATAAGCAATGTTTGTATTAAAGAAGGAAAAGGGTTTGAACCCTGGGGGTCCCGGCAATTTGATTTGATTGCCTGTAATCCGCCTCTCCGGGCGGGCAAGAAGACGGTCCTGGACTTATTTCAGCAGGCCGCCGGGTGGTTGTTGCCCGGAGGAAGCTTGTGGACGGTAATCCGGACCGCACAGGGGGCAAAAAGCTATATCCGGGAATTGCAAGGAATTTTCCCCCACGTACAGGTGGTGGAAGTCAAGAGCGGCTACCGGGTAATTAAGGCCGTGAAAGAAGAAGGGTAAAAGGGCCGGCAGGCCGGTCTTACCGGGGGTATCCGGCCGGTACGGACGGTGGAAAGCCCCGGGGGGAATTTTGAAAAATGACGCGCCTATTGACCCGGTACGGTTTTGTTTGTTATAATAAATAAGTTCGTAGTATCTCTCTTCAGCATTCAATATTACAAGAAGAACCGGGATCCCGGCTGCCGGGAGGACCGAGGAATAAGGAGGTAAGTCGGAGTTGAACACCTATATGGCCAAACCGGGCGAGATCGAAAAAAAATGGTATGTGGTGGATGCCGGGGGAAAAACTCTGGGAAGACTGGCCAGTACCGTGGCGAAGATTCTTCGCGGCAAGCATAAACCATCTTATACTCCTAATGTTGACTGCGGGGATTATGTTATCGTCGTTAATGCGGAGAAAATAGTCCTTACCGGAAAAAAATTACAACAAAAGAAACACATAACCCATTCCGGCTATCCCGGGGGGTTAAAAATCACACCGTACCGGATTTTGATGCAAAAAAAGCCCGAATTTGTCTTTAAAGAGGCAGTCAGGAGAATGCTCCCGCATAACCGGCTGGGGAGAAAAATGATTAAGAAATTAAAAGTTTACCGGGGAAGTGAACATCCTCATGCCGCACAACAACCGGAAAAATTGACCATTGAGGTATAAGTGAAGGGAGGGAAAGCTTTTGCCGGAAGTGGCGGAAAAGAAACAAATGGGCTATTACGGCACGGGAAGGAGAAAAACTGCTGTCGCCAAGGTCTGGTTGGTTCCAGGTAAGGGTAAAGTTTTGGTTAATAATATAGAGGCCGGGGATTTCTTTGGCCGTAAGGTTTTGGAGGTTTTAATCCGGCAGCCTTTAGAGCAAACGGGTACCGCCGGGAAATATGATGTCATTGCCCGGGTTAAAGGCGGAGGCGTGAGCGGCCAGGCGGGAGCGATCAGGCACGGGATTGCCCGCGCCTTATTACAGGTGGATCCGGAATTGCGGCCGGTCTTGAAAAAAGCGGGTTTCCTGACGAGGGACCCGCGGGTCAAGGAACGCCGCAAGTACGGACTGAAAAAGGCACGGAAAGCTCCCCAATTTTCCAAGCGTTAATTGTCCGGCACGACTCGAAAGAGTCGTGTTTTTATTTGCCAAACTCTGCGAAAATTTTCGCCCGGTCCGCAAATTTTACTTCCCGGACGATCCATTCCCGCATTTCCTGCCCTTCCGGCGTGGACTGGGGACAGGAAAGAAAATCCAGTTTTACGCCCAGTTGTTCGCTGATTTTTAAGGCCAGGATCGGCCAGACGACCCCGATATCGGCGATGATGGGGATACTGCCGGGGAGACGGCTAAAACCGGACATCTCCATGCGGAAGGGAATTCCCGTCACCTTCGTCTTGGGTAGGCCTTGGCTAATCGCCCTTTGGACGGCACCGGATTCCCGTTCTTTTTTCCAGGCCAGTTCCAGGTGGGGGTCCAGATCGATCCTTACCAACGTTTTTTCCGCCAGGGAGTAGGTGAAAAATCCCTGCAGGTCCGCCCATATCCCGTGCCCGGTATAGGTTTCAAAGGGGCCGTCGTGGATTTCCTGGGTGAGGGCGACCGCGGATTCAATAATGACTGCAGCCGAAGCGAGGAGTTTGGCGATGCGCGTGGTTCTTTCGGTGATGGTCATGGAGTCTCCGATTGCCAGCCCAACCGCGCCGCCGCCAATTAACTGCGGGACGGATACCAGCACCGGCACGTTCTTCCGGTAGCCCGCGCCCACGATGGTCATGGGATCGGCGCCCGCGCCGGCCACGGTTTCAAAGGGAAGTCCGTTGGCCCGGGCCAGGATTTCAATTTCCCGGCTGAGTTTTTCTGTCCTGAGACCCAAGGGATAGGCCAAGTTTCCGGCGGCCTTGATAATGACTGTTCCCTCCGTCTCCAAAATCCGTCGCCACAAACGGCGGTCAATAATCACTTCCTTTTCCAGGATCTGAAATTCTTCCTCCGTCATGATGGAGGCTTCCACCAGACGGTCGCGGGGAAGTTTTTCCACAGGAAAGCCCAGGCGGGTCCCGTCCACCCGGTGGGTCTTTTCCAGCGCCCCGGCCAGTTCGTGGGCGACGACCGCCGACGAGGTGGTCACGCCGTCGATGATTCCTTTCCAGATTAACTCGGCAAGGAGCGTGGTCACCCCTTCATGAATGTTGGGACCGCTGCCGGTGACCACCACTATTTTTCCCCCGTTTTCCTTGGCGGCAACCACCTTTTTTACCACCAAATCCACTCTTTCTTGAAGTTCGGGGGGGAGCCCCCGGTATAGTTCATTGACAAGACGTTCTCTCTTTTTCAAGACCATCACCTTCCAGTAGTTTTTGGACCAGATCCAAGCTGCGGCGGGAAGGGCCCTGCTGGCTTTGGAGCAACTTTTGCACGGTCGCTCCGGTTTCTTGCAGGCGGTTTTCGGCGGCCAGCAGCGCAACGGCTTTGTCCGCCAAATCGGCGGCGTTTTTAACTTCAATGCCGGCTCCCGCTTTTTCCAGGAGTTGTTTGGCGTCGGCAAAGTCCTCCATGGAGGGCCCGTAGAGGACCACCTTTCCCCAGGCCGCGGGCTCCAGAGGATTTTGTCCTCCCAAAGGAACCAGGCTGCCGCCGCAAAAAACCAGGGTGGCCAGGGAATAAACGTGAAAGAGTTCACCGAGGGTGTCCAGGATCAGAACCGACTCCGGGGTAATGGTTTTTTCCCGCGCCGGCAGTTCCGTTCGCCGCACCGGCTCGAAGCCGTGAGCCCGGACGAGGTGGGCTATTTCTCCGGCGCGGTGCGGATGCCGGGGGGCAATAAGCAAAAAAAGCTCCGGGATGCTTTTTTTAATTTTTTTAAAGGCCGTGAGGATCATTTCCTCTTCACCCTCCCGGGTACTCCCGGCGACCAGCAGTTTTTCCTTCCCGGAGAGGCGGAGGGTTTTGGCAGTTTTTTCCCGGATGCCCGGTTCCGTTGGCCGGTAAAGGGAGTCCACCTTGATATTGCCGTTGATTTGGATTTTTTCCCGCGGCGCTCCCAAGGCGGCGATACGGTCCGCATCTTCGGGCCGGATCATGCTGAAAGCGTCGTAACAGGCGAGCACCCGGCGGAAAAAGCGTTTCAATTTTGCATAGGTTTTAAAGGTGCGGGGTGAAAGGCGTCCGTTGACCATTAATACGCGGGCGCCGCGTCGCCGGGCGTAATAAAGGAGATTCGGCCAGATTTCCGTTTCGACTGTGATCAAAAGATCCGGACGGATTAAATTTACCGCACGGCGGGCGGAAAAAAAAAGATCAAAAGGGAACAAAAAATGACTGTCGCCCTCCGGTAGTCGTTGCCGGGCGGTGTCGAGCCCGGACAAGGTCATGGTGGAAATACCAATCCAGGCCCGGGGATAGGTTTTTCTCAGCAACCGGACGAAGGCCACCACCGCATTGACTTCACCTACCGAAGCGGCGTGCAGCCAGATGCGGCGGGTCTTTTCCCCCGGTACGGGAAGGCAGGCCGCAGGATAAAAACCAAGGCGGTGACGGAGAAAAGTGATATTTTCTGTGGCGCGTTTCTTGAAGAGAAAAAAAAGGATGAGAAAAGGGGTCACGAGGCATAAAAGGATATTGTAGAAGAGATACACCTTCGATCGCTCCTTTGAAAATTTGGGCCCCACCATTTCCTGTTGGTTGTAAAATACTTCTCCTAGTATTCGACATTATAAGGGATTTACCTTTTTAGCGGTGAAAATTTCTCCACCTCCGGGAGGCACAGGGTACCAAATCTTAAGGGTACCGGATAAGGGTTAAGGTCATACCCGGCAGTGACGGGTGCTTGTAAGGGGAGGAAAACAACAGCGGCAGGGATGATAAGAAAAGAAAAAGCCCGTGCCTGACGGACTTTTTCTTTCCGTGCCTTTTCCACCTGTGCGCACCAAGCCGGGTCTGTCGGGAACGGACGCCCGGTTGTTGCCGGCCTTATCTTTTCCTTACTACATGGTTGACCCTAGAAACTGTATTTTATCTTTAGATATACTTCGTCGTTCTCCCGGAAACTGCTGAAGAGGGAGTCCCCGGCGGCTTCGATCCAGTTGATTCCGAGGGTGATTTCTGCTCCGTCCACCGGGTACCAGCTAATTTCAGGAGCGAGCACCAGGGCATAGTTGTTTTTGATCTCCTGGAAATCCCGGATGTTCAGGACTCCGGCCAGGGGGACGACTTTTACCCTTCCGTGCCGCAAGGTTTTTTCCAGGGCAAAAAGAAAATAGTCTTCCAAATCCTCCTGCCCCCGCTCGTGGGGGAAACCGTGGATATATTGGAGATTGACATAGGTCCCGTCCGGAAAAGTATAGTCGGCGCCCGCCAGGTACTTGAGGTACGGTTTGTCCAGGAGTTTGGTTTCAACAAGCAGCGGAATGGGCCCCGATTCTATAGTGGTCACGGTCGTCACTTTTTCCGGAAAGAAGACGGCCGCTTCAGCCCAGACCCCGGCCCCGGCTAGTTCCCCGGCGAAATCAAGGCCGAGAACCCGCCGGCGGGGGAAAAAGAGTGAAACTTCCTTTAGTTCAACACCTTCCATCTCGGGATTGATAAATTCTCCTTGGACCTCTTTAACCAGCGGCAGGTCGTACCGGCCGTCCACATAACTGAGGGAAAGATCATATCCGCCCAGGCGCCCGGAGAGTTTTAACCCGAAGGCGGAGGATTCCCCCGGGGTGGAAGAGGGGAGCTGCAGCTTAATATTGGTTTGTTCCTTCCATACCAGGGGGACGGGTAATTCATTGGTGGGCGCCGGCGGGGAAAACAGTTCCAGCCAGTTGGCGGGGAGACGCGCCGGGGTAAAGACCGGAATGTAAACGGCGGTCAGGGTGATATCCCCGGGGTACCAGGCGAGTTGTACCGCGTCGGACCCCAGGCGGCGGCCGAAATCCTTAATGTCCAGCAGGTCCTGGGGGTTGAGATTGTCGGTGGGACTCACCAGGTCCCCGGCGCCCCAGGCGATCCGTTGCCGGCCGGCGCGAAAATCCATCCCGTTCAAGGGGAAATCGTAGAGGTCAACGTAAGCTTCACGGATCTCCAGATCCCAGGAAGAAGGCGCATTGTGCCCGGTAAGATCCTCACTGTCCCCCATATTGTTTTTCCCGGCCGGCAGTCCCGGAGAGCTGAGCCAAAGCTGGCCGGTAAAGGACGACCGGCCGAGTCGGGCTTCCGGTTGCAGGTCAAGCCGGTATTCCACATGGGAGCATTCGTTGCCATCCTGGAGGAGCAGGCGGTGGCCGGCGGTGAAATCACCCCGCCATTCCAGGCCGTAGGCGGCGGTTTTTCCGGAAAACGCCGGTAAAAGCAGAATGACAAGCAACAGAGAAGAAAGTTTTTTCATTTTATCCCCTCCTTACCGGCTTAAGTAGCGTTCGGTGAAGATCTCGTCGGTGAGCCCGGTGTTAAACTTTACTTCCGTAAAGATCAGGCGGGTTTTTGTCCCGGCCTTCAGGTCTTTCATTTCCGACTCCCGGGCTACCCAGTAGCCGTCAATTTGTTCGATTTTCTCCTGGCTCATAATTTTGTAGGGGTTGTTCCCCTTGTCATAAAACTCGATCTTGACCGGGAAAAAAATATCTTTTCTGATCTGGACCACCAGCCGTCCGTAGTCGGTGACCGTCCCTTCTTTGGGGTACAGTTCCAGAAGGTAAAAATCGTCCGTCTCGGCCTGGAGTTCTGGTTGCCACGCGCCGGAATATTTTTTCACTTCCATATCCTCATAAGTGAAATCGGTACCGGCAAATTTTTGGTTCTTGACATGCGAGGCGATCCGCCGGGTCTGCCGGTAGGCCGGCAGGTAGAGATAGTTAATCTCTCCGGGCAGGGAAAGGAAGGCGATTCCCCTTTGGTCCGGAGGTTCTAAAAACCTGACCATCCGCCGGTCGTCACCTTTTTGCCAGATTACCATCTTCCGGCGACTTTCGTTGCCTTTGGCATCGGTAATAATCAGATCGGCCCGTATTTCCTGGTCTTGGGGGGCATTTAGCGTTTCATCCACTTTTTCCATAATTTGTCCGGCGGTGAGTTTTTCGGCGGCTCCCGCCGGAACGATCAGTCCGGGAACCAGCAACAAGAACAGCAGAAAAAGACGTTTTCTCATTTTCTCTTCTCCTCCCCTGAAATTAAGAATTTTTAACGGCTTTGCTCTGAAGCAGCCGGGTATTGAGCCGGGCGCCGGTGGCAAGAAGGACCGCGGGCAACAGGATGAGGGCGCCGAAGCCGGAACTCAGCATGGTGACGGCCACCAGAACGCCGAAGCGCTGAAGGGGTACGAGCTCACAAAAGATTAGGACGAAAAATCCACAGGCTACAGTGATCAGGTTGGTCAGGATTGCCTGTCCGGTGGTATGGAGAGTCTTTCGCACCGCCTCGTTCAGCGGTTGGCCTTTTTCAACTTCCCGGCGGTAGCGGCCTAAAAAGTGGATGGAGTAGTCGATACCGATTCCGATCGAGACGCCGGCCACCAGGACGGTGGCAATATCCAGGGGAATGCCGGCAAAACCCATGAAACCGAAGATGAGAACCAGGGTAAAAACGATGGGGAGCAAACCGATTAATCCGCCGGCGAAAGAACCGACCAGAAAGATCATGACGATAAAGACCAGTACGATGGCGAGGATTAAGCTTTGCAACTGGCTGTTGATGATGCTCACGTCCAAATTCCGGTGGATGGAGGGCATTCCGGTTTGCCTGAAGGCGACCAACCGGGGATCGACCCCGGCTATATATTCGTCCAGGGCCGTCACTAACTCATGGACCCGCGTTGTCTTCAGACCCCCCTCCACCGTCGCCTGGATCACCGCTTCCGTGCGCCCGGGATTCACCATTTGGCTCATGATCTCTTCCCCTTCCAGGAGGAACCAAAGGTTACTTACTTTGCTTCTGGTATCGGGAAGGGTCCGCCCTTCGCCCATGACGTAATTCAACTCTTCCAAAAGCCCAACTACCGATTGGGGATTGTGGACATCACCCTGGGCCAGTAAAAACTCCTCCATTTTTTTCATTTCCCGCAAGACCGCCGGATCTTGAATGTCGCCTTCGACAAAGATCTGAATAAGACCGGACCCGCCAAATTTTTTCTGCAAAAATTCTTCCGCCTGCCTGATACTGGTATGGGGTTTGAAATACTCAATCAGATCCACCTTGCGGTCGATCCGGGGTATCCCCGCCACGCCCAGAATAAAGAGGAGGGTGACCGTAAGCAAGACAGTTTTTGGCCTGTGCATAACCAGCTTCTCGATTCCCCCGACCAGCGCCGCGGTGATTCGCCACTTCTTTTCGCCGGTTTCCCGCGGCCGGTTATTTTTCGCGGTGATAAGGGCAAGGATGGCCGGGACAAACGTGACGGAGAGGATTAAGGTAAAAAGGACGCCCAGGGCGGCAAAGATTCCAAATTCACGGATCATGATTAAATACGAACCAAAAATGAAGGAGAGGAAACCCGCGATCGTGGTTAAAGCCGCCAGGAAAACCGGTAATCCCACCTCGTGCAAGGCGGCGGCCAAGTTCTCCCGCCCGCTTTTCCCTTTTGCCGTCTCTTCATTAAACCTGCTGAGCACATGGATACTATAGGCGCTCCCCACCGCGATCAGGATAACGGGGATGACATTGGAGATGATCGTGAGCGGTATTTTCAGGAGCGTCATGACGCCAAGGGTCCAGATGACACTGATCATCACTGCGAGCAGCGGAAGGAGAACTCCCTGCAGGCTGCGGAAGCTCAGGTACAAAAAGAAGATGATTAAGAAACTGACCAGGGGAATGAGGAAGATGAGATCCTGGGTAATCAGATTGTGGATATCCAACATCATGAAGGGAAAACCGCCGTAATATACTTTTTCAACCGGGTCGACCTCCCGGACGATCGCTTTAAGTTGCCGCGCGGTTTCCACTTGGTCGGCCTCATGCCGGAGCCGGCAGATGATAAGCGTGGCCCCGGCGTCTTCCGAGACCAGGCGGTTGCGGAACATTTCCTTGCCGAGCACATATTCCTTTAAAGCTGCCAGTTCCTCCGGTGTCCGGGGGAGATTGTACTCATCAACGAGGCGGCCGATTTCAAATCCGAACTCGTCTTCTCTGATGTCAAGAACATTGGTGAGGCTGGTTACGTAGGAAACTCCCGGCGTCAACCGGAAACGCGAGGTCAATTCATGAATGGTTTCAATGGTCCGGCTGTTAAAGACATCCTCCGTTTCAAGGGCGACCATGGCCAGGGTATTTCCCCCGTATTCCTTACCGAGGTAGTTAAAGAGTTGGATGACTGGATCGGTTTCCGGGAAGTAACTGGTAATGTCAGGGTTAACCGTTAGATTGCGGAGCGAAAGACCCAGCGCCAAGGTGATAAGGACCGTTAGCCCAATAAGGAGTTTACTGTGATTAATGACAAAGAGTGAAAATTTGCGCATTGCCAATGCTTCCTTTCTTTTGAATAATAGACTAAAATAGTTTTTTAGTCGATAAGAAGGGAAAAAAATTTATTTTTTTACTATCCCGTAGAAAAGTACATCGAGCAGGCTCCGGATGTTGGTTTCAATTTTACGGATATCGGGTTCCAGCGCCCAGGAATATTCCAGCCCCTTGGCGGCGGTGAAAATGGCGTAAGCGGTCAACTCCAGGTTCTTCACGGTAAAGACGCCGCTTTGGACCCCGCTTTTAAGGATGGAGGCGATGGTTTCTACTTCATAACGGTCGTAGCTTTTCCGTATTCGTTCGATAAAGCCGTAACTCTCCAGGTACTCGTCTTTGAAAGCGGTAAAGAGATTGGCTACCCGTTTGAAGGCCTGCATGCGGGTGATTACATACGCCCGCAGTTTATCCTGGGGTTTTTCTTGAGCCTGCACGGACCGGAAAATTTCCGCCTTAACCTCGGCGGCTTCCTGTTCGATCACGGCCTGGAATACTTCTTCCTTGCTTCTGAAATAGTGATAAAGAGAACTTTTCCCCTTCCGGGCGGCCCTGGCAATATCGTCCATAGTCGCTTTACGATAACCGAAACGGGCAAAAATTTCCCGGGCGGCTTCGATTATGGATTGACGGACCGGAGTGGTATTGCTTGGTCTCATATTATTCTCCTAACCTTTGAATTATTCTTCCTGGCGCCGAGACCGGGAAAGAGCACAGGGCATAATTGGACGTTTCGACTAAATTGGTCTCAAGTTTAAGATACCATCTCCGGTTATAAATGTCAAGAAAGTTGGGTTAAGACGCGCCGGTTTAAATTATTTCAGGCTTTAAAGAAAGTATTTTCTTACGGACCTTCGCCGTTCGTTTTTGCTTTTATGGCCGGAAATGATATAATGCAAGTGTAAGCAGTGGAAAAAATTTGGCGGGCTTGGGCGCGGGGAGATGAAGCGGCAATCCCCCAAGCAAAAATGGCGGGCCTATTCCGGCCGGGCGGGGGATGGCGTTGCCGGGGAAGGGACCCGTAAAGAATGCCAGCGCGCCATGGATTAAGGTCCGGCTTTGTTGAAAGAAAGCAATTTGCTTAGTGCGAGATAATATAAAAGCAGGGAGAAGAGCAGGGAGGTGCTAAATGGGTGAATATTCTTGTTACCCTGAACAGCAATTATATTAAACCGCTTAAAGTGATGTTGTGGTCGTTGTTCTTTAACAACAGTAACCAGGACTTCTCCGTCTATTTGGTCCATTCGTCCCTCTCGAAAGAGGAGATTGAAGATTTACACCGGTATATCAACACCTATGGCCATACCCTTGTTCCCATTACCATTTCCGGCAGTTATTTTGTGGAGGCCCCTGTGCTCAAGCATTATTCGCCGGAAATGTACTACCGCCTTTTAGCCCATAGATTTTTACCCGATGACCTGGAACGGATCTTATATCTGGACCCGGATATTCTTGTGCTTAACCCGATAAAACCCCTCTACGAAATGGAAATGGAAGATTATCTGTACGCGGCCTCTTATCATAAATGGGCTTTGGTTAAAGAACTCAATATGCTCCGGTTAAAAGCCTACGAAATGGAGGAATATTTCAACTCCGGCGTTCTATTAATGAATCTGCCGCGGCATCGGGAGAAAATCCGGGATGAAGAGATTTTTCAGTATCTGGAAAAAAACAGAAACCGGTTAATTTTGCCGGATCAAGATATATTAAACGCGTTATACAGTAAAGAAATCAAGAAGTTGGACGAGATTATATATAACTATGATGCCCGGTTCTATTATTTCTATAAAGCGCAAAGCGGCGGCAGGATAGACATGGATTATATCATGGCCAACACCGTAATCCTCCACTTTTGCGGCAAAAGAAAGCCTTGGCAGCCCAAATATTCGGGGAAATTCCATTCGCTTTATAAGCATTATGAGTATCTTGCCATGAGGAAAACGGTTATTGGCAACAAATAACCCCCCGGCCTACAACAAGCGGGGGGGGGTTCTTCTGGAAATTGAACTCCGCCAAGCAAGCCCCGGGCCCCGCTAAGCTTGGGGAACTTCCGGAAGTTGGGCAAAGGACCGTTCCAGATCCTCGTCGGTGGGGATATAATCGGTCATGGTTTTGTTTAAATAGGCCTCATAGGCTGTCATATCAAAGTAGCCGGTTCCGGTCAGGCCGAAGAGGATGGTCTTGGCCTCCCCGCTCTCCTTACATTTGAGGGCTTCGTCAATGGCCGCCCGGATGGCGTGGGCGGATTCCGGAGCCGGCAGGATCGTCTCGTGTTTGGCAAAGAAGACCGCCGCCTCGAAGACCTTGGTCTGTTCCACGGCTACCGCTTCCATGTACCCGTCATGGTAGAGTTTGGAGAGGATGGGGGCCATTCCGTGGTAGCGCAACCCACCGGCGTGGTTGGGAGAGGGAACAAACTGGGACCCCAGGGTGTACATTTTGGCCAAGGGCGTGATCTTGCCGGTGTCACAAAAGTCGTAGACATAACGCCCCCGCGTCAAGGTGGGGCAGGAGGCGGGCTCGACCGCAATAATCCGCGGCGAGGCCTTGCCCAATAATTTATCTTGCATAAAGGGGGCGATGAGGCCGCCCAAATTGGAACCGCCGCCGGCGCACCCAATAATGATGTCCGGGTATTCATCGATCATTTCCATGGCTTTCTTTGTCTCCAGGCCGATAATCGATTGGTGCAATAAGACCTGGTTCAAAACGGAGCCGAGGACATACCGGTAACCTTCTGTCGAGACGGCCTTTTCCACCGCCTCGGAGATGGCGCAGCCCAGGCTTCCGCCGGTATCCGGGTCCTTTTCCAGAATGGCCCGGCCGGTCTTTGTGGTATTGCTGGGGCTCGGGATCACCTCGGCGCCAAAGGTCTGCATCACTGAACGCCGGAAGGGTTTTTGTTCGTAGGAGCATTTCACCATAAAGACGGTTAAGGGGATCTTGAAAAAGGCACAGGCCTCCGCCAGGGCGGTTCCCCACTGCCCGGCGCCGGTTTCCGTAGTCAGACCGGCCAACCCTTGCTTCTTTGCGTAATACACCTGCGCGGCCGCGGAATTCAGCTTGTGACTGCCGGAGGTATTGTTCCCTTCAAACTTGTAGTAAATTTTCGCCGGGGTACCCAAAGCCTTTTCCAGGTTGTAACCGCGGATCAGGGGTGAAGGACGGTACATCCGGTAGAACTCCAGGATTTCGCCGGGGATCTCAAAATACCGGGTCGTGCTGTCCAGTTCTTGTTGGACAAGCTCATCGCAGAAGACGGGCGCCAGATCCTCCGCCGTGACCGGCTGTAGCGTCGCCGGGTTGAGCATCGGGTCGGGCTGCTCCTTCATATCCGCGCGGATGTTATACCATTCCTTCGGCATCTCCTCTTCGCTCAGGTAAATCCGGTAAGGAACTTTCTTGGTCATCATCATTCTCCTCTCTTCTCGTCTTTTCTTTTTTTTGGTTTTAGAAAAGGACCATGCCCTCACCAGGATGGCTTTTCTAAAACCCGCTTTATATTAAAAAAGCTTCTGTCTCAGTAATACTGGGACAGAAGCTTTTTCCCCGCTTCTGCGGTGCCACCCGGTTTGGTGCCGCGCCAGAAAGGCGCCGCGCGTACGCGCGCCCTTGCACCCCCTCTCCTCATACGGCCCGCCCGCAGGCCTCGCCGTATGATCTCCCGTGGTAACGGCGGGAGACGCCGTCAGGTATTACTCGGCGGCTTTACCAGCGTCCTCTGCCGCCTTTCTCCCTGCCCTCGTAAGCCCATTCAGTATGGCCCTTGCGCTGCACTTTCACCGCCGGCAGCTCTCTGTGGGCGCTTCGCCTAGCAGGTACCATACCTACTCTTCTTACTCACCGGTTTTCTGGCGCGTCCTGCGCCTAATCTATTGTAAAGCAACTTCTTTTCCTAACAGCCTGATTTGTTATAGTATATAATACTCCGGGGCCAAAAGTCAATAGAAAAAACATTCAGTCTTGCGGAGCATTTTTAGTAAAAGAATTAGTCTTTCCTTGGAGGAAAAACACCCGGAATGACGAAGGTTTTGGTATTTGTTGCAAAGATACCTTTTCTTTCAACGGTTGTAACCAAATTTTTCTCGCGATGGGTGTATAATTAGGAAGAAAGAAGGGAATGTTTCCCGGACCGTCATCTTGACGAGGGCATCCGGCAAGGAGGCAAGAACATGGTCAGGAAAGAAACGATCAACATTTCCGGGATATCCTGTGCCGCCTGTGCGGCCAGGATCGAAAAGGGATTGCAGGGTTTGGCCGGGGTCAGGCACGTTGCCGTGAACCTCGCCCTGGAACAGGCGGCAGTGGAATATGATGATCAGGCGGTCACGAGGGAGAAGCTTGTCGAGACCATCAAAAACCTCGGCTACGGAGTGCTCGACCAAACAGCCGCCGGGACGCAGGAAAAAGCCGTCCTCAACTTGGAAGGAATCCACTGCGCCGCCTGCGCGGCCCGGATTGAGAAGACCCTGAATCAACTGGCCGGGGTGGAAAAGGCCACGGTGAACCTGGCTACCGCCAAAGCGACCGTTGAATACGATCCTTCGCAGATTAAGGCCGCCGCCTTAATTGAAGCTGTGCAGAAGCTCGGGTACCGTGCAGCCTTGGCCGAAGAGGCCGCCGGCGACTGGGAAGAGGAAGCACGGGCCGGGGAACGCCGGCGGTTGCTGACGGAATTCATCGCCGCGGCCCTCTTTAGTTTCCCCTTACTTTTGGCGATGATCCTGCACCTTGCCGGGATGAACCCAGGTTTTCTTCATAATGAATATTTCCAGCTCATCATGGCCACTCCGGTCCAGTTTCTGATCGGCTTCCGGTTCTACCGGAACGCCTTTTACGCGTTGCGGGCGAAGAGCCCGAATATGGACGTGTTAATTGCCATGGGGACCTCGGCCGCCTATTTCTTCAGTATTTACACGGGTTTCTTCCGCCCGGCCCCGCCGGGGGCAATGAAAGACTTGTACTTTGAAGCTTCCGCGGTCATCATCACCCTGGTCCTGCTGGGGAAATATTTGGAGGCGGTGGCCAAAGGGAAGACCTCGGCGGCGATTAAAAAACTCCTGGGGCTGCAACCGAAAACAGCCCGGGTGATCAGGGACGAGCAAGAACTGGACATCCCTGTCGCCGAAGTGAAGGTGGGCGAGATCATCGTCGTCCGGCCCGGGGAGAAAATCCCTGTTGACGGCTGGATTATCGAGGGCGAGACGGCAATCGACGAGTCGATGCTGACCGGGGAAAGCCTGCCGGTGGAGAAAAAGGCGGGGGACGCGGTGACCGGGGCGACGATCAATAAATTCGGCACTTTTAAGTTTAAAGCGACAAAGGTCGGGAAGGATACGGTCCTCGCCCAGATCATCAAGATGGTCGAGGAAGCGCAGGGCGCCAAGGCGCCGATCCAGAAGATTGCCGACCGGGTTGCCGGGGTCTTTGTCCCCGCGGTGATGGGGGTCGCGGTTCTTGCCTTCCTGCTCCGGTTCTTGCTCACCGGCGATTTGTCAACCGCGGTGATCAGCGCCGTTTCCGTCCTGGTCATTGCCTGCCCGTGCGCTTTGGGGCTGGCGACGCCGACCGCGATTATGGTCGGGACCGGGAAAGGCGCGGAAAACGGTATTTTGATCAAGAGCGGTGAATACCTGGAGATCGCCGGGAAAATCGACACGGTCATCCTGGACAAAACGGGGACCGTCACCAAAGGCGCTCCTGAGGTGACTGATCTTATACCCCTCGGGGAACTCACAAAAGAAGAGGCCCTGTACGTGGCCGCCGTCGCGGAGAAAAAATCCGAGCACCCGCTGGGAGTAGCCATTTATGAGAAGGGAAAAGAGGAATTTGCCTCAATCCCGGATCCGGAAGGGTTTACCGCCTTACCCGGGCAAGGGGTGGCGGCGCGTTTGCCCGTGCAAACCATAGTCGCCGCTAAACTTCCGGACCAGGCCGAGATTTATCTCGGCACCCGGAAGCTCATGGAGGAGCAGGGAATCGACTTTAGCCGTTGGGAACCGGTCCTCTCCGGTCTGGAGGATGAAGGGAAGACCGCCATGCTGATGGCTGTTGACCGGCGGCCGGCCGCGATCATTGCCGTGGCCGATACCGTAAAGGAGACCGCCAAGGAAGCCGTTGGCGAACTCTTGGCCATGGGGATTGAGGTTCATATGCTTACCGGCGACAACCGGAGGACGGCGGCGGCCGTCGCCCGTCAGGTGGGGATTGATCATGTTTTCGCCGAGGTGCTCCCGGAAGACAAGGCGGAGAAAGTCGCGCACCTGAAGGAGCAGGGGAAAGTTGTGGCCATGGTCGGCGACGGGATCAACGACGCCCCGGCCCTGGCCGCCGCCGAGATCGGGATCGCCCTGGGGAGCGGCACGGACGTAGCGATCGAAGCCGCCGGCGTCACTTTGCTCCGGGATGATCTGCGCGCCGTTCCCGCCGCCGTCCGTCTCTCCCGGCAGACGATGAGGAAGATCAAACAGAACCTGTTTTGGGCCTTTATCTACAACACCCTGGGGATTCCCTTTGCCGCCTTCGGGTTGTTGAACCCGGTCATCGCCGGGGCGGCCATGGCCTTCAGCTCGGTCTCGGTCGTCACGAACTCCCTGAGTCTGAAGAGGTTTAATCCTTTTCAGGCTTAATATTTTTTCACTACAAAGAGCCCGCCACAGGGGTTCTTAAGACCAGCCTGTCAGATTTCAGGGAGTATGCCGGATACATTATGGCGTATATAAAAAATGATGAAAAAAGAGAGAGACTGTATATGAAGGGCAAAGATGCCGGTTTCGCCCGGGCGCGCCGGGTGTTAACGAAGGCCCTCCCTTCTCAAGGGGAGGGCCGGTTTTTCTTTTTTAGGGGTCGTTGTTTTCTTCGGGTTTGGTGACATGAACCGTGCCAAAGGGATGTTCAGGCGGAGCATAGATCGAATACAATTTCAGCGGGATATTGCCGGTGTTGGTCAGGTTGTGCCATTTGCCGGCGGGGATAAGAATGACATAGTCATCGTAGACATTTCTTTGGAAATCCAAATTATTCTTATCATCCCCCATTTCGACAAGGCCCCGGCCTTCTTCAATACGAATAAATTGGTCAACGTCAGGATGGCGTTCCAGGCCAATATCTTCCCCCACCTTGATACTCATCAAGGTTAGCTGCAGGTATTTTCCTGTCCACAGCGCAAGACGGAAATTACGGTTTTGCCTGGTTGCCCGGGCGATATCGATGACAAAAGGATTTGACCCATAATCTCTGAGTTCGGGATCACAGGACGGCCCGGAGAGATTATTCATCTTTCCCACCCCTTTCCATGGTTTTTCTCCATCATATTCTTGGTTGAAGAAAAAGTTTTCCAGGGGAACCCCGGCTTAACCTTGTAGAGATTAGGGCTGTGATGACGAAAAAGCAACCGTCATTGAGAGGGAAAAGGGGAAAGGGGGTGAAATATAAACTTTGTAACTGCGGCAATTAGGGATCACCTTGAGGACTTGAAGAAATAAAAAAAGCCGGTTTTCCGGCTGTTACGTCCAAGATGGTCGGGGCGACACGATTTGAACGTGCGACCTCTCGGTCCCGAACCGAACGCTCTACCAAGCTGAGCTACGCCCCGGCTATAAATAATATACCAGAGATGACGGTGATTGTCAAAGGAAAATTACTTTCATAAAATGAAGGTTAAAGCAGGAAGATTTGTCTGTTTGGCGAAGGAGGATTTTTGTTGATTCTTTATGTTTCAGATCTCGATGGGACGCTGGCCAATTCCAGGGAACAGCTGAGCGGGGAAACCGTGCGGATTATCAATGAACTGCTGGATGAAGGAATGGCTTTTACCATTGCCACCGCCCGGTCCATGGCTTCGGCCGCGGAGATCATTGCCCCGCTGTGTCTGCGTCTGCCAATTATCTATAATAACGGTGTTTTTATTTATCATCCCTTAGAAAAGAAGAATATTTCCGCCTGGTTTATGAACACCGCCACGGTGAACCGTCTTCTTGACGACTGCCGGAGACACGGGATTTCCCCCTTGCTTTACGTCCAGGACGAAGAGGGCAAAATGTCCGTTTTTTACCGGGGTGTTTTTCATCCCGGGGAAGAACAATATATCGGCGGGCGGCTGGCCAAGGGCGACCGGCGTTTTGTCCTGGTGGACGACTTCCAAACGGTGCCGGGGGAACGGGTGCATACCTTTTTGGTTATTGGGGATGACACGGATTTGGCGGACCTGCACAGCCGCTGGCGCCAATACCCGGAAATAGCCGTCCATTACGTCCAGGATATTTATTCCGGCGCCTACTGGCTGGAGGTGACGGACCGCCGGGGGACCAAAAAAGAGGCGGTATGTTTTTTGCGCCACTATTTGCAGGCGGCAAAGGTCATCTGTTTTGGCGACCAACTGAACGATCTTTCCATGTTTGAAGCGGCCGATGAAGCCTATGCGGTTAAAAATGCCCACGAATTATTGAAGAGTAAAGCGACAGGAATTATAGGGGATCACAACGAAGACGGGGTGGCGCGTTTTCTGCTCCGGCAGAGAAGATCCGGCGGGAACCGCGAAGGAGTTAAATAGAAACAAGACCATACGGTTTCTTTGCCCTTGAAAAAGAGATAATAAGAGAGAAAAAAGAGAGCCGTGGAAGGTACGGCGTCGAAGGAGGAGAAAGATAAGATGGGTGAAGTCAGTCGTGAACAGTTTTTCCCCCAAAAGAGCAAGGTGGCGGTTATCGGGGCGGGAATGGTTGGTTCCAGTTTTGCCTATGCTCTGTTAATCAGCGGCCTGGTTTCTGAGATTGTTATGCTCGATCGCAACCGGGAAAGACTTGCCGGGGAAGTGATGGATCTAAACCACGGGATGCCTTTTGTCCGTCCGGCGCTGGTACGGGCCGGTGATTATGATGACCTGGAAGGATCGGATCTGGTCGTCATTACGGCCGGGGCTCCGCAAAAAGAGGGAGAAACCCGGCTTGACTTGGTCCACAGGAATGTCGAGGTTTTTCAGGAAATTATCCCGCAGGTGGCGAAGAAAGCCGCCGGGGCGGTAGTGGTGGTCGTGACCAATCCTGTTGATGTTATGACTTATGTTACGTACAAACTCTCCGGTTTTCCCAAGGAAAAGGTGATCGGGTCCGGGACGGTCCTGGATACCGCCCGCTTCCGTTACCTGCTCAGCCGGCACTGTAAAATCGATGCCGGCAATGTCCACGCCTATATCCTGGGCGAACACGGCGACAGCGAAGTACCCATCTGGAGCCTGGCCAATATCGCCGGGGTGCGCTTTACTGAATATTGCCCTGTTTGCGGCAGAGATTGCGGCCCGGTCAGGAAGGAAGAGATTTTTAAAGAGGTGAAAAACGCCGCTTACAAGGTGATTAAAGCAAAAGGGGCGACCTATTGGGCCGTAGGTCTGGCCGTAGTCACCATAGCGGAGAGTATTTTGCGGGATGAGTATTCCGTCTTGACCGTCTCCTCCCTTTTGGAAGGGGAATACGGCCTGAAGGACCTTTGTCTGAGTGTTCCCTCCGTGCTGGCGCGGCAGGGGGTGGTCAAAAAAATTCAATTGGATCTCACTCCAGAAGAAGAACGCCTTTTGCGCCGCTCGGGTGAGGTTATCCGCGAAGTCTTGGACGATATTGGCATTTAATGCCGCGCCGGGTAAAAGGGAAGGAACGGGAATGACCAATCTTTTTGGCAAGGAGGGGAGAGATGTTCCGGAAGGAAGTGGAGATTTATACCGATGGGGCGTGCAGCGGCAATCCCGGTCCGGGAGGCTGGGGTGTTGTTTTACTGTATGACCGTCACCGCAAAGAACTTTCCGGAGGGGAAAAACACACTACCAACCAGCGGATGGAGATGACGGCGGCGATCGAAGGGTTAAAAGCCTTGAAATATCCCTGCCGGGTCCGGTTATATTCGGACAGCGCCTATCTGGTAAATGCTTTCAACCAGAAATGGATCGAGCGCTGGGCAAAAAACGGCTGGCAAACGGCAAAAAAAACACCGGTGGAAAACCGGGATCTTTGGGAGGAACTTTGCGCTTTAACCCGGATGCACCAGGTGAGCTGGGTGAAAGTAGCGGGCCATTCCGGGAACAAAGAAAATGAACGTTGCGACGAGTTGGCCCGTCAAGCCGCGGAGCGTTATATGGACGAGCTTTCGGAAGAGCGAGCTTAAAAAAGGAGAGACGGCACCCGGCCGGAAGGAGAGACCAGAGGTGGTAAAGATGTCCGGAGTGAGTCATTCCCATGCGGGAAAGAGGATATTTTGGGCAGCCCTCTTAAATGCCGTCATTACCGTTGCCGAGTTCGTGGGAGGCCTGCTCTCGGGGAGCCTGGCCCTATTGTCCGATGCCGTTCATAAGCTCAGCGATACCATGGCTATTGTTTTGTCCTATATCGCTGGTAAAATTGCGGTCAGAGCCAAAGATGCCAAAAGAACCTACGGCTATAAACGGGCGGAAATTTTGGCCGCCTTTATTAACTCCGCTGTTCTCTTTGCCGTCTCCCTCCTGCTGCTGGTCGAAGCTTATAAACGCTTGCGTGCTCCCGAGGCGATCGAAGGAACGCTCATGCTCGCTGTGGCCCTGATCGGATTTCTCGCCGATCTTCTCTCTGTTTTTCTGTTGCACAAAGAAGCCCATAAAAGCCTGAATATTAAATCCAGTTATCTTCATCTGCTCACTGATACCATTTCCTCCGTAGGGGTTTTGGCCGGGGGAATCGCCATCAAATTATGGGGGATTGTCTGGGTCGACCCTTTGGTAACGGTCCTTATCGCGTTCTTTATTATCAAAGCGACTACACAAATTATAAGGAAAACCATTAATATTCTCCTCCAGTCGGCGGCCCCTCTGGACTATGAAGCAATAAAAGCCGATATTGTGGCGATTGATAAGGTAAAGAATATTCACCATGTTCATTCCTGGATGAGTGATGAAAAAACAATCTATTTCGAGGCCCATATCGATGTGGAGGATATGCTTTTGTCAGAGGTGGAAGCGATTTATGATCGCATTGAGGAGTTGTTGAAAAGGGATTACGGGGTCAGTCACGTTACCTTGCAGGCGGAAGTGAACCGGTGTTGTGATAAGAATATTTTTAAGACATAGATTTAAGAAAGGGGGTTTGATGGGCGTGAACCAAAAAAAGCTGCGGCAAGTGCTTGTTTTAGGGGCGGTGCTTCTTGCCCTTACAGGAATTTGGTTTGGCAAAAACTGGAGCAACCCTCCGGGCAGGGGTACGGCACAGGTATCCGGCGACTGGCCGCCGTTGACCGTCACCGAATTGAACCTGGAGGAGATTTTCGGCCGGGGTCTTCCGGTGATGATCACTTTCGGCTCGGCTTTCTGTCCGCCCTGCCGGCAGATGATGCCGGCGCTGGAGGAGCTCTACACTGAGATGCAGGGCAAGGCGGTAATCCATTACGTTGACCTCTGGGAAACTCCCGATGTGGCCAGGGATTTTCCGGTGCAAGTCACCCCGACCCTGTTTTTTTTCACGGCCGGCGGTAAACCTTACCGGCCCAGTGCGGAGAGGGGAACGATTCCGTTTCTCCTTTACAAGAGAAAGGATACGGACGAACACGTCTTTACTGTGCACGAGGGGGCCTTGACCGCCGGACAGATGCGGGAGATCCTCCTTGATATGGGGGTGACGGAATGATCGACGCCTGGTTGGAAGCGCTCGGCAAGGCCATCCAGAACAGCTTTTGGGCCGCGCCGCTGCTGGCGCTGGGGGCCGGCTTCCTTACCTCCTTTGCCCCCTGTTCCTTATCGAGTATTCCGTTGGTTATCGGTTATGTCGGTTACATGCAAGCCGATCATAAAAAAGCTTTCCGGCTCTCGGTGACTTTTGCCTTTGGTGCCGCGCTCACCTTTACAGGGCTGGGTGTCGGCGCCGCGTTGCTGGGCAGGATGATCGGAACGGCGTCCCGCTGGTGGTATCTGCTGTTGGGGACCCTGATGATCATGATGGCTTTACAGACTTGGGAAATATTCGAGTTTACCCCGTCCACTTACCTGACGGGCAAGAGTACGAAGAGAGGCTACTGGGGTGCTCTTCTTGCCGGCATTCTGGGCGGGCTTTTTTCTTCGCCCTGCGCCACGCCGGTCCTGATTGCCCTCTTGGCGATTGTGGCGGCCAAAGGAAGCCTTGCCTGGGGGGCTGTGCTTCTCTTCTTCTATGCCTTGGGACACGGCATCTTGACCGTAATTGCCGGGACTTCCCTTAGCCTGGTGCAAAAACTGTCCAGAAGCGAAGGATACGCCCGCTTGAGCGGGATCTTGAAATTTCTCCTCGGCGGCGTGATCCTGCTGATCGGTTTCTACCTTTTTTATGTAGCCTTTTAGGATCCGCCCCTTTTTATGCCGTGTTTTCGTGCTTGCTTCCCGTTTCCTCCCTTCCTTTAAATACCGCGCCAGAATAAAATTTCCTTGGTATAGAATGTATTTGACAGGCCGTTAAAAAACTGATACTATGATACTGCAATATGACAAAAAAAGCTGAACGGCAAGGTAAAGAGGGTTGAGAAAATAAGAGAGAAAATATTTGTAACATAACTTTAAAGTCTTTAAACAAAAAATTAACAATTTAATATAGTATATCTTCGAATCTTCGGACCTAAGGTTTGGACTGCGGTCCGGGCTATGGTCCGTAGATCAGGGTCGGATGAGAGAAATCTCCTGGCCTCCCGTGTTTGGAAAGGAGATATCAATCTTATTTGGTCTATCCACGAAGGTTAAAGGAATAGGCCGTTGCTCCTGAGACGGGAGCGACGGCCTTTCTTGATGATCCGGCAAATTTGGGAGTGAATATACGTGCGGTTACTCAAAGTTACTCTGGTCGAGGAGGCCTTAAAGCTTATTTGGGATTCCTTCAGTCCTTTGGGGACGGAAGAGGTAGCCCTGGAAAACGCGGGAGGCCGCTACTGCGCGGAAGAGATTATCGCCCCCGAGGATGTTCCGGCTTTTGATCGGTCGACAGTCGACGGTTATGCGGTCCGGGCCGAGGAGACCTTCGGCGCGGACAGCAGTTTTCCTTCCTTTATGGAATTAACGGGGAAAGTGCGCATGGGGGAAGAAGCCGGAAAGATTGAGACCGGGCAGTGTTGCTATGTCCCGACCGGGGGAATGCTGCCGGCCGGGGCCGACGCGGTGGTGATGATCGAAGAGACGGAAGAAGTGGAAGGACTGGTGCAAATTTTTAAACAAGTGGCGCCCGGGGAAAACGTCATCCGGCGGGGGGAGGATCTCAGCCGTGGAGAAACTGTGCTCGGTCGCGGGAGAAAAATACGCGGACCGGAGCTGGGGCTGTTGGCTTCGTTGGGAATAACCCGGCTCAAAGTTTACCGCCGCCCGCTGGTCGGTATCCTCTCGACCGGGGATGAGTTAACGCCGGTGGAAACGCCGTCGCTGAGACCCGGACAGATCCGCGATGCCAACGGGATTGCCCTTTTTTATTTGTCCCGGCAAGCGGGGGCGGAGGTCTTAAGCGGGGGAATAGTCAACGATTCGTATGATGATTTTGTCCAAAAAATCAAATCCCTGCTGAAGCAGGTTGATATGGTGGTGTTATCCGGGGGCAGTTCGGTGGGGACCCGCGATTACACCCCGGAAGTTCTCCGCGATCTGAGCGGGGGAGAACTTTTGCTGGAAGGACTGGCCATTCAACCGGGGAAACCCACCGTCCTGGCCAAATGTGAAAACAAGCCGGTTCTTGGGCTGCCGGGCCATCCGGTTTCCGCCCTCAATATCTTTTCTCTGCTCGGCCGGGCCCTTATTAACCGCTTATCCGGGGCGGCGGGTGAAGAGTGGCGCCCCTCCGTCCGGGCGGTGCTGACGAAAAATATCCCCTCCCGTCCGGGACGGATTGATTTGGTCCGGGTCTCGTTACAAAAAGCCGGCAACCGGATCACGGCGACGCCGATTTTCGGCCGTTCTGGTTTACTGCATACGCTGGCCCTGGCCGACGGGGTCGTTCAGGTCGACGCCGAACTTGACGGGTTGGCCGCCGGCACGGAGGTCGAGGTTTTTATCTGGGAATAATGAAAAGAGGAAATCCCAAGGTTTAAAGTGGGGAGGAAAGATTATTCATGAGGCGAGTTTATCTCCGGCAGTTACCGCGAAAAGAAGCGCTCGACCTTTTCCTGGCCAGGGCCGAAATCCCGAGAAGGGAAGAGTTGGTCCCGGTGACCAAGGCTCTGGGGCGGGTGACCGCGCGGGCGATTTTCGCGGAACGCTCAATGCCGGCCTACCATGCCGCCGCCATGGACGGCATTGCCGTGCGGGCGGAAGAGACCTTTGGCGCTTCGGACCTTACACCTTTAGTTTTAAACCTCGGCGACCAATATGTCCCGGTCGATACAGGAGATCCCTTGCCGGAAGGTTTTGATGCCGTAATTAAGATTGAAGACTTGCAACCCCTCACCGAGCAGAGCGTGGAGATTATTGCTCCCGCCACCCCCTGGCAACATGTGCGTCCCGTCGGTGAAGATGTTGTCGCCAAAGAAATTGTCCTTCCGGCGTTTCACCGGTTGCAACCGCCGGACCTGGGGGCGCTTTTGGCCGGTGGCAGAACCGAAGTTCCGGTTTTGGCCAAACCCCGGGTGGCGATTATCCCGACCGGTTCCGAACTGATCAAACCCGAAGACGCCGTTAAGCGGGGAGAGATCCCGGAATTTAACAGTGCCGTTCTCTCCGCCTATCTGAAGTTGTGGGGCGCCGACCCCCAAGTCTATCCCATTGTCCGGGATGACCTTTCCGCCTTAACCGCCCAAGTGCAAGAAGCTCTGCGCCATGCCGATCTGGTGCTCATCAACGCCGGTTCCTCTGTAGGCAGTGAAGATTTCACGGTGGAAGCCGTAAAGAACGTGGGGGAAGTGCTGGTGCATGGCGTTGCCACCCGCCCCGGCAAGCCCACGATCCTGGGAGTGGCCGGACGTAAACCTGTTCTCGGCATCCCCGGGTATCCGGTATCCGCCTATTTGGCCCTGGAATGGTTTGTCCGGCCGTTAATCTACCGCACCTTGGGTCTACCGGAACCGGAACGCCCGAAAATCCGGGGGAAAATTGGAAGAAGAGTCGTATCCGAACTGGGCGTTGAAGAGTTTATCCGGGTCAAGGTCGGTTATGTCAATCAGCGCTTCTTAGTCAATCCCTTGAGCCGGGGTGCCGGGGTTACCATGTCTTTGGTGCGGGCGGACGGGTTGTTGGTGATCCCGCCCAACAGTCTTGGCTATGAAGGAGGTGAGGAAGTAGAGGTCGAGCTTTTCCGGCCGGAAGCCGAATTAAAAAGTACCCTCACGATTGTGGGGAGCCACGATCTGACTTTGGATTTGCTGGGGACGGCCCTCAGCCGGGTTCGCCCGGGGATTTATGTTTCTTCCTCGCATGTGGGCAGTATGGGCGGGATTAACGCCATCAAAAAAGACCAGGCCCATGTGGCCGGGGTCCATTTGTTCGACCCGGAGACCGGCGAATATAACATACCCTATATCAAGCGTTTTTTGTGGGATGAGCCGGTCGTGCTGGTCAACTTGACCTACCGGACCCAGGGCTGGATTGTCCCTCCCGGCAACCCCCGCGGTATTAAAAAAGTTACCGACTTGCTGCAGGAAGGAGTGAAATTTATCAACCGGCAGCGGGGGGCCGGAACCCGGTTGCTCTTGGATTATATGTTGGACCGTGCCGGAATCGACCCTGAACAAATTTACGGTTATCAACGGGAAGAGTACACCCACCTTAATGTGGCGGCTGCGGTGGCCGCCGGAACCGCCGACGTCGGTTTGGGCATTTATTCCGCCGCCAAGGCCTACGGCCTGGACTTTGTCCCGGTGGCCGAGGAGCGGTATGACCTTTTAATGCGGAAGGACTTCTACCACTCTCCACTGGGCGAAGCGCTCTTGCAGGCGATTACTTCCCCGGATTTCCAACGGGAAGTGGCGTCCTTGGGCGGATACAACCTGCGCGATGTTGGAAAAATCATGTATGAACAGGAGGTTACTCACTAATGTTGAAAAGAACTAAGTTAAACGGGAAGATTCTCTCTTTATTCCTTCTGGTTGTGCTGGGGATGAACTTGACTGTGGCCGGTCTTTCCCAGGAGAGAAAGGAACTGGTGTTGGCGACCACCACCAGTACCAGGGATTCGGGGTTGCTGGATCACCTGCTTCCGGTCTTTGAAGCGAAAACCGGGTATAAAGTCAAGGTTTTGGCGGTGGGCACCGGACAGGCCATCAAGATCGGGGAGATGGGCGACTGTGATGTGATTCTTGTCCACTCCCGGGCGGCGGAAGACAAGTTTGTTGCCGACGGTTATGGGGTCAACCGGCGCGATGTAATGTATAACGACTACATTCTGGTCGGTCCGGGGAACGATCCGGCCCGTATTAAAGGTTTGTCTGTTAAAGAGGCGCTTCGGGCTTTGGCGAGAGGAAAAGGGGTCTTTATCTCCCGCGGGGATGACTCCGGCACCCACAAGAAAGAGCTGGAGCTGTGGGCGAGCGTGGGAATTAAACCGGAAGGCCAGTGGTACAAGGCGATTGGCAAAGGGATGGGCGACACCTTGATCATGGCCAACGAACTTGGCGCCTATACCTTGACGGACCGGGGGACCTACGCCTCGATGAAAACCCGGTTGGATCTGGAGCCGTTGGTCTTTGGCGACGAGGCGCTCTTCAATCCTTACGGGGTGATCGCCGTCAATCCGGAGCGGCATCCGGCTGTTAATTACGAGGGAGCGATGGCCTTTATCGAGTTTATCACCTCCGCGGAGGCAAAGGAGATCATTAACGGGTACGTAGTCAACGGCGAGCAATTATTCATCGCAGAGTAGGTGGAAGGTTGCTTCTTACGTCGCTGAAGGAAGGAATCAAGCTGATTCTTTCCGGCAATACGGAGTTATATTTGATTATCGGGAGATCGCTTTTTGTCTCCTCCATGGCGGTTTTGATCGCTGGAATCATCGGCATCCCGTTGGCTTTTGCCGCAGGACTCAATAACTTTCCCGGTAAAAGCTGGTTCATTAAAATCCTGTACGTCTGCATGGGATTGCCTCCGGTCTTGGTCGGACTGGTCGTCTTTATCCTGCTCTCCCGGAGCGGTCCGATTGGTAAGCATGTCTATCTTCTCTTCACACCGGCGGCGATGATTATTGCCCAGGTGATCCTGGCCTTGCCGATCATCACCGGGCTGATCATCACCGCCGTGGAAGAGAAGGCGGAACCAATCATTCTGACCTGCAGGGGCCTGGGCGCCAATCAGCGCCAGTTAACCTGGACCCTCCTGGGCGAACTCAAGCTTTCGATCGTCACCGGGATAGTGGCGGCTTTCGGGCGGGTCATCGCCGAAGTAGGCGCCGTGACGCTGGTCGGGGGCGACATAGAAGGCTACACCCGGGTATTAACCACAGCGATTGTGCTGGAATCAAGAAAGGGCAACTTTGAACTGGCGCTCGCCTTGGGCCTAATCTTACTCACGATCTCCTTTATTATTAACACTGCTTTGTACCATTGGCAGTACAGGAGGTGATCCGCATGCTGGTCGCGGAGGGTTTGTCCCAAATATACCAAGGACGCCAAATTGTGCAGGATTTTACCTTTCAGTTTGAGCCGGGCCGGATTTATGGGATCATCGGGGCCAACGGAGCGGGCAAAAGTACCCTTTTGCGGCTTCTTTCCGCGATGGAGAAACCTTCCGCCGGCCGGACGCTCCTCCAGGGGAAAGAACTGACCGCTCCGGTGCCGGAGATCAGTTGCGTCTGGCAAAGACCGTATCTTTTCCAGCAAAGCGTCCGCCGGAATATACGCTATGGGTTAAAAATACGCGGGTGGCCTCGTAAGGCGGAGCAGGAGCGAGTCCAGCAGTTATTGGAAATCTTCAGGTTAGAGCATTTGCAGGACAATTGGGCGCCGAAACTGTCGGGGGGAGAAACCGCCCGCGTGGCGATCGCGCGGGCGCTCGCCCCCCGTCCAAAAATCTTGCTCTTGGATGAACCAACGGCCAATCTTGATCCCAGTAATACGCTGCTGGTGGAAAGGGCCCTTTACGAGGTTCACCGGGAAGAGCAAACCACTATTATTATCGTGACCCATGATATGTTTCAGGCCAAAAGACTGGCCGATGTCACGCTTTATCTCTCCGGGGGGAAGCTGGTTGAATATGGCCCCAGCCGGATTATTTTTAACTCCCTGGCGACCGAAGAGACGCGGCGTTTCATTAGAGGCGAGTTATAAGAAGGCGTGAACAAGGGGGAGCAGCCGATGGCAGAGACAAAACTGGTGGATTCTTATGGCCGGCTCCATAACTATCTGCGCGTCTCGGTTACCGACCGTTGCAACCTCCGTTGTGTATACTGTATGGGGGAAGAGGGCGTTGAGTGGCTGAACCCGGAGCGGATTCTTCGTTATGAAGAGATTGTCGAGGTGGTGAAAACCGCAGTCGATTTGGGAGTTGAGCGGGTGCGGATCACCGGGGGGGAACCCCTGGTCCGCCGGGATCTCCCTTTGCTGATTAACGAATTAAGCCGGATTTCCGGGTTGAAAGATCTGGCCCTGACCACCAACGGGATCCTCCTCCCGCAACAGGCGGAGATTCTCCGGGAGGCCGGGCTTAAGCGGGTTAATATCAGTTTGGATTCCCTCCGGCCCGCCACCTACCGTCAACTGACCAGAAGAGGGGACCTCCGTCTGGCCCTGGCCGGAGTGGAAGCGGCGCTAAAAGCCGGTTTTTCACCGGTGAAAATTAATGTGGTTCTGATGAAAGGTATCAACGACCGGGAAATCCCGGATTTTTTGAAATTGGCCACCGAACGGCCTTTGCATATCCGCTTTATTGAATATATGCCCGTCGGCGGCGGAAACATAGACCACAAGGACCGCTTTTTCCCGGTTGCTTCGGCCCTGGAGATGGTGGCGGAGGCCGGGTTGCGTCCGCTGGGGGAGGCGACGGGGGGTGGACCGGCTACGGTCTACACCATCCCCAACGGGGCGGGAAGCATTGGGTTCATCACTGCCGTGAGCGGAAAGTTTTGCCGTGATTGTAACCGGTTGCGGCTGACCGCCGACGGTTTCCTCAAACCTTGTCTTTACTGGCCCGATGAATTGGCGGTCAGGCCGTGTTTGGGAGATCCGGCGCGGCTCCGCGCTTTGTTCCGCCAGGCGATGAAGGTTAAAAAGAGAGAAAGCCGGCTCGAAACGGGGACTCCGTCAAAGGAGAACCGTTGCATGTCAAGGACGGGAGGTTGAAAAGGATGGACCGGCGAAACCAGTTTGTGCCCATCGTCTCCTTTGTGGCCGCCCGTTCCGGAACGGGCAAGACCACCCTCCTGGAGAAGGTGATTGCGGAGATGAGGGCCAGAGGATTAAGGGTCGCCACGATGAAACATATAAATCAGGCCAACTTGGACTTGCCCGGTAAGGATTCCTGGCGTCATCGCCGGGCCGGAGCGGAAGCCGTCTGCCTGGTCGCCTCCGAAGAAATGCTGTTAATCGGCGACAAAGCGGATTCCACCAATCCGAGGGCGTTACGTTCCTTCCTGCCGCCGGTCGATTTTATTTTGGCCGAGGGTTTTAAAGAAGCGGACCTGCCCAAGGTGGAAGTAGTGCGGGGGGAGATGGGCCGCTGCATTCAGACCCCTCCGGAACAACTGGTGGCGGTGGCCACCGACCTTCCGGAGCTTGAGACCATGGTACCCTGTTTTCCCTTGGATGAACCCGGCCCGCTGGTTGACTTTCTCCTGCAGCGTTTCGGGGAGAAAGCTTCCCCCGGACGGCATTCCCCGGAAATGACCCACTTCGATGAAGCCGGAAGAGCGCGTATGGTGGACGTCTCGGCCAAAGACAACACTTTGCGGGTGGCGGTAGCCCGCGGCGAAGTCCGGATGCAGCCGGAAACCCTGGCCATGATCAAGGAGGGACGGATGAAGAAAGGGGATGTACTGGCCGTCGCCCAGGTGGCTGCGGTGATGGCCGTCAAGGAGACGCCGCGGTTGATCCCGATGTGTCACCCCTTAAACATCGCCGGGGTCTCTGTCGACTTCCATTTGGATGAGGTGGAGAGCAAAATCGGGGTGGAAGTGGAAGTCAAACTGGTGGGGCGGACGGGAGTGGAAATGGAAGCCCTGACCGGGGTGAGTGTTGCTGCTTTGACCATTTACGATATGTGTAAAGCGGTTGACCGCAGCATGGAAATTGGCGGCATCTGTTTGGTTGAGAAGAGAGGCGGCCGGTCCGGCTTTTACCGGCGGGAGGAATAAACGATGAAAGTTGTCGCGGTTTGTACCAGCAAAAAAAAAGGCGAACGTAAAAAAGATGTGGGGCAAGGAGTTTTAGTGGCCAACCTGGGGTTGGAGGGGGACGCGCACGCCGGTTTTGGCCACCGGCAAGTCAGTCTCCTGGCCATGGAGAGTATTCAAAAGATGAGAGCGCAAGGTCTGGAAGTAGGGCCGGGCGATTTTGCGGAGAACCTCACGGTGGAGGGGATTGATCTCCTTTCCTTACCCGTGGGCGCCCGGTTGCGGGTGGGAAAGGAGGCCGTGCTCCGGGTGACCCAGATTGGCAAGGAATGCCATCACCGCTGTGCCATTTACTATCAAGCCGGGGACTGTGTCATGCCCAGGGAAGGAATCTTTGCCGAAGTGCTGCGCGGCGGAACCGTCCGGAAAGGCGATCCGCTTAAGGTTCTTCCGGACTACCGCTTTGGGGTGATTACCGCCAGTGATCAGGGAGCGCGGGGGGAACGCCTGGATGAAAGCGGCCCTTTGTTGAAAGAACTTTTGCAACCCTGGGGCGATGTGATTGCCTATGAAATCCTTCCCGACGAACGCGACCTGATCGCCCGGACCCTTAGGAGAATGGCTGATCAGCAAAAGGTTGATCTGATCTTCACCACCGGGGGAACCGGTTTCAGCCCGCGGGATGTTACCCCGGAAGCAACCTTGGATGTGATTGAGCGTCCTATCCCCGGGATCCCGGAAGCAATGCGCGCCGCCGGCATGGCCAAGACCCCCATGGCCATGCTTTCGCGCGGGGTGGCGGGCATCCGGGGGAAGACTTTGATTATCAATCTTCCGGGTAGCCCCAAGGGAGTGAAAGAAAGTATCCAGGTGTTGTTTCCGGTTTTGGAGCATGCACTGGAAATAGCCCGCGGTTGTTCCCGGGATTGTGGGAGGAAGGAAGAAGATGAAGCGGGAACTGACCGGTGAAGAAAGAGAACGCTACTCCCGTCAGATTATGCTGGGGCCCATAGGAGAAGAAGGACAAAGAAAAATCATCGCCTCTCAAGTCCTGGTCGTTGGCGCCGGCGGCCTGGGTTCGCCGGTTGCGCTCTATCTCACGGCGGCGGGGGTCGGCAGGATTGGTTTGGTCGACAGTGACTTTGTCGGCTTGTCCAATTTGCAACGGCAGATCCTTTATACCACATCCGACCTGGGGGCCCCTAAAGTTGACCGGGCCAAAGAAAAACTGGTGGACTTAAATCCCCATTTACAACTGGAAACGTACCGGATCAGGCTGACGGAGAAGAATGTTTCCGAGGTGATCGCCGGTTATGATCTGGTAATCATCGCCGTTGACAATTTAGCCACCCGTTATTTATTGAATGAAGCTTGTTTTAAAGCCGGAAAACCCTTAATTGAAGGGGCGATTGACGGCTTTTGCGGACACGTTACCACTTTTCTTCCTCCCGAGGGGCCCTGTTATCAATGCCTTTTTCCGAAAAAGGGTGATTACGTAGAGAAAAACGGAAACCCGCCGGGTGTAATAGGCTATGTACCCGGGTTGACCGGCGCCCTTCAAGTTGGCGAAGCGCTTAAAATCATTTTGGGAATCGGCGAACCTTTGGTTGGCAAGTTACTGTTTTTTGACACCTTAAATATGGAGTTTAAAACGATTCAATACACCCGGTCCCCGGCTTGTCCGGTATGCGGGAATAAGAGTTAAGGGCAGGACCCGGCTTCACGGGTCTTTTTTTTGGGGCGCGGGGCTTTCCGCCGGGTATTGTTATGATTGGCAGGAGAAAAACGTGCTCCTGGCGAAGATAAACCCGCGTAACGAACCACCTGGTCCGGCTTTTACCATGCTTCGCAGTCTAGAGGGGGAATCAATTTGTTCTGGGAATTTATGCTGTTGGTAGCTGGCGTTTTTTTTATTTCAACCTCTGTATTTTTTATTAGGCTGGCCGACATTGAACCCATTACCCTTTCCGCCTTTCGTTTACTGGTCGCGACCGTCTTCCTGTTCCCGGTATTCCTCCGCGACTACCGGCTTTATAAAGGGAAAATCAAGAAGAAAACCTTATTGGCCCCGGTTTGGCCCGCTGTTATGCTTTACATCCATTTTCTTTCCTGGCTTACGGGCGCCCGCTTAACACCGGCCGTCAATGCCAGCCTCATTGTGAACCTGGTTCCTTTGGTGATGCCGGCCTTGCTCTATATCTTCCTGCGCGAAAAAATCAGCCGCCTCGAAGCTTTGGCCACAGTGCTTGCCCTGGCCGGGGTAGGGATATTGGGCGCCTCGGATTTCCGTATTAACCCCGAGTTTCTCTACGGGGATCTTCTTTGTTTTATTTCCATGATTTTTTATAGTATCTATTTGGTGTTAAGCCGGAAGAATGTGGAACTTGAGAGCTTTTGGTTATATATAGTGCCGTTATATTTTATGGCTTTTGTCTTTTGTTTTCTCACCGCCTTACTCTTTGAAGACCCGCTCCGGTATTATGCAACAAAAGATCTTCTTCTGGCGTTGGGGCTTGGTTTGGTGCCAACGGTGATTGGCCACACGGTTATGAACTATGTCATGCAACGTCTTCCCGGACAAGTGGTGACTATTTTTTCTATGTTTCAATTTGTCTTTGTCGGGATTATGGCTTATTTCATCTTTAATGAGATCCCCTCCCGCACCTTTTACCTTGTCAGCTTTTTCTTGACGCTAAGCGGCGTCGTGGCTGTTGCCGGCGCGGGCAAACAAGCCTCTTTGCCTGGAGAGGGTGAGGAGCATAAATAATGTCCCGGGCTTTCCGGGTCATGACGGGACAATACTAAAACCGGGTATTCCCCGGTATGTCCGCCGGGAACGGAAAGGAGAAGATATTGGCCGGAGGGGAGGAGAATGAAACAGCGTTGTCCATGGTGTGGCGATGATCCTTTATACGTCAAGTATCATGATGAAGAATGGGGAGTGCCGGTTTTTGACGACTAAAAGTTATTTGAGTTTCTTGTCCTCGAAGGCGCCCAGGCCGGTTTAAGCTGGATAACCATTCTGCGGAAAAGGGAGAATTACCGGGCGGCTTATGATGGTTTTGACCCGGTGAAGGTGGCGTCCTACGGGGAGGAGAAAATCCGGGAATTGCTGGCGGACAAAGGGATTGTCCGTAACCGCCGGAAGATTGAAGCCTCGATTAACAATGCCCGTTGTTTTTTAAAGGTTCAAGAGGAATTCGGCAGTTTTGCCGCCTACATCTGGCGCTTTGTTGACGGGAAACCCCGGCAGAACAAGTGGCGGAGCCTGCACGAGATTCCGGCGCAATCTCCCGAAGCGGAACGTCTCAGCAAAGATCTGCGCAAACGGGGTTTTAAATTTGTCGGACCGACGATCATCTATGCGCATATGCAGGCGACGGGAATGGTCAATGACCATCTGGTCCACTGTTTCCGGTACCGGGAGTTGGGCGGATAGGTGGGGGTGTGAATCACTTTTTCGTTGTCAATAGCAAGTTTGGAAAAACTCATTTCTTCTTTAAGTCTCGGGGGTGGGGTTTACTTTTTCTTTAGCTGATTTTCTTAGACTATTCATAAATTATTAAATTTATCTTGACAATGAATCAATTATTAAGTAAAATAATAATTGCAAAGAACGTAAATGTTTAAATAAACGTTTACGTATTGTGCACCACCTATTATCTCCTGGTACACATGGGTGTAAGGGATATTAGCGTTAATTTCCCGAAAAAGTATTTATAACACCAACTGTTACCTAAGGGCAATGGTTTCGTATGTATATGGTGGAAAAGGACTATATTTCCATGTAATAGAATGGATTGATGAAACATGACTGGTGATAAAAACGGTGTTTTTTTAAGTAAATAATTTATTTAAACGTTTATATAAACGCTTAAATGGTTTTGGAGGTTAAAATGGCTACTATCAAAGATATAGCTAAAGAAGCTAATGTTTCAATAGCAACAGTATCTCATGTTATAAACAATACAAGATTTGTTAAAGAAGAAACAAAAAATAAAGTCTTAAGAGCAATGGAAAAGTTGAATTACTTTCCTAACTTTGCTGCTCGAATTTTAAGTGGTCAGAATTCAAACATAATAGGATTGATAATACCAGATATAGGAAGTTATTTCGTGATGATGGTAGTGAAAGGAATAGAGAATGTTCTACAAGAGAATGGATATATGTTTTTTCTAAACACAACTGATGAAAAAATTGAAAAGGAAAAGAAAATTGTTAAATTTATGTGTGACCAGTTTGTTGACGGAATAATTGTAGCTCCAGCTATAGGAGATCATTCATTTTACAACGAGATAACGAAAGAAAAAGGAACTCCCATAGTTTTTCTAGATCGAAAACCATTCGGAATCAGGAGAGATTTAGTGTTAGCGGATAATTTTAAAGGAAGTTATGAAGCTATTTGCCTTTTAATAAAAAAAGGACATAAAAAAATAGGGATTATTTCGGGGCCTCCGGGACTAACTTCTACCGATGAAAGACTTAATGGATATATTCGAGCATTAAATGAATACGGATTGCCTGTTGATGATTCTTTGATAAAATTTGGGGATAACACTTTTGAAAGTGGTTATAAGCTAACAGAAGAATTGTTTGAAGAAAAAAAGATCACTGCATTATATGTAGTGAATGATGCGATGAGCTTAGGAAGTGTGCAATTTTTGAAAAAGAAAGCAATAAAGATCCCGGAACAATTAGCATTAATTGGATTTGACGATTCTATGTGGTCTTTAATAGTAGATCCTCCATTAACAGTTGTTCAACAACCCGCTTATGAAATCGGGAAAAAAGCAGCTGAATTATTATTACAAAGAATAAGAGAAAAAGAAAGTAAAACAAAATATGAATATGAAGAACACCGATTACAAACAAAATTAATTATCAGAAAATCATGTTAGAAAAGAAAATTAGCACATTATTATGAGTCTTTTACAAAACAAGGGGGGTGGTTGTATTAATGAAAAAAGAAAAGGAGGGATGATTTAAAAAGATTAAAGGAGATAGCGGACTTTAGAAATATAGTGAGGGACAATATTATATTATTTTGTAATTTAAGGAGGGAAATATTATGAAAAAGAAGCTTTCTATTTCTACTATATTGGCTATTTTATTAATAATTCCTTGTTTAGTGAGTGGTAATATAAATTCAGCACATGCAAAGGATAGCGTTGTTACAATAGAATTTGTTCAATGGTGGAGACCAGAGATGGGTGAAAAGGAATTCGATGCGTTTATTGAACGGTTTCATAATGAATACCCTAACATTAGAGTAAAGGTAACATCACTTCCATATAACCAAATGCATCAACAAATAATCGCCACCCATGCAGTCGGAAAAGTTCCTGATGTGGTAGGTATGGATATGGCATGGACGACTGAGTTTATAGAGTTGGGTATACTTGAACCATTAGATACATATCTGGAGAAAGAAAAAGGTCTTTATGAACAATTATTAAAAACCCCAATGGAAAAAGTTCAAGGTCATACGTGGATGCTACCCGTAGCAAATTGTCCCTTCTTTTTATTCTACAACAAAGATTTATTTAGGCAAGAAGGCTTAAATAAACCTCCTTCTTCATGGGATGAATTAAAAGAATATGCTATTAAATTGACAAAACCAGAGAAAAACCAATATGGATTAGCAATGTTTCTAAGTCTTCAAACTACGACCAGTCCAACCAATACAATATTCCCTATCCTTTACAGTGCCGGTGGCCGAGTGGTTAAGGATGGTAAGCCAACTATTGATACTCCCGAAATGATTGAATCGTTGACGTTTTTCAAGGAATTGTATGATCTTGGAGTAATAGCTCCCGGGTTATTAACCAAAATTGAACAACAGATACTTGAAGAATTTGCCAGTGGAAGAATTGGTATGATGGCTGCACCAATGCCTCATATTGCCAACATACGGTCAAAAAGTCCAGATTTAGACTTTGGGGTTGCTCTTTTCCCGAAAAAAACCACATGGGCTGCTAGAGCGCCAGGTTGGGAAGTTGGTATCTCCAAAAACAGTAAAAATAAAGAGGCTGCTTGGAAATTTATCTCATGGCTTGTTAGTGCCGAAATAAATGCGGAATTTGCTGCTGCTGGAGGGCTCTTACCTGGCAACATAAGCGTGGATCCAGAATTTCTTTATAAAGACCCTCACCTAAGAGAAGTATATGACGACCTTAAAAATGCAGATATTGTGGAAGAACTTTTAGCCATACCTAATGCCTCTGACAATCTGAGAGTCTTTACAATTGAAACGCAGAAAATGATATTGGGTGAACAATCCGTTGAGGAAACTGTAAAAAATATCCAAAAATCTTGGGACGAAGTATTTGATAAATATTATAAGAATCTAAATTAGATTCAGATTATTCGTAAGGTTAACTTTTCACTTTCTTCATCTTAATTATTATGTGTGGTGCAAAAATGGGATATCTGTAATTAATTACAGATATCCCATTGTGTAGGAGGGCATTATATATAATGGCAAAGTTTAAATCCACTAAATTGCATGACTATTTACAACCGTATTTTTTTGTCGCACCAGCTATTTTAATACTAATTGGTTTAATGCTTTATCCAGTTTTTAAAGTTATTCAATTTAGTTTTTACGATAATGTAATAATAACACAAAACTCGAATATGGTAGGATTAAAAAACTACATTATGATTTTTAAGGAACCATTATTATATGAATCGTTTCAAAATACTGTTTTTTTCACTTTAGGTAGTGTTGCCTTGCATGCCTTATTTGGCTTTGCTTTTGCGCTTCTTTTAAACCAGCCTATAAATAAAAAAATAATGGCGGGTTTTAGAGGAATATTAATATTGCCGTGGGTTTTTACAGCAGTGGTTGTTGCAATTATTTGGCGACTCATGTTGGATCCTATGGGTGTAGTAAATTTTATATTATTGAAATTGGGCTTTGAAAATCCTTATATCGAGTGGTTTGGAAGTATTAAACACGCTTTACCATCTCTTATAGCTGTCAATGCCTGGTTTGGGTATCCTTTTTCGATGATAAGCTTTTTAGCTGGATTACAAAGCATTCCAAATGAGCTTTATGAAGCAGCTATGGTTGATGGCGCAAATAATCTACAAAAGATAATATACATTACAATTCCTCAACTTAAAACAGTAATCCTGAATGTATTAATTTTGGATACAATATGGACGTTTAGAGAATTTCCGTTAATTTGGTTGACTACCGGCGGCGGACCTATTCATGCAACAGAAATGCTATCCACTTATACTTATAAGAAAGCTTTTGAACAATTTCAATTCGGTCAAGCATCTGTGGCCGCAGTCCTAATTTTGCTTGTGACAATAGCTATATCGGTTTTTTATGTCAGGCAACAAAAATTGATTGGCGAGTGACTTTAGAGGAGGATTTTTTAATGAAAAAAAGAGGAAAATATCTTATATATTTGTTATTATCTTTCGCCTCTTTTTTTGTTGGTTTTCCAATATTGTGGATGATCGCTATGTCGGTACGACCTAATACTGAAATCTTTACAATTCCTCCATCTTTTATCCCGCGAACATTTACTTTAGAACCTTATATATCAGTTCTTAAAAATAAAGATTATTTACGTTTTTTTTCAAACAGCTATGTTGTAGCTTTAATAACCGTGGTTTTTGCTTTATTGGTTGCTATTTTAGCGGGGTATGGGTTTTCAAGATATGAATTTAAAGGAAAAAAGTTTTTAATCATTTTTATCATTGCCATTCAAACAATCCCGCCAATCACTATGTTGATCCCTTATTTTTCAATGATTGTATATTTAAAAATATATGATACCTTATTGGGTTTAATTGTTACTTACACTTCTTTTTGTTTACCTTATGCAATATTGATGCTGACCGGATATTTTAACACAATACCTAAAGAGCTAGATGAAGCGGTTTTAATTGACGGGGGCAGCCGCTTTTATCTGTTATTTTATGTGCTCCTTCCAATCGCTGTCCCTGGCTTAATTGCAACAGCAGTATATACTTTTCTCTTGTGTTGGAATGAATTTTTATTTGCACTGACCTTGACAAAGAGTATTAGTGTAAGAACTATACCGGTCGGGATATCATTGTTAATGGGGCAACAGGTTTATCAATGGAATCAAATAATGAGTACAGCGCTTATTGGTAGTTTCCCAATAATATGTCTATATTTATTTGCTCAGAAGTATTTTATTTCTGGTTTAAGTGCAGGTTCAATTAAAGGGTAATCAATTTTATAAATTAAATAAAAATAAGTGAGGAATTTACACACTAATCTGGACTTGATCGGTGGTTTTTTTAAAAAACATAATTGTTATTAAACAAATATATCAAGCAAATAAAGACCAAGAAAGGAGCATGAATATGAAAATTTTTCTTGATACCGCAAATTTGGAAGAGATAAAAGAAGCTATAAGTTGGGGAGTGATAAATGGAGTTACTACTAATCCTTCTATTATAGCAAGAGAAAAAAACGTAGATTATTATAAACAAATTGAAGAAATTTGTAAAATAGTTGACGGACCTGTACATGCTATGGTTACAAGTCGTGATCTAGATAAAATGGTAGAACAAGCAAGAAAATTAAGGAATATTGCACCGAACGTAGTAATAAAAATCCCTTTAACTTTTAACGGACTAAAAGCAATAAAGATCCTAAAAAGTGAAGGGATTACAACGAATGCTACTGTTGTATATTCTGCAACACAAGCCTTATTGGCAGTAAATGCTGGAGCTTCATATGTAAGTCCCTTTTATGGAAGAATCGAGGATTTAGATTATGAAAATGTAATCAAAGATATTGTTAATATATTCAAGAACTATAATTATCAGGCAGAAATACTGACGGCAAGTGTCAGGCTTCCAATTCATCTTAAAAAAGCTGCACTTGCAGGGGCTGATATAGCTACAGTGCCATTAAATGTTCTTAGGCAGATTATTATGCATCCATCCTCAGATATAGCACTGACAGAGTTTTTAAATGATTGGGAGAAAGGATGTAATGTGGATGCAATTTCTAATTGATAGTGCTAATCTTGATGAGATACGAGAAGCGTTTAAACTTCCATTTATTTCGGGCGTAACTACTAATACACGGGAAATAGCTTATCATGGATGGCCTGATCTAATAGATTATTTGAAAGAATTAAGGAGTATTGCAAAAGGCATAGTACATATACAAGTAACAACTGTTAATAGTGCTGAAATGGTAAAAGAGGGCAAGGCGATAGCTGAGGTTATTAATGATGTAAGAATAAAAATACCTGTAACAATTGATGGCCTTGAAGCAATAAAAATACTTGCAAATGAAGGAATAGAGGTAGCCGCAACAGCCGTAAATACAGTTGCTATGGGAATATTAGCAGCGAAAATGGGAGCAAAAAGCGTTATATCGTATTATGGTGTACTAGAAGACTTCGAGGAAGATTCAGAAGATCTTTTGCTATGTACTAAGAAAGCATTTCAAACCTATAATTATGATACGGAAGTCTGCTTTTTTGCGAGAAATTCTAAACAAGTTAAAAAAGGCATTAAATCTGGTGCAGATGCCTGTATTATGTCCCTAGAGGGCCTTAAGTCCTTGTTTGAACACCCAATGTCAATAATAGAGGTTGGAAAAATGAATTCTGAATTTGATAGAAAATATTCAGGTAAAACCTTGTATGAGCTCATATGAGTTATGGAGATGCCAAAACAGCTAGGATGTCAATACAAGGACTGAAGCCCATTCCAATAAGAACTATTTGCTTTGTGTTAGTGTAAAATTTAGCGGGGTTTTTCCGGGAGGGGCAACGAATTACGACTCTACCTCCGGGATAAACTCCCGCCTTAGCTTTATGCATCGGTAAAGAGGCGTACCTGCTTGACCATTAACCCTGGATATCTGAGAGATGGAATTTACTCCTGCAAATGGTTAGTCTAAATTCCACCTCTGGTTCACCGTGTTAAAACTTAACAGGTTTGCGCCTCTTATCGATTATATTTTATCCGAGAAGGAGAAAGTCATCAAAAATCGGTTAAACTGGAAGTTACTTTTTAAATGACAGCATTGTAATTGCACTCCGTATTACTTTTGAAAGAAACCGCCATAGGTTATGTGCGTGGAAAAGGGGTATGGTCACATAGTTAAATTAATAGTTGACATCTATCACTCAAAATGTTAGAATATAACTAAAAAATGCTATTATATATCATCATATGCAATAAATTTTGACATGGCACATTTTAGAATGAAGGGAGCAGGAAAATGGCGACGCCAGTAGTCATGCCTAAACAGGGACAGTCGGTGGAGAGTTGTCTCATAACCAAGTGGTACAAGAAACCCGGCGACCGGGTCCGCAAAGGGGATCTCTTGTTCTCTTATGAGACGGACAAGGCCTCCTTTGAAGAAGAAGCCGAGACTGAGGGAGTGCTTTTGGCGGTATTTTTCTCCGAAGGCGAAGAGGTGCCGGTGATGACCACCGTCGGCGTGATCGGAGAGGAAGGAGAAGACGCCGCGGAATTCGACCCGCGGGGCCGGGACGGGAAAACCCCCGCTGAAGAAGGGAAAGAAACCACCCCGGGGACGGCAGGGGATGCCTCCCCGCCACCGGAAGCACCGGAGCAGCGGTCAATAGGGGATAAACAAGGGGAGAGGGAAGAGGAAAGAATAAAAATTTCGCCCCGGGCCCGGAATTTGGCTGCCCAAAGAGGCGTGGACTACCGGCGGGCTACCCCTACCGGGCCGCAGGGACGGATTATTGCCCGGGATATTGCCGCCCTATCTGTGGAGCTTCCGGGAGCAGAGGCGCCGCCGCTCCAGGCGGGCGGGGACTTTGAAGAAGTGGAATTCTCCTCCGCCCGGAAATTGATTGCCCGGAGAATGCATGCTTCGCTCAGCGAGTCCGCCCAGGTTACGTTGCACACTTCCTTTGATGCCTCGTCTTTAATCGCCCTGCGCAAGGAGATAAAGAAAGATCCTGAAAGGCTTGGGCATATCACTTTCACCGATATGATTGTCTATGCCGTGGCCAGGACAATCCGGAATTACCCGGAATTAAACGCCCATATCCTGGGGGATAAGTTGCGCCTTTTCCGGCGGGTCCATTTGGGTGTGGCGGTAGATACGGAGCGGGGACTTTTGGTGCCTACCCTCTTTGACGCCGACCGGAAGACCCTGGTGGAAACAGCGGTTGAACTAAAACGACTGGCCAAAGAGTGCCGGGAGGGGACGATTAATCCTGATTATTTAACCGGCGCCGGCTTTACCATTACCAACCTTGGCGCTTTAGGCATTGAATCTTTTACCCCCGTTATCAATCCGCCGCAAACCGGTATTTTGGGGGTTAATGCCATAACCTGGAGAATCAAGGAGGACAAAGGGGAATATCTTCACTATCCGGCGATGGGATTGTCCCTCACCTTTGACCACCGTGCTCTGGACGGGGCGCCGGCTGCCCGGTTTTTACAGGAACTGAAAGAGAACCTGGAAAAATTTATTTTCCTGTTATGTAAATAACAGATCTACTAAAGATTTTGGAAGGGAGACGGCAAAGATGGCGAAAGCCTTGTTTATTGATCCTAAGGAAGCACGGAAAAGCGGGGAAATAACTTTTACGAATATTCCGGTTAACAAGTACCAAAAGAGCCTGAAAGAAGAACAGGAGAGGTTTAGCCGGGATGATTTATTCCGTATCTACCGGGATATGGCGATAATCCGGGAGTTTGAGAATATGTTGTATGTTATTAAGACCACCGGCGAGTACCATGGGATCAAGTACGATTATCCCGGCCCGGCTCATCTCTCCATCGGCCAGGAAGCTGCGGCCGTAGGCCAGGCCTATCTTCTGGATAAAGATGACTACATCTTCGGCTCGCACCGGAGTCACGGCGAGATTTTGGCTAAGGGATTATCGGCCATAGAAAAAATGAGCCCGCAAGACCTCTATGGAATTATGGAGAAATATTTTGACGGAGAAATTCTTAAGGTCATTGAAGGGCAAAATAAACGGAAAGCGAATATAAAGGAAACGGCGGTCAAATTCCTGCTCTACGGAACCCTGGCGGAGATTTTTGGCCGGAGAACCGGGTTCCAAAGGGGATTGGGCGGCTCGATGCATGTGTTTTTTACCCCCTTTGGCATCTATCCCAACAACGCCATCGTAGGAGGATCGGCCGGGATCGCCCTCGGCGCCGCCCTTAATAAAAAGATTAACCGGAAAAAAGGAATCGTCATTGCCAACATCGGCGACGGAGCTTTGGGATGCGGCCCGGTCTGGGAGGCCATGAACATGGCGGCGATGGGCCAGTTCTGGAAGTTATGGGAAGGAGAGTACCGCGGCGGGTTGCCGCTCATCTTTAATTTCTTCAACAACCATTACGGAATGGGCGGACAAACGGCCGGGGAAACCATGGGTTTTGAGATGCTGGCCCGGGTGGGGGCGGGTATTAACCCGGAACAGATGCATGTGGAGCGGGTGGACGGTTTTAACCCGCTGGCCGTCATTGACGCGATGCGGAGGAAAATTGAGATTTTGGAAGAAAAAAAGGGCCCGGTCTTGCTTGATGTGGTAACCTACCGTTTTGTCGGCCATTCACCGTCCGACGCTTCAACTTACCGGACGAAAGAAGAAATCCAGGCCTGGCAGGAGCAGGACCCCTTGCTGACCTACAAGGAAGAATTGCTCCAGGCCGGACTGGCGACCGAAGACGATTTCCGGGAAACTCACGAGTATATCAGGGAGTTGCTTGACGAAATCCTGCGCCTGGCGGTGGACGAAAAAATTTCCCCCCGGTTTGACCTGGAGAAAAACCCCAACCTTATCGGTGAGTACATGTTTTCCAATGAACGGGTGGAAAAGTTCGACGACCGCCCTTGTGAAGTGTTAATACCCAAGGAAGAAAACCCCCGCCTGCAACAGATTAAGAGAAAAATCCGGACGGGGATAAAAGACGGTCAACCGGTGGCCAAGAGCAAAACCTATCAACTGAGGGACGGAATTTTCGAGGCCCTGCTTGATAAGTTTTATACGGATCCGACGTTGATTGCTTTCGGCGAGGACAACAGGGACTGGGGTGGGGCCTTTGCCGTTTACCGGGGTTTGACGGAAGCCCTTCCCTACCACCGGCTTTTTAATACACCCATCTCCGAAGCGGCGATTGTGGCCTCCGGCGTCGGTTACGCCATGACCGGGGGAAGAGTGGTGGTGGAATTGATGTACACCGATTTTCTAGGCCGGGCCGGCGACGAAGTTTTTAACCAGCTTGCCAAGTGGCAGGCGATGAGCGCCGGTCAGCTGAAGATGCCGGTAATATTAAGAGTATCGGTCGGTTCCAAATACGGGGCCCAGCACTCCCAGGACTGGACATCTCTGGTTGCCCACATTCCCGGTTTAAAAGTAGTCTTTCCCGCCACCCCTTATGACGCCAAGGGTTTAATGAACAGCGCTTTAATGGGAACCGATCCGGTGATCTTCTTCGAGAGCCAGAGAATTTATGATATAGGGGAGATGTTCCACCCGGGGGGTGTGCCGGAAGGATATTACGAGGTACCCATCGGCGAGCCCGACTGCAAGCGGGAAGGTAAGGATCTGACCATTCTGACCGTGGGCGCCACGCTTTACCGCGCCTTGGAAGCAGCGGAGATCCTGGAGAAGAGATACGGAATTGAGGCTGAGATCATCGACGCCCGTTCCCTGGTGCCTTTTAACTACCAACCGGTCCTTGACTCCGTGGCCAAGACCGGCCGCATCATCCTGACCGGTGATGCCTGCGAACGCGGATCCTTCTTAAAAGAGATGGCGCAGACCATCAGCGAACTCGCCTTTGATTACCTGGACGCTCCTCCGGTAGTGGTCGGCGCCAGGAATTGGATTGTCCCGGCCCATGAATTGGAAAGATACTTCTTCCCCCAACCGGAATGGATAATCGATGCGGTTCATGAAAGAATCCTTCCCCTTTCGGGGCATACACCGGCGACTGATTTTTCTCTGAGCGGGCAAATCGCCAGAAACAGAATGGGGGTATAGGGAGGTATAAAAGGAGGAGTATTGTGGTTAAAAAGAGAAAAGAACGGATCCGGTTATTATTGGAGGAAAAAGGCGAGATCCAGCTTCAAGAACTAAAAGAATTATTTCCCGAGGTCTCGCTGATGACTCTCCGGCGGGACCTGATCAGCCTGGAAAAAGAGGGCAGTGTCATCCGTACCTACGGCGGGGCGGTAAGTGTAAAAAAACTGGCGGGCAACGGAGAAGAAGATCCCTACAATGTCCGGGAAGTAGAAAATGTGGAAGCGAAAATAAAAATTGCCGAAAAAGCCGTAAAACTGGTAGAAAAAGGCCGGTCCCTCTATTTTGATTCCGGCACCACCCTGATGTGTCTCGCCAGGATCCTGCCGGATGAGAACTTCACCATTTTAACCAGTGGTTTGAATATCGCCCTGGAGCTTTTAAAAAGAACGAAACCGTCGGTCATGACTTTAGGCGGACAAGTCAACCGGAACACCTATTCCGTCTCCGGGCCGGGTGCCGCCGGTTTGTTGGATAACTTCAACATTGACCTGGCTTTCATGGCCGCCTCCGGCTTTTCCGTGGACCGGGGATTTACCGTGGCCAATGTCTATGAAGGCGAATTAAAGAAAAAAGTGATTAAACGGGCGAAAAAAGTCATTCTCCTGCTTGACAGCAGTAAAATCAATAAAGATTTGCCCTTTACCTTTGCCGGGCTCGAGGATATTACCATTTTGGTTTCGGAAAAATCTTTACCGCCGGAGGTGGAAAAAGCGGCCAAAAAATTCAATGTGCAGACGATCTACGGGTAAACGGCAGGCGGAAAGGAGTAATATTTTATCCCCTTGGTCCCATCGGCGAAAGTTTGGAAGCCTGGTCGAAGCGCCGGCTTATTACTTGCTAAAATCAAGTGATTTCTTAACAGGACAAAGGAGGCGTTATGCATGTACGATCTGGTCGTAATCGGGGCCGGCCCCGGCGGTTACGTGGCCGCGATCCGGGCCGCGCAGGGCGGAGCGAAAGTTGCGTTAATAGAACAGGATGAAGTGGGCGGGGTTTGCCTGAACCGGGGGTGCATCCCCACCAAAACACTCCTCCACAGCGCCGGTTTATACCAAAGTATTAAAAAGGCCGCGGAATTCGGCGTTACTGTTTCCACCCCGACAGTTGACTTTGCTCGGATGAACAGCAGGAAAGAGCAAGTGGTAAAGACCCTGGTGGGAGGGATCCAATGGCTGTTAAAGAAGAACAAAGTGCAGCTGATCAAGGGCAAAGCCCAGTTGGAATCGGCTAAAGAGATCAGGGTTAATGAGGAAATAATTAAAAGCGAGAATCTTATCATTGCCGTGGGCTCCTCCCCCGCGCTTCTCCCCATCCCCGGCGCGGACGATCCCGCCGTCATCACCAGTGATGAGGCCCTGAGCCTTGACTGGCTGCCGGCTTCCCTGGCGATCATCGGCGGCGGGGTAATCGGGGTGGAGATGGCCTTTTTGTTCCAGAGTCTTGGTTGCGCGGTTACCATTATCGAGCTTATGGACAGGTTAGTGCCCATGTTCGATGCGGAGGTTTCCAAAACACTTACCGAGATCCTTGTAAAAAACGGAATTACCGTTTACACCAACGCACGGGTGGAAGCGATTGAAGAGGGAGTAATATCCTACAGGTATAACGGCAACCTTGAACATCTCGCGCCGGAAAAAATTCTGATGGCGGTGGGGCGGCGTTCAAACGGGCTCTCGCTCGACTTGGACAAAGTCGGGATTAAACATGAAAAAGGGGTAATCGCGACCGATAATCGCCTCCGCACCTCGGTTCCCAATATCTACGCCATCGGGGACGTCAACGGCAAGTATATGTTGGCCCATGTCGCTTCCGCCGAAGGGATCGTCGCCGTGGAAAACATCCTGGGCCGTTCCTGTGAGATGAGCTACGAAGCCGTCCCGCAGTGCATTTACACCCAGCCGGAGGTGGCCGCGGTCGGCTTAACCCAGGAAGAAGCGGAAAAAGAGGGCTACCGGATTAAGGTAAGTAAGATTCCGCTGCTCGCCAACGGGAAGGCCTTGGCCGTCGGGGAGACCAAAGGCTTTATCAAGATGATTGCCGACCTTGACACGGAGCAAATTTTGGGGGCGCATATTATCGCGCCTTCCGCCACGGACATGATTGCGCAGGTTTGTCAGATGATCGCGTTGAAAAACCCCGCCGGGGAACTGGCAAAGGTGATCTATCCCCATCCCACTGTCTCCGAGATCATCGCCGAAGCCACCCACGGGATAGTCGATCGTCCCATTCATATCTGAACAACGGGACTGCCCGATTACCTTGGGGGAGCAGAAAAAACCGTTCTCCTTGGCCCAGGAGAACGGTTTTTTGCTTGGCCCTTTCTTTTTAGCCGCCGGTTCTTCCGCTTCTTTTCAGTTGATTCCGCGGACAGGCAGAATACGCCCTTTCCAAGAGGCTTTGCCTCTCATCGTCAGGAACATGGAGCGGAAAAAGATAAAAATAGAGAGGGCGCTGATCAGCGGATAGAGAAAAGTGGCCGCCTGCGGTTGACGAAAACGGAAATTGGCCATTCCCCAGGAGGCCAAGGCCAGCAAGACAGCGATCAAGGCCCGCCGGACAAGGAAACGGGGTAGAACTGTGGCCGTGGCTCTTAACAGCAGCAGCGGGGGAAAACAAAACATTACCGCCAAAAGCAGGCTGAAGAGGAAAATCAGCATCACCCGGTAGTTGAGCGCCCCGAAAATACTTTTGCTGAGCCCGTTCACGGCCTCGGCCAAACTGGTATACATGCGGCACCGGGTCACTTCCCCGGCGTCAACCAGACGCCAGCGAAGCCCATTGGCTTTGATCAGTCTCCCCAGGGCCATGTCTTCGCAGACCTGGTCCCTTACGGCGTTATGCCCGTCAATCCGTTCATAGCCGTCCCGTTTGAAAAGAAGCAACTGTCCGATCGTAAGGGAAAGGCCGGGCCAGGGCAAGGCAAAAGCCAGGGGCAGGGGCAGGGCCGCAAACATCCCCCACGTGATCAAAGGGACCGTCAGCAGTTCGCTGAGGGTTTCCACTTTTTCGTGGGGGATGCCGGAAAGCAGGTCCGCTTGGTAAAATAAAGCGGCGTCTATTGCCGAGCGCAGCATGACCGGTTCATGGACCGTATCGGCGTCCACAAAAAGCAAGTACTCGCCCCGGGCTTTTTGGGACAATTGGTGACAGGCCCAGCATTTACCGACCCAACCCGGCGGCGGCGGGGTCCCTTTCATCAAGTGCAGGTGGTTCTTCCCCTTGGCCAGCCGGGAGAGAATCTGCCAGGTCCCGTCGGTACTTTCATCATCCAGGACAATTATTTCGTAGTGGGGATATTCTTGAGCCAGGAGGGATTCGATACATTCTTTAATGTTGCGTTCCTCATTACGCGCGGGAACCAAGACGGAAACAAAAGGATAATTCCGGGCACGGGGAAACCGGCCCAGTCTTCGTAAAGAGAAATAGTTGATCACCTGAACAAGGAGCAAATAGGACAGGGCAAAAAGAGCGAGTGAAAGTAAACGGCTGGTTAAATACATTTATCTCTCCGTAGCATCGTCGCAAAGACCGGACGTAGTTTTAAGACCGGTTTAAGGTCTTTTCTGTGTTTATAGACGACGATTGACATGTTGATTAAACATAACAAACGGAGCCAGGTTTCGGCTTGACTAAGGAACAAGTAGACAACCAAAGCGAAAAGTCCCATGATGACCGACCAGGCATCGATGGTTTGGAAAATGAAAAAGAGAGCGGAAGTTACGCCCATGACCAGCAAGCCGCCGGTTAATTTGTTTAAAGCCAGCCACACGCCGTAAGTGGAGGCCACCGCTTTCCCCCCGTGAAAATAAAGAAAGGGAGAAAAGGCATGCCCAGCAATGGGGGCAACCGCTACGGCCACCAGGATATAGTGGGGAAAATCAAAGGAAAGCATGGTATAGTAAACCGGAAGATAAGCCTTTAAAACATCCAACAGGACAGAAAAGATGCCGAGCACGGGACCGCCGGCGCGCCAGGCGTTGGCGGCTCCCGGGTTACCGTCGCCGTAATTCCGGATATCTTCTTTTAAAAACAGCTTGCCAAGAATTAACGAATAGGGAACCGCACCGCTGAGAAAGGAGATGAGCACAACCGCTATCGCCTGCATCCCCAGTCCCTCCTTTTCCGGACTCCCTCTAAGAAGATAAACATGTCGTTAACTTAAATATATAACATACCGTTTAATTTGTAAAGCTTACAGGGAAAAAAGAAATGGTTGAAAATGACAAATTGTATAAAAATAAATTATTGGCAGTAAAGGGAAGGACGGCAAAAGAAATCCGGACGGGAGGAATCCGTATAATAATGAAGCATTATTAAATCCGGGCGGCTGCCAAAAAGAGGGCAATAAATGGATAAGCAGGGCCGGAAGATCTTTCTTTACCTGCCGGGGATTTTAGTGTATTATATAAATATGTGACCAGATGATTCCGGAATGAGGTTGTAGATAATGCACGCTGGTCAATAATTATGCATAGGGAGGAATCCGGAATGAAAAAAGGGTATTTAATTGCCCTGGCCTTAGTTGTTGTGGTGGTCGCTGCGGCCGCCGTTTACTTGTTTCTTTCCAAATCCCAAGCGACACAGGAAACCGGCGGAGTCCTGAGGGTGGGAACTGATGCTACTTATGAGCCCTTTGAATCCATTGATGAAGATGGTAACTTTGTCGGGTTTGACATGGAACTTATCGCCATGGTCGCCGAAGAACTGGGGTTGGAATTGCAACTGCAGAATGTCAGTTGGGAGGGAATTATCCCCGGTTTGATGAACGGGAATTATGATTGCCTGATCAGCGCCATGACGATCACAGAAGAACGGAAAAAACAGATTGATTTTTCCGATCCGTATTTCACCATCAAGCAGGTTATTGTGGTCAGGGAGGACGACTTCTCCATTAACGGCCCGGAAGACCTGGCCGGCAAGGTCGTTACCGTTCAGAACGGGACAACCGGGGATCTTTACGCCAGTGAGATCCCGAATGTCAAAATGAAACGGTTCGATACGAACCCCCAAGCCATCCAGGAACTGTTGAACAATAACGCCGATGCCGCCGTGATGGACGATCTCGTGGCTTATCAGGCGATGGCGAAAATGAGCGGGTTAAGAGTGATTGAAATTCACGACGCGGAAATAGAAAATTACGGGATCGGCGTCCGGAAAGGCAATGAAGAGTTGCTGAACAAGATAAACCAGGCCCTTGCCACCCTGAAGGAAAACGGCAAACTCGACGCCCTGGTCGAGAAATACCGGTCCATGTAGCGAGGTATTGAAAATCACGAAAAGGTGTTTCCATGAAGGAGCAGAAAAAAGCATTTGCAATACTAATATTAATATTTTTGCTTGCCTTGACTTTGGCAGGACAGCCGGCGCCGGCGGGCGCCGCCGCCGCCGGCGAAACCGTTTTGCGGGTTGCTTCCGACCCGGAGGGAGCGGAAATCTTTATTAACGGGGAGCCGGCCGGGGTCACCCCGGCCGTGATCAGGGGGCTCTCCCCCGGGACATACCTGGTTGAGGTGGCAAAACCCCAATACCAGACCCAGAGCCGGCGCCTCACGGTTGCCGAAGGGGAGAACGAGGTCAAGTTTTCCCTGGCCGAAACGTCCCTTTATTATATGTGGAAGATCATGCCCCTTTTATTGCTCGGCGCCGTGATGACTCTTTTCTTAACAGCCATTTCCGTGTTTAACGGGATCATTATCGGTACTTTTGCCGGGATGGCCCGGATTGTCCGGGTCAGACTCATTAACTTTGTCGCCGCTCTTTATGTGAATTTTATTCGCGGTACCCCGTTACTGGTTCAGATCTTCATGATCCATTTCGGCCTGCCCCCGGTTCTCGGTTCCCTTTTTGCCGACGGGAGGCCGATCCCGCTGAACCCATTTTTCTCCGCCCTGACCGCTTTGAGTATCAACAGCGGGGCTTATGTGGCGGAAATCATCCGGGCGGGAATCCAATCCATCGACCGCGGGCAGATGGAAGCCGCCCGCTCCCTTGGGATGTCCTATTGGCAGGCTATGCGGCACGTGATCTTGCCACAGGCCATCAAGCGGGTCATTCCGCCGTTGGGTAACGAGTTCATCGCCATGTTAAAAGATTCGTCCCTCGTTTCTGTGATCGGGATGGAAGAATTGGTCCGCAAGGCCCAGGTGATCGTCACCCGTACTTACCGTCCGACCGAAACCTGGCTGGGCGTAGGCCTTGTCTTTTTAATGATGACCCTGCCCTTCACCAAATTAGTGGCATGGCTGGAACGGAGGTTGAAAACCGGTGATTAGGGTTGTTGACCTGCACAAGCGTTTTAAAAACCTTCATGTTCTCAAAGGCATAACCAACCACGTGAAAAAGGGTGAGGTGGTTTGTGTCATCGGGCCCAGCGGTTCCGGGAAAAGCACTTTTCTGCGGTGTTTGAACCTTTTGGAGGAGCCCACTGCCGGCAAGGTTTTTATTGAGGATGTAGAGATCACGGACCATAAAAAGGTCAATGTGAACCGGGTACGAGCGGAGGTGGGCATGGTTTTTCAGCAATTTAATCTCTTCCCGCATAAAACCGCCCTGGAGAATATCACTTTGGGCCCTATTCAGGTCAGGGGATTATCTGAGGAAGAGGCAACGGAACGGGCTTATGCCCTTTTGGACAAGGTCGGACTGCGGGACAAGGCCCATGAGTATCCGGACAACCTCTCCGGCGGGCAACAGCAACGGGTAGCCATTGCCCGGGCGCTGTCCATGCATCCCAAGGTCATGCTTTTTGACGAACCGACATCCGCCCTCGATCCGGAAATGATCAAGGAAGTGCTGGACGTCATGAAAGATCTGGCCAAAGAAGGGATGACGATGGTTGTGGTCTCCCACGAGATGGGTTTTGCCCGGGAGGTCAGCGACCGGGTGCTGTTTATGGACGACGGGGTAATCGTCGAAGAGGGCACACCCGACCAGTTGTTTAATAACCCGCAAAATGAGAGAACCAAGAGCTTTTTAAGTAAAATACTGTAAGTACAAAATTACCGGCTATTACCCCGGTTTGGACAGGGGAGCAGCGGAGAAAAAAGACCAGGCGGCAAGGTTTGGTCTTTTTTCTTTTGGGGCGGCGGGGGCGGCGGGCGTCAAGGAACCATTCGCTTTTCTTTTTTATACTATATATACTATGACAACCAGGTTGGCAAAGGCAAAATTGGGAGAAGACAGGAGATGTTCCGCAGCCGCTGAACCCCACAAGAAACAGGAGGGGAAAATGGGCGAATATGGGTTGAACTTACTGCCCGTCGGGAAAGCCGCTGAAGTAGTCAGGATCCAAGCCGGGGAATTGATCCGTAACCGCTTGTTGGATTTGGGTCTGGTTCCGGGAACCATTGTTGAGGCTGTCCGGAAAAACCCGGCGGGGGATCCGGTTGCTTATAAAATCCGGGGCGCCCTTATTGCGTTACGTTCTGAAGAAAGCAGACTGGTGACGGTCCGGCCGGTGGAATAGCCCGGTGGCGGAGTTTAAAAAAACAGTTGGGTGACGAAACAAGGGAGGGTGCCGTTTTGGGAGGGACCTCATCTTATCCGGGAGTTTTTGTTTTCTTGGACGAATTAAAACGCGACGTCGGGAGAAAAGCCGATGCCGTCATTGCCCTGGGCGGCAATCCGAATACCGGAAAAAGCACGCTATTTAACGCCTTGACCGGTTTAAACCAGCATACGGGGAACTGGCCGGGAAAAACCGTGGTCCTGGCGAAAGGCACTTATCGCCACCGGGGGAAAGAGATCACCGTGGTGGATTTGCCGGGGACTTATTCCCTGTTGGCCAATTCCGCTGATGAACAGGTGGCACGGGATTTTATCTGTTTCGGGAATCCGGACGCCACGGTGGTGGTAGCCGATGCCACTTGCCTTGAACGGAATTTAAACCTGGTCCTGCAGGTGATGGAGATTACGCCCAAAACTGTTCTCTGCGTCAATCTGGCGGACGAGGCCGCGCGGAAAAAAATCAAGATCAACTACGGTAAACTCCGGGAGTTACTGGGAATACCAGTGGTTCCCACGGTCGCCCGGGATAAAACAGGGCTGGAGGAATTAAAAAATATCCTGGACCAGGTGATTTTCTCCGAAATGAAGCAGTTACAGCCCAGACCGCCGGTCTATGATGAAGAGATCGAAGCCGCGCTTGCCCAACTCCAAGCCGAAGTGGAAGATTTGTGCCAGGGGAAGTTGAACAGCCGCTGGGTGGCTCTACGCCTGCTGGACGGCGATCCTGCGCTTCTTAACAACATTTGCCACTATTTGCAAAGAACCGGCCAAAACGGCCGCCCGTCCCCTGCGGAAGTATGGAGGAGGGTGAACTATGGCCAACGCCACTTGGGAAGAGAAATTCAATGAAGCAGCGGCCAAATCACGTATGCTCCGGAACCGGCTGGGGTTGGACATCCGGGAACGGGTGGTTAAAAATATCTACCGGCAGGCCCGGGAAATTGCCGCGAAAACCGTCACCCTTCCGGAAAGGGAGCTTGACGTCAGTCATAAGCTTGACGACATCATCACCTCGAAGCTTTTCGGATATCCTTTAATGTTTGCCCTCTTAAGCCTGGTCTTTTGGCTGACGATCAGCGGCGCCAATTACCCGTCGGAACTCCTGGCCAATCTGCTCTTTGCTTTTGAGGACCGGCTTACCCGGTTCTTTCAATGGGCGGGCGCCCCGGCTTACCTGCACGGAGCCCTGGTTTTGGGCATGTACCGCGGCCTGGCGTGGGTTGTTTCGGTGATGTTGCCGCCGATGGCCATTTTTTTTCCTTTATTTACGTTTCTGGAGGACTTGGGATATCTGCCGCGGGTGGCTTTTAACCTCGATCATATCTTTAAAAAAGCCGGGGCCCATGGGAAACAAATCTTAACCATGTGTATGGGCTTTGGTTGTAATGCCGCGGGTGTTATTGCCTGCCGGATCATTGAATCCCCCCGCGAACGCCTGATTGCCGTGCTCACCAATAATTTTGTCCCCTGTAACGGCCGTTTTCCCTTGCTCATTACCATGGCCGCCCTTTTTCTGGGCTTAATGGTCCACGATGCTAACAATTTGGCGGCTTCGGCAGTGGTGGCGGGCGTGGTTGTCCTGGGGGTCCTGGTTACCCTGGCTGTCTCATGGACCTTATCCAAAACGATCCTGCGGGGTATCCCTTCCACCTTTACCCTGGAACTTCCTCCTTACCGCCGGCCGAAGATTGGCACCCTGTTGGTCCGATCCGTCTTTGACCGTACCCTTTTCGTCCTGCGGCGGGCGGTGGCGGTGGCCGCGCTGGCCGGGATTGTTACCTGGGTTTTCGCCAATACGCAAATTGGGGAATTAAGCCTCCTGGCCCACCTCGCCGGGAAACTGGAGACTTTCGGCCGCCTGCTGGGCCTTGACGGTTATATCCTCCTCGCTTTCCTGCTGGGCTTGCCGGCCAATGAAATTGTCGTGCCGATTTTAATCATGAGTTACCTGGCGGAAGGGGCAATGCTGGAGCTTGCCAGTTTGGCCGATCTCCGCCTCCTTCTGGTCAATAACGGTTGGACCTGGTTGACCGCCCTGAATATGCTCCTTTTTTCGTTGTTCCATTTCCCCTGCGCTACCACCTTATTGACGATTCGTAAAGAGACCCAAAGCCTGAAATGGACTTTGCTCGCGGCTTTGATTCCTACTATGGCCGGGTGTCTCCTTTGTTTGGCGCTTGCCCGCCTGGTCAACGCCTGCGGGCTGGTTTGACGGGCGGCCGGAACGGCCGGAAAGAAACGGCGCCGGTTGTTTCGCTTTTGACCGGGCCGGCGCCGCTTGTTTGACCTATTGGGTTCCCGCGGGGTTATCATCCGGAAAAGGAGACCGGCCACCCTCCGGGGAAAAGCCCAGGAAAGAGCCGGATTTGTCCGGGATGGAAACCCAGGGTGATTTGGTCTCCTTCCCGGAGACCCCGGTATTTTTTGGCTAAAAAAGCCTGGATTACCACGCCGGCACAACGAATCTCCAGCCGGTAACCGGCACCCTGATACTCGAGGGTTTCAATTTTTCCGGTTAACCGCCCGGCCTGTCCAGGGTCGGGGGATAAATCCTCCGGTCTCAGCATCAGAAGGCAAGGGCCGGAGGGAAAATTTTTGGGGGGCGGCAACTCAAAACAGTCGCCGGTTACCAGCCGGACCCGGGTCCGGCCTTCGGCGGTCTCCACCCGGCAGGGCAGGAGGTTGGCTTCCCCCAAAAAGCCGGCGACAAAGGGGGTCGCCGGATCGTCATAGACCTCTTCGGCGGTTCCGACCTGTACTAACCGGCCGTTTTCCATTACGCCCAGCCGCCCGCCGAAGGATAAAGCCTCTTCCTGCTGGTGGGTGACGAAAATAGCGGTAAATCCCAGTTTGGCCCGGAGGGTTTTCAGTTCTTGCCGCAGCCGCCGGCGGAGGTTGTAATCCAAAGCGGAAAAGGGCTCATCCAAAAGAAGCAAAAGGGGTTTGGGCGCCAAAGCCCGGGCCAGGGCCACCCGTTGCTTCTCCCCACCGGACAGGCTTTGGATCTGACGGTGGGCCAGCCTCTCCAGGCCAAAAAGTTCGAGTAACCCGGCGAGGCGTTCCCGGCGCTCGGCAGCGGGCAGGTGTTGGACTTTAAGCCCGTATTCAATATTCCCGGCCACCGTCAGGTGGGGGAAAAGGGCATAATCCTGAAAGACCATTCCCACCCGTCTTTTGGCCGGCGGGAGGTCTGTTATCTCCTTCCCGTCCAGGATGATTTCTCCCCGGTCCGGCTTTTCCAAACCGGAGATGAGCCGTAAGAGAGTGGTTTTCCCGCAACCGCTGGGTCCGACGAGGGAAAAGATTTCCCCGCGCTTCACCTGTAAATCGACTTTCATATGGAACTCGGGATAGCTCTTCTCCACCCGCAGGCGGAGGAGGGTATTTTCTTTCATTCTTCTTCACCTTCCTGCGACCGGGGGAAAAGATACCGGGCACGGGCTTGGTAACGTCCTTCCATCACCCAGAAAAGGAACAGCGAGATGAGGATGAGAAGGGTACCCAAGGCAATGGCCTGGGGAAACCGGTAGTGGCCGATTAAGCGGTAAATTGCCACCGAGAGGGTGACGACCCGGCCCCGCCCCAGCATGAGGACGGCGGCCAGATCCCCAAGGGAAAAGGCGGCGGCGTAGGCCGCGGCCGTACTCAAGGCCGGTTGCATTAACGGTAATTCTACCGTCTTCAGAATATACGAAGGCGGGGCGCCAAGGAGGGCTGCCGCTTCCAACAGGGATTCGCTCAATTCCCGCCGGGCTGTTCTGAGGATGGAATAGACCAGGGGGAAAGCCAGAAACAATTGGGCCCATAGGATGAGGAGGACGGAAGGAAGAACCCTTCCGGCCAGCATGGATAGGCCCGAGGTAAAGGTGACAAAGGAGACCCCCAACGGCAGTTGCAACCAGAGATCGGCCCCGCCCCAGGGGCGGTTTTTTCTGCGGCGGGCCAAATAGTAGGCGGGACACACCGTAAAAAACGAAACAGCGACCCCCAGGCCGATGGTGGCGGCAATTACCGACCCGAAATTACGGCCGACGGCAAAGCGGAAACCGTCCGTCAGAAGCAGGCGGTAATTTTCCAGCGTCGGGAGGCCTCCGGGCAGCCCGCGGGGGAAAAAGGAGCGGGCGACCACGGCCACCAGGGGGCTGAGAAAAAAGAAAGCGGTCAGTATTATGTAGACCAGGAAAAGGATTGTCCGTCCCGGGCAGGTGCGGATGCTGAGGGAGGGAAGAGGCCCGGCATAGAGCCCGTCCCGCCGGAGCCGCCATCCCGACAAGGCCTGCAGGTAAAGGATTCCGGCCAGCAGGAACAGTTGGATGATGGCGATGAGCGCCGCCCGGTCAAAGCGGAGACGGCTGTTATACTCAATGTAGATTAAAACCTCGAAAGTTTTATAAAGATAGCCTCCGAGCACCAAAACCACGGTAAAACTGAGGAAAGAGTAGAGAAAGACCAAAAGAAAGAGGTAAAGGAGGGTCGGCGCCAGTAAGGGCAGGGTCACCCGGCGCCAAGTGGAAAAGGGTCCGGCGCCCAACAAAGCTGATGCCTCGTGCAGGGCGGGGTTGATCCGCTCCCAGGCTTCGCCGGTCAGGCGCAGGCAAAAAGTGAAATTGTAAAAGACATGCGCCAGGATAATCCCCCAAAAACCGTAAAGGCCGGTAAAACGCCATCCGCGGCCCGGGAAGAGCAAAGCCAGCCAGTGGTTGAGCGTTCCGTTATTGCCGTAAAAAACCACCATCCCCAGGACCACCAGGATCCCCGGGAGCATAAAGGGGAGGACCATGGCGCTCCGCAACAGGCGTTTGCCGGGGAAATCAAAGCGGCCAAAAAAATAGGCCCCCGGCAGGCTCAGCAAGAGGCTGATTCCGGCGCTGTAAAGGGCCTGCCGGCAGGAGAAGGACAGGGTGTTCCGGAAGAGTTCCGACCGGAGAAACCCCGCCAACTCCTGCAGAAAGCCGCTGTTAAGAATAGCCCTGGCCAGCACGGTAAGAACCGGCAGATAAAAAAGGAGAAGCAAGAGAAGATAGACCGGATTATTATCGGCGTACTGCATTTCCCGTGGGCGTAAACGTGCGCCGTCACCATTGCCGCCTTTCACGCCTGATCGCTTTCCCTTCCTGTCATTATTTTGTCTGTCCCGTTCATAGCGCTCGCCCTTCGACCGGCGGCGCGCCTTGCCCGCCCGCACCGGACCGGTTGTTCACCCGTTGTTACCCTCTATTTTCCGGATCATGTTAAAGACCGGTTTGTTTCCGGGCCCATTGTTCACCCGCTGTTATTCTCTGTTTTCCGCCACCCGCCGCCGGCGTTTTATTTCTCAATCGCCTGTTCCCAGCCGGCCAACCATTTGTCCAGGTTGGCCTCGACGGTCTCCAACGGCAGGTTCAGCAATTTTTCGACCGGTGTCTCCAGGCGAAAGGCGGGATCCAGTTCTACATCGGAACGGACCGGATACATAAACTGGTTTTCCGGGATTAAGGCCTGGAACTCCGGGGACAACAGGTATTCGATAAAGAGTTCCGCCGCTTTCGGGTTTTTACTCCCTTTCAGGATACCCACCCCTTCAATCTGGGCATAAGCCGCCCCGTCCAAGACGAGGGGTTGGTAACGGTCGGTCCCCTCATAAAGGATGTGGTAGGCGGGGCTGGTCCCATAAGAAAGAACGATGGGCGCTTCCCCGGCCGTATACATGCCGTAGGCCTCGTCCCAACTGGCGGTGATGGTCAGCACATTTTGGCGCAAGGCCCGCCAGTAATCGAGATAACCGTCTTCGCCAAAGAGGGCGACGGTGGTCAGGAGAAAGATCTGCCCCGGCGAGGAGGTCAGCGGGTTGGTGAGGATTATTTTCCCCCGATAAACCGGGTCCAGAAGATCCTGATGGCTAGCGGGCACCTGCTCCAGTTTTTCCGAATCGTAGTTAAAGAGCACGTACCCAAAGTCAAAGGGAGTCAGGCGAAATTCCGGGTCAAAAACCAGATCAGCCGGGATATGATCCGCCGCTTCCGGCCGGTAGGGACGGAAAAGGTCTTCTCTTGCCGCACGGAGGAAATAAATGCTGTCCAAACCGATGACCACATCCGCTACGGGCTTCTTTTTTTCCCGGATCAATTGGGAAAAAAGCGTCCCCGTATCATTAAAGGATTCGAATTCCACCTCAATCCCGTGCTTTTCCCGGAAGTCCTCACGGGCCCGCTCCACCAGGGCCATAGGAAAGCTGGCATAAGTATAGACAGTGAGTTTCTTTTCCTTCCGGCTCAGACACCCGGAGAAGAGAAGCGTGCCCACGGCCAACATGGTCAATAAGACAAGGAGAACACGGCTCAGGATCAAGTTTTTTTTCATAAGCAACGCCTCCTGTGGGGAGCACTCCGGAAAAATGGCCGGGCCGGGGGAGGAGAGGTGGCAGAGGATAAAAAACCCCATCATGGGGTTGTGAGCTTCTCCCTACGCCGGCATTACCCGGATCAGGTTCCAAGGGTCTGATCTCAGCCCCGCTTCCGGAGCACCCCTTTAAGTTTTAAGGATCATAGTAATTTACTACTTAATTTATAACACACCCGGCCCTTCTTGTCAAACAATCCCCGGCCCCCGGTTGTTTCGCCCCCCAGGATTCGTGATAAAATTGCCGGAGCGGTAAATACTATGAAAAACCGGGTCCGGCGGGGAGGAGGAGGAAAATGTCAGGTTACATCGAATTTTACCCTCCGGTTTTTGCCCTTTTTTTACTCGTCTTGCTGCTGGCCTTTGTCCCCAAAGAAAAATATAAAGAGCTGTTTTGGTTCGGGCTAATCTGGGGTTATCTTGGCAGTACAGTTCTGGTTTTTTTCTTTGACACCGTCTTGCATCTTTTCCATTACGAGCGGATAATACCCAGTATTATGTTTGGCGGGCCCCTTTGGCTCACTTTCGCCTGGATCCCCGCAATCATGCTTTACCTCCATTATCTGCCCGCCCGGAAGGAATGGTATGTCTTCCCCTTTTACCTGGTGGCTTTTTCCGTAGCGGGGATGGAGGTTGACGTGGCCTTTAACCGGTGCGGGTATTTGGTTTATAAGCACTGGTCCCCCTTTTACCGTTTTTTCCTCGGTTTGGTCTGGTTTTACCTGGTGGCTCTTCACTACCGGCGCTGGTATCCGGCGGGGGGAAAAGATTAAAAAGTGGTTGTTGGCATAGCCGGTTGTGGATGTAACAGGATGCTTTTGGGCCTTAGGCAAAGAGCAGGTTGCAGATGATGATAGAAGCAATAAACCCGGCAAAATCGGCGGCCAGGCCGACCAGAATGGCGTAACGGGGATTTTTTATCCCCACGGAACCGAAGTAAACACTGACAATATACATGGTTGTATCAGTGCTCCCTTCTATGGTGGCGGCGGTGTACCCGATGAGGGAATCAGGGCCGTACTTCTCCATTAACTGCATGACCAGGGACATGGCGGCCGAGCCGCTAAGCGGACGGATGATGAGCAGGGGCAGGACCTCCGCCGGGGCGCCCACCAAAGTAAGGAAGGGTTTAAGGGGGCGAAGGAGCCAGGCCAAGGCGTCCGTGCCCTGAAACAAGCCCACCGCAAAGTAAATGGCGACAACATACGGGGTAATTTTTACGACAACGGTCAACGCTTCAGCGGCGCCCTCCACGAAACAGTTGAAAATATCCACCTTCCTCAGATAACCGTGGAGAACGATGATCCCTATTAAAACGGGCAAGGCCCATACGGAAAGGCGCATAAAAAAATCGATCATGAGTGCCTGTGCCTCCGGCGGAGGTAAAAATCGAGGGCGAGCGCGCAAAAGGTGGAAATACCGGTGGCAAGTAAAGTGGAGACGGCGACGGCTTCAGGTTTGGCTGACCCGAGCGAAGTGCGCAAGGCCACGATGGTGGTGGGGAAAAGGGTGACACTGGATGTATTGATGGCCAGAAAAGTACACATCGCTTCCGAGGCGGTGGTGGAATTGTTGTTCAGGGCCTGTAACTCCTTCATGGCCTTCAAACCAAAGGGGGTAGCGGCGCTTCCGAAGCCGAACAGATTGGCGCTGATGTTCATGGCGATATATTTCAGGGCGGGATGATTCCGGGGTAAACTGGGAAATAACGGTTGTAAGAGGGGACGCAACAATTTGCTGCAGGAGTCGAGAAAACCGGATTTTTCAGCGATCTTTGCGATACCCAGCCATACGCATAAAATACCCAGCAGGGTTAAACTCCTGGTTATCGCCTGGTTTGACGACTCCACCAAGACCTTCATGACCAGTTCCGGTTCTCCGCCGAGGAGGGCGGCGGTTATTCCCAGAATGATCAGGACAAAAAAGATGGTTTTCATCACCGGCTTCCCTTCCTTTCGTAATAATCATAATGATGGATTTTTTAATTCCCTTCCATAAATGCTTACATTGGAAAAGAAAACTTTATGCTTTTTTATTGTTATTGGCCGGTGCAGGAAAAAGGCCATTGGTTGGCTGGCTTCAGCCGGCCCGGGGAGCTTTTTTACCGTTATTGTCCGGGATAGAAAAAGGCCACCGTCGAGGTGGCCTGGAGGGAACCGGGATTTGGTTTTTAATTGATCCGGAACCGGTCGGGCAGGGAAGAGTCCTTGGTGTTTATAACCTCCAGCTCCTCCCGCCGGTGTTGCGGCCCGCCCCGGAGGATGCGGGCGGTTGCTTTCTTCCCGTCCGGGAGATCGCCGTAACGGGCGGTGAGCCGGGCGAGATTTTCGAGATCGGCCGTGGACGGCCGGCCGCATCCCAAAGCCAGCGGCCCCGGGACGTGCTGGATTTTTAGAAGGAGCAGGCGGGGGTCACGCCGGCGGGGGAAAAAGTGGCCCATGAGGCGCTGGTTTTCTTTTTGGTTGCGACCGATAATTGCCTTAAATTCCGGGCTGAGACGGAAGTGGCGCCCCAAGGAAAGCAAACGCAGGGCATCGATTTCCAGGCGGCCGTCGTGGGTCAGGAGATCCGCCACTTTGCGCCCGTACTCTTTGTTGGTGAGCAGACAACCGCCGGCCGGGGACTCGTATTCGCGCAGACCATATTTTTTTGCCAGTTCCAACTGGATCTTTCTCTGGCGGCCCTTGATGGAGGGACAGTGGTCCAGGGAAATCCAGCCTTTTTCTTCCGGAATGGTAGGCGGAAGGAGCCGGGCGGAGAGGGGACGGACGATCAAACCCTCCAGTCCCGTTTCCCGGTCAATAAGAGGAAAGGCTCCCTGGTGCTGCGATTTCGGCCGCTGGCCTACCACTTCGCCGGTGACCAGAAAGGAAGCCCCGGTTTCCCGGAGCATTTCCCCGGCCCGGCGCAGAAAATAGATATGACAGTCCAGGCAGGGGTTGAAGGCGCGGCCGTAACCATATTTGGGTGACTCCAGGATACGGAGGTAATCTTCATCCAGGCGGACGATATGAAGCTTGGCCCCGGTCTGGGCAATAAGCCGTTTTACCTTGTTTATCTGTTTTTTTTCCGCTTCCGGGGGAAGGAAAGGTTGCAGAAAATGAACGGCTTCCACTTCCACCCCGGCTTCTTGCATGAGTTTTACTGCCAGGAGGCTGTCAAGACCTCCGGAAAAAAGAACGAGTGCTTTCATAGAAAATTGTCCTTTCTAAAGATGAATTTTGGTCCGTCTCTGTCCACTCTTCCTCCGCGGGAATGAGGTCGGCGGGAAGCTCAAAATATTCCGGCGGGACCGGCTCAAGAGAAAACTCCTTGATTTCCACCAGAATTTCCGAGATGACCGTTTCTTCGCGAAAAATCCGTTCCCGTTTTTGCAGGGGAAAACCTCCCAGTTCGGGAGAGAGCCAGAGGGTAACTTCCCAACTGGGAACAGCCGGGTTTGTACAGCGGGTTATTTCACATTTGTAACCCAGGATTGTTTCCTCGCCTATTATTTCCCAGATCAATTCTTCGGCATTGGCAACCTCCAGATCCAGGATGTCCGCCACCAACACCGGATAATACGGTGTGGAAAAATATTCCCAGCCCCCCTCGTCAAAATACCAGATGATATCCAAATCCGGGCGGACAATGGTAACCGTGGGTGGAAACGGCGGGGCATAAATCACCTGACGGATCAGGTCCCCGGATTGAAAGTGCCGGATTTCTTGAAAATAATTGCCGGAAGTAACCGAGGCGTGATAGGAAAAGTTCACGGGCTTATCGCCGGTTGCCGCCCAACAGGGAAAAGAAAGGAATAAGGTGAAAAAACCAGGCAGAAGCAGTGTAATTCTTACCCGTCTCATCTTGCTCCCTCCTTTCAATAGGGATTCGGCATTCTCCATCCATTTCCTTTTTCTTAACTTAACTTAAAAACAGAAGCGGACGGAGGGGCTGGCTTTGACTTTTTTCAATTAAGGCCTGAGGTCCGGTTTGGTTTTCTTTTGGCCGGGGTCTTTACAGGCGACGAATTATAAGGTATAATAGTGGCGAAGCCGAAGTGGTGGAACTGGCAGACGCGCTACGTTCAGGGCGTAGTGGGAGCACTCCCGTGCGGGTTCAAATCCCGCCTTCGGCACCACTTTTATAGTTTATGACAAGTCCGGTTGAACCATGCCGGGCTTTTTTGTTTTTCCGCCGTTACCGGGTTTAATTATGTTCCCGGGTGCGGTATAATCGAAAGAGCAAAGCAAAAATGAGGGGGCGATACATATGCAAAAAGCAGTGGAACTTATCGTAAACGGGAAAACCCTCCGGGGAATGTATCACCGCCCACCGGAAGAGGGAAAATTTCCCACGGTCATTCTTTTTCACGGGTTTACCGGTAACAAACTGGAACCCCACCGTATCTTCCTTAAACTATCCCGGCGGTTGGCCGCCGCGGGGATTGCCGCGTTGCGCTTCGATTTCAGTGGTTCGGGCGAGAGTGACGGCGATTTTGAAGAAATGACCTTCTCTTCGGAAGTGCACGAGGCGGAGGCCATCGTGGATTATGCTCTCTCCCTGCCGGACACGGACGGTGAAAATTTGGGGGTAGTGGGTTTAAGTCTTGGCGGCGCCGTGGCGGCAACCCTGGCCGGGCGGCGGCCGGATACCCTGCGCAGCGTGGTGTTGTGGGCGGCTGCGGATCAAGACGTGGTGGTGCAGGGCTTTAACCGGAGTATGGCGGAGAAAAAACTCTACCGGGACGAGCGGGGTTGTTATGATCTGGGCGGCCTCTGGCTGAACGGTTCGTTTCTGGAAGACATGAAAAAGTGGGACCCTTTGGCGGAGGTACAGAAATTTCCCGGGCGGGTACTGATCATCCACGGTGACCAGGATGAGATCGTGCCTGTGGCTATAGCCCACAAGTATTATGAGGTTTTAGCCGGCCGGGCGGAACTGGAAATAATTGCGGGGGCCGATCATACTTTTAACCGGCACGACTGGGAAGACCGGGTTTTAACGCGGACGGTGGATTTTTTCCGTTAGTGTAAAATTACTGTCGGTTTTTGCAGGAAATATCTTAAAAAGTAGAGGAACCTCACATTCAGAGACAGTTGAATGAATCCTCATGAAAAAGAAGGCTGAGGTTCCTCATGGATTTAGTTCGCTCAACTGACCTATGAGCGGAGCTATTACCAGCATAAAGAAGCAAGAAGTATGCGTACTTAGTGGATGAGCAGATAGGGGTTACTCCTCATGCAAGCATCGGTTCTGTTTGCTGTCGAGATAAAAGAAGCAGTGCAGGAAAAACTGAAGCGTTTTATCAAAAAGAAAGCTTTTGGGGGTAAATTAAATATTGATAATGTTCCATTATTACATTGAATACAATGCTGTTATTTAGTGCATGTTTGCTGAATGTGGGGTCGAAAAACCTACAGTATCCTGACACCGTCATAAATTTATAATGAGTTGACTTTTTTTGGTGAATAAGATATAATAAGACCATAAAACGAAACGTTTCGCGAAACAAAGGAGAAGGATTATGACAACAACGATCAAAGACATTGCTAAATACACAGGGCTTTCCATATCAACCATTTCCAAATATTTAAATGGTGGTAATGTTCTGGAACGCAATAAGAAGTTAATTGAAGAAGCAATTCAAACTCTTGATTTTAAGGTTAATGAGATGGCCAGGGGCCTCAGAACCAATCGGACCATGACTGTGGGTGTGCTTATCCCGAGTCTGGAAAATATATTTTTCACAAGCATTGTCTCGAATATTGAGAGTATGTTGTTGAAAGAGGGATATAGCACAATTGTGTGTGATTATAAGGAGGATCCCCGGTTAGAAGAGAAAAAACTTCAGTTTTTATTCGACAAAATGGTTGACGGGATTGTCTTGATGCCCGTACCTGGAAATGACAATTTAGTAAAGGAGATTATTGCCAGGGGAACGCCCTTGGTATTAATTGATCGTTTGGTCAATGACGTTGATTGTGATGTTGTGTTAGTTGATAATCTTAACGCTTCTTATAATGCGGTTGAACAACTGATCATCCGCGGTCATCGGCGAATTGGGATTATTGTGGGGCCGCAAAACATATATACTGCGCAGGAACGGTTGAAAGGTTATATTCGTGTTTTTGAAGATTACGGGCTGAAGGTTGACCCGAATCTGATCAAATATGGCGACTACCAGATTGAAAGTGGATACCATTTATTACTGGAGTTAATGAAGATTGACCCCCCGCCAACCGCGGTTTATGTGACGAATTATGAAATGACGATCGGGAGTATCATTGCAATTAACGAGAATAATATTAGAATACCGGATGATATCTCCTTCATCGGCTTTGATAATCAAGATCTGACACGAATTGTCAAACCGGCGCTGTCGATTGTTGTCCAACCAGTCCAGCAAATTGGAGAAACAGCCGCGAAGATTCTTTTGAAAAGAATGCGAAAAGACCAAAAGGGCTTTCCTGTAGTCACACGATTAAAGACCGAATTGTTGCTCAGGGATTCCATTAAGAAGGTAGAAGGCTAAAAACGGAGTAGGGACAAGAATTAAGCAAAAATCTTGTCCCGAAAAATATGGCCGTAAAACGAAACGTTTAACCCTAATATATTAACATAAAGTGTAATGTTTCGTGTTAATAAAGTGAGGGGATTATTAGTTGTCAAAACGCTTTTTGCTAGGCATTGATCTTGGTACTTCCGGTTGTAAACTCACAGTTTTTGATTTTACGGGACGTGTTGTTGCGACGGCCGCCGGTAAATATAATACCGATTATTCCAAGGCAGGTTATGCGGAGCAAGATCCTTTTACTTGGTGGAAAACCATATGCCAGGAGCTCCATAACTTAATTGAGGTTCAAAAGGTGGACCCCAGGGCTATTGCCGCGATTGGGGTTGACGGAATTAGTTGGGTCTGCCTTCCGGTGGATCGAAACGGCGTTCCCCTCAGAAAAGCCATGATTTGGTTAGATCGTCGTGCTGAAAAACAAGCGGCCTGGTTACGGGAGACCTTGGGCGAAGAAGAACTGATTCGATTAAGCGGCAACCCGGTTGATCCGGCTTATATAACGCCCAAAATATTATGGCTTCGTGAAAATGAACCGGAAATATATGCACGGACGGGGAAATTTTTGCAAAGCAATGCTTTTGTCGTTTATAAACTAACCGGTGAGTTATCACAAGATTATTCCCAGGCTTATGGTTTTCATTTCTTTGATATTGCCAAAGGTTTATGGGATGAAAACATTGCGGAACAGATGGGGATATCTCTTGACTTGATGGCCCCTTTGTTCCATAGTCATGAGGTGGTGGGAACGGTAAGTTCAAAAGCGGCGGCGGAGACAGGACTGGTTACGGGGATTCCCGTGGTGGCCGGGGGATTGGATGCGGCTTGCTGTGCGCTGGGTGCAGGAGTGGTTAAACCCGGGCAAACCCAGGAACAAGGGGGGCAAGCCGGCGGAATGAGTATTTTAGTAGACCAACCATTGTTCCATCCGAAGTTAATCCTGGGCTACCATGTCATCCCTAATTTATGGTTGTTGCAAGGTGGAACCGTGGGTGGTGGTGGCACCTTGAATTGGTTTAACGAACAATTTGGGTATTACGAACAACAGATCGGAAAGGCCGTCAACAAAAACTCTTTTGAAGTAATGAGCGAAGAAGCCGCTACGGTTCCACCGGGCGCGGACGGATTGATCTTTCTGCCTTATATGGCCGGTGAACGTTCGCCAATTTGGAATAGTAAAGCACGGGGTGTCTTCTTCGGAGTCTCTTATGATAAAACCAGAGCCCACTTCATTCGCGCCATGATGGAGGGTGTTGGGTTTTCCCTGTTACATAACCTAAAGACGGCCGAAGAAGCAAATGCTTATGTAAAGGAATTAATCAGTGTGGGCGGGGCGGCGAACAGCCGGGTTTGGACACAGATTAAAGCCGATATTACCGGGAAAGTGATTCATGTACCATTGTCGGATCAGGCGACCACTTTGGGGGTAGCTTTGTTGGCCGGGGTGGGGGCCGGGGTATATTCCAGTTTTGAAGAAGCAGTGCAAAAAACCGTTCGTATCCAAAGAACCCACTACCCCTCCCTTGATAACCATGACACTTACGAGAAGTTTTATCAGATTTATCTTGAGTTATACCAAAAGTTGCAAGATAGTTTCGAAACGCTTGCCCGGATCACAGGCCAATAAAAGCCAATATAGGAGGGGGATTCATGAAAGCGGCAGTTTTGTATGGAGCCCGCGATTTGCGTTACACCGATTTTGAAACACCAAAGATTGACGAGCATAAGATATTAGTCAGGGTGAAAGCGACCGGTATTTGTGGTTCTGATCTTCCGCGTGTTTTAGGAAACGGAGCACATTTTTACCCGATTATTCTTGGGCATGAATTCTCCGGCGAAGTGGTTGAGGTGGGTTCGACGGTTACCAACATTAAGGCCGGGGAGAGGATTGTTGGGGCTCCTTTGCTTCCTTGTCTGAAGTGTGCGGATTGCCAAAAAGGCTGGTACTCCCAGTGTAAAAACTATAGTTTTGTCGGTTCCAGGGTTTTCGGCAGTTGGGCAGAGTATGTCAAAATACCAGCCATTAATGGGGTTAAATTACCGGATGGGGTCTCTTTTGAGCAAGGTGCGCTTTTTGAACCGGCGACTGTAGCCTTGCATGGTCTGTTCGTGATGGGATTCCGGGGTGGGAGCGACGTTGCGATTGTAGGGTGCGGGACGATCGGAATGTTAGCATTGCAATTCGCCAAGATCCTGGGAGCAAGGCGGATAATAGCCTTGGATCTTGATTCCAGAAAATTGGCTTTGGCGAAAAAGTATGGTGCCAGCGAGTGTATTAATACGGGTGAGATCAATTTCAAAGAGCGGATTCAAGAACTAACCGCCGGCCGGGGTTTTGAAATGGTTGTGGAATGTGCCGGGGTGGAGTTCACCGAAAAGCTCAGTTTAGAGCTGGCCGGGAACAAAGGACATGTCATGTTTATTGGCACTCCTGCCAAGCCTGTTACTTTGGCTCCGAAAGAGTTTGAAAACATTAACCGTAAAGAATTGACCGTACGCGGGTCGTGGATGTCATACTCGCCGCCTTTTCCGGGGAAGGAATGGGAGTTGACCAGTTATTACTTGCAACAAGGCTTGCTCCGGGTTGATGAATTAATCGATCGCATCATTCCCCTTTCCGAAATTAATGAGGCGTTTAATGATTTGGCCGTACCCGGTAAAGTAAACGGGAAAATTCTCTTGCAAGGGTAAATCGTATGATGCTTGGCGCGGGAAAGGAGGTACCAATTTAGAAAAAAGCATTTAATTTAGCAAATTGAATAATTTGTAAGGAGGAGTATTATGGGTAACTTTAATACATTTAAGGCCATAGATGGAGTTGATCCGCGTTTAGTTCCGAAACGGAGAGTCTATACCGGAGCCGAAATTCCTGCGATCGGTTTTGGGACATTTAGTTCTGAACGCTACAGTGCCGAGCAAGTTGCCGAAGCCGTCAAGGGAGCGATCGCGGTTGGTTACCGCCATTTTGACTGTGCATCTGTTTATGGCAATGAGCATTTAATTGGTGAAGTTTTACAAGAGGCGATTAGGTCCGGGATTAAACGGGAAGAATTTTGGATTACCTCGAAATTATGGAATGATATGCATGGTGAGGGTGATGTGCTGATCGCATGCGCTAAATCCTTGAAGGATTTAAGGTTGGATTATTTAGACCTTTACCTGGTCCATTGGCCGTTTCCCAATTATCATCCCCCCGGCGCTAGTTTGGACTATCGTGATCCGAAAGCCCGCCCCTATATTCATGAGGAATTTATGAAAGTTTGGCGGCAGATGGAACGCCTGGTCGAGATGGGGCTGGTCAAACATATCGGGACCTCAAACATGACCATTCCCAAACTTAAATTGTTGTTACGGGATGCTAAAATCAAACCGGCTTGTAATCAAATGGAGTTACATCCGCATTTTCAACAACCCGAGTTATTCCAGTTTTTACTGGACAATGATATTGTTCCGATTGGCTTTTGTCCAATCGGGTCACCCAACCGTCCGGACCGGGATAAAACCGAAAATGATACGGTCGTCATTGAGGATCCGGTTATTGTCAATATTGCGCAGCGGTATAAAGTCCATCCGGCGGTGATCTGTGTCAAATGGGCTGTTCAAAGGGGTCAAGTCCCGATTCCCTTTTCCGTCCACCGCCATAAGTATTTAAGCAACCTAAAGGGTGTAGTGGTCGATCCCCTGACCACTGAGGAAATGGAGGAAATCGCAAAAATTGATAAGAATTGCCGTTTGATTAAGGGTCAGGTTTTCTTATGGAAAGGGGCGAAAAGTTGGGAAGATCTTTGGGATCCGGACGGTAAAATCGCTGGCTGGGAAGGTCATTGAATTTGGGCTTACGATTAATTGTTAAGGAGGATCTTGATGCTAAAAGGGATACCAAAAATCCTTTCCCCTGAATTGCTGAAGGTTTTGATGGAAATGGGACACGGGGATGAGCTTGTTATCGGTGACGCCAATTTTCCGGCGGCGGCAATCGCTCGCCGTCTCGTCAGGGCCGATGGGCATGGTACAGTGGAATTGCTCGATGCCATTCTGAAGTTTTTTCCTCTTGATCAATATGACAAATATCCGGTGACATTGATGGCTGTGGTACCGGGGGATGATGTTGACACCCCAATCTGGGATGAATACCGGGCAGTTGTTACCAAGTACTACCCGAAGGCTCCGGAATTTAAATATGTCGATCGGTTTGCGTTTTATGAAAGAGCAAAACAAGCATATGCTGTGCTGGCTACCGGGGAATCAGCACTCTATGCCAACATAATCCTGAAGAAAGGGGTCGTCCTCGAATAGAGCTCCAGGGGTGATAAGTATTGACTTTTTTTGAATCATATGTTAAAGTAGAGTAAATAGAACGTTTCGCGATAAAATTGAAAGCCTACATATAACGTTTTGGTACCTAAAAATACATTTGTAGTGAGCAGAGGGAGGTGATCAGGGCAGATAATACCGATCTTTTATGTTTTCCTTTAAAAATCAAAATTTGAATGTTTGAAAGAGGGAGTTAAAAATGAAAAGTTCGAGGAAAGTTTTGTCCGGTTTGTTAATTTTTCTTCTGGTTGCGATAACAATCGGCAATGCAGTTTTTGCGGCGACGGAAATTACGTTAACGGTTTGGGATTTTAAATATGCTGATCCCAACATGAATCCAACAATGGTGAAAATTGATCAAATGTTTATGGAAAAATATCCCCATGTCAAAATCAATCATGTGGCGCAACCAAATGATCAGTATTATCAATTGTTACGCGCAGCAGCCCAAGCCAGGAGAGGCCCGGATGTCGTTATGTTACATGGGGCAAGAGGCGATGTTTATGAACTTGATCCGATGCTGGTTCGCTTGGACGATTATATCAAACCTTGGCGGGCGGAAATTCCGGAAGACAGTTGGAAAGTGGCGGCCACGAACCGGGATTTTGAAAAAGGTATTAAATTGATCCCGATGACCTCTCAAGGTTTTGGTTTTTATTACAATAAAGCCCTCTTTAAAAAAGCCGGCCTTGATCCCAATGAACCACCAAAAGATTGGGATTCCTTTTTGGCGGCTTGCGAAAAGTTAAAAGCGGCCGGGATTGTTCCGATTATCGGTGGGCTCAGGGATTTCACAACCAACTTTATGTTCCGGGCCTTAGCTGCTAATATTTACGGTAAAGAAGTTTACGGGTTACAAACTGGAGAACAAGGTTTTGCGAACAATCCGGCTTTTAAGCGGGCGGCGGAAATGATGGTGGAACTGAAAGAAAAAGGTTACTTTAATCCGGACGCAGCTTCCGTTCCTTATTTCATGGATGCGATCGATATGTTTGCCGCTGGCAAAGGTGCTATTTTCTGCGGTTTGCTCTCTGACGTAGGCAACTGGAAACAGTTCAGCGACGCTCTTGGCAAGGATAATGTGGGATATTTCCCCACGATCAACTTTGCGGAAGCAAAATACAAAGATATGCAAACATTCCAACCTGTTGGCATCGGTTATGGCGTTACGACTTGGTCGAAAAACAAAGATATCGCTGTGAAATACGCCGAATTCTACGCGCGGGGCGAAGGAGCAATGGTGTTTGTTGAAGAAACCGGTGCCTTTTCGCCGAATACCAGTCTGGATTCGAAAGTTTTAGGATACCCGGTATTAGACGAAATCAACAAGTACTTAACGGATGAACATATTTCCGAAGACTATCAAACAATGTTTTTTAGCGCCTTTGAAGATGCAATGATTGCGACGTGTCAACAATTACTAATCACTGAGGAGATTGATGTCGACAAGTTTGTTGAACAAGTGGAAAAAATCGCCGTTGAACACAGATAAAAGAGTAACTCTGAAGGTAGGTGCCGCTTTTTTCGGAAAGCGGCACCTACAACTAGGAACGATGTCTTTCTGCAAAGGAGTTTGATGGTTTTGAAAAAACCGAACGCGAAGACCCAAGAAAAACCGGATATGGAAGTGCTAATGACACCAAATGCTTTAAAACCTTGGAAAAAAACGAGCTTACAGGCGCAAGAAAGCCGGGATGCGTATTTGTTAATCGCACCGCTGGTGATTCTTACTTTTGTTTTTATTCTTTTTCCGGTGGTTTCTAATTTTTTCTACAGTTTTACCGACTGGCGTGGATTTGGCAAACTGAACTGGATTGGGTTTGACAATTTTCGCACCATGTTTCAAGATGAAAGGTTTTGGCAGTCGCTCAATAATACGTTGATTTTATTATTATTCATCCCGTTGGGTGTCTTTATCCCCTTATGTTTGGCTGCTCTCTTACGGGGTGGTTTTAAGGGTTGGAAATTTTTCCGGGCCATTATTTATCTCCCCCAAGTCTTGGGTTATGTAATCCTGGGGATGATCTTTAATCTCTTTTTACGCTTGAACGGCCCTCTGAACACCCTATTAGAAATGGTTGGCTTGAAGTCCTGGGCATTAGATTGGTTAAACCGGCCCGTGTTAGCGTTATTGTCATTAGGTACCGTTTACAGTGTGTTTTTACGCATCGGGTTCGGGACAATTTATTTTTTAGCGGCTATGGCCGGCGTTGATGAGCAATTATACGAAGCGGCGCGGGTTGATGGTGCCGGTTGGTGGACCAGGTTTTGGCATGTGACGTTGCCTTCCATCCGGTTTAATATTGAGTTTTTGTTTGTCATGTCGGTTATTGAAAATGTTGCGCGGGCCTTTTCGTTCATTTATACCTTTAGCCGGGGTGGACCCGGATATAGCACCCATACCCTGGAATATAGTTTATATACCTTGGGTTTTACGAACGGGAAAATCGGGTACGCCAGCGCTTGGTCGGTGATTCTCTTCTTTATTTGCGCGATCATTGCGGTGCTGCAAATCAGACTAATGAGGTGGAACGATGGATAAAAGTCTAAAGTTTTATACCTACCTTGTTTTAATAATATTTGGGCTTATGTCACTTTATCCACTCTTTCACGTATTCATCACCAGTTTCAAGAAGGTAGATGAATATATTGAGAATCGTGTTTTTCTTCCGCACCAATGGGTCTTGGACAATTATAAAGTGGCCATTGAACAAGGACACTTGCTGCGGTACTTTCGGAATAATGCCATCCTGATTCCGGTAGCCATGCTTTTTTATCTCTTTGTTTGTATTACGGCAGGTTTTGCTTTTGGGCGGTTGCGTTTCCGGTTCCGGTTGCCGTTGTTTTTACTCAACCTGTTTTTAATGATCTTTCCCCAAATGCTGCTCTCCTTACAAATCTTTAATATCTGCAATAAACTTTATCTAACCGATACATATTTGGGTGTTATTCTTGTTTGGACCGCCTATTTTGCGCCGTTTGGCACCTATATCATGGCCACTTACTTTAGTTCCATTCCTTATGAAATCATTGAATCCGCCCGGGTGGACGGCGCAAGTACCTGGCGGGTTTTACTGCAGATTGCAACCCCAATGGCGCTGCCGATGGCTGGATTCCTTGCCATCATTGGTTTTCAGTCCATGTGGAACGAGTTGCCATTTTCCTTATTACTTCTTTAAACCATGGAGAAACGGACCGTTACCTTAGGGATTGCGATGATTCAAGGTCAGTACGGTATACCGGATCCCATGCGCGCGGCCGTAATTGTCCTTGCCTCCTTTATCCCGATTCTTGTCTTTATCTTCTTCCAAAAATACATTACCACGGGCACGTTTGCCGGTTCACTCAAAGGGTAAGCTGAATAACCAAAAGGGAGAGAAAGATGAAACCTTATGCGATCACTTTTTTGGGGCATATGTGCTTTGATGAAATCATCCCTTTTCAAGGTGACACCAGGGTTGCTCCCGGCAGCGCGGTTTTATGCGGAGCGATGGCAGCAGCACGGATCGGCAAGAAAGTTGCAGTTGTGACCAGGATGGCCCAGAAAGATGCGGAATTACTTAAACCATTGCAAGAACAGGGCGTTGACACTTATTTAATACCGGCGCCGGAAACGACTTATTCCGTGGTGATCCATCCTACCGCCAATCTTGACGAACGGCGGTTAATTTTAAAAAAAAGTGCCGGTTTCTTTAAATTGGAAGAAATTCCTCCTTTACCAACGCACTATCTTCACCTGGCCGGAATTTCCGACCAGGAGTTCGACTTAGAGTTGATTTATGGTTTAAAAGACCGGGGCTATAATCTTTCGGTGGATATGCAGAGTTTTGTCCGGCAAGTGGATCCGGTCAGCCGAGAAATCGCTTTTCAAGATGTTCCGGAGAAACAAGCCATTGTCAAACAGATGAATAAGGTGAAATTGGACGTGGTCGAAGCGAAAGTGCTTACCGGCACCGATGATCTGGAAAAAGCAGCCATGATTATTGAAGAGTGGGGTTGTCCGGAAATAGTCATTACCCATGCCGAAGGCGTTTTCGTAAGAACCGGAGGGAGAACGTATTATGAAAAATTTTCCAACAATAGTGTTCTGGGACGAACGGGCCGGGGCGACACTGCCTTTGCTGCTTATTTGGCCTGGCGGATGGAGCACGATGTGGTTGAGGCGCTTAAATTTGCCGCCGCTTTAGTTTCGATTAAGATGGAAACACCAGGACCCTTTCAAGGGACGCTCGAAGACGTATATTGCCGCATGAGGAAATACCATTTATAAATTTCCGCGGCATAACCAGGATAAAAGTTACTGGAGGGAAAAGGAACGATGCATTTGTTTAAAACCCCCGAAAAATATTTCAAAGTTGACCCTTGGCTGGTGATTGAGGAGGGATTTGACCCGGCCCGGCAGCGGTTGTCCGAATCAATTTTTTCGTTAGCCAATGAATTTATGTGCGTGCGGGGTTATTTTGAGGAAGGTTATTCCGGCGATCATCTCTTGGGCAGTTACTTCAGCCAACTCTACGAGATCATGGATATTAAGCACCCGCAAGTATTTAAAGGCTTTATCACCGAAGGCGCTACGATGATCAATGCGGTGGACTGGCTATATACCAGGATTAGCATTGATGGAGAAGAATTGGATCTGGCCAAGGTTAAATTTTCCGGTTTCCGGAGGATCCTTGATTTACGCAACGCTACTTTAAAACGGGAATTTGTCTGGACAACTTCACAAAATAAACAACTGCGGGTTACTTTTTTGCGGTTTACCGATATGGCAAAGACGGCCCGGGGATGTCAGCGGATTATTTTTGAGCCGTTGAATTTCTCCGGCGAAATCAAGGTCTGTTCCGGTTTGGATTTTGATACCATTTACGAACTGGCTGCCGGCTGGGATCAAACCCAGGAAACCGGATCCAGCCGGGAGAAGAAAGGAAACCTTAATTTTTGGGAATGTGTACGGAAAGAGTTTACAGAGGGGTTATACTGTATCCAGGCCCGTACCCTAAGGAGTAAGATCAATTTGTTCTCCAGTTTCCGGTTGGTTTCTGACCAGACGATCAACCCGCGCATGGTGGAACGGGAAAAGTTTGTCGGCGCCGAGTTTTCGCTACAACTTCAGCAAAAGAAGACCGCTGCTATCGACAAGATAGTGGTGAACTACTGGGAAGAAAAGGGTGATAGCGAGCAGGTTTGGCAGAACGGTCTAAGTCTGGCGAGAAAGTATTCGGCTGTCACCTATGAGCAGGCCTTGAAAAAGCACCAACAACACTGGGCCGATTTTTGGCGGCGGATGGATATTGAAATCCAAGGCGATCCCGAACTGCAACAAGGGGTACGCTATTCCTTATATACGGTGTACAGTAACTATCATGGCGAGAGTGACCGGCGGAACGTGATTTGCAAGTTGGCCGGCGAAGTATACAACGGGGTTAATTTCTGGGATACAGAGATTTATTGTCACCGGATGTACATGTTCCTCAACCCGGAGATCGCCCGCAAACTACTGATGTATCGCTATCATCATCTCCCCAAAGCCATAGAAAACGCCAAACGCCTTGATTTAGAGGGTGCCCGCTATCCTTTCTCCACCATAACCGGGGCTGAAGAGATGGGGACTTGGCAACATGTGGACCTGGAGATTCATCAAAACTTGGCGATTTATTATGCGATCTGGCATTATGATAAGGTCTGCCGAGACAAACAGTTTTTATACAATGAAGGGATCGAGATGTTGTTGCAAATGTGCCGTTGCATGGCCAGTTGGGGCGGGTGGAGCCCTAAAAAGGGTGATTTTGGTTTTTACGGGGTCATGGGACCGGACGAGTTCCATATGATGGTTAATCATAACTGTTACACTAATTATATGGCCAAGAAGATGTTCAACTATACACTGGAAGTGCTGGCGGAGATGAAACAGAATGCTCCGGATTTATACGAAGCGGCCGTCAAGAAAGTGCAGTTGTCCCCGGAAGAAACCGCCAACTGGAGGTTGATGGCGGAAAAGATGCGGATTTTAAAGGATGAAGAAACGGGTATTTATGAACAACATGACGGGTATTTTGATCTCCCGCATATTGACGTGAAAAGTATTCCCATGTCCCAAATACCCCTCTATAAACATTGGGCTTATATCAAAATATTCCGGTACAACATAATTAAACAGCCGGATTTCCTTAACCTACTCTACTTCTTCAGTCAAGACTTCACCATGGAAGAGAAAAAAGCCAATTATGAATTTTATGAAGCCAGGACTTGCCATGAATCATCTTTATCCCCTTCCTTACACGGAATTTTAGCGGCAGAGTTGGGGAAAATGGATGAAGCATACAAATTTTTCGCTTATGCCGCCCGGCTGGATTTGGATAATTATAACCGCAATACGGAACAGGGAATCCATTCATCATCGGCGGCCGGGGTTTGGGCTGGGGTAGTTTTTGGTTTTGGCGGATTACGGACCGATGGCGATCGATTGATGTTTAACCCTAAAATCCCGGAACAGTGGGAGTCTTACCGGTTCCGAATCAGTTATACCGGTTCATTGTTGGAAGTATCAGTTACGCAGAAGGAAGCGGTATTTCAAATAATTGAAGGGGAGCCTGTTTTCCTTGAGGTTTACGGGGAACCGGTTGAGGTTACGGTGGAGGGTGTAACAATTAAGCCAATAGGCTCAGGAGCCGGCGGTTAAGTCAACAAAAAGTGGAGGAAAGCTCGGCAGGGAAAGGGATGGGATGATGGCCCTTGTGACACTAAACCAACTCTTGGCAATGGATTATGCGGGAGCGATTTGCGGGTTTAATTTTGTTAATCTGGAAACGGCAAAAGCAATTATTTCCGGTGCGGAGGAGTTGGGGGCACCGGTAATTTTGATGGTAACCGAGGGCGGGGTCAAATATGCCGGGCTGGATTATATTGCGGCGATTGGAAAGGTGGCGGCGGAAAACGGGAAGATCCCTGTCGCTTTGCATCTTGACCATTGCACTAATTTTGAATTGTTGGTTCAAGCGATTAAATCCGGATTTACCTCTGTAATGATTGACGGTTCTCATTTACCCTTTGCTGAAAACCTGAAGTTGACCAAAGAAGTGGTCCGGGTGGCGCATGCGGCCGGGGTATCGGTCGAAGCCGAACTTGGCCGGATCGGGGGGAAGGAAGATAACATAGAGATTAAAACGGCAGAAGCGTTTATGACTGATCCTGATGAGGCAATGGAATTTGTCGCGGCAACGAATGTTGATTGTTTGGCGGTGGCGATCGGGACGAGTCACGGTATATATAAAGGCGAGCCCAATTTGAACTTGGCGTTATTGGAGAAACTTAAATCCATCTTGGATATTCCTTTGGTGTTGCATGGTGGTTCGGGACTTCCTGACGTTGTGGTGAAAAAGGTGGTGGAAATAGGAATCCGTAAGTTTAACGTCTGGACGGAACTGGCTTTCGCGCATACCAATAGAATCCGAAGGGTTTTAAAGGAACAACCCGAGCTTTATGATTCGCGTTCTCTTTTTAAGCCGGCGATTGAAGCCATGAAAGAAGTAGTTAAAAGCAAGATTTTATTGACCCGGGCTGGTTAACCCCCGGTTTTTAACATTTGCCTTAATACCAGTTCCAGTTGTTTCTTGTATAACAAACCCTGCAAATGCAGGGTTTTGCTATTGTTGTACCGCTTGTGATTATACTCTTCTCTCCTTTGACGGCAGCGTTTTTCCAGGTAATGCCGGAAAAGGAAATCTATGAGCCGGGGGATCTTGAAAGCGGGGCTGCCTGGGAAGCGAAAGTCCGCCAAGTGTTTGCCGGAAATGAGGGGATTTTGGGGCAGTTCGATGAGTTATTGCGTGAGGTGAGAGCGGACACAAAAGGGGAAACTGGTTGGTTTATTGGGGCTCAATGGGGCGGGAAAACGGGGCGGGAGGCGCTCCCGTCCGCGTCAGGATAGTTGTTTGCAGCTTTTACGGATCACAAGTTCACTGGGGACCAGGACCTTTTTAGGGATCTTCCGCTCTTTCTCGATTCTTTCCTTCAGAAGGTCGATGGCGGTGAGCGCCATAAAGTTGATGTGAACACGGATCGTGGTCAGCGGCGGGGTTAAATACTTGGAGGTAACCAGGTCGTTAAAGCCGATGATGCTGATCTGGTCGGGAACGTTAATGTTGGCTTCGTGTAAAGCCCGGAGCGCGCCGGTGGCCATCGTGTCGTTGGCGATCAGGAAGGCGGTTGGGAGGTGCGGCGCGGACAGGACCTGCCGCATGACATTATAGCCTTCCTCGTACGAGATGCGGCAACCCATATAGACATAGGCGGGATTGAAGAGATTATATTCTTCCATGATACTGATAAACTCTTTTTTCCGGTTGTCGACGGTCTGCTCCTTGCGGTCGCCGACCACGGCCCCGCCGATAAAGCCAATCTGGGTGTGGCCCAGTTCGATCAGGTATTGGATGGCTTCGGTGATCCCCAACCGGAAATTGATGGTCACCGAATCATACAGCTTTTCCTGGGGGGAAGAGTCGACAAAGACGATGTTTGGTGTATAGGTGGCCATTTCGGCGATCTCCGCCGGGGCGAACTTGCCTATCGCCACGATCCCGTCCAGATCATCAACCATCACCTGGTAACGGCCGTTATTTTTGGTGATCTTGAAAGTATTGATGTTGGCGAGGGCACATTCCTTTTCGATGGTGGTCATCAGGTAGAGGTAATAGGGATCGTCCAGCAGTTCGCTCTCGGTATACCAGTCGATAATAGCAAAATTCAGCCGCGTTTTGTTGCTTTGGTTCTTCTTGCGGTCCCGCATGGGCACATACTCCAACTCATCGGCAATCTCGAAAATCTTCATTTTTGTCTCCGGGGAGACCGCGAGGGTGTGGTCGTGATTCAGGACGCGGGAGACCGTTGCCGGGGAGACTCCTGCTCTTTTTGCAATGTCTTTGATCGTAGCCATCAGTCGACCCTTTCTTTAAACGTTGTTTTTCTTCATTATAATCTATCGGCAATAATTTGGCAACCAGATATTTTAGTAAAAATTTATCAACCAAGCTGTTCGGCGAAGAGTAGCAAAGGCTAGTCCAAACTGGATTGTCGCGCAGTAAAAACGGAAAACGGACTGAAGACGGCTTTTGGGTTGGCGAAAAACAGCAGGCCAAGCCGGGGGAAACCGTTTCTGGGTGTGACCGGCTCTTTAATAAATTTTTAGTAAAAATATATTGACAATTTGTTAAATCTGCCTTAATATTTACTTGAGACGCCAAGTCGGGTCGAACAAAAAATTTTAAGGAGGGGAAATGTATGAAGAGGGTATTATCCTTGATGTTGGTCGTGCTGATGGTTCTGTTGGCGTTCGGACCGCTCGGGATGGCCGCCGAAAAGAAAGAAAAACTCACCATCTGGGCCTGGGATCCGAACTTTAACATCCCGGTGATGGCGGAAGCCAAGGCGCGTTACCAGAAGATCAATCCCAATGTCGAGATTGAGATCGTGGAGATGGCCAAGGCCGACGTGGAGCAGAAGCTCAATACGGTCCTGGCCTCCGGGGTACGGGCCGGGCTGCCCGATATCGTCCTGATTGAGGACTATAACGCCCAGAAATACCTCCAGGCGTATCCCGGCGCGTTTGCGGATCTGACCGAAGCAATCAACTTCAAAGACTTTGCCGCGTACAAAACCGAACTTATGACCTTGAACAATAAGATCTACGGGATCCCCTTTGACTCCGGCGTCACGGCCATGTTTTACCGCCGGGACATCCTGGCCCAAGCGGGCTATAAGCCGGAGGATCTGAACGACATAACCTGGGATGAGTTGATCGAGATCGGGAAGCAAGTCAAACAGAAGACCGGGAAAGCTCTGGTCGGGTTTGATCCCTCCGACGGCGGTCTGATCCGGATTATGATGCAGTCCGCCGGTACCTGGTACTTTGATGAAAACGGTAAGCCCAATATTGTGAAGAACGAAGCGCTCCGGGAGGCCTTCATGATCTACAAAAAGATTATGGAGGCCGGGGTGATCAAGCAAACCAGCGGTTGGAACGAATGGGTAGCCAGCTTCAATAACGGCGAGACCGCGGTGGTTGTCACCGGCTGCTGGATCATCGGTTCGATTAAGGCGGAGGCGAGCCAAGCCGGGCTGTGGGGCGTGGCGCCCACACCGCGTTTGAACCTGAAAACGTCGGTGAACTATTCCAACTTGGGCGGTTCCAGTTGGTATGTCCTGGCCCGGTCGCAAAACCCCGATTTGGCGATCGATTTCATGAAGAACATTTTTGCGGCGGATACGGACTTTTACCAGAAGATCCTGGTCGGTCAAGGTGCGATCGGTACTTATCTCCCGGCCCAGGGCGGACCGGCCTTTACGGAACCGGATCCCTTCTTCGACGGGCAAAAGGTCTATGCGGACCTGGCGGCTTGGATCCGGAAGATCCCGCCGGTTAATTACGGCGTGTTCACCTATGAAGCCGACTCGGCCTTGATGGCCCAGATGCCGGAGTACCTTGCTGGGAAAATCAACCTTGATACCGCCCTGCAAAGAGCGGAGGAACAGCTGGCGAACCAGATTTTCTTCTAAGTCTGGATAAGTAAAGAATAAAGAAGGCGGAAAGAGGGATAATACCGGATTTCCTGGCGTATTATTCCTCTTTCTTTAAACAAAGAAAAAGGTGAGACTGGATGACAGATAAACTAATGATCAAAATGGCAAACCCCAGGCGACCGCGGCGGAAACTACCCCGGAATGATCGCTATGGCTGGAGCTTTATCTCCCTTGCTGTTGTCATTCTGGCCTTATTCATGCTGTACCCGATTGTGAGTTCCTTTATCATGTCGCTCTATGCCCCCCGGCAGGGATTTCAGCCCAAATTTGTTTATTTCAGTAATTACCTGCGGCTCTTTAAAGACCAGGTCTTTTTACAGGCCCTGGAGAACACCCTCATCTTCTTCATCATCCAAGTGCCGATCATGCTTCTCCTGGCATTGTGTCTAGCCGCGCTCCTCAACAACAAGGCGATTAAACTGCGGGGCCTGTTCCGGGTGGGAATCTTTCTCCCGGCGGTCACCTCGCTGGTCACCTATTCCACCCTGTTCAAAATGATGTTCAGCCTGGACGGTCTGATCAATAAGTTTCTCTTGAAGATCCATCTGATCAGTTCCCCCATTCCGTGGCTGTCGGATCCGTTTTGGGCCAAGGTCACCGTGATGATCGCGATGACCTGGCGGTGGACGGGGTACAACATGATCTTTTATCTCTCGGGGATGCAGAACATTCCGGATGAACTTTACGAATCCGCCACCATCGACGGGGCCAACTCCTTCCAGCAGTTAAGCAAGATTACGGTTCCCCTCCTCAAACCGATCATTCTCTTTACGGCGATCACATCGACCATCGGGACGCTCCAACTGTTTGACGAACCAACCAACTTTGCCTCGGGCGGTGTCACGGCGGCCACAATCGGGCCGGGCAATTCCCTTTTGACGATCGCCGTTTACATCTACAACCTCTGCTTCAAGTACATGCCAAACTACTGGTATGCGGCTACCGTCTCTTACGCCATTGTCATTATCGTGGCCATCCTTTCGTTCGTGCAGTTTAAACTGGCAGGTGAGCGTCAATGAAAATGAAGATGAAGCTCATTTTCATCCGTTTGGCCCAGTACCTCTTTTTGGTGGCGGCGTTTGTGATTGCGGTCTTTCCCTTCTACTGAATGGTGGTCGGGTCGACCAACAGTGCGGTTGATGTCGTCAAGGGGAAGCTCACCTTTGGCGACCAACTGATCCCCAACCTCCAAAAACTCTTTGCCGATTATGATGTGGGCCATATCTTCTGGAACTCGTGCAAGGTATCATTTTTGACTCTCTTCGGTCAGCTCTTGATCTCTTCGCTGGCGGCCTATGGCTTTGAGTTCTTCCCGTCAAGGAGGCGCGAACGGGTTTACAATGCGGTTTTGCTGACGATGATGGTGCCCTTTGCCGCCCTGATGATCCCGCTTTTCCGCCTGATCGTCTGGTTCCGGCTCATCGACACCCACGCCGGGTTGATCCTGACGTCGCTGGCCTCAGTCTTCCTGATCTTTTTCTTCCGCCAAAGTTACAAATCGTTTCCGAAGGAGATTATCCAGGCAGCCCGGGTGGACGGGGCCGGCGAGTTCCGGATCTTCTGGTCGATCGTGGCACCGTCGATGAAGTCGACGTATGCGGCGGCGGCCATCTACTCCTTTATGAACAGTTGGAACAGTTACATGTGGCCCCTGATCGTCTTGCAAAGCAATGAGCAGCGCACGATGCAACTGTTGGTCTCCAGCCTGGCCTCGGCCTACTTCCCCGAGTACGGTGTGATTATGAACGCGATCCTGATCTCAACCTTACCGATGATTATCATCTTCTTCACTTTGCAAAGACAATTTGTGCAAGGCATTACCGGATCGGTAAAACAATAAACAATAGAAAAGAAACAGGAGAGGAAAAATGCGCGAAATTATTTCCCTCAATAACGGCTGGTATTATCGGGCGGAATACGTGGATGGGATGGAAAGCCAGGCGGACCTGGCCGGCTTTACCCAGGTCAATCTCCCCCATACCAACATTGAGTTGCCCTACAATTACTTTGACGAAAAAAGCTTCCAGTTTCAGTCCTGTTACAAGTATCCGCTCCGGCTGCCCCGCCACGCCGCCGGGAAAGTGGTTTACCTCCATTTTGCCGGCGTCATGGCCTACGCCCGGGTTTACCTTAACGGTTTTTTTCTCGGTGAACACCGGGGCGGTTACACGCCTTTCGCTTTACGCCTGGATCCGGTCTATGATTTTGACCGGGAACCCAATCTCTTAACCGTGGTGGTGGATTCCCGGGAACGGGAGGATATTCCGCCTTTTGGGGGGCAGATCGATTATCTGACCTTCGGCGGTATCTACCGGGAAGTCAGCCTCGGCCTTTATGATCCGGTTTTTATTAAAAACATCAAGGTCGAGACGGAACAGGTGCTGGCGGCGGAGAAGGCCATGAGGGTCAAGATCTTCGTCGAGAACACCCTGGGGGAACTCCGGGACGGGGTGGTCCGCATCACCCTCCAGGAGCCCGACGGCACGGTGGTCAAGACTAAGGCTTTCCCGGCTATGCTGGCACCCGGCGTGGCGCAGATGGAGTTCCGGTTGGACGGGCTGACGGGGATTAAACTCTGGGACGTGGAGGAGCCCCATTTATATGAGGTCTTGGTCGCCCTTGAAATGAACGACTATACCGATCTCTACCGGGACCGGATTGGCTTCCGCCAAGCGGAGTTTCGTCCGGACGGGTTTTACCTGAACGGAAGGCGGGTGAAAATCGTCGGCCTCAACCGCCACCAGTCATTCCCGTATGTGGGCTACGCCATGCCCAAGCGGGTCCAGGAGAAGGATGCGGAGATTCTCAAAAACGAGCTCCACGTCAATCTGGTCCGCACCTCCCACTATCCCCAGTCCGTCCATTTTCTGAATAAATGTGACGAACTCGGGCTGATGGTCTTTACCGAACTTCCGGGGTGGCATCATATCGGCGGCGCCCAGTGGAAAGCGGTGGCCTTGGAGAACCTGCGCGAGATGATCGAACGGGACTGGAACCACCCATCGATTGTCCTGTGGGGCGTCCGGATCAATGAATCCCAGGACGATGACGAGTTTTATGCCGAAACCAACCGCCTGGCCAAACAACTGGACCCGACCCGGCAGACCGGCGGGGCCCGGTACCATGTGGGCAGCCACTTGCTGGAAGATGTTTACACCTTTAATGACTTCATCCATGACGGCGTGAACAAACCCCTCCGGGACCAGCAGGAAGCCACCCGGTTGCCCTATAAGGTTCCCTATCTGGTGACCGAGTTTAACGGACACATGTTTCCGACGAAACGTTTTGACCAGGAAGAACGGCAGATGGAGCATTCCCTCCGCTTTTTGCGGATTTTAAACGCGGCCGGGTTGGATGAGTCCATCGCGGGCACCATCGGTTGGTGTGCCTTTGACTACAACACCCACCATGACTTTGGGGCCGGGGACCGCATCTGCTACCACGGGGTCATGGATATGTTCCGGGTGCCCAAGTTCGCCGCCTATGTTTACAAGTCGCAGGTTTCCCCGGCGATCGAACCGGTGCTGGAGCCGGTGACCTTCTGGGCGCGGGGGGAGCGGAGCATCGGCGGCGTCCTGCCGCTGGTGATCTATACCAACTGCGATTATGTGGAATTCCAGTTCGGCCAGGAGAAGCTGGATCAGAAGTTCTACCCGCGACGGCAGGAGTACCCCGGGGTGGCGTATCCGCCGGTGATCATCGACTATGCCGATCTCAGCCCGGAAGTGATTGGGAACTGGGGAATGAAATGGGAAGGAGCAGTCATCACCGGTTACTACCAAGGGCGGCCGGTCATTGAGAAGCGGTACTGTCCGAACCCGGTGCCGACCACCCTGGCGGTCGCCGCCGACGACCTGGTCCTGACGGCCGCCGAAAAGGATGCCACCCGGATTGTGGTGAAGATCCTGGACCAGTGCGGGAACCTCCTGCCTTTTTTGGACGAAGTGATCCAACTGGCGGTCGAGGGGCCCGGACGGATCCTCGGCCCGTCCCTGGTGGCGCTGAAAGGCGGAGTGATCGCCTTCTGGGTGGAGACCAGGAATGAACCCGGGGTGATTACGGTGACGGTCCGCTCCCAGTCGGTGGGGGAGAAGACGGTCCGGCTTCAGGTGGTTTAGAGGCAAAAAGGGCCTATAAAAGATTGTCCTGAAGCAAAAAGCGACTGGAGACAGAATTTGCATGTTTGCTGAATGTGGGGTCGAAAAATCTACAGTGTCTTGACACCATCCTTTTTTCCGGAGCACCTTGACGGCTTGACAAACTATAGTTTATAATAGCGGTAATAAAATATGCGGGGGACGCCCCGCTTGAAAAGGGAGCCGGAGAGTATTCCGGAAAAAGGCGAGGAAAGGGAGAGTAACCAGGTTCGCGCGGACCAAGAGAGAAGGACCGTGGCTGTAAGTCCTTCCCGTGCCCCTGGTGAAACACCGCCCGGGAGTCGCCGGTGATTTAAGCCGGACGGGTGACGCCGTTAACCGTCATGAGCCGGGTCCAAGTGACCAAGAAGGGTGGAACCGCGGGAAAACCCGTCCCTTGCAGGGACGGGTTTTTTTAATGGAGGTGTGCCACTTTGCAACACGAACTGGAGATCTGCGCCGGTGGAGTAGTGTTTAAAGAAGGAAAAATCGTGGTTCTAAAAAGAAAGAACGGGGTCTGGTTGATGCCGAAAGGACATGTGGATCCCGGAGAGACCCTGGAAGAAGCAGCTGTTAGGGAAGTGACTGAGGAGACCGGACTCAAGGTACGCCTCGGACCTAAACTGGGGGAGACGGCGTACAGCCATGCGGAAGACGGCCGGCTCCACCAGAAAAAAGTACACTGGTACTACATGGAAGCCGTGGGCGGAGAACTCCGGCCGGAAAAAGAGATGTTCACCGAAGCCCGGCTTCTGTCCGAAGAAGAACTGGAACTCTTGAGTTTCGCCGGGGACCGGGAGATTGCCGAGCGAGGTTTTGCCCTGAAGGCGGCCAGGGAATAATAAGCGCCGCGTAAATCTGGCAGGGGTCCGGTTGCCCCGGCAAACAAATGTTGTCCGCAGGAAGACGGGAAAGATAAAGGGGGAATGGTTATGGTCTGGCTTATTACGCCCGATGGCGGCCGGCACGAATTTCCGGCCGGGATTTCCGGGTTGGAAGCGGTGGAAAGGTTGGGAAAAAAAACAGCACGGGAAGGCGTTTGCTTGAAGATCAACGGGGAACTGGCGGATTTGGCAACACCTTTACCGGAGGACGCGGAAGTGGTTCTTGTCACCCCGGAGGCGCCTGAAGCCTTGGAAGTGCTCAGGCACTCCACGGCCCATATTATGGCGCAGGCGGTAACACGCCTTTTTCCCGGTGTCCGGCTGGGGATCGGTCCGGCGATAAAAGACGGTTTTTATTATGATTTTGATCTTCCGCAGCCCTTGACCCCCGAAGATCTGGAGAAGATCGAGGCGGAAATGGGCAAAATAGTCCGGGAAAACCACCCGATTTCCCGGATTGTTCTCTCCCGGGACGAGGCCCTCGCCCTGCTCCGGGAGAAAGGAGAAAAGTACAAAGTGGAACTGGTGGAGGAGCTTCCCGATGAAGAAATCTCCTTCTACCGGCAGGGAGAATTTACGGATCTCTGCCGCGGCCCTCACCTTCCGGCCACCGGTTACCCGGCGGTTTTCAAGTTGATGAGCGTTGCCGGGGCTTACTGGCGCGGGGATTCCTCCCGGCCAATGTTGCAACGGATTTATGGCACGGCCTTTTTTAACCGTGAGGATTTGGAGAAACACCTGCAAAGACTGGAAGAGGCGGCCCGGCGCGACCACCGTAAACTCGGCAAGGAACTGGATCTCTTTTCAACGGATGAGGAGATCGGCGCCGGCCTTATTCTCTGGCATCCTAAAGGAGCCCGCATCCGGCAGGTCATTGAAGACTTTTGGCGCCGGGAGCATGAAAAGAACGGTTACGAATTGGTTTACTCACCCCATCTGGGCCGGGGACAATTATGGGAAACCAGCGGGCATTTGGGATTTTACAAAGAAAACATGTATTCGCCCATGGAGATCGAAGGCCAGGAATACTACATCAAACCGATGAACTGCCCGTTCCATATTGCCGTCTACAAGAGCCGGGGGCGGTCCTACCGGGAGTTGCCCTTCCGCTGGGCGGAACTGGGCACGGTTTACCGGTACGAGCGGAGCGGGGTTCTCCACGGCCTGCTCCGGGTGAGAGGTTTCACTCAGGACGACGCCCATATCTTCTGCCGCCCGGATCAGATGCCGGAGGAGATCGACCGGGTGCTGGCGTTTTCCCTCCATATCCTCCGTTCGTTCGGGTTTGAGGATTTCCGGCTTTACCTTGCCACCAGGCCGGAGAATTCCGTCGGTGACGAGGAACGCTGGGAAGCGGCTACGGCCGCCTTGCAGGCGGCGGTCGAGAAAACAGGCCTCCCCTACGAGGTGGATGAGGGCGGCGGTGCTTTTTACGGGCCGAAGATCGATATCAAGATCAGCGACGCCCTGGGCCGGGAGTGGCAGTGTTCAACCATTCAGTTTGATTTTAACCTGCCCGAAAGGTTTGGCCTGACCTATACAGCCCAGGACGGCACGGACCAACAGCCGTATATGATCCACCGCGCCCTGCTGGGGTCCTTGGAACGTTTCTTCGGGGTCCTGATCGAGCATTACGCGGGCGCCTTCCCGCTGTGGTTGGCGCCGGTCCAGGTCGTTGTCCTGCCGGTCCTCCCCGCCCACCTGGAATACGCCGGCGAAATTTATGAATGGTTGCGGGAGAACGGGATCCGGGTGGAACTGGACGGCCGTAATGAGAAGATCGGTTACCGGATCCGCGAGGCTCAACTGCAAAAGGTCCCGTACATGCTGATCGTTGGCGAGAAGGAAGCAGCCGCCGGCAAGATCGCCGTGCGGAGCCGGAAAGAGGGGGACCTCGGCGTTTGGGAGCGGGAGCAGTTCCTGGCGAAGCTGAAGGAAGAGAGCGAAAAGAAGGTTTAGGAATGGAAACCTGTCTTTCCGGACGCTGGGCGAGGGTATTTGACGAACGTAGTTCGCCAAAACCATCAGGTCTTAGCCATGGGATTTAGGGCAACAAGACAATTAGCTTGAATAACACAAAAAAACAGCAGCAATTCCGCTGCTGTTTTTTGCGGGTGCGCCCGGCATGGACGAAATCTAAAGATACTTGTTTCGTTGGTTTTTGGTACTACCAAGCCATTGGTCTAAATGGCCTGGAGCGGGTTGATAAAACAAACTAAATCCGGTTTGCGAGCCGCCTCCTACTTGATACATGCTAACGCGAGGTAAAACGATTGACTTATATTAAATACCATGCTATGATGTATAATAACATATGCTTAAAATTATGTTCGGTGCTCCGAGCCTGACCATCTAAGGCTGAGGCTATGATGGAAGGCCGATAAGGTAATCCTGGAAACGGGATTGCCCCCCATTTTGGAAAGGAGTGTTGCCGGTGTATATTTCATTTGTAGTGCCCCCTTAAGTTTTGGACTAATCAGTTAAAACAAAACAAAAAAATAAGGGGGATTTTTTGTGCCTTTCTTTAGGAACATAAGAAACAGACAGGTATCAGTAGTTATGCTCGTTTTGGTCTTGTTAATTCTGACCCTTTCCGGTAACATAGTGGCGGCTACCGGGAAAAATGATCCCCTGCAACTGTTTGTAGCAGCCGGGATGAAAAAACCCATGGATAAGATCATTGAAAAATTTCAGGCGGAAAAAGGAATAAAAGTCGTTCCCAATTACGCTTCCTCCGGCGGACTTTGGGCCCAGATCCGGCAAGGACAGCCCTGTGATCTATTCTATACGGCAGATTGGTTGTATATCGAATTGGCCGAGAAAGAGGGGATGCTCCTCGAGGCCAGAAAGTATTTATCCGACTTTCTGGTGCTGGTTGTATCGGATTCAGGTGCAAAAAAGGTGAGTAAAATAGAGGACCTTACAAAACCGGGTGTCACCTTTGCCATAGGCGATACTCGAACCCCGGTTGGAATGTATGCCCAGACCGCCCTGAAAAACCTCGGTCTGTGGGATAAGGTTGGTCATGCTCTTAAGGCCATGCCCTCAACGGTAAACCAGGTTGCCATCATGGTAAAAGAGGACCAGATTGATGCCGGGTTAATATTTTCGAGCGTGGCCAATGGAAACGGCCTGAAGATAGTACAGCAGTTTGACCATGAACTTACAGGCGAAATCATTTTCGCTGTGGGCTTAATCAGGGGGGGCAACGAAGAACTCGCCAGGGAGTTTATGGATTTTGCCTTTGAGCATGTGAACGAATTTACCAGCTATGGGTGGATACCTTATGAGTAAAAGTTTAATGCAGACAAGACTTGCGACCAAAAATTTGGTTAGCTGGTTTTTTTTGCCTCTTTTTCTGTTGCTTGTCGTCTTCCCCCTGCTTGCTTTGTTCGGGAATCTAAAAGCGGACGGAATTGTCAGGACCTTGAAGGACTGGTATTTCTGGCAGAGCTTTAAAAATACCATATGGACGGCTTGTGCTTCATCGGCTCTGGGGACCGTTTTGGCTATAGGGTTTGGTTATTATCATCTGTTTCACAAGAATAGCTTTACTTACAAGTTGGCAAATTTGATGAATGACCTGCCCGCTGCCATTCCGCACACTGTGGCGGGTCTTGCCCTCATTCTGGCCTTTGGCCGCAGGACCTTGGGGTTTATTAGCAATACCGGTCTGGCCTTTAATGTTTTTGGGGTGGTACTGGCCATGTTCTTCGTCTCGTACCCCTTGTGTGCGCGGACGATCACCAGCGGCGTGGACGGGACCGACCGGGAAACGGTGGATGTTGCCCGTACCCTGGGAGACAATCCGGTGCAGGCCTATTTCCGGATCGTCCTGCCGCTTATGGGAGAATCTATTTTTGCCGCGTTCGTACTGGCTTTTTCCAGGGCGTTGAGTGAATTTGCCGCGGTTGTAATGTTCGGCGGCAACCTGCCCGGTTCCACCCAAGTCCTGGCCTCCTATGTCTTCACCAAGGTTGAAGAAGGAGAGTTGGAGATGGCGGTTACCGCCAGCGTGATCTGCATCCTGCTTTCACTAATCATAGTTGCTCTGGTAAGTATCAGGAGGAAAAAACATGCTTAAAGTAGACGGAATTTGTAAAGCTTACGGGGCTCAGGAGGTTCTTAAGGAGGCCTGCCTCGAAATTGGCGCAGAAATTAAAGTGCTTATCGGCGTAAACGGTTGTGGAAAGTCTACACTCCTCAAGATAATTGCGGGAATAATTGAACCTGACAAAGGAAGTGTCCTGCTTGAGGGGAAGGACCTTACCCATCTGCCTCCGGAAGAAAGGCGGGTGGGCTATGTACCGCAGCATCCGGCGTTATTCGGGCATAAAAATGTTATCAACAATATCAGGTATGGAATGCGTAACGGCCGCGGTTCCGAAAAACTTCTGAAAGAGCTCATAGACATGTTAGGGCTTAACGACATTCTAAATAAAAAACCCGGGGAACTAAGCGGCGGTTACAAAAGCAGGGTATCCCTGGCCAGGGCCCTTGCCCCCGAGCCCGAGATAATCCTGCTGGACGAGCCCCTGAGCGACATTGATGCCGCGGTGAAGGAAAAGCTTCTGCCGGAATTCCGGCGGGTAATCAAGTTGATGAAGGTTCCGGTATTATACGTAACCCACGACCCGGCGGAAGCCGAGCAAATAGGAGATTCCTTCGCGGTGATGCAGGATGGCAGGGTAGCTGAAATAAACTCAGCATCTGAGGCCTTTGAAATAATAAAGAAAAATAAACTTATTTCCGCATAAATTAAAGTAAAAAAGAGGCGCCCGTTGTGGCGCTTTATTTTAAGCACCCGGCATGGTCGCGATTCCTGATTCACCGTAAATGTTTAATCGCCGTAAACACTTTATCTTCCTCTATTTGTGGGTTCTTATCTTATATCTTAATATTTCTAACAGCATATATAAATCCCATCCGGACCTGCGCGGCCCTAGACTATTAGGCACGCTCGCGTGCCCGCCCTCTTTCCAGAGAACGACGAAGGGGATATGAATCTTTGGACAGGAAATATTTTACTTATTAATATTATAGGCTTGACAAAAAAGTATACCGTAATTTACAATATGAATGTAGTTTCATATGAATATGAATTCATATTCATCAATCTACTTAAGTTTTATGTTACAGTTGATAAGACAGATGACGGTTGTTGGCATTATCGATTGCCGGTAAAAGGGGGATTCGATGCCTAAAGATACTTTTTTCAACTTACCGGAAGAGAAGCGGAAACGTATTATCGAGGCGGCGATTGATGAGTTTGCCACCCATCCCTTTCACCAAGCGCGGGTGACGGTTATTGCGGAACAGGCCGGGATCGCCATGGGCAGTTTTTATCAGTATTTTGAGGATAAAAAAGACCTTTATAAATACTTGATCCAGTTGATAGCGGAGAAAAAGTTGTCATATATTAACAGCGATATGGTTAAGAACAAAGATAAATATGATTTTTTCCGGCTCTTACGGGAGGTTTATTTAAGCGGGTTCCGCTTTGCCAAAGAAAACCCGCGTTTACTGCCGATCGGGTTAATGCTTTTGAATGATAAAGAACTATACCGGGAGATTTATGGTGAACATGAAGATCTCAGTGTCGGCTTTTTTCTGCAACTCTTGGAGTACGGGAAGGCGCAAGGCGCGATTGATCCGGCGTTCGATCTAAAGATAATGGCGAAGGTGCTGGCGGGAATGAACTTTTCATTGATTGATTTTATTATCGAAGATGGGAAGATTGATTTGGATGATATGGAGATTATCAACCAGATGCTTTACTTTATTGAGAACGGGCTCAGGAAGAAGAAGTGAGCAGCAATAAGCGGCAGGCAGCGGGAAGATTGCATGAACACGCGTGACGGGCGACCAGCGACGAGTAACATGAGTAAAGGAGGGAACAGGATGCTCTTCTTAACCAGGCTGGCCTTTAAGAACTTGGCCCGGCACAGGAACCGGACGGTAATCACCTCGATTATTATCGCCTTCGCCGTCCTCACCTATATCCTCTACGATTCCCTGATCGGCGGGATGATTGAGATGTCCTATGCAACAATTACCGATTATGAAACCGGGCACCTACAGGTAATGACAAGGGAGTATTGAGAGAAAGAAACGGAAGAAAAGGAACTACCCCTGGAGCATCTCTTCACGCTTGATGAGGAACTGGAGAGGGAAATCCAGGAGGTCGAGGGGTTTCTGGCTGCTTCGCCCGAACTGAATTTCCAGGCCCGGCTTGGTAATGGCGTGGATGAACTCCCGGTGATCGGCAAGGGAATTGACCCGGAAGCTTTCGGCCGGGTTTTTGCCCTGGAAGACCGGTTTGTCGAGGGTTCGATGTTTGCGCCAGGAGAAAACCGGGCGATCCTGGGGAAAAGACTTGCCGACCTCATGGACCTCGCCGTAGGTGATTACATCACCCTCCTGGTCAAGGATAAGGACGGGAGTTACAACACGATTGACGCGGAGATCGCCGGCCTGGTTCATACCAGCAACCCCAATGTCAACCAGAACATCGTTTACCTCCCCATGGACATTGTGGCGCAAGGGCTTAACACCCCCGGGGAAGTGAGCAAAGTCATTATCCGGCTGGAGAATAAGGATTTAGCTTCCAAGCTCGCCCGTGAACTGGAAGGAAAATTAAAAGGGATCGCCGGCAACCTGGCGGTTTACCCGTGGGACGAAATGGAGGTGGTCACCTTTATTGGCGCCGCCGAGATAGAAAAACAGCTTATTTTCGCCATCATTCTCTTAATTGGTGCGATTGCCATTATTAATACGGTAATCCTGGCGGCCCTGGAGCGGATGGGCGAGATCGGCATGATGAAGGCCCTGGGCTTGCAGAACAAAGAGGTGGTCTACGCGTTTGTTCTGGAGTCGACCGGCATCGGGATTATTGGCGGGATCCTTGGCGTCCTCATGGGGGTTGGCGGCGTCTGGCCAATGGTTAAATACGGCGTGGACTTTGCCAGTTTGGTTGGGATGGATATGGCTTCCTTCGGCCTGCCGATCCTGGGAAGACTGTACGGGGTTTGGAACCCCGCCGGTTTTCTCAAGGTCTTTCTCTTTGTGGTGATCGCTTCTTGTCTCGCCAGTATCCTCCCGGCCTATTGGGCGGCGAACAAAGACCCGGTGAAGACGATTTACCATCGCTAAGGGGGTGCGGCCGTGAACTATCTTGTGAAGATTGCCTTTAAGAATCTCTTCCGGAGTAAACTGCGGACCATCGTCTCCATTGCCGCCATTGCTTTCTGTGTCATGATTGTTGTTTTTGCCAGGGGAATAATCGTTGGCATGGTTGAGCAAGTCTTTGCCGACCATGTGCATTACAATTCCGGGCATATCAAGGTTATTGATGAAGGGTACCAAAAGCGGGAACGCCTCCTGACCCTTCAATATCCTGTGGACGGCCTGGCCGGGCAGGGGCTGGAACAGATGATGACCGCGCTTGGAGAGGTCGACCATGTCGAGATGGTTATCCCCAGGCTGAAATTTGGCGCTATGGTCAGCACCGGCGACAAGCTGGTCAGCATGAGCGGCTGGGGGGTAAACCCCGGAGATGAACTGGCCTTTACCGATATTGGGGACTATCTGGCGGAGGGGAGGATGGTTGCGCCCGGCCGGCAAGAAGTGGTGATGGGTACGGCCCTGCTGGAGAAAATCAACTGTAAAGTCGGGGAGAAGGTAACGATCGTCTTTAATACGGCCTATGGTTCGATGCGCGGTGTTACCTTTGAGATCGTCGGGCGGATCGAAAGCGGCCTGAAACTCCTGAACGAAATGGTCTTTTACCTGCCGCTGGACCAGGCGCAACGGCTTTTGGAGATGGAAGGGCAGGTTACCGAGTTATTGCTGGTGACCGCCGACCCGAAACTGGTTCCCCAGGTCCTGCCGGAGGTTAAGGCCTTGCTGGCCCAGACCGGGGAGGACAGCCGCTACCTGGCTTTGAGTTACCGGGAGACCAGTGATTTAATCCCCTTAATGGACCTGTCGGAGGCGATCTTCTCCTATGTCTATATCTTCCTGGTCCTGCTCTCCTGTATTGTTGTGATCAATACCATGATCATGATTATCCGGGAGCGGACGCGGGAGATCGGTATGATGACCGCTTTGGGCCTGGAAGCGAAGAACATCTTGCAACTCTTTGTGATTGAGGGGGCTTTCATGGGCATCGCCGGGAGCCTGGTGGGTTCGGTCCTTGGCCACCTGCTCACCGGCTATTTAGGCAAGACCGGTTTTGATTATGGCCAGGCCTTGTCCGGGATGGATACGGAGGTGCTCTTTGACACCATGTTCTATCCGGTGGCTTCAACCGCCAACGCCATCTTCGCCTTTGTCCTGGGTGTGGTGGTGGTCACCCTCGCCTGCCTCTTCCCGGCCCGGCGCGCTGCCCGGCTCCAGCCGACCGAGGCCATGCGGGAAGGGCAGTAGGCAAGACGAAAAAAACGTACAGCGCGTAACGCGCACGACCAGCGACGAACACCGATCAACGAGCGACAGCGACGAGCAATGAGCGACGAGCACCGAGCACCCACGAGCGACGAGCACCGAGCGACGAGTGAGGAGTAACGACGGGCGACGAGCAATGACGAGCAATGAGCAACCAGTGATGAACACAGAGTAACGAGTGACGACGATGAGTAACGAGTAACGAGCAACGACGAGTAACGAGTCACGAGAAGGGGGTATTCATATGGCATTACTTGAGATGCGTGGACTTACGAAAATCTACGACCAAGGGAAAATTGAGGTCCCGGCTTTGCGGGGGATCGATCTCACGGTGGAAAAGGGGGAATTCACCACCATTTTTGGGCCTTCCGGCTCCGGGAAGACAACGCTCCTCAACCTCATCGGGTGCCTTGACCGGCCGACCGCTGGGACGATCATCTTTGACGGCCAGGAACTTGGCGGGCTGGACAAAAAGGACCTGGCCATGATTAGAAGGCACCATGTGGGGTTCGTCTTCCAAAGCTACAACCTGATCCCGGTCTTGACGGCTTACGAAAATGTGGAGTTCGCCATCAGGTTGGTCAATAAATATGATAAAAAAGAGATCAGGGACCGGGTCATGCGGATTTTGGAGGCAGTGGGCCTCGCCGGGCTGGAAAACCGGAAACCCAATGAACTCTCCGGCGGGCAAAAACAACGGGTGGCGATTGCCCGGGCGTTGGTGAAAGAACCCAAACTGGTCCTGGCCGACGAACCCTCCGCCAACCTGGACTCCAAAACCAGCGAAGAGGTGCTCCAGGTGATGGCCAAGATGAACCGGGAACTGGGGACGACTTTCATCTTCTCCACCCATGACCCATTGGTGATGGAATATGCCCGGCGCTTGATCGAGATCAGGGACGGGCAGGTGGCCAAAGACCAAAGGAGGGAATAGGGGATGTTCCTGACCAAGCTGGCCTTGAAAAACCTGGCCCGTCACAGGAACCGGACCCTGATCACCGCCAGTATCATTGCTTTTGCCGTCTTTTTCTACCTGCTTTTGGACTCCCTGATTGGCGGGATGACGGAGATGTCCTACGAGATGATTATTAATTACGAAGCAGGCCATCTCCAGGTGGTTACCGAAGAATACTGGGAGGAAGAAGAGAAACTCCCCTTGAAGAACCTGATCACCCCGGAACCGGAGCTGATGGCCGCGGTTAAAAATGTCCCCGGTTACCTGGGGTCCTCCGCGGAACTGAATTTCCAGGCCATGGCGAGCAACGGGATCAACGAGTTGCCGGTGATTGGCCGGGGGATCAACCCGCAGGATTTTGCCGGCGTAATTAACTTTACAGACTATTTTGTAGAGGGCGGGATGTTTCGCGCCGGCGAGCGCAGGGCCTTTGGCGTCTCCCCGGCGGTGATCGGGAAGAGACTGGCGGACCTTTTAAAAGTGCAGACCGGCGATTACCTTACATTGCTGGTGAAGGATAAGCACGAGACCTTTAATTCGATTGAACTGGAGATCACAGGTGTAATTTACACCGGGAACCCCCTGGTCAACGAGAGCCTCGTCTACATCCCGCTGGACGTGGCGCAGGAGGCTTTGGCCGTGGGGGACCAGGTAAGCAAGGTCCTGGTGAGGCTGGAAAACAAGAACCGTGCGCCCGGTGTAGCCAAGGAACTGGCAGGGCAGTTACAAGCCATCAACCCCCAACTGGCGGTCTATTCCTGGGACCAATTGGAGGCCGTAACCGTAGCCGGCGCGAAACAGATGGGGAACCGGCTGATTATGACGATTATTTTGCTGATTGCCGCCATTGCCATCATTAACACGGTAATCCTGTCGGCCCTGGAGCGGATGGAAGAGATCGGGATGATGAAAGCCATGGGCCTCCAGACAAAAGAGGTCATCTACACCTTCGTCCTGGAATCAACCGGCATCGGGGTCTTAGGCGGGATCCTCGGCGTTCTGCTGGGCCTGGCCGGGGTGGGGGTTTTCACCGTTGTTGGTTTGGATTTCTCCGGAATCATTGATATGGCCCCCTACGGGATCCCGGTAGTCGGAACGATCTACGGGGTTTGGAATCCATTCTCCTTTGTTACCGTCTTTGCCTTTGGGGTTATTGTCTCGCTTTTCTCCAGTATCCTCCCGGCCTACTGGGCGGCGGACAAAGACCCGATTAAGGCCATTTATCCCAGATAAGGGGGTGTCAGGATGGGATTTCTGGCGCGACTGGCTTTTAAAAACCTCTTCCGGCACAAATTGCGGACCTTCGTCTCCATTATCGCCATTGCCTTTTCCGTGATGGTTGTCGTTTTTGCCAGGGGTTATGTTGTCGGCTTAATCGATAATCTCACTCTTGAGCATATTCAATACGATTCCGGCCATATTAAACTGATTACCCACGAGTACCGGGACGAACAACGGCTATTGCCTTTGAATTACCCGGTGGACGGTTTGGGCGGCGGGGGATTGGATGAAATGATCACAGCCCTTGAAAATGTAGAGGGTGTGGCGATGGTCGTCCCCAGGTTGAAGTTTGGCGCGATGGTCAGCACCGAGGACGAACTGGTCACCATGGGCGGATGGGGAGTCGACCCGGAACTGGAAACGGCCTTTACCGGAATTGAAGACTATCTGGTTGAAGGAAGGATGCCCCAGCCCGGCCGGTTGGAGGTGTTGATGGGCACGGCTCTCTTGGAGAAGATCGACCGGCGGGTGGGTGAGAAGGTAACCATCGTCTTTAATACGGCCTTCAATTCGCTAAGGGGAGTGACCTTTAATATCGTAGGGCGGACGAAAAGCGGTATAAAGCTTTTAGACGAAGTTGTCTTTTATCTCCCGTTGGACCAGGCGCAACGCCTCCTGGAAATGGACGGGCAGGTCACCGAGTTGCTGCTGGTGACGCCCGATAAAAAGCTGGTGCCCCAAGTTTTACCGCGGGTCCAAGCCCTCTTGGCCGAACACGGAGAAGACGGGCGGTATCTGGCTTTGGGATATAAAGAGACCAGCGATTTGATATTCTTCATGGACATAGCCAAGGTAATCTATAACCAGATCTATGTCTTTCTTGTGCTGTTAGCCTGTATCGTGGTGGTCAATACGATGTTGATGATCGTCAAGGAACGGACGCGGGAGATTGGGATGATGTCAGCGCTGGGTTTGGAAAGTAAAGATATTATGCGTTTATTTCTCACGGAAGGCGCGATCATGGGCGTGACCGGCAGCTTGATCGGGGCTGTTTGCGGTTCCCTGATCAACGGGTATTTTGCCAAAAACGGGATTGACTTTTCTGCGGCGACCAGCGGTTTCAGTTCGGAGGTTATTTTTAACTCCATTGTTTACCCCCTCTCTTCGCCGGGGAATACGATTTTCGCCTTTTTCCTGGGAGTGGTGATTGTCACTATCGCCTGCGTGATCCCGGCCCGGCGGGCGGCGCGGCTTGAACCCACAGAAGCCATGTGGGTTTAGGTTGTGGAGTAAAGAACCGCGAACCGTAAAGAAAAAAACTATAAAGAATTGTAAGGAACCCAAACCGTAAAAAACGTTATGCCGGGTTTATCTTTGGTCTCTTGTCTTGCAGGAAGGAGAACGGAAAGGAGGCATATCTTATGAGAAAAACAACAGTTTGCATGGCTTTCTCGATCATTCTCACCCTAATCCTCATCGCCGGCATTTTCCCGGTGGCCTTTGGCGCGTTGACAGCGGAAGAGATTATCCGGCGGCGGGACGACAATGAGTACTATGACTCCGCAAAAGCAGAAGCGGAGATGGTCATTATCAATAGGAACCGGAGGATCGTCAAAACCATGACCTCTTATGCCCAGGGTGATAATGGTTTGGTTGTTTTCACCAACCCCCGGGACCGGGGGACGAAGTTCCTCAAGCGCGGCGATGAGCTCTGGATGTTCTTCCCCGACGCCGAGGATCTGGTGAAGATCTCCGGGCACATGTTGAACCAGGGGATCATGGGGAGCGATTTTTCCTACCAGGATATGATGGAAGCGGATAAGCTGATCGATTTGTACAAATTTGAGTTGGCCGGGGAGGAAGAATTCGACGGCCGCCCCTGTTATGTCCTGGAGGGAACGGCGATTGAGGGGAAGGAGGTCTCCTACTACCGGCGGAAATCCTGGATCGATAAGGAGAGGTTTGTCGGGCTCAAAGAAGAATTGTATGCACGGAGCGGCCGGCTGTTGAAAGTGATGACCGTGACCAAGGTGGCGAGGATTGAAGACCGCTGGTACCCGCTGGAGATGGTGATGGAGGATAAACTGCGGAAGGACACCCGGACGGAGTTTGTTATTAAGGAGATAGAGTTTAACCCGCGGATCCCGGAGGGAACCTTTACCCTGGAGAATTTGCGATAGGGGACTGGCATAATCAGGTGATGAAGCGGGTATCGAATAACGAGTGACAAGTGGCGGGTGGGTGCAAGACGATGGCTCTTTGCCGGATTGCCGGCAGACGCGTCGTAATTAGTCGCGCGCTGCGCGCGCGTACGCATGGCTGCGTTGCTCGGTTCGGGCGGTGCTCGATATACATTGAGTATTATCTGCGCTCCGTCCTCCCTCGCGCCTTGCCCTGCTTGCTCCTAACGCCGCTAGTCGGGACTGAGGGTCAGCCTGCCGGCAATCCGGCAAGGGCGTCCCCCGGCGCGCTGGGGTGGGGCGCCGGACTTGGGATTGGCGTTTGTTTAATATCGTTTGGTTGGTTTTTAAATGTTTGGCTGAATTCTTGAGCAACAAGAAGATGTGAAGCCTGGCTGAAACAAGGGGCGACGGGTGCCGGGCAACGAGAACCGCAAAACCGGCTGATTAGCGACGAGCGACGAGCAACGAACCACGGGAAGGAGGTTATTCCGGTGCGCAAAATATTAGTTGTTTTAGTTTTTGCGATCTGCGGAACCCTGGGGGCGACCCAGGTGTTGGCGGTCGAGGCCGGGGGTAAGGCTGAGCTTATTTACGGCGGAACCTGGTTTGAAAACGGGAATTTTACTGATGAACTAAAGGATTATTTGGAAATGGAGCTTTATCTCCCCCGGTTGGAGAAGACGGAGTTCAGTTATGCCTTCCGGATCGGTTCGCCCCTGCAGGGGTTGACTGCGGGTAAAGAGGCAAGCTATTTCACGAAAAAGCTTTACGCAAAACACCGTTTTCCCCGTTTTCACTTGACCGTTGGCCGGCAACCGGTCTCCTGGTCCTTTGGAGCCATGCTGAACCCGGTCGATTACACGCTGGGAGCGGAAGCCCTCGAAGAAGAGAGCGACAGCAAGTTTACAGATGCTGTGGAAGCCTATATCCCGCTGAACTGGAACTCCGGCCTGACGCTGGTGGCTTCCTTCCCTACAGGTTTTGACTTCGAAATGAAGAAGCTGAAATGGGGAATCAGGGGGCGGTTCGGGGTCAAAGGTTACGATCTGACCGTCAATTATGTGGAGGAACCGGAAACGGCAGGACCGGGCGGGCACGGGCACGGATGGCCCGGTTTGCCTCCCCTTCCCCGGCGGCGGGCCGGCTTTACCTTCAAGGGCGATCTGGGGGATTTGGGGGTTTACGGCGCCTTCGGCCATTATTTTGGTGAGGCGGGCGAGAGCGGCAACAGCTACTTAATCGGGGCGGATTACAGTTACAATATTGGTTATCACGCCAAGCTGACGATGCAAATGGAGTATTTGCTCCTTGACGGCAGTAATCTCTCACAGTGGCTTGGCCCGTTTATAACGCTGGGCAGTGGCGGGGAAAGAACCAACCTTTTAACCGGCATGCTGGCTTACCCGATCGATGATTTTTCCGCGGTGTCATTGACGATCATTACCAATCCTGGCGGGGGTAAGTATTTGGTCATTCCCAGGTATCAAAATACTCTCCCCGGTAATATCGATCTGGAGCTCAGTTTGTTGTTTGGTGATAGCGAGCCAAATACCACTTCATTCGTTGTGGATTTGAGTTACCCTTTTTAAGGACGGCAGTATAAAAACCACACAATCCGGCTGGCCTAACCAGGCCGGCTTTTTTATGGACAAGCTTTTCAGGAAATCTAAGTCCGGCCGTAACCGGAACAGTTCGCAAAGTGGTCGAAAAGATGATCGAGGAAGCAGATGAACTCGCCGCAAAACTAGAAGAGGCGCACCAAAGAAAGGTGATCTATCGGGTATTTATTGATACAACGTGAACTACCGGAGAGTTAAATACGAGGTTGCATACAGAATTGCTGCAAGAGATGATGATATCGTAGTTGTTATAATTATGGCTGGAACACGCTGAAAACTTTTATGAACAGCTAAAAGAGGTATTTATTTTTAGGGGAGATTTTGCGGAACGAGGCTGTCTTTTTTGACAGCCTCGTTTCTTTTATGAAAATAATTGTGTTTACTTGACAATAGTTGTGTTTAGTTATAAAATAGGGAACGGGGGGTGACATATAATGGAAAAATATCTGACCGCCTATGAATTGGCGGAGCTTTTAAATCTATCGGTGGAGACGATCTGGCGGTACACGCGGGAGAATAAAATTCCCGTAATAAAGCTGGGGGAAAAACAGTACCGCTACAAAAAAGAAGAGGTGCTGGCGGCCTTGACGTCCAGCGGTGATCTTGCCCGGGAAGAACAGGCTATTTATTCAAAGCAAGGTGACTACACCTACGAAGATTATTTGAAACTCCCGGAAGAGCCGGGTTATCGCTATGAAGTCCTCAATGGGTTTCTGGTCAAAGAACCCTCACCTTTGCTTCAACACCAACGGGTATCCCGGGAACTGGGATACCAGTTGAAAATATTCTTTGATGGATTTGACCCTAAGGGAGAAATCTTCTATTCTCCCGTAGATGTTACTCTAGGTGAACGCAATGTGGTTCAGCCTGATATTTTATTTGTTTCAGGCAACCGTAGGGAGATCATGCGAAAAGAACGCATAGATGGCCCCTGCGATTTAGTGGTGGAGATCCTATCGCCGTCGAGCCGCCGGAAAGACCGGCTGAAGAAGATGGAGATTTACCGGAAAGCAGGCATTCCTCATTACTGGATCGTTGACCCGGATGAGAAGATTTTGGAAGCTTACCAACTCAAGGGGGAGAATTATTTCCTAGCCTTTACCGGGGGGCCGGAAGACGAATTTACCCACCCCGCGTTCCCAGGGCTTAAGCTTGATCTGGGAAAAATCTTTTATGATCCTGATAGAGATTGATACTGTTAAAATACTTGTGTTTATCTGATAATATTTGCATTTGGTTATATAGAGAGGCGGAGGTGTGACATATAATGGAAAAATATTTTACCGCCTATGAACTGGCGGAGCTTTTAAATCTATCGGTGGAGACCATCTGGCGGTACACACGGGAGAATAAGATTCCCGTGATAAAGCTGAGGGAAAAACAGTACCGCTACAAAAAAGAAGAAGTGCTGGCGGCCCTGACGGCCAGCGGTGATCTTGCCCGGGAAGAACAGGCTATTTATTCAAAGCAAGGTGACTACACCTACGAAGATTATTTGAAACTCCCGGAAGAGCCGGGTTATCGCTATGAAGTCCTCAATGGGTTCCTGGTGAAAGAACCAACCCCTTCGGTCCGGCATCAACGGGTATCCCGGGAGTTGGAATTCCAACTGAAACTATTCTTTGACGAATTTGATCCTAAAGGAGAAATCTTTGATGCTCCCTTGGATGTTACTTTGGGTCTTTGCAATGTGGTTCAGCCTGATATTTTATTTGTTTCGGGTAACCGTAGGGAGATCATGCGAAAAGAACGCATAGATGGCCCCTGCGATTTAGTGGTGGAGATCCTATCGCCGTCGAGCCGCCGGAAAGATCGGTTGAAGAAGATGGAGATCTACCGGAAAGCAGGGATTCCCCATTACTGGATCATTGACCCGGATGAGAAGATTCTGGAGGCTTATCAACTCAAGGGAGAGAATTACTTCTTGGTCTTTACCGGCGGGCCGGAAGATGAGTTTGCCCACCCGGAATTTCCCGGGCTCAAGCTTGATCTGGGAAAAGTCTTTTATAATCCTGATGAAGACTGATTTATGGACAGTGATGGATAGGGAACCGTCCCCTGTCCTTTTTCTTTTTATGAAAATTTTAACAAAGAAAACATAAATGACGCTTGACTGTCCTCCCATGTCAGGTGTATAATTATCTTGAAAGTTAGAATAGACTAACTTATTTATAGAGCACCATGATTTACCGGGAGGGTCGGGGAGAATGAGATATGGACAGATAATTAGACATGGTCATGGACATAGACACAGGATGAGACACGGGCATAGAATGGGACAAAACAGTTTATACACCGTTCCTGACAATCGCTGCTATACCGTGGCTGATGTGCCTGATGTAAAGGTCCTCAACAGTCTGGGCTTTTACCCGGGGGCCGTTGTACACAAGAAAAAGAGATATGGATGGGGAGGCCCAGTGCTGGTCAACCTCGCCACCAGGGAGATTGCTCTAGGTAAGGATATCGCCTCGGCGATTCTGGTTAAGGAGGCCAAAGAACAGGAGGCCAAGTAATAATGAAATGTCATCTTGTTGCCGAAGACAGCAGGGTGATCGAGAAAAAGAACAAGATCCTCCTGATGGGTACGCCCAACGTGGGCAAGAGCGTTGTCTTTTCCGCCCTGACCAACGTGCATGTTATCAGTTCCAACTATACGGGCACAACCGTTTCTTATATGGAAGGCGTCTACAAAATAGGGGATACCGAGTATACTTTGATTGACGTGCCGGGGACCTATTCGCTGGCCGCCACTTCCGTCGCGGAAGAGGTGGCCATCGGTTTTCTCTGCAGTAAGCCCGATGCAGTCCTTTTTGTTTTAAACGCCGCCGATCTTGAGGGCAGCGTCAAGCTGGCTTTGGAAGTCATGGAGTATAATATCCCCATGGTCTTTGCCCTCAACCTGATGGATGTCTCGGAACGCAAAGGGTTCAAGATCAATGCCAAGTTGCTCGCCCAGGAACTCGGGGCGCCGGTGATCCCGACCGTCGCGGTGAAAGGTAAGGGCCTGGACGGGATAACCAAGGCCTTTGAGGAGATCTTAAAGGGGGAAGGACCCGCCGCTGAAGTACAAACCTCTTCCGTTTGTGAGAGTTGCCCGGGTTATGGTGTGAATGGCCGCAACGGCCAGGAATACTGGGAGCGGGCCCGGCAGATCGTTTACAAGGTGCTTTCCCGGACCGATACCAAACCCAGCTTTCTGGACCGCCTGGGCGAGGCCATGCTCCGTCCGTGGCCCGGTATTCCCCTGACGCTGGTGGTCATCCTGATCAGCCTGGGCGTAGTGGTCTTCGGGGGAGACTTGATCCGTGAGGGTTTACTGATGGCCCTGGTCGAGCAGGTCATTGTCCCCTTCTTTGAACGGTTGATTACCCCCATGAACCTGCCCACAGTGTTGCATAATATCCTCATCGGCGAGTACGGCGTCTTCCGGATCAGTTTTGAATGGATCCTGGCCCTGGTGATACCTTATGTCATCCTGTTCCAGGCCGTGTTTGCCCTGCTGGAGGATAGCGGCATTTTGCCCCGGATCTCCGTCCTCTTTGACAACATCATGCGCAAGCTGGGCGTCCAGGGCGGGAGTTTGATCCATATCTTCCTTGGTTTTGGCTGCGCCGTGCCGGCCATTATCAGCACCCGGACGGCGACCACCCATAAAGAACGCCTGATGGTTGCCACCATGATTTGTTTCGCTATCCCCTGTATTTCACAGACGGGGGCGTTGCTCTCTTTGCTCTCGGCCTACTCCGCCTGGCTGGTGGTGGCTACCGCTCTGACCGGGGCTTTGGTTTTCCTCACCGTCTCCCTGGTTCTCCGGAAAGCCTTCAAAGGCAGTGTGAGCCCCCTCGTTCTTGAAGTGCCCAATCTGTTGCTCCCCGAGCCCAGGGCATATTTTAAGAAACTCTGGGTCAGGATAAGACATTTTTTGATGGATGCGGAAGGACCCATGCTCATTGCCGTCTTCATCGCCGCTATTCTGGCGGAAACCGGTCTTTTAGCAGGATTGGGTAACTTAATGAAACCGGTCGTCTCGGGCTGGCTGGGCTTGCCGGAGGATGCGGTCATGTCGCTAATCTTGGGGATTATTAGGCGGGAGATGTCCGTGGCGCCGCTTGTGGGGATGAACTTGAATCCGCTCCAGATGTATGTTGGGGCGGTGGTCTCGCTCCTCTACCTCCCCTGCCTCTCGGTCTTCGCCATCCTTGCCAGGGAGTTTAACGCGCGAACCGCCGTAGCCATTGCCGCCGGCACCACCTTGACCGCCTTGTTCGTCGGCGGTTTAATGAACCATCTGGTCCTGTTTGTCCAGAATATTTTTTAGAATATTTTTTAGGAAGTTTCCCCAATGCTGATCACCTCTTTAACGCGGAAGATTGAAGGGTTTGCCAACCAAAGCCGGCTGCTGTATTCCCTGGCATCCTGAATGTTAAAGATTTGATTCGGTTTTTAGAGGACAGGAACCAGGAGTTCGATCTGAAAAAAAATCATCCGCCGGCCGTATTTTGTTCCGGAGTCGAAAAGGATCGATCAGCTCTTCAAGGAGTTGCAGAGCGTCAAAACCCATATGGCCGTGGCCATTGATGAATAAAATTATCCTTGACTTAGGCCGTTCAATGTGATATATATGTAACATAAAGTTATAAATAAATCACATTGGAGGCGAACGGAATGGCAGGAAAGAAAAACCTGGGACAGAAAAATCTAAAGTTCATGGGGTTCCTCGGCTTTTTAGGTTTTATGGGGTTCCGGTATTTCAGGGATTTCAATCCGGCTTTCCTGAGTTATTTCGCCTACTTCGGTTTTTTCAGTTACTTTTGGATTAGTAAAATTGCCGCGGAGATGATCGATGAGCGTTATCTTGAAAATTCAAGAAAGGCAAAGGCCTTCAGTTTTAACCTTGCTGTTGTCGAATTCGTTATTTTATTCCTCATCGCGCCCTTATCTTTGGTCAGCAGGGAACTTTTAACGGTCGTGATTGCATTGTGCTTTGCCTCATTGCCCCTCTCTTACGCCATCGCTTTTTATTTCTTTGAGCAGAGGTAGTATTTTAGATGGCCGAATTCAAGTGCTACTTAAAGAAATACCGTCAACTTGCCGGCTTGACGCAGGAAGAACTGGCGAAGATAGTAAAGGTCCGGCGCGAAACGATTATCCGCTTGGAAGCGGGTAAATACAATCCATCGCTAAAATTGGCGATGGCCATCGCCAAGGCGGTCAAGGCGCCTATAGAAAAAATCTTTGATTTTGACTAGATTCGCATATACTTTATCGTGAACCCCTTCTCAGAAGAGATCAATAGATACCGGTTTAAATAGGGAAATAGAAAATACCATAACCTTTAAAAAGGGGAAAAGGGGGTCTCTTTTACTTTCCGGGGACTGGCGATGGATGTAGATGTTGTTTTTGGCTAAATTGACCTGACCGGGGCAAAAGAGATATAATCTTTGTATCTTTGATTCTTGTGTACGCCACTATCCACTATAGAGAAGGGGAGAGAGCAATGAAAAAACTGGTGATTGCCGCCGATTCCTTTAAAGGGACCATGAGCTCAATAGAAGTTTGTTCCCTTATCGAAAGGGGTTTCAAGGCAATTATCCCGGAACTCGAAACAGTGAAAGTGCCCATTGCCGATGGCAGGGAAGGAACAGTTGATGCCTTCCTGACCGCGCTCGGCGGGGAAAAGATTAAAGTCCGGGTGAAAGACCCTTTGTTTCGAGAGATTGAATCCTTCTACGGGATCCTCCCCGACCAAAAGACGGCGGTTATCGAGATGGCGGCGGCCTCCGGGTTGCCCTTGGTCGAAGGGAAAAAAAACCCCAGTTTAACCTCGACTTACGGGACGGGTGAGTTAATCATAGATGCGCTTAACCGGGGCTGTAACAAGCTGATCATCGGGATCGGAGGCAGCGCGACCAACGACGGGGGAATCGGCATGGCGGCCGCCCTGGGCGTTAAATTCCTGGACGAAGCCGGAAATTCCGTGCCCCTTAACGGAGCAGGTTTAGCCCGGTTACGGCGGATTGACAGTTCGGGAAAGGACCCGCGGATCACTCACTGCCAGGTCTTAGTCGCCTGTGATGTGGACAACCCGTTATACGGAGAAAATGGCGCGGCCTATGTCTTTGCCCCGCAAAAAGGCGCCGATCCAGAGATGGTTGAATATTTGGACCAAGGCCTCCGGAATTACGCTGCTGTCCTCCGCAAAGATCTGGGCCTTGATGTTCAGGCAATTCCCGGGGCGGGGGCGGCCGGCGGGTTGGGAGCAGGGCTGGTTGCTTTCACCCCTGCTCAACTTAGACCGGGCATTGAAATTGTCTTGGAGGCGGTCAATTTCGGTGAGATTATTGCCGGTGCTGATCTGATCATCACCGGGGAAGGGAAGATCGACGGCCAGAGTTTGCGGGGGAAGGTTCCGGTTGGCATTGCCGACCGGGCGAAAGACAGTGGCGTGCCGGTGATCGCCATCGTCGGTGACGTCGGTGACGGGCTGGAAGCCATTTATCAACGGGGCATTACCGCTGTTTTCAGTATTAACCGGGTGGCCGTACCCTTTGCCGAAGCCCGGCTCCGCGCCAAAGAGGATCTGGTGGCAACCAGTGAATCCATTGCCCGCCTCTTAAAGATCGCCGGGTGGTAAATTAAAAGGGTCAGAGCAGGAAAAACGCGAAAGAAATTGAATATTAATCTGTCCGGGAATAGAGTTCTTCCCGTCTCTATTCTTCCCGTTCCTCAAGGCCGGGAAGGATGAAGCAGCTTGAGACGGGCTTGGTTTAAATTCGTTGGGTTAATGGGGATAGCCATGAACATTTTAGTAATTGATGCTCAAGGCGGCGGTATTGGCAAGCAACTGGTCGCCGCCATCAAGCAAAATATTGCCAATGCAATAATTACCGCGGTGGGCACCAACAGTACTGCCACCTCGGCCATGCTGAAAGCCGGAGCCGACTACGGGGCGACCGGTGAAAACGCGGTTGTTGTTGCCTGCCGCAAAGCAGATATCATCGTCGGACCGGTTGGGATTGTTATCGCCGATGCTCTTTTCGGCGAGATTACGCCGCGGATGGCGACGGCGGTCGGGCAAAGCACGGCTAAAAGAATCTTGATTCCCATTAGTCACTGCGACAATATCGTGGTCGGCGTGGCCGATTTGTCCCTCTCCGCTATGATCCAGGCCGTTGTCAAAACCATCCAATCCCTCGCCGGCAAGGAGCAATGAAGATTATGCCAGCTCATGCCCTTTTGCCCGACCAGCCAGTCCTGTCCGGGATCAGTAAAAATTACTTAAAAGAAAGAGCATAAAGAAGCACGGATTCGGGGCGGTTGAATTAATCAAGAACCCCGGGATTTGCTTGGGTGATGATGCGGAAAAAGGAAAGGGGTTTATTAGCTAAAAATGATCAAAACCGCGGATTTTGAAAAACAGCTTCCTCCTTTTATTGCCGGTAGCGAAGTAGATAAAGAATGGTTGCAGGCGGTAAAAGAACTCACGGAATCAGGTGGGAAAGGCAGGAAGATCATTGTTCTTGATGATGACCCTACCGGCACGCAGACTGTTCATTCCATACCCGTCTATACCGACTGGACGCTTGAAACATTACGGACAGCAATAAAGAGCAAGTATACCGTTTGCTGACCCAAATTTTTCGGGCGGTGGCGGCCTCAACATCGACGGCTTCATCAGGCTTAATTCCCGGGCCCCGATTAAATGGCGGGTCTCCGCCACTTGCCAATTGAAAGCTTCCAGTTTGGCGCGGAGGGGGGCGATATCCATGATCTCTTCCACTGTTCCGTCCACCTGAAGATGATTATAGTCAATTATGAGATATAAATTATCTAACTTATATTTTGCCCCCGCCATCAAAGCTTCCCAAACCATACCTTCTTGTAGCTCCCCGTCGCCCATCATGACAAAAACACGATAATCGAGTCCATCAAGTTTAGCGCCTAAAGCCATCCCCACGCCGATGGAAAGACCGTTCCCGAGTGAACCGGAAGTCATATCCAAACCGGGTGTCTTCTTCATACAGGGATGCCCCTGTAAAATGGAATCAAACTGGCGTAAGGTGTCAAAATGGCGGCAATCATAGAACCCTCTTAGACCCAAGGCGGTATAGAGCACAGGGCAACAATGTCCTTTGGAGAGAATGAACCGGTCCCGTTCTTCCCATTTTGGATTCTGCGGATCCAGTCGCATTATGTGAAAATAAAGCGCTGTCACAATATCCGCCGCCGACAGGGATCCGCCGGGATGTCCAGATGCTGCTTTATGAATCATTTTAATGGTTTCACGTCGAACCTGGCGTGCTCTCTCTTCCAGATGTTTAATGGTTTTTGGGTCAGCCAACCGCCTTCACCACGCTTTCCTTGAACGATAATTTTAATTTAGTTTACGATTTTTTGAATTCATTTCAGGAGATTAAATAATGCATCCCAGTTGCCAAGAATATTACCCGTGCCAAGATTGGCTTTCAAAGTCTCCTGGTCAATCCGATCGGCTAACATTTTAAGTTTGGTCACCTGCCGGACGGCCAACTTGAATCCTTCAACCGCATCGTGCCGCGCCGGATAGACATCAAAGGTCAACCAATCATCATAACCGTACTCCTTCAGGTAATAGAAGAATTCAACCAAATCCCATAGATTTACGGTTCCAGGCAGGACATCCCAGTCCCAGTTCCGGGAATTATCAACGTTGGCGGCGGCTGAATACCCCGGACCGGTTTATCTTAGGCTGACCAGAAACAAAATTCCCGTGCTCTACCAGGAAGGTCAGGAGTTTACCATTGGAAAAGGTATATTACTACGCAAAGGTACCGACGTGGGCCTGGTGGCCAGCGGGGTAATGGTACATCGAGCTTTACAGGCTGCCGATGTGCTGAAAAAAGAAGGGATTAGTGCCGCTGTCCTCGATATCCACACAATCCGGCCGCTGGACCGGGAGAGTATCGTCGCATTAGCGCAGAAGACCGGCTGCCTGGTGGTGGCGGAAGATCATAACATCAACGGTGGTTTAGGGAGCGCCGTTTGTGAGTGTTTAGTGGAAGAATATCCGGTACCGGCAGCGAGAATTGGATTACGGGATGTCTTTGGCGAGTCCGGTAATCCCGATCAATTGTTGGATGCTTACGGGATGGGCGTTGCGGATCTGGTTTCTGCGGCGAAACAAGTTCTGCACAGGAAAAGATGAGGGGGGAAAGAAAGTAAATAATTAAAGCGAAAAACTCATTACACCCGGCGTCTGATTGAGATCCGGGACAGTCTTGGCACTGGTGCTTACTCTTGCTTTTTACCCTGTCATCCAGTATAATAATTTACGACCGGTTCCATGAAGGAAGGTCCGCTTTCCGAAGAAAGCGTTTGGTGACCAACGACAGACCAATAATCTTTTCGAATTGATTACCGCGAAGGTGATTTTACTTCCTGAAGGAAGTTCCGCCTTTGCGGTTTTTGTTTGGGGCGCAAGGAGGAGGGACCCGAGACCCAAGGAGGAGGGACCGGGGACCCAGGTCGGGTCCCAAGGAGGAAGATGACGGTGCTGGTTGAGGGAAAGAAGATCAGCTTCTCATATGACTTTGGCGGTTCCCCTTTGGCCCTTCAAGATGTGGACATCACCATCGAAAAGGGCGAGTTTGTCGCCATCATCGGTCCAAACGGCTCCGGCAAATCCACACTGGTCAAACATTTCAATGCCCTTCTTCAACTGCAACAAGGGGAACTCAGGGTGGCGCAGATTGATGTCAGAAACGAGAAGGATATCTGGCTTTTGCGCCGCCTCTGCGGGATGGTTTTTCAAAATCCCGACAACCAGTTTGTCTCCTCCGTGGTGGAGGAGGACATCGCCTTCGGCCTGGAAAACTATGAAGTACCCCGCGCCGAAATTCCGGAGCGGGTCCGGTCGGCTTTAGCGCTGGTGGGGATGGGCGGCTATGAGAAACGGCCCACGAATACGCTCTCCGGAGGGCAAAAACAGCGCGTTGCTATAGCCGGGGTGCTGGCGCTGGATCCGGAGATCATCATTTTCGACGAAGCCACCGCCATGCTGGACCCCGGCGGCCGGCAAGAAGTGATCAAGATCATGCATAAACTGCACCGGGCGGGAAAAACAATCATCGCCATAACCCACTTTGTGGAGGAAGCGACGGCCGCCGACAAAGTCATCTTGATGCATAAGGGCAGGATTTTGGCGTGCGGAAGCCCGCAAGCGGTTCTGACCAACCTTGAGCTCATGAAGGAGGCGGAGATGATTCCGCCCCTGCCGGTGCGTCTCTACTATGACCTGCGGCAAGCGGGTATCTGTTTAAACCGCTGTCCACTAACGGAAGAGGAGCTTGTCGAGGAGATATGGCAATTAAGATCGAAAATGTGAGCTATTCATACCGGCAGTACGCGGGGGAGACCGTCGAGGCCCTCAAAAATATCTCTTTTACCATCGAAACCGGCGACTTTACCGGGATCATGGGACCTACCGGCAGCGGCAAAACCACCTTGGTTCAATTGATGGCCGGGCTGCGCGCGCCCACCGGCGGGCGGGTCTATGTCAACGGCGAAGATATCAACGCCAAAGGCTATGACAAGAGCAGCTTAAGGCAGAGGGTGGGGGTGGTGTTTCAATACCCGGAGTATCAGCTCTTTGCCGCCACGGTGGAGAAGGATGTGGCCTTTGGCTTGAAATATAGCGGTTTGAGCCGCCGGAAGGTAACGGCCCGCGTCCGGTGGGCCCTTGAAACCATGGGTTTTGACTTTGAAAAAATCCGGGACCAATCGCCGCTGGCCCTTTCCGGGGGGGAAAAACGGCGGGTCGCCATTGCCGGGGTGATCGTGACCAAACCGCAAATCCTGATTTTTGATGAGCCCATCGCCGGGCTTGACCCGTGCGGCCGGGAAAACTTTTTGCAGTTTGTCAAGCAAATGAATCAGACGGGGACCACCATCATCATGGTCTCCCATAACATGGAGGCCCTGGCGGAGTACACCAGGCACCTCCTGGTGCTGGAGAAAGGCCGGCTGGTTGATTCCGGACCGACCAGGGAGGTTTTCGCCCGCCTCAAGCAAAGGAAGACCGGGGTCCTGGCCCAAACCAAAGCACAAAGAATCGTCACTCTGCTCGCCGCTGGAGGCAAGCTGGCCCTCTCGCCGGCGATCGTCACCTACGACGACTTGCTTTCCGCCTTAAAGCAGGAACTGGCCGGAGGTGGCAGGGGATGAGGAGTCTTCCCACCGGCCAATATATCCCGGGCCATTCCCTCCTCCACCAACTCGATGCCAGGGTAAAAATTCTCTGTTTTTTCATCCTCATGGCCGCCGTCATTGGCGCCTCGTCCCTTTGGGGCTACGCCCTGGTGCTGGCCGTGCTTGCCCTGCTCATTCTGTTTTCCAGGTTGCCGCTGCGCTGCGCGGTTGCCCCGGTCCGCCGCATCTCCTGGTTCCTACTGGTAATTTTGCTGATGAACGCCTTGTTTTTTGGCGGGGAAGACGTCTTGGCCTCCTGGGGGATTTTCCGGCTCTCGTATGGCGGAATTAAGCAGGGCTTCCGGGTGGTGACCAATGTGGTCCTCATTCTCATCCTTGGTAATCTCTTGACCATGACCACCTTGCCCACCCAGGTCACCGCGGCCCTGGAGAGCCTGGGCAAACCGTTAAAGTTCATCGGTGTCCCCACCGAAGAGGTGGCCATGATCCTCAGCGTGGCCCTGCAGTTTATCCCCATTTTAATGGAGGAGGCGGAATTAATCAAAATGGCCCAAACCGCCAGAGGCGCCAGGTTTGAAAGTAGGAAGCTTTCGGAACGGGCGGCAAGTTTTCTTCCCCTGGTGGTACCGATTTTCATCTCCGCTTTCCGGCGGGCGGAGGAGTTATCTCTGGCGATGGAGGCACGCGGCTATCGCAATGCCAAAAACCGTACCAAACGCGAGAAAGAACCCCTGGCGGCGTCCGATTACAGCGCCTTGACGGTCTGTGCTTTCATCTGCCTGCTCCAATTTTTCTTGTTGCCGTAATATGGCCTTGTGCCTCATTACAATACAATTACCAATTAGTTGGGAGGTAAGACAATGACAAAGATGTCTTCTGTGAAACTTTCGATTATCACCGCAATCTGCATCGGACTCTGTGTCGTCCTGCCCATGGCGTTCCACGCCATTCCGAACGGGGGCATTCTTTTCAGCCCGATGCACATTCCTGTTCTGCTATGCGGACTCATCTGTGGATGGTCTTATGGTCTCCTTTGCGGGCTGGCCGGTCCCCTACTCTCCACCCTGATCACGGGAATGCCGCCGGTAGCCTATTTGCCGCCGATGATGGTTGAGCTTGCCGCTTACGGGCTGGTTTGCGGAGTCATGATTAAGTTGGTCCGCACGAAAAAACTCTATGCCGACCTCTACATCAGTTTGATGGTGGCGCTCCTGGCCGGGCGTATTGTCGCCGGGATCGCCAGGGCACTGATTTTCGCTCCCGGAAGCTACACTTTAGCCGCCTGGACCACCAGCTACTTTGTGATGACCTGGCCCGGGATAATCCTCCAGCTCGTGATCGTGCCGGCTGTTGTTGCCGCCTTGATGAAGGCGAAGCTGATCCCGGAGTGGTATCCTGCGCAGGACTGAAGCAACGAGGAAGACAATGGGGAACGCAACCTTTGCCGGCTACCTGAAATACCAGGCGGCACAGCACCCCGGTATGACGCCACAGGATGCGGTAAAGCTATGCTTTCAAGCGGCTTTTGGCGGCGAGCATCTTTTGACGGATCCGGCGCAAGCCCGCGCTAACCTGTTGGCCGAGTTTGCGCAGACCCCGCCGCGGAGGATAGAGGTCTTCGAGCCAATCTCCGCTGAATACAGCCGCTGTAACCTGGCCGCCTGGAAACACCGGCAGCTGCCGCCGGAATGGCTTTTCCGTATGTTTTGGCATTCGACGCCGGTTAATTCTACGCCGGGTAATTCTGTGCCCAAAAACTTTGCGCAGGATAATTCCGTGCCGGATAATTCTCCACCGGAAAAGAGGAAAAAGGGGGAGACGCTCTTTACGGAGAACCTGGCGACTGTGACCGCCTGCGCGGATCGGGGTCTCCTCCCTTTTCCCGGCGCAGCCTGGCGCAGGTATCTGGAGGAGTATCTGGCGGGCGGGGTGCGGCCGGTTCACCACAGCGAGGAGTACCGGTTAAGGGAGCAACCGGCTTACCGCATTGTCAAAAGGGAGTATGAGAAGCTCCTGCCGGTTTTGCAAAAACTCGCCACGATTCAGGAGCAAGACCTCCAAAAGCAGGCCGTCCAGGAGCAAACCATCCAGAAGCAGGCTGTGCCGAAAGTCATCGCTATCGACGGCCGGGCGGCGGCGGGCAAGACCACGCTTGCCGCCCTCCTCGCCCGGGTGCTGGCGGCAGAGGTCATCCCGATGGATGACTTCTTCCTCCCGGCGGAATTGCGCACCGCGGAAAGGCTGGCGGAAAGCGGCGGGAATGTCCATTACGAGCGTTTCCGCGCCGAGGTCCTGCCGTATCTCAAGAAGAACGGGAGCTTTTCCTACCGCCGGTTTGACTGCGGGATTATGGACTATGGCAAGATTCGCCTCGTCCAAAACAGTTCCTGGCGGATTGTCGAGGGTTCCTACAGCTGTCATCCGGCCTTTGGCGACTACATGGACTGCCGGATTTTCTGCGATATCTCCCCTGAGGAACAGAGGAGGAGGATTGTTAAAAGAAACGGCCCTGAGATGGCAGAGGTCTTCGCGGCCCAATGGATTCCCATGGAAGAGCAGTACTTCAAAACTGAACGGATTAAAGATAAAGCGGATGTAATCATTAAGTAGTCATGCTCCCCGGCGCGCCGGGGTAAAAGCGCTGTATCTCTAGCGGTCACTACCTCCTCACTTGAGTACAGAGCTTGGGTGAGGAGGTTATTTTTAAGTGTTGGTTTGAAACATTAATCTTATCTGTAGAAAAGTCCGGAAAACACGGCAAGGGCAGGAAAATCCCCAAAGAAAAGCGAATATTACTAAAATTAAATACATCTATACCTAAAAGATAAAGACAGCTTAGAGGAGATGTAGCAATGATTACCGGTGCGATCAAGAATAAGATCGATAAAATATGGACCGACATCTGGGCGGGGGGAATCACCCAGCCGTTGACTGTAATAGAGCAGTTGACCTACTTGATGTTTATCCGTGCTCTAGATGAAAAGGAGATCGAGAACGAGAGCCTGGAAGCGGCGGGAGTGGAAGTGCAAAAGATTTTCCCGCAAACCCCGGAAGGACAAGCCATGCGCTGGTCCAAGTTTAAAGACAAGGATGCACGGGATATTTTTAAGCTCATCAGGGATGAGGTCTTTCCTTTCATTAAGTCTTTGAACGGGGATGCGGAGTCCGCCTTTTCTAGGTATATGGAGGACGCACTCTTCCTTTTACCCACTCCACAGGTGCTGCAGAAGGTCATTACCGGGTTGGAAGAACTCTATGAGCGTAATATCAAGGACAAGGATACGCTTGGGGATCTATATGAATATATACTCAGCAAATTGAACCAAGCTGGGATAAATGGGCAATTTCGGACCCCGAAGCATATCCGGGACATGATGGTGGAGCTGGTAGAGCCGACACCTGACGACCTGATCTGTGACCCGGCCTGTGGTACCGCCGGTTTCCTGGTTTCCGCTGCCGAGTATATTAGGAGAAAATACGAGAAAATAATGACGCCGGAACAATGGGAGCGGTTTACCGGGGAGATGTTTACCGGGTTTGACACCGACCGGACGATGCTGCGTTTGTCCGCTATGAACTTGATGCTTCATTCCGTGACAAATCCCCATATTAGCTATGCTGACAGCGTTTCCAAACAGAATAATATTGAGGACAAGTTTACCCTTATCTTGGCGAATCCGCCCTTCACCGGGACGATCGACGCGGAGAGCATTCATGATAAACTGAAAAAAGTCTGTAATACCAAAAAGACGGAACTACTATTTGTCGCCCTTTTCCTCCGGATGTTAAGAAGAGGCGGCCGGTGTGCCTGTATTGTGCCGGACGGGGTTTTATTCGGCACCACCCGAGCCCATAAAGCCCTGCGGCAGGAATTGGTGGAAAACCAACACCTCCAGGCCGTCATCTCCATGCCTAGCGGGGTGTTCAAACCATACGCCGGTGTTTCTACAGCAGTGTTGGTCTTTACCAAGACTGACGCCGGCGGCACAGATAAAGTTTGGTTTTATGATATGAAGTCCGACGGTTATTCCTTGGACGATAAACGGACCGACTTAGGCCATGAAGGGGATATTCCCGATATTATCGCCAGATTTCACAACCTCGAAGGAGAAATCAAACGGAAACGCACTGAACAAAGTTTCCTGGTGGACAAAGAGGAGATCAAAGAGAATGATTACGACCTCTCCATCAACCGTTACAAAGAGATTGAGTACGAAAAAGTGGAGTACGACAAGCCGGAAGTCATCATGGCCCGCCTGGACCAACTGGCTTTGGATATAAGCACCAAGATGGAAGAGTTGAGGGGGCTGTTGAAGAATGGGTAAGTGGCCACTGGTGAGGTTGGGGGATGTGGCAACCGTTGTTAGTGGTTCAACCCCTAAGACATCAGTTGAAGAATATTGGAACGGTAATAACTGTTGGGTAACATCTGCAGAATTGTCCGATGATGTAGTTGTAATTAACGATACAATTAGAAAAATTACTGATTTAGCAGTAAAAGATACTGGTTTAAAACCGTTGTCGATAGGAACTGTATTATTGTCTTCTAGAGCACCAATAGGTAAAGTGGCAATAACAGGGCGTGTTATGTATTGTAATCAGGGGTTTAAAAATTTAGTTTGTGGAGAAAGGATATATAATAAATACTTACTCTGGTTTTTAAAAGGAAAAACAGAATATTTAAACTCGTTAGGTCGAGGAGCAACGTTTAAAGAGATTTCTAAAGAAATCGTAGAAGGGATTAACATACCACTACCTCCCCTCAACATCCAAAAATACATCGCCAACACCCTAGATAAAACCCAAGAAATAATTGATGGCCATAAAAAACAGCTTGCAGAACTTGATTATTTGATTAAGGTAGTTTTTTATGAGATGTTTGGGGATCCTGTACTCAACGAAAAGGGATGGGACGTAAAACCTCTTCAAAAGTGTGCAGAAATTGTATCAGGGGTCACCAAAGGTAGAGATTTAACCGGGAAAGAAGTTGTCAATGTTCCTTATTTACGTGTTGCCAACGTACAAGATGGTTATATCGATATAAGTGATATTAAAACTATAGATGTATTGCCAGAAGATAAAGTTAAATATAAGCTCCAGAGAGGAGACATTCTATTAACGGAAGGTGGCGACCCCGATAAGTTGGGTAGAGGTTCGGTTTGGTATGAAGAAATTCCTGATTGTATTCACCAAAACCATATCTTCCGTGTTAGAGTTGATAAAGATATTTTAAACCCTGAATATGTAGGGTTTCCTGAAAAAGTCCTAATTGACGGCAAAATTGGCCACAAAACCGTACATTGACAACTCAAATCTCGCAAGGAAAAAACGGACAAAAAGAAGCTGTAGCTTCCTTTGCAAGTTCATCACCAAGAATTGCAGATGAATAACGCATTCACTGGTCTCTTGGAGTTTAGCCATTATACAACCTAAACCGTAGCACCGTTTTCCTTCTCCAAACTTGCCTTCTATCTGGTTCCGTATTCGATTATCCATCTGCTCTATTCGTTTCTGACTTTTGAGTTTTTTGATATTCGGCCGTCCCAGCCGCGGCCCGCTTAGGCGGATTCCGTTTTCTTTGCAAAACTCAAGGTTTTTTCGGTTTCTAAAGATTTTGTCCGCACAGACTACTTTGGGGTAATAACCGTAGCGCTTTCGATACCTTTCAATGCTTTCGATCAAAAGAGTTCCTTCGTTGAAATTGTTCCAGTCCAGTTTTTCTACAAAAGCAAAGCCGCCAACGAGGCTTGCGACTACTTTTGCACCAAACTCCGTTTGTGCGCGGGCTTTTCCCCGGACAATAGGACGGATGTGCGGTTGACTGATACTGACGATCCGATCTTCAATTTGGTTGGCCTTTTGCTCATACATGGCTTGTTGTTGCTCATAAAGCTTTTGAATAGTCTGGAAGTCCCGTTCCTGTTTTTGATTAAGCTTACCGTGCCCGTCCATGCCTAAAAGGTCTTTCACGATCCTGATATCCCGTGCCACGTAGCGTAATTGCTTACCAACGGCTTTCCGAAGCGCCTTCTTGTGATGCTTTTTAGCTTTTGCTTGAGAAAGATAATCCTTTCTGGCGTTACGCCTGTAAGTGCGCGGCTTGAGCATTTGTCCTTTGAAAGGCTCATACAGTGTATCAATGATCATCTCCAGCTTTTCACGGGCTTCATTAAGCAGTGATAGATCGGTCGGATAACGAATATCCGCCGGTGCACATGTTGCGTCGATAATAAGCCGGCCCCTGTTCTTCTTGCCGGAATCTCCTCCCGGGCCATTCTTGTCATCAGGACCATGGTCATCCGGTTTTTTCGGTTTCTTCTCTAAACAGATGAGCTCATTAATCTCTTGCATGATTGGACCGCTTAAGCGTTTGCGGAAATGAACCATCATCGAAGCGTCAAACGGAGCCTTCTTTTGAAATTCCGGAAGCCCGATAAAGTATTGGAGATATGGGTTTTCTGTCAACTGGTTCACTAACTCTTCATCGGAGAGGCCTAAGGTCTCTTTGATTATTAGGGCGCCAAGGGCCATTCTCACCGGCTTGGCCGGAGCGCCTTGGCTTTTTGCAAACAACGAGGCGTATTTCTCTTCAATGACATCCCAGGGGATGATCTTTGACAGCTTGACCCATCGATTCTCTGGATCGAGTTCACCACTAAACGGGAGATAGAAGTCTTCCAATGGAAGTTGGCGTTCAGTTTTACGGTACATGGCAGTCACTCCAAATGCAAGGGTTTTGCATCAAAGTTCTGCTTTTCCTTGCATTTTTCCTGCTACTTTTTTGAGTTTTTTCCTTTATTCATGCGGGTTTGGGAATTATTCAGGAAACCCTATGTATCAAAATTAATAGGTAGCGATTATGGAAAAAGATATTTCTTAAAATCAGCAAAACAAACAACCGGGATTGCAACGATAAATTCCAAACAGCTTAAGGAGTTTTTAGTTTTATGTCCACCCCTCGATCTCCAAACCAAATTCGCCAACATCGTCACCAAAATCGAAGAACAAAAAGCCCTGGTCAAGCAAGCCATTGCCGAGAGCGAGCACCTTTTCAAGAGCCTAATGAGCGAGTATTTTGATTAGGCAGGTGATCCCATGGCCGGCAATTTTGAGTTTCTGAAAAGCATACCCGCTTATCGTCTTTTTGCCACGGCTTGTATTGAGGCGGAGAAGGTATTGCCTGTTTCGCCGGCCATGTCTGCGGTTGGGAGCAGGAAGGCCTTTGAGCTGGCGGTGAAATGGGTCTATTCGGCTGATAACACTATGAAGATGCCGTACAGGAATCACCTGCAGGCATTGGTTCACGAAGAAAGCTTCCGCTATGCGGTTGACCCGGCGACCTGGCCGAAGCTACAGTATATTATCAAAGTGGGGAACCTGGCGGTCCATACGGGGAGAGTTATCACCCGGAATGACGCTGTGCTTTCCCTGGCCATCTTGTTTGAGTTTATACAATGGATTGATTACTGTTACGGCGAGGATTATCAGGAGCGGAGATTTGACGAAAGGCTGATCCCGGAAACCGCCGGTGACCTGGAAGCAGCCCGTGAGATTGAGGCGCGGTTAACAGCGGAATTCCAACGTTTCAAAGAGCAAACGGAACAACTCATTGATGAAAAGGATAAAGAGATCGCCAGGCTTCTGGCGGAACTCCGGGAAAAGAGCGCAGAGCTCACAGCTTATAAGGAAAAGTACAAAGCGGAAAGGGTATTTACCCCGGAGGACCTGTCGGAGTTTACCACGCGGAAGAAGTACATTGATGTGGATCTGAAGCTTCTGGGCTGGCGTTTCTCCCAGACCGACCGGAGGGACTGTGTCGAAGAGGAGATGCGGGTGTTTGGGATGCCGCCGGAGTCCGGCTCCGGGGAAGGCTTTGTCGATTATGTCCTCTGGGGGAAAGACGGGCTGCCCCTAGCTATAATCGAAGCCAAACGGACCTTTAAGGATGCCCGACAGGGGACCCACCAGGCCCTGCTATACGCCGATTGTCTTGAAAAGATGACCGGGCGCCGGCCGATTATCTTTAATACCAATGGTTACGACTATTTTATCTGGGATGACCGGACCGGGCCGCAGCGCCGGGTCAGCAGTGTTTTCTCCCGGGATGACTTGCAAAGGCTGATTAACCGGCGGACCTCCCGGAAGAAGTTGAGCACGATCCCGATTGACGACCGGATTACCGACCGCTATTATCAAAAACAGGCGGTGCGGGCGGTCTGCGACCATTTTGAAAAGGGCCACCGGAAGGCGCTTTTGGTGATGGCGACGGGCACCGGGAAAACCAGGACAGCGGTGAGCCTGACCGATGTCCTCTCCCGGGGCGGCTATGTTACGAACACCCTCTTCCTGGCCGACCGGACCGCCCTGGTGCACCAGGCGAAGGATGTCTTTAAGAACCTCCTTCCCGATATGTCCCTCTGTAACCTCTTATCCAACAAAGACGACCGCAATGCCCGGGTTGTCTTCTCCACCTATCCCACCATGCTGAATACCATTAACAATGTGCGGAATGAGAACGGCGGTTGCGTTTTTTCCCCGGCCCATTTTGACTTGATCATCGTGGACGAGAGTCACCGCAGTATCTTCCAGAAGTACAAGGCGATCTTCGACTATTTCGACGCCTATATGGTGGGTCTGACCGCCACGCCCCGGGAGGATGTACACAAAAGCACCTATGAATTTTTTGAGGCGGAGAAGGGTGTGCCGACCTTTGCCTATGATTACGAAACCGCTGTTTATAAAGACAAGGTCCTGGTCCCCTACTACAATATCGAAGTCAAGACCAAGTTCCTGACCCACGGGATTACCTATGACGACCTTTCGCCGGAAGATAAAGAAAGATACGAGGAGGACTTCACCGACGAGGACGGCGAGATGCCAGAAGAGATCCTGCCGTCGGAGATTAATGAGTTCATTTTTGACCAGGATACAGTGGATCGCGTGATCAATGACCTGATGACCAACGGCTTACGGGACAGCAGCGGCAACCGGGTGGGGAAGACGATCATCTTTGCGCAGAACAAGAACCATGCCCAGTTTATTGTCGACCGGTTCAACGCCCTCTACCCGGAGTACAAAGGGACATTCTGCCGCCGGGTGGTCTGTGACGACGATTACGTGCAGGATTTAATCCTGCAGTTTAAGGACCCGGAGAAAGAACCCTATATCGCCGTCTCCGTTGATATGCTGGATACCGGGATTGATGTCCCGGAAATCGTCAACCTGGTCTTCTTCAAACGGGTCCGCTCGAAAATCAAGTTCTGGCAGATGATCGGGCGGGGGACCAGGACCCGGACGGATTTGTTCGGCCCGGGCAAACACAAAGAGTGTTTTTATATCTTCGACTACCTGGGTAATTTCGAGTTTTTCCGTGAGCATCAACAGGGGATTGAAGCGGCGGTGAGCCCTTCGACCACGGCCAGGGTCTTTGCCAAGCGGATTCAACTCATCTTCCACCTGCAGGATGCGGCTTTCATGGATGAAGAATACCAAGCCTGGCGCCGCGCGCTCGTAGCCGAAGTAATAGGAGAGATCGCCAGGTTGTCCCCGGAAAGAATCGATGTGCGGATGAAACGGAAGTATGTGGATAAATACAACCAGGAAGCAGCCTTTGCCTGCCTTTCCGAGCAGGATAAGAGTGAAATCATTAGCAACCTGGCCGACCTGGTCACAACCGTTGACAACGACGACCGGGCGCTGGAGTTTGATAATGTAATGTACGGCCTGATGCTGGCGCAGTTGGAAGGGAGGCGTAATCTCAAAGCCCTGAAGCGGAATGTTATGGACCGGGCTTCCCTGTTGTTAAAGAAGACCAGTATACCGCAGGTTAAAACAAAAATCTCCCTTCTCCAGGAAGTAATGGCGGAGGAGTTCTGGGAGGAAGCAGATCTTTTACGGTTGGAAAAGATCCGGGTGGAACTCCGGGAACTGATGAAGTTTATTGATCAGGAACCACCGGTTCTTATCTATACCAATCTACAAGATGAGGAGCTTGAACGGACGGTGGGCGAGGATTTCCGGATCGACTATGACCTCCAGGAATACAAACTGAAAGTAAACAAGTATATTGAAGAGAATAAGGATAACATCGCCATCTATAAATTACGGAACAACATACCTTTGACAGAAACCGACTACAAGATGTTAGAGAGGATTTTCACGGGCGAACTGGGGACCAAAGAGGATTATGAACGGAGCTTCAAGAATACCCCCTTTGGGCTCCTGGTGCGGAGGATCGCCAAGATGGAGCGGGATGCTGCCTACGAAGCCTTTTCCTCCTTCATCAACGAGCAAAACCTTAATGCCGACCAAATTGCCTTTGTCGATAAAGTCATTGACTACATTGTCCAGAACGGTTATCTAGAGAGTGCGGCTGAACTTACCAAACCGCCCTTTGACAAACCGCGGAGCTTTATCCAGTTATTCGACCACAAGCTGCAAAAGGAGTTTGTCCGGATCATCAATGAACTGAAGGAGAATGCCACAAAGATTATTAGCTAGAACATAATAGGGGGTAAGCATTACATGACAAAGAAAATGACGCTTGCAGAGAAGATCACCCTGTGCGATGGGAAAAATTGCTGGGAGACCAGGGACTTCCCCCAATACGGGATCCCATCCATGTTCATGTGCGACGGGCCCCACGGCCTGCGCAAACAGGAGGACCACCACGGCGCGATGGGTATTAACGAGTCGCGCCCGGCCACCTGCTTCCCGACGGCGGTAACAACCGCCTGCAGTTGGGATGTGGAGCTGCTTGGCAAGATCGGCGCGGCGATTGGCGAAGAAGCGGCGGACCAGGGCGTCGGCGTAGTCCTGGGCCCCGGGCTGAACATCAAACGCAACCCTTTGTGCGGCCGGAACTTTGAGTACTTCTCCGAAGACCCCTATCTTGCCGGGAAACTGGCGGCTAGTTTCGTCAGGAACTTGCAGAAAAACGGCGTTGGCGCCTGCCTCAAACATTTTGCCGACAACAACCAGGAGTACAAGCGTTTTGTCTCCGATTCCATCCTCGATGAGCGGACGCTGCGGGAGATTTACCTGACTGCTTTTGAAATTGCCGTGCGTGAAGGAAAACCGAAGACCGTCATGTGCGCCTACAACAAAATCAACGGTACCTACTGCAGCGACAACGAGGAACTGCTCACCCGTATTTTGCGGGACGAATGGGGTTTTGACGGCCTGGGTATGACCGACTGGGGCGCCATGAACGACCGGATCGCGGCTTTCCGGGCCGGCTGCGACCTGAACATGTCCGGCGGGAGCAACTACATGGCAGAGGATGTCATGGCCGCTGTTACCCGCGGCGAACTGGATGAAGCCGACATCGACCGGAGCGTCCAGCGGGTTATAAAACTGGTGCAGGGGGCGGCGGAAGCCTTGAAAAACAAGGCCTCCTGTGACTACGAGGCCCACCATGAACTGGCGCGGATCGCCGCCGAGCAAAGCGCGGTCCTGCTCAAAAACGAGGATAACATTTTGCCCCTGAAAGAAGGCCAGAAAATCGCCGTTGTTGGCAGATTGGCTGAGACCATGCGGTACCAGGGGGCAGGATCGAGTCATGTCAACCCGACCAAGCTGATCCACCCCGCCGATGTTCTGAAAAGCAACGTAAGTGTGGAAGAAGCGGATGTGGTAGTGGTCTTCACCGGACTGCCCCCCGAATACGAGGGCGAGGGCTTTGACAGGGATCATATAAAGATGCCGCCGGAAGAAGTGAAACTCATCGAGGAGACGGCGGCGAAGAACCCCAACACCGTGGTCGTGCTCTTCTGCGGCGCACCGGTGGAGACGCCATGGGCCGACAAGGTGAAAGCCATCTTGTATATGGGCCTGCCGGGCCAGGCCGGCGGCGAAGCAGCAAAAAACCTGCTGTACGGTTTGGCAAACCCCTGCGGTAGGCTGGCCGAAACCTGGCCGTTAAGATATGAAGACTGCCCGTCGGCGGCTTATTACCCCCAGCGGGACGGCCAGTACCGGGAGGGGGTTTACGTCGGCTACCGTTATTACGACAAAGCCAATGTCCCTGTCCGCTGGAAGTTCGGTTATGGCTTGAGTTACACGGAGTTTGCCTACACCAACGGGCGCATCGAAAAGCATACGGGCGGGGAAACAGTTCGTGTCACGGTGACAAACACCGGCAGCTGCGCCGGCGCGGAAGTGGTAGAGCTCTATCTCGCCCCGCCGCAGGACGGGATCCACCGCCCGGTCCGGGAATTGAAACGTTTTGCAAAAGTCCATCTCCAGCCGGGCGAGAGCAGGGAGGTCAGTTTTGACCTGGATGAACGCTGCTTCGCTATTTGGGATGATGGCTGGAAGGCACCAAAAGGCACATACAGGATTCTTGTGGGCGGTAACCCCGACCAACTGACAGAAGCCGGGACTATTGAAAAAGCCGACGAAGATTTCCCGGTCCCCGATTGGCAGCCAGGTTCGTGGTATGAAAAACCGGCCGGCTCCCCGTCCTTGGAGCAATGGGAGAGAATGCTCGGCCGGAAGTACGTACCCTATACCCCGCAAAAAGGGAAGTTCACCAAGAACGATACGATCGCGGATATGAAAGACCATTCACTGGTCATGCGGTTCTTGTATTGGAGCGTGAAAAAGAACATTTCCAAGAAGGCAAAGCCCGGCACGCCGGAGTACCGGATGATTATGGAGTCCAGTGTAGGAGGCCCACTGCGCAACATACAGATTTCCGGCGGGATGAAAGACAATGTAGCCAAAGATCTGCTGGCGACGGCGAACGGCAGATTTCTTCGCGGATTAAAGCTTTTGCTGAAGCGAGAATAAAGTGACGAAGTACCCGTCAAAAACCCCATGCGAGGGTACGCGCAAAAGAGATGATAGATGATACTCAGTACCGGTGAATTTAAAAAGACGTGCAGGACTAGGCGAAAACGGGGTTGTCGACGGGGCAATAGGGAGAAAGCCAAAATTTCATCTGGGATATCTTGCCGGTTTATGGCAGGAAAAATAAAGTTTATGAAGAATATTACAAAATACTAAAAAATATATATGATCGAAGTGTAAAAGATTTTATTACACCCGGGATGGTAAGTTATGAGTATCAAAGTTAAATTCAGTGAAAATAGACTAATCATAATGTTTCCTTATTCACCGGAATTGGTGGAAAAAATCAAAACAGTTCCCGGACACCGGTGGCACCCTCAGGAGAAAGTTTGGAGCATCTATAGTACCAGGGAGGCGGTTATAAAGTTTTTTTCTGTTTTTTCAAAAACGGAGCTTGAGATTGATGATTCAGCGATACCTTTGGTTTCAAAATATATACCTTTATCCTCCTGGGAAAATACCATTAGAATGTTTGAGGAAGACCTTAAGCTCCGCGGATACAGTCCGGAGACCCGTAAGGCATATGTTGGACATGTAAAACGTTTTGCTAGATTTATCGGGGTACCTCCAAATAGAACAGAAGAAAAACATATCAAAGAATACCTGTTGTTTTTATTGAATAAGAAATGCTCACACTCCTTTATCAATCAGACAGTAAGCGCATTAAAACTTTTTTTTAGCCGTATACTTGGCAAGTCTGAAATTGTTTTTAATTTACCCCGTCCTAAGAGAGAAAAGAAACTACCGAATGTTATAAATATGGAAGAGTTTTGGGCAATTCTTAAAGCCGTCAAAAATTTAAAACACAGAGCTATCATTCTCTTGACATACTCCTCCGGGCTTCGTCTTAGTGAGGTTGTTAACCTTAAGATTAAGGATATTGACGTTGAACGGGGGTTAATCCACAT
>JAZIHH010000029.1:0-5201 GCA_036678685.1 Bacillota bacterium
TGTCAACCGCCGCCCCCTTCTGGATCTTGGTGTTGGGGGCTGGCTTCTGCCGCACAATCCGGTCCTTGGGCACGTTCTTGTTGCTCTCGGCGTAAACGTCGCCTCTTTTCAAGCCGGCTTGGTCCAGCAGAATTTCGGCTTCCGTCAACGTCTTTCCGGTTAAATCCGGAACGATCACCGTTTCGATGCCGGAACTCAAAACCACATCAATCACCCGCCCACGCCGGACAACCATCCCGGCTTTGGGCACCTGGGAAAGAACACCATCCGGCTGGACCACATCATCCGGTTCTCTCTTCACCACATTTAACTTTAAACCATTCTCCTGTGCGAGGCGTTCGGCGGCGCTGAACTCAAAACCGACAAAATTAGGCACCGTTACTTCCGCCCGGGGTGGAATCAAATACAGATACCCCAGACCAGCCAAACCCAGCGCAATAAAGAGCGAGAGCAAAACAATCCCCAGGTTTTGCAAAGACTGCCTAAAACTTCTTTTTTCTTTTGGGCCCGGTTCGTCCGCGGTCAGGTTTTCATGCTCCAGCGTAAAATCGAGAATCTGGGTGGGGTAATCTTCAAATTCCGCTTCATCCGGCCGCAAACCTAAAATCGCCTGCAAATCATGGCTGAAGACCAAAGCCGAGGGGTAACGCTGCTCCAAATCTTTGGCCAGGGCTCGTTTGAGTAAATCAACCACGCTTTTCGGATGCCGGGCCGCAATCCAACCCAACAAAGGCGGCTCTTCCTGCAAGTGCTTGAGGGCGATGGCAATGGGACTTTCCCCCGTAAACGGCACTTCCCCGGTGAGCATCTCATAAAGGATACAACCTAACGAGTACAGATCGGACTGGGGCCCAACCGGGAGCCCTTTCGCCTGTTCGGGTGAGAAATACTGCACCGACCCCATAACGACCCCTGTTTGCGTAAAACCACTCGCCGTCACGGCACGCGCAATCCCGAAGTCGGTGACCTTCACCGTCCCGTCCGCCGTCATCAGAATATTATGGGGTTTAATGTCCCGGTGCACAATATTATGCTCATGGGCGTGCCGCAACGCTTCGCAAATCTGCAAAGTAATCCGCAAGGCGCGATTTAAGGAAAAAGGCGCTTCCTCTTGGATGATTTCTTTTAAATTGCGGCCGGGGATATATTCCATGACTATATAATGGATCCTCGTCTTCCTGACCCACATCAAAGATGTTAACCACATTGGGATGGGAAAGACTGGCTGCGGCCTGTGCTTCCCGGCGAAACCGTTCCACAAACTCCCGGTCCGCCGAAAATTGCGCCCGCAAGATTTTAATGGCGACCACCCGTTGCAGCAGGGTGCATTCGGCCTTATAAACTAAGGCCATTCCTCCTTCACCGATCAATTCCAGAATTTTATAGCGGTTGCCCAGTAAACGTCCGATCAACAAATTCACCTCAATGGGCCGAAAAACCCCAGTAATAATTACAAATTAAAAGAAAACACCCACACCGGCGAGATACAAGATAACAAAGAAAAACAAAGCAAAACCGGAAAGCCGGGTTAACCGCCGGTATTCTTTTTTAAATAAGTTTTTTCTCCACCAACCGGCTAAATTCCTGCCCTCAAACCAACCCTTTAGAGAAAAGCGACAATGGCCGAAATGTTATCGATCCCGCCCCGGTCATTAGCCACGGCCACCAGGCAGTCGGCCACTTCCTGGGGCGAATCACCCTGGCCGAGAAACTCCTCAATTTCACGGTTGGATAGCATCACTGTCAGACCGTCGGAACACAACAGCAGACGGTCACCGGCCTGTACCGCAAATTCCCGGTATTCCGGTTCCGCCGGCCCGACAGTCCCCAGGGCCCGGGTCAGGACATTCCGTTGCGGGTGGTTTTTGGCTTCATCTTCCGTAATCCCGCCACTACGGACGAGTTCGGCCACTAAAGAATGGTCACGCGTCAGTTGGAAACAATGGCCGGCCCGCCAAAGGTAAGCCCGGCTGTCCCCGATATGGGCCACATTAATCTGGTCCGCTTCCACCTGAACCACCACCACGGTGGTCCCCATCCCCTTACATTACTGGTGCGTCTTGGCGTAATTCAACAAGTCCTGATTGGCCAGGTTCAAACCGGAGGTGAGCGCCGTTTTAAACTCCGGTTCGGTGGTATCCAAAGCCAAAACCTTTTCCACCACTAACGCGCTGGCCACTTCACCCGCCCGGTGACCGCCCATGCCATCGGCTAGAACCAGAAGGGTTCCCTTCCAGCCCATACTGTCCTCATTGACCGCTCTTACCTTACCAACATGGGAAGCCATTCCTACCTTCACTTTACCCACCTCGCTACTTCCCCTCAGCCCTTAGCGGGATTCTACTCCAGCCGGCTCCGGAAGGTCCTTGTGCCCAAGGGCAATTACTTTCAACACCGTCTCACCCAGCCTGATTTCACCGCAGGGTGCGATCAAGATCCTGCTAATACGGCAGTTATTATAAAAAGTACCGTTGGTACTGCCCAGATCCTTGAGCAGAAAAGTTTGTTTCTTGGCCTGGTATTGCAAAACCGCATGTTCCCGCGAGACCTTCGCGTCTTTTAAGCGGATATGGCTTTGCGCTTGCCGGCCAATCTTCACGTTCATGGGAGCAAGCAGAAACTCCCGTCCCCGGTCGGGTCCGGCCACCACCACCAAAGCCATGGCCGGTCTGGTAACACGACAAGGCTTGATCCGGGCAAAAACTTTGGTGTCATCTTCCTTGGGGACCGGTGTAGGTTTTGTTTTTGCCCTGGCTTTCGCCCAGGGTAAAACCCAATGATTAAACTTCATTATAACACATCTCCTATTAAAAATAAGTTACAGTTTCAAATGTGACCGCAATTGGCCGCAGGCCGCATTGACCTCTGCCCCGCGCTCTTGCCGGATGCTGGCCGCCACCCCATGTGCACTTAAGAAAGCCAGGAAACGCCGGCGGGTCTGCAGGGGCGACGGCCGGTAAGGAGCCGCCGGCACCGGGTTATACGGAATAAGGTTCACATGGCAAATAAGTCCGGTTCAGCGGGATCAGTTGCGAACGTAACTCATCACTGGTGGCGTGAAGGGATAAAGCCAGGTTAAGCTGAAGCCCCTCGTCGGCCAGCCGGTAAATCGCCGGGACGACCCCGCTGGTGGAGATGGTCAGATGCCGGGCGGCCATCTGGAGACCGTAATCGGCATTCAAAAGACGAAGTGCCTTTACCGTCGCCGCGTAGTTGGCCAAGGGCTCCCCTTGGCCCGATCGCCACCGCATGGGAGATCCGGGTTTGCTGGTCCAACCCGATCCGCCGCACCTGGTCAACAATCTCGCCCGCCGTCAAGTTGCGCTGAAAACCCTGCCGGCCGGTGGCGCAAAAAGCGCAGCCCACTGCACAACCGACCTGGGTGGAAAAACAGACCGTCTTTCGTTTTTCCTCCGGGATATAAACAGCTTCCACACAGAGGTCATCTGGTAAACGAAATAAATATTTTTTAGTTCCATCAGCCGCTTCCGCCGCGCCAGCCAGGTGAGGGCACCGCCCGTCAGCCCCCGGGCCTGAAGACGGTGACGAAAAAGAGCGGGCAAATTAGTCATTTGCCCAAAATCATCAATTCCCTTTTTATAAACCCAATCCAACAATTGCCGCGCCCGGTAACGGGGTTCGCCAAGCTCAAGCACCAAAGCTTCCACTTCTTCCAGGTTTAAACCAATAATCTGCAAACAAGCGGTCCCCCCATTCCTCTTTCCCAAAATAACGCCAACGATCTTTTCCGCATCACGGCAATCTTTTCCTTCTAAAATTATACCCACCGGGTCCGCAATTAATTTAAAAAGCCCGTACCGAGGTGACAACCTCCTACGGGCGTTTTATGGAAAAAGAGGCGCTGTATGTATAAAATAAATAATAACTACTGGTCTCAGCCGGAAATCTGTAATTGGAGCCGGATCCGGTCGGCCACTTTGGCGATGAACGAGGCCGCCGTCGGAAAGCGTGCTTTATCCGTCTGGTATTGATCAGTCCCAAACATCTTCTTAAACGATTCGCAATTACCCCGCTCCCAGCCGATCTCAATGGTATGCCGAATTGCGGACTCCACCCCACTGGCCGTGGAGTTGTATTTTTCCGCAATCCGCGGATAAAGGTTTTTGGTGATATTACCGAGAATATCCTCCTCTTGGATGGCCATGATGATCGCATCCCGCAGATACGCATAACCCCGGAAATGGGCCGGCACGCCCATTTCATGAAAGACCTTGGTCACTTCCAGCTCCAGTTGCTGACGGGGAAAATTCTTCGCCGATACGGGCAATGGATTATAATAATTCCGGTTCTCCTGGACATAATTTCCTTGGTGGCGGCCGAATTGGCGGATCCGTTCCAAGAGTGTTGCCGTGTCAAAGGGCTTAACCATATAATAGACCGCACCCATCGCAATTAACCGCTGCACCATTTACTCCTGTTCAAAAGCGGTCAGCACAATCAACTGCGGCGCATCGTTCATCTCCGCCAAACGCTCCATCACGCCAATCCCGTCCAAATAAGGCATGGTGATGTCCAGAATCAAAAGATCCGGTTTGTGGGCTTGAATCAGTTCAATCGCCTGTAAACCATCATACGCGATCCCCACCAGCTCGATATCGTCCTGGAGCTTAATATGTTCGGCCAACACTTTACAGAGCTCTCGGTTGTTATCAGCCAACACGACCCGAATGCGATCTTCTGCCAAAAACACCCCTCCTTTCCCCAGTTCTTTTCTACATCCTTTTACCATTTCCTGCTGTAAAAGGTAAATCTTTATTTCTCATTTCCCTTTCCGCCACCGGTTTTTCCACCGTCATCAGGTAAATATCTTTCCAATTCCGGTCGTCCTTCCGCTTCAGAACGGCCTTCTTCTTAAAACCCAGCTTCTGGTAGCAACGGATTGCGCGGGTGTTAAAGGCGTACACCCGGAGATACAGGCGGTCAAGCGCGAGCACGTCAAAGGCATAACGCTTGATCTGTTGCAAAGCCAGCGTTCCGTAACCCTTGTTCCAATAGTTTTTTTCCCCAATCCGGATCCGCAGTTCCGCCTCGCGTCGCCCAGCAAATATGGGCCAGTTCCAGATCGCCGATCAACTGCCCCTTTTCATCCTCAAGCGCAAAAAGCCGGATGTTCTTGCTTCGTCTGTTCTCTTCCCACCAGGCAACACACGCGGCCAGATTACGCGGTAAGCCTAAAAGCG
>JAZIHH010000030.1:0-2522 GCA_036678685.1 Bacillota bacterium
CGGAGTGCCCTGCAGCATTCAATAGTTAATTTGAAAAACACAAAATCCCCGGGCTTTTTGCCCGGGAAATATATTCTGTAGAAAGGAGGAGTGAATAATGAGAAAACTTGTCTTTACCATCATGACCCTTTGTTTGGTCTTGTTCTTGACAAACGCTTGTTTGGCTTACAATTATGCGGAAGTAATGGAAAAAGCCATTTGGTTTTTTGACGCCAATAAATGCGGGCCCGATGCCGGAGTAAACAATGTCTTCCCCTGGCGGGGACCCTGTCACACCACTGACGGGGCTGAAGTCGGTGTCGACCTCACCGGCGGTTTTCATGATGCCGGCGACCATGTGAAATTCGGCCTTCCTCAGGCTTTTTCCGCCGCAACCCTCGGATGGGCTCTCTACGAGTTCCGGGAGGAATTTGACGCTGCGGGGATAACCGCCAAAACCCTGCAAACTCTTAAGCACTTTACCGACTTTTTCCTTAAGGGTTACACCGGCCCGTATACCTTCCATTACGGAGTCGGGGACGGAGGGATCGACCACGGATATTGGGGTCCGCCTGAGCTTCAAACCGGCGGGCGTCCGGTGTGGACGGCCACTCCAAGTCAGCCGGCTTCAGACATATGCGGGCAAACCTCGGCCGCCCTGGCTATAATGTACCTTAACTACAAGGATGTTAATCGTTCTTATGCCAACCAGTGCCTCCAGGCGGCAATCGGCCTTTATAACTTCGGCCGGACTTACCTGGGACGGGGCTGGGGTGGAAGTTTCTATCCCTCTAGTTCTCACTTTGACGACCTGGCCTGGGCCGCTGTCTGGCTGGCGGAAGCAACCGGCGACCTGTCCTATTTGGACCCGGTCGACGCCTGGCTTGATGAACCCAATGACTACGGTGACAACAATTACCAGAAAAGATGGACCCACTGCTGGGATGATGTGACCCTGGGCAACTTGTTGATGATGGCCAAATTAACCGGTCACCCCAAGTATTATAACGGACTTATCTGGAACCTGACCTGGTTCCGGGACGAACTGCAAAAGACCCCGTACGGCCTGCCGTATCTGGATTCATGGGGTGTTTTGCGTTACGCTTCCATAGAAGCGGGTCTGGCCTACCTGGTTTACAAGCATTTTGGTAATGATGATTTTCTCGACATGGCCGACCTGATTATCGACTACTGTTTGGGGACCAACCCCCGGAACAGTTCATATGTTACAGGTTACGGGAACAACCCGCCCAAGCATCCACACCACCGGGCCAATGAGCCCAGGCGGGACGGGGTAACCAACGGGTTGGTCGGCGCTCTGGTCGGCGGTCCCGATATAGGTGATGGTTATGTTGATGATGTTAACCAGTATGTCTACACCGAAGTGGCGATCGACTACAACGCCTCGTTCCTGTTGGGACTGGCCGGCAAATACTATATTGAACGCGGGGGCGCAGGAGGTACGCCGCCGCCGACCCCGACACCCACTCCGACTCCATCACCGGCTCCTACTTCTCCACCGGGAACAGGGACGGGGTTAACCGGCAATTACTTCGATAATATGAACCTTTCCGGAACTCCGGTCCTTACCAGAATTGACCCAGTTGTTGATTTTGATTGGGCCGGCGGATCACCCCATTCCCTTGTACCGAATGACGCGTTTTCCGTCCGGTGGACCGGACAGGTGCAAGCCAGATCAAGTGAAGTCTATACCTTTTATGTACAACACGATGACGGGGTAAGATTATGGGTTGACGGCAATTTATTGATTAACGAGTGGACCGACGGTGCGGTTAGAGAAAGCAGTGGAACAATTCCGCTGCGGATTGGGGAAAAATATGATATAGTACTGGAATTTTATGAAGACTGGGGAGATGCCGTCTGCCGTCTGCTCTGGAGCACCGGAACCTTACCCAAGGCGGTTATTCCCCAAAGTCAATTGTATCCTTCCAGCGTACCGGAGCCAACTCCTACCCCGACGCCCACAACAGGACCGACACCGACACCCACTCCGACGACACCGGGACCGACCCCGACCCCAACGCCGACACAAAAACCGACCCCCACTCCGACTTCAATGGTGGAACCGGAGGTAACGGTGGAAGCCCGGCGCGCAAGGAGTCGAATCCCAACGTCCAGTCCCTCATCCGGATGAACGTCTGGAACGAGAGTACCGCCGCTTTGAACAACCTCTCCGCCCGGTACTTTGTGGACCTTTCCGAGGTCTACGCCGCGGGCTACTCGGCGGATCATGTCACGATCGATATCTATTACAGCAGCGCCGGGGTGACCGTCTCCCCGCTTACCGCCTACGATGCGGCGAACCGCATCTACTACTTCGAGTTGGACTGGGGGAACTACGCACTGGCTCCGGGCGGCCGGATTGAGGCCAATTTCAGCATTCATCTCAACGGCTGGCAACCGGCGTGGAACCCGGCGAACGACTGGTCGTACCAGGGATTTTCCAGCAGTTATACCAATACTTCGTACATCCCAATCTACCGTGCCGGGACATTGATTTACGGTCTGGAACCCGACGGAGC
>JAZIHH010000031.1:0-43986 GCA_036678685.1 Bacillota bacterium
ATACTTGACACAATCAAATTTTTTGGACTCGCCCGTGCTTTTCAAATCGGCAATTGTTTTTCCATCCTTGGTACGGTATTTCTGTATCTTCATAGTTTCAGGAGAGGGTTTACCAGACATGGGCACCGACCTTAGAACTGACATTAGAGATGAGATTTTCCGCAGCGTGGCCGGTGTACAGGTGACCGCCGCCCTCATCGCCGAGGAGGAAGGGATGGTAACCCGTCTTTCTCCAGCGGCTGAGGCTGCCCGTGAGCTTGGGCTGCACTGTGAATTGCTGGTGGAAGACGACACCATAGTCCGGCCGGGGCAACCCCTTTTGCAGGTTACGGGAACTCCGAAAGCCGTGGTGAAAGCCGAGGAGATCCTGATCGGGATGATTGCCAAGCCCTCCGGAATTTGTACCGCCGCCCGCGCCGCCTTGCAGGCGGCGGCCGGTAAAATTGAAGTGGTTGCCGGCGCCTGGAAAAAGCTCCCCTTGGAAGTCCGCCATGAATACCGGAGGCTGGTCGCGAAGACCGGGATTAAAATCCGAATTAGCGAAGATTCCTTTATCTACCTGGATAAAAATTATGTGCGAATCTTCGGCGGCGTGCAGGAAACTTTGACAGCGGTAAGAAAAATAAAAGAAGGGCTCCGGGTTGTACAGATCAGGGGCGAGTACAAACCGGTGGAAAAAGAGGCCGTCACGGCGGTCCTGGCAGGCGCCTCGATCATTATGGTAGACACCGGGGAAAAAGAGGATTTACGCCGGGTGGTCGCCGCCCTGACTGAGAAAGGCCTGCGCCATCGGGTTAAAGTAGCTTTTGCCGGCAATATCAAGATCGAGGATATTCCCGGGCTGGCCGGGGCCGGTGCGGATATTCTTGACATAGGCACGGCCATCATTGATGCCCCGATGCTGAAAGTGAAGTTTGATGTTATTCATGTAGAGTAGATGTCACGAGCGATTAGCGACGAGCAACGAGCGACCAGTGCCGAGCGGCGAGCGGCGTGACGAGCGACGAGTAACGAACAACGAGCATTCGGGCATCGAGCAACCAGCGACGAGCAACGAACAACGAGTAACCAGCGACGAGCGACGAGTAACCAGCAACGAGCAACGAGCAACGAGCATTTGCATCTTTAGATAAGGAAGAAAAGAAATGGAACTGAATTTGTTTGGCAAAAAAGAGCTTTGGCTTTATGGTATTACTCTGAACAAGGTAAACCTGGGTGCTCTGGCCTCAGTGGTCGCTGATGTTTTACAGTTGCCCCGGGAAAAAGTTTTCGTCGTGGATGCCGGAACCGACCATGTTACCTTGGATTTATTGTGCGACAGGATCAAGGCGGAACAAATTCTGGGCCGGGAAAAAGAATTACTGGCCGCCCTCGCCTCCGTGCCGGGCATCACCCTGTCCGACGGGGCAACGATCCATGCCGAGGGAATTTTAGGTTTTATCTCCTGTAACCCGGAGACGGCCGGAGAGGCTCTTAACCGCAGTAACAAAATGTATAAGGAACTTGTGCAACGCCTTAAAAAAAGGGTTGTTATCTTTTCCACCGGCAGTGAAGTGGCGGCCGGCTTAATCGAAGATACCAATTCCCCCTGGTTGATGGAGGTTTTCCAGGCCCGGGAATATCTGGCCCGGAAGGGGGGGTGCTTTCCGATGATCAGGAAGCAATTGCCGGTGCTTTGCGCCGGGCGGCAGTGGAAGGCTATGGTTTGGCCATTACGACGGGCGGGGTAGGAGCGGAAGGCAAAGATTGTACGGTGGAAGCCCTTCTTAAGGTGGACCCCGAAGCGGAGACCCGTTACCTGGTTTACTTTAAGGAGGGGACGGGAAGGCATGTTAAACCCGGGGTGAGGATCGGAGTAGGCCGGCTCGAGCATATGCTGATTGTCACTCTTCCCGGTCCCCATAACGAGGTTCGTGCCCTGACCCCGGTTTTATTGGCGGGAATGGAGAAAGGGCTGGATTGTGCGGCTTTGGCCGATGCCCTGGCCGAAGGCTGGCGGGCCCGTTTCCTTTACCGTCGCATGTCACATGGGGGATAATTTTTCTGTGGCGCCCGGTTAAAGGTTTCCGGCGGGAGGCACTTGGTTATGATCCCGGTTCGACACAGCCCTTATTCTAAAGTTATGGTTAAGCAATTATTGTCTAGAAGGACAATTTAAACCAAGGTAGAATTATCCTAATTGTAAGAATATTATGTATAATAAATTAGGAGAGGATTTTTTTGTGTCCCGAGGAAACCAAAAATACCATCGAAAAAGCCTTAAAGCTTCTTGACTTGTTTACTGCGGATAAACCGCGCTGGAGACTGTCGGAGATGGCCCGGGAGGTGGAAATCCCCAAACCCACCATTTACCGCTGGCTTTCCGCTCTGGAACGGGCGGGGTTTGTCGCCCAGGATCCCAAAACCAAATCCTATACTCTGGGCTACAAACTAATTGAACTGGGAAACGCGGCCCGTGACCAAATAGATCTGGCCGCCGTTGCTTTACCGTATATGGAGCAACTGCGTGACCGTTGCGGCGAATCCGTCCACTTGACTGTGGTGATTAACGGGGAGGGCGTCTACTTAGAAAAGGTCGATACTGATCATCCCATCCGGCTCTGGACCCGCCTTAGCGACCGGGGACCGCTTCATGCCGGAGCCTCGCGGACGATTTTAATGGCTTATTTGCCCGAAGAAGAGATTGATCGGATCATTGCCCGGGGACTTAAAAAATTTACCGACAAGACTGTCACCAATCCTGAAAAACTAAAGGAGAAACTTCGCCGGATCCGGCAGCAAGGTTGGGCGGTAAGCAAGGGCGAGGTGTTTTCCGATTCCGCCAGTATTGCCGCACCGATCTATAACGATAAAGGCGAAGTCATCGCCGGAATAAGCGTAGGAGGGCCCATTAACCGGTTTACTGAAGAACGCATTAAGGAAATTCTCCCCATGGTCGTGGAGACGGCCGGGCTGATCTCCAGGAATCTGGGATACAACCCTGAACGCAGGCAAGATTTTCTGGCCGCCAATTGATCCTTTTCTGTTTATGTTATATATAGGAGGAAAACACAGGCCGACGGGAGGGGAGATGATGAAACCCCGCGAACTGGAGAAAATGTTGGAAGGAAAGGTTGTGCAAAAGGCCGAACTCAACCATGGTGGCTTAAAGCTGTTTTTTACCGACGGGACAAGTTTTCACCGGGAAAAAACCTGCGAAGGGGAAGTGATGGCCGTTTTGTACGGAAAAGACGGGACTCCTGTGGCGGCGGTGAGGATTTAGGTTTACCTGTTCCGCTCCAGCATCGCAAGATCCCGGATCACTTCTCCCGCGAGGAGCAAACCGGCAATGGCCGGCAGGTAGGGGACAGTACCGGGTACGGAAGAGGGCGGAGAGGGTTTAATTGGTTTTTCGGTGGAAAAAACCACCTTTACGCCATGGGTTATCCCCTTCTTGCGCAGGGCAAGCCGGACCGCCCGGGCCAGAGGACAGGTATGGGTTTTGCTGATGTCATCGACCCGGAAAGCCAGGGGGTTGAGTTTGTTTCCTGTTCCCATTGAGGAAATGAGCGGGATCCCTTTTTCCCGGCAATAACAGATGAGGGATACCTTGGCTGTAACGTTGTCCACCGCATCCACTACATAGGAAAGGTCACCGCCGAGGAGAGCAGGGATGTTGTCCGGCCCGGCAAACTCCTGCCTGGTCTCTACTTTTGCCCCGGGATTTATGGCCTTCACCCTTTCGGCTGTCACCTCAACCTTGGGTCTACCGTAATTTCCCTCCAGGGCGTGAATTTGCCGGTTGGTATTGGTAAGACAGATCGTATCGTGGTCCACCAGGAGCAGACGGCCGATGCCCGCCCGGGCCAACGCTTCGACGGCGTAAGAACCCACACCCCCCAGGCCGATGACGGCCACCCTTTGTTCAAAAAGCCGGGAAAGAATCTCCGGACCCAACAGGATCTCCGTACGGCTGAAACGCAACCGGCTTTCTTCCATGCTTACCTCCACGCAGAGATTTTTGTTTATAGATAGATTAGATGTTGCTACCCGCTAATCTTCCCCGGCGACCGGCTTTTCCTCTTTTTCTTTGGGCAACTGTTTTTCTTTGGGCAATTGAATACCATCGACATGGATATTAACGGCCGTGACGTTAAAACCGGTGGTCTCTTCAACCGCCCGGCGAACAGAGTCCTGTAATCTCTCCGCCACTTCGGGAATTTTGGCGCCGTACTCGACAATGATATTCAGATCAAGGATGATTTCGTCATCCACCTGCTGAACCTTAATCCCCTTCGTCAGATCACGTTGGCCCAGTTTTTCCGCAAGACCGCCCACCAAACCGACACTCATGCCGGCGACCCCCGGAACCTTGCTGGCGGCGATCCCGGCCACCTTGCCGATTACTTCCGGGGAAATACTTATGTTGTCCATTTTCATTTTAGGAAGGTCGTTCCCGGGAAGAGATTTTTCGGTCTCCTTTTTTTCCCCAGCCAATTCCAGCACCCCTTTTGATAAAATTTACTATAAAAGACAAAGTTAAATTCTTTTATATTATATCACAGAGGCTTGGAAACTCCAATTTTTGTTTTTTCGCGGGTCAAAAAAGGTTTTATGCGGTTCAAAAGAGAATTATCTCTTATTGTTGTTAGATTTTTATCCGGAATCACTTATTGGCTAAAACCGGACGGCCATAACAGATAGGGCAAGAGGGAAGAAACAGGCGTTAAGCCATAAGCCAAGGGAGTGATAAAATGTACAGTTATTTGACTTTAGTAAAAAATAAAGAAAATATGGACAAGGTTGCCAAACTTTTAGTCTACTTCACCGGCGATACGGTAATGACCAACGGAGCGGTGGAGTATCGCCTTCGGCAGCTGGAAAAGATTAAAGAAATTGGTGAAGAGGAAGTATATAACAAAATCCGGGAGGAGCTAAGCAAAGATCCGGCTTACAGTAAGTATTTAACATAACATTCCGCCTTGCTAAAAAGGGATTAATGAGTTATACTGAGCTTATTGCATAAACTCTAAAAAGGTGTTGATCCTCAATCCCAACACCTCAAAAGGAGGTGTCTTTCCTGATGTCTGTCACCAACTGGCGGAAACCGGCCGGCGTAGCCGTATTTATTGTTCTTGTTGCCCTCCTCGTCATCGGGGCGTTAAATATAACGGCGAGGGAAAAACCGGTGATCGCCACGGTTAACTTGGACCGAATTGCACAAGCGCATCCTGCTTTCACCGAAGCCGTTAGCGCCTACCAAGAGGAAATAGAACAGTTGCAGCAAGAAATGGAAGAAAAGATGGAAGACTTAAGCGAGGAGGAAGCCTTAAAACTCCGGGCCGAGTTGGAAACAAAATTGCAGCAACGGGCTAAAGAACTGCAACAGGAAGCCTTCGACAGCATTCAAAAGGATATTCAACGGATCGCCGGCAAAAAGGGTTATGACTATATTGTGGTAGAAAAGATGCTTTTGACGGGCGGTCCGGCGCCAGACGCCACCGATGAATTTTTGCAGGAGATCGAGGCTCAGAAAGGACAAAAGTGAACCGGTGAAAAGTGAACCGAAGAAAAAACCTGCCGGATGCCGGCAGGTTTTTTCTTCGGCGGATGCGGCCCGCCGTGGCGCTTCGTTTATTGACGGGTCTACCAATTCTGTTTATACTGGGATCAAGATCAAGAACGGTGCCGGCTATTGCCCAAACCGGAGCCGCGGCGGGCCGAAGCCCGGCGGGGGCCCGGGGTGAAAATAAAGGGAAGGGAGAATGATTATGAACATGGAGAAACTGGCGCGCGCCGTAAAGGAATCCTCCATCAAGCTGGCCGGGATAGGAACGGAACGTAAAAACAAAGCGTTGGCGCAAATTGCTCAAGCGCTGAAGGAAAAAGAAGCAGAGATTATCCAGGCCAACCGGCAGGACCTGGTACGAAGCGAAAGGGAAAAACTGCCTGCCCCTCTTTTAAAGAGACTAAAATTTGATGAAGGAAAGATCGCCGAAGTAATCGACGGCATCCACAGCTTAATTGGACTGGAGGATCCGGTGGGGAAGACCCTGCTCGCCACGGAACTCGACGACGGACTGGAACTCTACAAAGTAACCTGTCCGATTGGGGTGATCGGGGTGATCTTTGAGTCTCGGCCGGACGCCCTGGTGCAGATCGCCACCCTTTGCCTGAAAAGTGGAAACGGAGTCCTGCTAAAGGGAGGGTCGGAAGCACAGGAAACCAACAGGATTTTGGCCGGGATTATCATTGCGGCTGCCGAACAAGCCGGTATCCCCCCAAACTGGGCTGCGCTTTTGGAGACCCGTGAGGATGTAAGGGAAATGCTGAAAATGGACCGCTATATCGATCTGATTATTCCAAGGGGCTCCAATGATTTCGTCCGTTACATCATGGACAACTCGCGAATTCCGGTATTGGGACATGCCGACGGGATCTGCCATTGCTACGTGGATGCCGGGGCGGACCTGGAAATGGCGGCGCAAATTGTTGTCGATGCGAAAACCCAATATGTGGCGGTATGCAACGCCCTGGAAACTCTTTTGGTCCATGAAAGCGTGGCGCCGGAGTTTCTGCCCGCGGTTAAAAGGTTGTTGGACGAGAAAGGGGTGGAACTGGTAGGGTGCGCCAAAACCCGGGAGGTGATTGCCGTTGGTCCCGCCACGGAGGAAGACTGGAAAACCGAGTATCTCGACTATAAGCTGGCGGTAAAAGTGGTTTCCGGGGTGGAAGAGGCTGTTGACCATATCAACACCTACGGTTCAGGACACACGGAGAGCATTATCACAAAAAGCAAGGAAAAAGCCGCTTATTTCATGGACTTTGTGGATGCGGGAAATGTTTTTTGGAACTGTTCGACCCGCTTCAGTGACGGTTTTCGTTACGGGTTCGGCGCCGAAGTGGGGATTGCCACCGGCAAGCTCCACGCCCGGGGTCCGGTAGGTTTGGAGGGTTTGGTGATTTACAAGTACCGGCTGGTCGGTAACGGCCATCTTGTCGCCGAGTACGCCAACCGTTCCCGGACTTTTAAGCATAGAAAACTTGAAAAGAAGTTTGCCTTATAGTCCGGTTTCTTCCCCGCCAACGGTACCCGGCGGCTGACAAACCCGGCAGGGGGTGTATCCCCTGGCAACCGCTTCCGCCAGGGTCAAGGCGGATGTTTCCGCCGGGAGATAGCGGCAGCCGGCCTGGTGATAACGGGTGCCGGTTTTGGTAATATAGACGATCGCCTTTTCTTCCCCGCCGGACGGAAAAGTGGGCGCCTCCGGCGCCCAGAGCCCAAGCCCTTTTTTTTTCGCCTTTTCCTGCAGGAGATAAAAAAGACCGCCGTATTTATCCTCCAGGGTGAGATTGGTTTTCGCCCGGCCCGTCTCCACCAGGTAGGCGTTGATAAAAACCGTGTCGGCGAAGACATAGCCGCTGGTCGGGCCGTCGCTTGTTACCGGGGCCGCTTTTTCAACCCGGACGGTTTTCCCGGTAAGGTCGGGTAAACCGGAGGCGGGGACCCCTTCCTCTTGATCGCGGACAAGGCCGTGGTACGCCACAGGACCCAGGGATTCCACGTTGATGGTGTAACCGTCAATTACCCCGGTGACACGGAATTCGGGGAGATGGTCGGGGACGGGCCAGTTTTCAGCGATCAGCCCGGCGGCATGGGCCGGCGGGGGGTGGAGGAATAAGAAGACGGCTGTTGTTAACAGGGAAGCAAGAGCCCGCTTTCTCATTCTCATCTCTCCTTGTTCCCGATGACGTCAAGATCAGGACAGGACACCTTCACACCCATATTTTATCATAAAAGGGATTATATTGAAACAATAAGCCCAAAAATGGTGTTTATGAAATTTAAGGAGGTAACAAATATTTAATAAATTTTTCGCAACGGAGGAAAGGGCAGGAAAGCGGTGGGGCGCCCGGCGGGGGGTGTGCCGGGAAGCGCAAAGGGGTTCCGGGTCTTTGCTGGATTCTTACTTTTTCCCGGCCGGGTGGCCTCTTTCCATCTTTTTTTTTCTTCCAAAAGCCCTGCTCTGAACTTTTCTTCTTTTTCTCCGCAATCAGTTGTTTCATCATCTCCATCGGGTTTTTTTCCGGAATTTTCTCCGCCATAGTATTCCCCCTACTTTTGGTTTATTTAGGTTATTTATATTATATCACAACATAAAAAACGGTTGAAGCAGGTCGCGCAGGGAAGGGCTGCGCGACCAACCCAACGACCGTTGCGGCGGTTTCCGGACTTTTAAACCCTAAGCCGGTGAGCGTTACGGAGCGGTGGTGTCCGGCGGAGTATTCTCGCGGGGATTGATTTGGGAAACAAAAAAGTATTTTCTGATAATAAACAAGATGGCAATGCCTATGATCCCCCATAATAGACTCAGGATGTCTTCTTTGGTGACAATCAATTTTCTGGCCATGGCAAAAAGCAAAACTTCAATAATACTGCCGGGTGTATGGCGGATAAGCATCCTAATTAATTCAATGGCGATGATCAAAGCTAGGGCATAACTGAGAAAATCCTGGAAATACTCGACATTCTTTGCGTATAAATAAACCTCGTATAAGCCTTTGATTAATCCGATGGAGCCGATAACAACAGCAGCCATAATAATCAAGGAGATATAAATCTCTGCGTAAACCGGAAAAAGGGCAAGAATTTGCCGTAAGCGGATTTTCATTTTTCTTCCTCCTTGTTGTCTGCATCTCACCCGGCTAATTTGACTTTATCACAAGCGGCGCGCTTGCGCAAGAAAAATAAAACTGTGCCAAAGGGTCCCCTCCGGATCCTACCGATGGGCGGGCCGGAATTTTGGGTGATAAAAATTGTTTGACACGGTTGCGGCAGGTGTGGTATTATTTTAAAAAATATACCAATCGTAGAGAGCCGGCCTGGCCGGCGGAGATTGAGCGGAGAAGAAAAGTTGAGCGGAGTGGAGACGAGCCGAGGGGTGGGTCAAGAAAAACCATGGACCGGACCCGCGGGGTCCGGTTTTTTGCACCTGTCCGGCCGTCCTTCTCCGGGAAAGGAGAAAAGGATGGAACCCCAAAACCCCCTTTTTAACCTCTTGGTGTCTGCGCGGGAAAACCTCTTTTCTGGGCTTGTTCCGGACCGTGAGGAATTTCTAAGCCTTCGCAAGGCAGGCTACGGTTATATTCCTCTTGCCTGCCGGTGGCGTGCGGATTGCCTCACGCCCGCCGGGGCCTTTTTAATCACAGGGAACAGACCCGGGTCTTTTCTCTTGGAAAGCGTGGAAAAAGGAATGAATATTGGGCGGTATTCTTTTATCGGGTTTGATCCCCTTTTTGTGCTTAAAAGCCGGGGAGCACGGGGGGAAATAACCGGCGGCGGGCGGACCCGGCGCTGGTCCGGCCGCGAGGCCCTGGCTGTCCTGGCGGAACTTCTTCAGGAACTTAAAGTTCCGCCGTTACCGGGGAACCTGCCTTTTTACGGCGGGGCTGTAGGATACCTGGCCTATGATTACGTGCGGCAAATAGAAAGAATACCCGCTTATAAGCCGGATCCTTTGTCCTTGCCGGATGCCTGGTGGATGGTGCCGCGAAAATTAATTGTTTTTGATCATGTTACCCGGGAAATTGCCCTGGTTATTCTGGCGCCGGCCGCCGGGGAAGAGAGTTACCGGCAGGCCGCCGGGGAAATGAAAGCGTTGCGGGTCGCTTTGTTGCAGGGGAGACCCGGTCCTCCGCAAAGGCACCGGGCGCCGGACCCGGCGGAAATAAAATCCTCTTTTACGCGCGAAGATTTTCTTTGGGCCGTGGAAAAGGCCAAGGAGCATATTTTTTCCGGGGAAATTTTCCAGGTTGTTCTCTCCAAACGCTTAAGTTTTCCGTTGGCCGGCGATCCCTTTGCCTTTTACCGGGTGCTCAGAAATATCAATCCTTCCCCTTACCTTTTCTATCTGCACTGCGGGGATCACCAGGTGGTCGGGGCTTCTCCGGAAATGCTGGTCCGGTACGACGGCGAAGAGGCGGAGATACGGCCGATCGCCGGTACCCGGCCCCGTAAAGTACCCGGGCGCAGTGAAGAATCGCTCCGCCGTGAACTGCTGGCGGATGAAAAAGAACGGGCCGAACACCGCATGCTGGTGGAGTTGGGCTGTTATGAACTGGAAAAGGTCTGCCGCCCCGGCACCGTGCGGGTGGAAGATTTTATGCAAGTTGAACAGTACTCCCATGTCTTGCACCTGGTTTCGAAAGTCAAAGGAAAGCCGGCCCCGGGGATGGATGCTTTTTCCTTGCTTAAAGCGGTTTTTCCGGCCGGGACTTTAACCGGTACCCCGAAAATCCCGGCCATGAAAATCATTGAAGAACTTGAACCGTGCCGGCGGGGTTTTTACGGCGGCGCCGTCGGGTATTTCGGCTTTGACGGGCGTATGGATACTTGTATTGCCATCCGCTCGGCGGTGGCCGCGGGGGGGATGATTCATCTGCAGGCCGGAGCGGGGATTGTGAAAGATTCCGACCCCGGCCGGGAATACCGGGAAACCGTTTACAAGCTGCAAGCTTTACTCAGCGCCTTTACTCTTTTGGAAAGGGGGGAAGAAGCCTGGTTGTAAGGTGAGCGTCCAAACCGCAGTTTAGATGAGAGATTAGAAAAGTCGAGCAAAGAAGAGAAAGGAGAGAAGAGCGTGATTAAGGGAGTGATAAGCCGCCTGGTGGCCGGGGAAAACCTCTCCGCCGAAGAGACTGCATCCGCCGTGCGCTCGATCATGGAGGGGAAAACCACCCCCGCCCAGATCGGAAGTTTTTTAACGGCTTTGCGGGTTAAAGGGGAGACCGGGGAAGAAATCTTCGGGGCGGCCTTGGTTATGAGGGAGAAGGCCACGCGGATTTGTCCGGGGAAGAAAGGACTCGTTGATACTTGCGGGACCGGGGGCGACGGCAGCAATACTTTTAATATCTCCACGGCGGCAGCTTTTATCCTGGCCGGGGCCGGTGTGACTGTCGCCAAACACGGCAACCGGGCCGTCTCCAGTTCTTGCGGGAGCGCGGATGTTTTGGAAGCTTTGGGGGTAAAGGTGGATCTTTCGCCGCTTCAGGTGGAGGAGGCGGTAGGAAAAATAGGAATCGGCTTTCTTTTTGCCCCCCACTTTCACCAGGCAATGAAGTATGCGGTCGGGCCCCGGCGGGAATTGGGATTCCGTACGGTTTTTAACCTGCTCGGACCGTTGACCAATCCGGCGGGAGCCGAATTCCAACTGGTGGGAGTCTTTTGCCGGGAACTGACGTCAGTCCTGGCCGGGGTTTTGGGGCGCCTGGGGGTCAAACGGGCCCTGGTGGTACACGGAGCGGGCGGACTCGACGAACTTTCGCCCGCCGGTGTAAATTACCTTTGTGAAGTGAACGGGGGCGAAACGCGTTCCTTTACCCTGCGGCCGGAAGACGCGGGTTTACCATTCTGGCCGGTTTCAGAGCTCCGGGGCGGGGATGCGCAAACCAACGCCCGGCTTCTCCGGTCCGTCTTGCAGGGCCGGAAAGGCCCCCACCGGGATGTGGTCTTGCTCAATGCCGGTGCCGCTTTGTATGTGGCCGGCCGGGTGGATAAAATTGCAGACGGTGTGAAATTGGCAGGGGAAATTGTTGATTCCGGCAAGGCGTTGGCCAAATTGGAGGCCCTGGTGGAGTTTTCCCGGAAGGAGCAGGCGGCATGTATCTGAAGGAAATACTGGCGCATAAAAAGGAAGAGGTGAAAAAGAAAAAAAGGTCCCGCCCGGCGGGCAGTCTGACCAGGTATCAACGAACGGCCGGGAAGAGGTTTTCCCGTGCGGTCACCGCTCCCGGTATTTCATTGGTTGCCGAAATAAAACGGGCTTCCCCTTCCCGGGGTCTTTTTGCCCCGCAGTTGGAGGCGGCAAAAACAGCGGTTTTATACGAAAGGAACGGTGCCGCCGCCCTTTCGGTTCTAACCGACGAAAAGTTCTTCCGGGGAAGCCTTGGCGACCTGCGAGCCGTCCGCGCCGCCGTTGCTTTACCGGTTTTGGCCAAGGATTTTTTCCTTGATCCATACCAGGTCCAAGAAGCGGCCTGGGCCGGAGCGGACGCCGTCCTTTTGATTATGGCCGTTCTCTCCCGGGCCCAGGCCGCAGAACTGGCGGCTTGCGCCCGGGAATACGGGCTGGAGATCTTGGCCGAGGTGCACGGGGAGAAAGAGGTGGAGGAGGCCCTGGCCTTGGCCCCGGATTTACTGGGCATCAATAACCGGGATTTAAAGACCTTTACCACTTCGTTGGGGGTTACCTTCCGGTTATACCCGCTTGTTCCCGCCAACTATCCGGTGGTTAGTGAAAGCGGGATCAAAAGCCGCGCCGATCTGCTGGCTTTATCGGCTCTCGGCGTTGACGGCTTTTTAGTCGGCGAAGCACTGGCCGGGCAGAAAGACCCCGGCGCGGCTTTACGGGTAATGCTGGGGGGAAAACCATGACCGTGGTCAAAATCTGTGGCATCACCAATCTTGAAGACGCGCAGGCTGCCGTGGCGGCAGGCGCCAACGCCCTCGGTTTTATTTTCGCTCCTTCCCCCAGGGCAATCACGCCGGCAAAGGTAAAAGAGATCGCCCGGGAACTGCCGCCCTTCATTATACGGGTAGGGGTGATTTCCAAAGGATCCGGTAACGGGTGGAAACCTCTGTGGCAAGAGGGATTGTTGGACCTGATTCAGATCCACGGCGGAGAAAGCGAACCCGGCCTGCCGCCCGGGCGGATCATCAAAGTTTTGGCGGTGGGGAGGGACCGGCCGGAGATGGTTCCGGCGGGGAAAAATTACCGGGCCCTGCTGCTCGATACTTACTGTCCCGGCCGGGAAGGGGGAACGGGAACCACTTTTCCCTGGGAAAAGGCTCTCCCTTTCCGGAAACTGGGGATTCCCCTCCTCCTGGCCGGCGGCCTCTCTCCGGAAAACATCCGGAGCGCGCTGGAAAGCGTCCGCCCCGCCGGGGTGGATGTCAGCAGCGGCGTAGAGAGCCGGCCCGGGCGGAAAGACCGGGCGAAGATGAGGGAATTCGTCCAACAAGTCAGAAGGTGGGACGAGGAGAAGGAGGCGGAAAAGAGAAGTGGGTGAGAGGTCAGGATATTTTGGTCCTTTCGGGGGGCAATTCGTGCCGGAAACCCTGATGCGGGCCCTGTCCGAGCTGGAAAAAGCCTATTTTTACTACCGGCGGGAGCCGGGTTTCGTAGAAGAATTCCAAAAATACCTGCGGGAATATGCCGGCCGGCCCACCCCGCTTTACCGGGCGCAGCGCCTTTCCGCACGTCTCGGGGTGGAAATCTACCTCAAACGGGAGGATCTCAATCATACCGGCGCCCACAAGATTAACAACACTTTGGGTCAGATTCTGCTGGCCCGCCGGATGGGAAAAACAAGGATTCTGGCGGAGACCGGGGCCGGCCAACACGGAGTGGCCACCGCCACCGTGGCCGCTATGTTCGGGTTAAAATGCGTGGTTTACATGGGCGAGGAAGATATCCGCCGCCAGATGTTGAATGTTTTCCGCATGAAACTTTTGGGCGCGGAGGTAAGGCCGGTGACTTCCGGCAGTAAGACGTTGAAAGACGCCACCAATGAAGCGATCAGGGATTGGGTGGCCAATGTGGAAGAAAGCTACTATCTTATCGGGTCCGTGGTTGGTCCCCATCCTTATTCCCTCATCGTGCGGGATTTTCAGACCGTTATCGGCCGGGAAACCAGAGAACAGATTCTGGAGGCTGCCGGCCGCTTGCCTGATCTCATTTACGCCTGTGTGGGCGGGGGAAGCAACGCCATAGGCATCTTTCATCCCTTTTTAAAAGACAAAGACGTGGAACTGGTGGGGGTGGAAGCCGGCGGTGCAGGACTGGCCTCCGGCCGGCATAGCGCCGCCCTCGCCGCCGGCCGGCCGGGGGTCTTGCACGGCGCTTTGAGTTATCTCCTGATGGACGAGGAAGGACAGATCCGGCCCACCCATTCTATCTCCGCCGGTCTCGACTACCCGGGGGTGGGGCCGGAACATTCTTATTTAAAGGAAAGCGGGCGGGTGCGCTACGAGACGGCTACGGACGAGGAAGCGCTGGAGGCCTTGGTTCTTTTATCCCGTTATGAAGGGATAATCCCCGCTTTGGAGAGCGCGCATGCGCTGGCCGGCGCCATCCGGGAGGCGGAACGCCGGCCCCGCGGGACCCTGGTGGTAGTGAATATTTCCGGGCGGGGGGATAAGGACATGAATACCGTGGCCCGGCAAATGGAACCCGGCGAAGGGAGGGAAAATAATGAATAAAGTGGCGGAAAAATTCCACGAGTTAAAGCAGAAAAAACGAAAAGCTTTACTCCCTTTTCTTGTGGCGGGGGATCCGGATCTGGCGGCCACCTTTGACCTCTTACCCCGTTTGGTGCAGGGAGGGGCCGACTTGATCGAATTGGGGGTGCCTTTTTCCGATCCCCTGGCCGACGGCCCCGTGATCCAGGCCGCTTCCCAGCGCGCCTTGGCGAAAGGGTTCAAGTTGAAAAAATTCTGGCCCTTGCTGGCGGAGAACCGTTGGTCGCTTCCGGTACCACTTATTCTCCTCGTCTATTACAACCTTGTTTACCAATCCGGGACGGAACGCTTTTTGCAACAGGCGGCGGAAGCCGGGATCAACGGATTGATTATTCCCGATTTACCCCTGGAAGAAGCGGAAAGACTGCGCAGGCCGGCGCAGAAATATGGAATCGCCCTGAATATGCTGGTCGCCCCGACCAGTTCCCCGCAGCGGATTAGCATGGCTGCCGAACACACTACTGGTTTTATTTACCTGGTTTCCGTCCGCGGGGTTACAGGGGAAAGAGCGGATCTTCCGCCCGATCTTCCCGTCCTGGCCGGTAAAGTAAAAAAACTGACGGCGCTCCCGGTGGCGGTTGGCTTTGGTATTTCCCGGCCGGAACAAGCCGGCCAAATTGCCACCTTCGCCGACGGGATCATCGTGGGCAGTGCTTTGGTAAAGACGATTGCCACGGGTCCCCGGGCCACGGCGGGAGATAGGGCGGAAGCCTTTCTGCACCGATTTCGTGATGTTATTGATCATTAACAGGCAAAATTTACGTTATTTAGAAAAAAATATACTTTTTGTCACATAAAAAGAAGGTTTTTTTTTATTTGTGTCGAATAATTAAACAGATAAAATTATCGGGGGAGAAAATGATGGGATAACCCTCCATCAATTGGCGACCCGGCTGACTTCCCGGCTGTGTACCCTTGGCAATCTCGAGTTGGAAAAAAGCAGGGAGAAACGAATAATATTCGCCCTGGAAGGCGTTTTGTCCACAGTCTATTCATTCCTTGTTATCCTTTTGGCCTCCCTGTTACTGGGGACGGTTAAAGAAACAATTGCCGTTCTCCTTTTTGCCGGCGGTTTAAGAGTTTTCGCCGGGGGCGTTCATGCTTCGACCCCCACCAGGTGCGCCCTGGTGGGAGGGATTGTTTTTGGCCTTTTGGGACTGGGGGTGAAATATCTTCCCCGGCCGGCCGGTTATTTTACCCCGGTGACTATTTTCCTGATTCTGGCTGCGGTTATTCTGGCTTTTGCCCCCCGGGAAACCAGGAAGAAAAAGATACCACCGGCACAAAGGCGGTTTTTGAAGGTTTGGACAGTCCTTGTTTTATTGGTTTTCTTTTTCCTGTTGTTATATTTCGTTAATAACCCCCTTCTTACAAAAGCGCTACTGCTTGGTATGGGGTGGCAGGCTTTAACAGTTTCCCCGCTTTTGAAGGAAAAAGGGGAAACGTAAAATGAAGGGAGGGATAAGGAATGAAAAAGCTGTTCTGTTCCATGTTGGCTGCTGTTTTACTGATAATTGCCGCTGCGAATATGGCCAGTGCCTGTTGGTTTCTTTGGTACCAGCCGGAATTAAGAGAGTAGGGATTACCGCATGGATGAGGTTATTAAAACATATTTGGAAGCACCGGTATTTTCCATCAATTATTTGATATTTTTTGTAGAGTATCTTTTTTTATTTACCGTAACAATTCTTTCCGTGCTTAAAGTTTTGGACTGCGGGATCGCACTGGATAGAGTTTTTTTGCTGTCCGCGTTTCTTTCTCTTTTGGCTGTCGTTTTAAGGAAATATGTTCCCGGTCCGTATGCAATGTTGTTGTTTTATGTTATAATCATGTTAACAGTCACGTTTTTTTTTAAGGTGCCACTTTTAAAAAGTTTTGTCGGAGTTATCTTCGCACTTGTTTTGAGTATGTTAAGCACAATTTTAATATCGCAAAATGCCCTTATTTTTACCCAAGTCGGGGCTAGGGCAGAAAAAAACATTTTTATCTTTATTGGGATGAGTCTAACGGAAATCTTTTTCAACTTGGTATATGTCATCTTAGCCTCCAGATTTAAGAATCTGAATCTATCTTTTATGTTTTTCAGTGAAGAGAAAAATGCTAAAGCCTGAACCGAAAACCAGAAAACGAGTCTTGACTTTTGTTACCCTGATCGTAATTTTGCAGGGAGTAATCTTGTTAGGGCTTGGTATTTTCTCTTTTTTGTTGTTACAAAAAGAGAGTTGCCCCCCGGGAATGGTGGTCTTATGTGTGAATTTCCAAATCATGGCATTTATAATCACTTTGGCCGGAATAATTTCTATTTTTGTTCTGAAAGGTTTTTTAGAAAACGAAGAAGTGGAGATTCAAACCAGCCGTTTACAGTTAAAACAGAGCAAAGAGATTATTCAGAGCTTACAGATACATCGTCATGATTTCAAAAACCAGCTCAGTATCATTAAAGCTTGGGCGGAATTGGGGGACAACCAGAGCATTCTTAAATACCTTCATGAAGAACAGAACAATATTAAAGAGGTTGAAGCTTTTGGTAAAATCCGGTGTCCCGTTTTACACGCCCTTTTTTTGGTCATCCATGCCAAGGCTAAGGAAAATGATATTAAACTGATTGTGGATCCCCTTATTACCCTGGAAGATTTTGATTATCCCTGGTCCAAAACGAACCGGATTTTCAGTAATCTTTTGAACAATGCGGTGGAAGCGGTAGCCGCACAGAAACCCAAGGGTGTGCCGGACCGGGAGATTCATGTTTATATCTGGGACACAGAGGAGGATTTCGTTTTTCAAATCTGGACCCCCACGCAAATCAAGCATGAATCACCGGAATGCATTTTTTTACCCTCCGTGACTTCCAAGACGCAATCCGGCCACGGTTACGGGCTCTATATTGTCCAGAAACTGGTCCGGGAGTTGAACGGGCGTATTAAGGTCATAACGGGGGAACCGGATGCCGGGACCGAGTTTCGACTGGAGTTCCGGAAAAAAGTCAAAGGCTTCAGCCCGCGGATTAAATCCTCTGAACAATTACCGGGTAAACACGGGGTTAAGCCCATTGACGTTTATCCTCTCTTATGATAATATATTTTTGGATATGGTGGGCGTAGCTCAGTTGGTTAGAGCGCCAGGTTGTGGCCCTGGAGGTCGAGGGTTCAAATCCCTCCGTTCACCCCAAATTTTTAAACGGGGCGTTGCCCCTTTTTATTTTTATATTTTTACCCAAAACCCAATACTATAGGTGAAAAGACCATTGTAATAATTAGCTGTGTCGCTGTAACCATACGCAAAGGGGTGGGAGGATTTTGAACTGGCGGATAATAATCCTGGCGTTCACCACTTTGTTTCTGGCTGAATTGGGAGACAAGACGCAACTGGCTGTCTTTACTCTGGTGGCCAAGTGCCGGGCGCCGTGGGAGGTTTTTTTAGGTTCTCTGCTGGCGTTGGCGGCCGTTACTTTTATCGGGGTTTTCTTTGGCGATACCATCAGCCGGTATGTTCCCCCGTTTTATCTTAAATTGGGTGCTGCTTTTCTCTTCATCGGAATCGGTTGTTTCATGCTGTGGCAGGCCATAAGTGAAATGCCCGCTTGAAGGGAGTGGTAACTTTGACCGGTGCCGACAGGCGGTTGATCTTCATTCTCCTTCTCGTGGGCGGCTTGTTGTGGGCCTGGCAAACAGGGGGTTTTTCCGGCAGCGGCAGACAGGTGAAAGTTTACCTGAACGGCAACTGTTGCCTCCATTTAAACCTTGAGGAAGAAATGACCGGTTCCTACCTGTTGACCTTACCCGGCGGACAGGCTGTATTAGAGATTGCCAACGGGGCGGTCCGTCTTCTGCCGCAAGACGAAGATTTTTGTCCCCGGAAAGTTTGTGTGCGGACGGGCTGGATCAGGAAACCGGGGGAAACGATTGTTTGCGTGCCCAACCGCCTGGTTATGCGGATCCTAGACCCCGGAAACGACATGGTTGATGCCGTCAGCAGATAAAAACCGTTTGGTATTGGCCGCCAACTCCCTGGGTTGCCGGCGAAACAGAAACGGTTAAATCCTTCCCCGCCGTCTTTTTGTTTTCGTCTTTTGGCACCAGACCGGTTCTTCAGCATATAATGTATGAGGGGGAGGGGTTTGTCTTGCTGGCGAAAACTTCGGAACTTAGGTCCCGGGAAGTGGTGAACATTATTGACGGGAAAAGGCTGGGTTTCCCCACGGACCTGGAGATTGAACCGGAGACCGGCAGAATTACAGCCATAGTGGTCCCGGAGCCGGGAAGGTTTGCGTGGTTCTGGGGCCGGGGCGGCGAAATCGTTGTCCCCTGGGAAAAGATAAAAAAGATCGGACTTGATGTCATCTTGGTGGAACTACCCGGGCTGGTGGAACACGGTTCTTACGTGGACCTTTCCTGAGCCGGCCGGTAAAGAGGACAAGCTGTGGAAACGGAGGGAAAAGCCATGGACTTTGCCCTTTGTGATTTGCATACCCATACTTTTTATAGTGACGGCGTATTGTCGCCCATTGAATTAATCCGTTTTGCCGCGGCCGCGGGATATCAAGTCCTGGCTATTACCGATCACGTCTCCGCCTCCAATATGGAACGGGTTTTCCGCGAAATACAAGCCGATGCTCTCTTGGCGGAAAGGTATTGGGACATAACGGTAATTGCCGGAGTAGAATTGACCAACATTCCCGCCGGCGCCGTAAGCGAACTGGCCCGGCGAGCGCGGGAACTCGGGGCTGAGCTGGTAGTGGTTCATGGGGAAACCATTGTTGAACCGGTGGAACCCGGTACCAACCGGGCTGCGGTCAGCTGTCCCGATGTAGATATTTTAGCCCACCCCGGTTTAATTACGCTGGAAGAAGCACGCCTGGCGGAAAAAAACGGCGTTTATTTGGAGATTTCCCCCCGGCGGGACCATTCGCTGACCAACGGACATGTGGTTAAGATGGCCGGAATTACCGGGGCCAAACTGTTGTTGAATTCCGACGCCCATGAACCCGAGGATTTGCTGCGGCCGGAGTTTGCCTTGAAGGTGGGCCTGGGTGCGGGTCTGAATGATGAGGAATTTAAACGTTTGCTGTTCAACTCCAGGGAGATAACCGAAAGGATTCTGGCGAAAAAAAAACAACGGCCGGGCAATGCCGGTTGAATTTTTCCGGCAGGAAAAGCCACGGGGGAAACGAATATAATTACCGGGTATCGTTTTACCTACAGGGAAAAAAGCGGGGTACCCCGCCGGGTGACCGGCGGCAAATAAGAGAAAGCATTGGGGGGTTACCCGTGGGACGGTATTTTCTCTTCTTTATGCTTTTATTGGCTATGGTCTTTACCCCGGTGACGCCGCTACAAGCCGAAGAATATTTTTATGATTATGATAACGGGGATATGGAGTGGTTATACGAGGGCGGTTCCATTGAAATTGAAGCCGGCATTCCTTTTCAAACGGCTCTAGCCCGGGGACGGGTGGTTGAAGTTCTGGCCGAAGAAGAAGTGATGGATGTCATCACCAATGAACCGGTCGTTGATCAATTGTTAAAAGTCAGGTTGCTTTCCGGTGATTTTAAGGGAAAAGAGATTATTGTCCAAAACTATGGAATGCACAGTCCGGTCTATGGGATCCATGTGAAAAAGGGGGACGGCGTGATCATTGCCCTCCAGACGGAGGAGGGGGAGATAAAAGAAGCATATCTCGCCGATTACTTAAGAGAGCCTCCCATTTATGTTTTATCCGGTCTTTTTGTTCTGGCCCTGCTGGCCATCGGCCGGCGCCGCGGGATAAAAGCTTTTTGCTCTTTATTGTTCACGATGGCTCTGATCTGGCTGGTTTTGTTGCCCGGTTTTTTACGGGGCTATAACCCGATTTTGTTGACGATTTGCATTTCCGCCGTGGCCACGATGGTCACCCTGTTTATTGTGGGCGGGCTGACCTATAAGAGCCTGGCCGCGGTGCTGGGGACGATCGGCGGGGTGTTGATTGCCGGTTTGACCGCTTTGTTGGTGGGCAAAGCCGCCCATCTTACCGGGTTTGGCACGGAAGAAGCGGCGATGCTGCTTTATATCCCCCAAGACGTCAGTCTGGATATCCAAGGACTCTTATTTGCCGGTATTATTATCGGCGCTTTGGGAGCGGTCATGGATGTCAGTATCTCAGTGGCCTCCGCCGTGGAAGAGGTGAAAAAGGCCAACCCGGCCCTTTCCACTTCCGCCTTGATTGAATCCGGAATGAATGTGGGGCGGGATATTATGGGGACAATGTCCAACACCCTGATCCTGGCTTATACCGGCAGTTCTGTTCCTTTGTTGTTGATCTTCATGGCTTACCAAGAGTCGCTCGTTAAAATGCTCAACCTGGATATGATCGCCACGGAAATAGTGCGGGCTTTAGCCGGGAGCTTGGGCATGATCCTGGTCGTGCCGTTCATAGCGGTTATCGCCGGGTTATTTTTCGGCGGAAAGGCGAAAAAGGACGGAAACATGAAATAAAAACAAGGGGCATATCCTGTACAGAGGTGAGCCCCTTGTTTTTTTATCTCTGGGACCGGCGAATTGTTTGGACGGTGCTTTGTTGTCTTTTCCTGTTTATCTTTGGCCTTGCACTGGCCTTCCGGGTTTTTCCGTCCCCGCCGGACGACGTCTTCTTCCACCGGCTCGTCCGGGAAGACCAAGGCTGGAGTGTTGAACTGCCGGTTACCACTGTTATTCTGGAAGAGTACAGGTATCCGTCGGAAGAGGAGGTTCTTTTTCATCTGGCTTTCCAGGATCCGGTCCTGAAATTTCGAGGAGTTTTGGAAAAATGGTGTCTTTCTGACATGAAAGGGTTTTTACAAAGCAGCAGAGAGAGGACCGACCTTGTCCTGAGTGAATACCGGTGCCGGGAAACCGGCAATTACATTGAGCTTTTTTATCGCCAGGAAGGAAGGGAAGAATCCTGTATCGGCAGGGAGTTTTATCTTTCCCCGGGAGAAGGCCTTCATTACCGCTGGGCCTTTTTTCTTTCCCCACGGGTTTACCGCCCGGCGCATGAGCGGATTTTTCACCGGATTGTCAATTCATTCCGGTTTTCTCAGAGTTTGCTTCAGATCCCACGGGAGCAGGGTCCGCCAACGGACATGGGAAAGGAGCTCCCAAAGCATGGCGCAGATCTGCTGGTACCTGTCCCAGCGCGCATGCTTTAAGCGCTGACTGACTGCCGCCTGGGTGATCCCCAACACTTTTGCCATTTCGACCTGGGTCATGCCCTGCCGGGCCAGTTTGATGGTTTTCCGGTGGGTGGCGCTCCAACCGTTGCGTAAATCGCTTTCGACCGCAAAAAGCGAATTGGTTATTCTGGTTAGAAACGGAGAAGGGAAGCGTACGGCAACATCCCGGTTTCCGTCGGCGAGGTCTTTAAAGGCTCTTTTGGCCGCCGTGACAGCAGGGCCCTTTATTTCTCCGGGTTCTCCGTAAGGGCGGGTTTTTAACCCGGTAACCAGGTTGCCAACGCCAAGGACGAATTGAAAACGAAGGGGATCCATCTCTAAATCCACCAACTGCAACAGATGGAGGAACCTTGATGCCTCATGGACAAACAGCACTCCTTCGCTCTCAAATCCAGACAGGATAAAGCGGGAAGCCAGATAAAGCTGGAACATCTTGTTCACCATGGCAACTATCTTATTGATCTTTTCTTTTTGGTCAAGCGGAGATTCATGGCGAGGCCGGAATTTCATCACGGCATAAAGGGCAGGCTGCATAGCAGAACCTCCTCGGTTTTATGAAGGAAATTTCCTGGCTGCCGGCGGAAGGGATATGCCTAATGAGTAATTCGGAGGAATTTTCCCAATTCCTTCAGCAAAGATTTTTAGGTCTCTTATTCTTCTGACTTTTCTCATAAGGATTTACCGGTAATTTAGTTGACAAAGATGTTAAATTTTGATATTACTGGATTCAACAAAGCCTGGATGAAAGGCTATGCGTTGGTACGCCTTGTTAGTAGAAACCGGTATTAACCTTACGACGGAAAGGGGAAGGCATAATGTCCAGGGTAAAAAAGATCATTTATTCCTTTATGACCGTAATGATTGGTATTATGTTTTTGTTAAGTCTTGCCGGATGTGTCAAGCTGAAAGAGATTGATGATCTTGATTTTACGACCGTAAAAAGTGGTGAATATATAGGCCAGGATTCCAATTTTCTTGTTTCGGCAAAGGTTTTCGTGGAAGTCAAGCAACCTTTGGTCAAAAGGATCATGATTCTTGAACATGACTGTGGAAGAGGTAAAAAAGCGGAGAATATTATTGATTCCGTGTTAGAAAAACAGAGCTTAAAAGTTGATGCTGTTGCGGGGGCAACCATAAGTAGTAATGTAATATTAAAAGCCATTGAAAACGCTCTGAAAAAAGGTATTGATGAATAAAAGTAACACTCGGCGCCCGGTAATATTGGACAAGCATTTCCTTGGGAAAAGGCCAAGAACAGTTATCCGGTATTTCTTGGCTTCTATGGGGTATTGACCCGGGATTTAATTTTTATTAAAGAGAAAGGTGGATAATTATGAAGAAGCCTTTAATTGTATATTACTCTAAAAACGGCACTACAGAGGAGACAGTGAAAAGAATTAAGAAAGAGACGGCAAACGAAGTGGCTACTCTTGATTTGCAAAGCAAGGATCGGAGGATAAGAGGAGAGTCGTTAGCTCAATACGAAGAGATCTATATCGGCTGTGGAATTTATATGGAAAAATTGCCGTCACCGGTTGTAAGATTCTTACTCCAGAATCAAGAGGTTTTGAAAAACAAACGAATAATATTGTTTTTGCATGGCCTGATCTCCGGTGCGAATTACCCAGGAATTGTCGAGAAAAGTCTTAAAAGATGTAAAGCCCTTGCTTTCGAACGGATTTTGTATTTGGGCGGAAAGTTGGATATAAGGGAACAGAATATATTTATTCGAAGCTTGCTCTCTGCTCTTGCCAAGAAATCAAGAAATACAATTTTGCGTAATAGCGCGAACAACTTAATTGAAGAGAAAATCACCGAACTGATAAAATGCTTTTCACCGAATTGAGCGGGCCGGTTTTTGGTTGCCATATGAAAGGTACATATCATATTAAAAACCGGGTATCATCAGGCGGAAGGCTGCCCTGGATCCGATCCGCGCCATAAGTGGCGTACGCGTGTTTCCTTTTGAGCGCAGGAATGCTTGGAGCTTGAAAAGGGCGGAAATTTTCGTTATACTTAGGTCAACATATTCAAAATATCCTTTACCCCGCCCCCCGGGAAGCGGAAATCTTAGGGAAGAATAAGCAAAAAACCGGTTCCCATTGACAAGGAGGAGAAAGATGCCCAACAATCCCGCCCAGCCGCTTTTGGATTTTAAGAAAGAAAAAGAGTTTCTGATTGGGATCGATTCGGACGGGTGTGCTTTTGATACCATGGATATTAAGCAGAAAGAGTGCTTTATTCCCACCACGATTAGGATATGGGAGTTACAACCCATTTCCAGGTATGTACGGGAAGTCCAAGAGTTTGTTGCTCTTTATTCCAAATGGCGGGGAAGAAATCGTTTCTTTTCTTTGCTGAAAACCTTCGAGCTTACCGGGGAGAGGGAAGAAGTAACAAGACGCGCTTTTAAAATGCCGGATATGACGCCTCTCGCCCGGTGGCTTAAAACCACGGACCGGCTTGGTAATTCGGCTCTGGAAGAAGAGGTGAGAAAAACAGGAGATCCCCTTCTGGCTAAAGTCCTTTTTTGGTCGACAGAAGTAGACAAAGCCATAGCCGGGATGGTAAAGGGTGTTCCTCCCTTCCCGTTTGTCCGGGAAAGTTTGGCGAAGATTTCTTCCTATGCTGATTGTGTTGTTGTTTCGGCCACGCTAAGTGAGGCTTTGGAAAGGGAGTGGAAAGAACATGGCCTGGACAAGCAGGTCAAAGCCATCGCCGGGCTGGAAATGGGGAACAAAAAAGAACAGCTTCGCCTGGCCAAGGACAACCGGTACGCCGACGATCATGTGTTGATGATCGGCGATGCCCTGGGCGATTTGGAGGCGGCCAGAGCCAATAATATCCTTTTTTATCCCATTATCCCTGAAGAGGAGGAGGTTTCCTGGCAGAGGTTTTACGAAGAGGCTTTTGACCGGTTTATCAGTAAGCGTTATGCCGGGGCTTACCAAGAAAAAATGGTGGCCGAATTTGAAAAACGGCTTCTGTCGGTTCCGCCCTGGAAAAAAGAGGTTATTTACAAACAGTTTTGGTGATTGCTAATTTTGATGAGCGCCCACGGAAGGCATTTGGCTGGCGGAGATGCTTCGGGATGAGGACAAAGGTAAAGAGAACATATAAAAAAGATAAAAGGAGTGAACTGGAATGAACAAGAAGGAACAATATATTCAAACGATGATTGAAACTGGAGTCGTGGCGGTCATCAGAGTGGACAACGCTTCGGAACTGCTCAATACAACCATTGCCTTGAATAAAGGCGGCGTAAAAGCCTTGGAGATTACCATGACCTCACCCGGTGCTTTGGAGGCGATTAACGAAGCTTCGCACAAACTGGGTGATGAAGCAATTATTGGGGTAGGGAGTGTGCTTGATCCGGAGACCGCACGGATGGCGATCCTCGCCGGGGCGAAATTTGTGGTCGGTCCTGTGCTCAACTTGGAAGTTATCAAGTTGTGTCAAAGATATTCGATCCCATGTATTCCCGGGGCTTTTACCCCCACTGAAATCATGACGGCCTGGGAAGCCGGCGCTGATGTGGTTAAAGTCTTCCCCGCAACTAAACTGGGTCCGTCCTTTTTCAAAGATATTCTTGGGCCCTTACCCCAAGTCCGGCTTACTCCGACCGGTGGCATTAACTTGGAGACAGCCGGAGAGTATATCAAGGCCGGGGCTTGTTTTGTCGGTGTGGGCAGCGCGTTGGTCAGCAAAAAACTGATTGCCGAGAAGAACTGGGACGAAATGAGCGCTTTGGCCGCCAAGTTTATCCAAGCAGTCAAAGAGGCGCGGACACGGTGATTTTTAGCTTTCTTTATTGCGGCGGACGGTTTTGTCCGGCGGCCGGCTCGGGAGGGCACAGCAGTCACCTACCCGGCGCACCGTCCTTCAAACGGAAAACATACCCGTTGCGCCCTCTCCTGTAATGAACTGCCCCTTGATACTCCGGTTCTGGTCGAGATGATTGTCGAGGTGGAAACGGAGGAGAAGTGAAGGGGACGCCCGTAGCAATTACCCTATCTCTGCCGTATTTTTTCCACGATGGAATGGAGGGGTTGCGAGCCTCCGGCGATTAAAGCGGCGGTAAAAACAGAGTCCAGAAAGGGATGCGTTGGTAATCCCAAACCGCCGGCAAAGAAGCGGAACCGGGGGTCGGCCAAGGAAAGACCGAAACCGAGCCCGTACATGACAAGTAATAAAACCAGGGTACGCCGGATTTTAGAAACGCCGGAGGCCGCCACTTCCGGTACGGCATTGGGAGTATTCGTCTTTTTATATTGTATTTCGCCGGGGGAAAGAAACGGAATAAGCAGGTTTTCGATCGCCCGTTCAAAGATGAAGGTCACGATCGTGATAAAAACAAGATACGAGAGAAGCTGGTCGAGGTTATACAAAAAAACGCCTCCCCGATAAAAGGATTTATAAGTAATATTTTCCATGATTATGAAATTTCCTTCATAAAGCCGGATAATTTTCTTAGGCCTTTCGCCTCCTCTTGGGCCAGTGCATATACTGGCTGGCGAGAGGAGGTTTTTTTATGAATTCTTTTAAGAGATTGGTTATAGTCAGTTTTTTATTGTTCTTCCTGGTCGCCCCCTTTTCTCCGCCGGTTCCAGGGGGAAAGATCAAGATCCGGGTCGGGTATTTTCCCAATATTACCCATGCCCAGGCATTAATAGGGATGGCGGGGGATTATTTTTCCCGTGCTTTCGGGGAAGAAGTGGAAATCCAACCCTTTCTTTTTAACGCCGGACCGTCGTGCATGGAGGCGTTGCTGGCCGGCCGGCTGGACCTGGCCTATGTGGGACCCAATCCGGCGGTTAATACTTATTTGCGCAGTAACGGGAAGGCTCTGCGCATTTTGGCCGGCGGGTGTGCCGGCGGTTCGGCTTTAGTGATGCACAAGGAGACACCGGTCTATTCCCCGGAGGACCTGCGCGGGAAAAAACTGGCCACCCCGCAACTGGGGAATACCCAGGATGTAGCCCTCCGGTTTTTTCTAGCCCAGAACGGGCTGGCCACCCGGGAACAGGGCGGAGATGTCCTGGTTTACCCGGTGGGGAACAGCAATACCATCCTCCTTTTTCGCCGGCGGGAAATTGACGGCGCCTAGACGGTGGAACCCTGGGTTTCGCGGCTGGTGATCGAAGAAGGCGGCTACATATTCCTGGATGAAAAAGAATTATGGTCGGACGGGCTTTACCCCACAACCTACCTGGTGGGGAGGGTCGATTTTCTGGAACGGCACCCGGACTTGGCTGGAAAATGGGTGGGTGTTCATTTCCGGTTGACCCAGGAACTGGCCGCGGATCCGGAGAGTTTTATCCCGGAAATAAACCGGGAATTAAGCAAGTGGCTGGGGCAACCTTTACCCGCCGAGGTTTTGGAAAGCGCCTTCCAACGTTTGCAGTTTACTTGTGACCCCATGATCTCCCCGTTTTTGGCCATGGCGGAAAAAGCTCATTATTTGGGCTTTTTAAATAAGGACCCGTCCGCATTGCGGGGGATTTTCGCCCTTTCCTTTCTGGAAGAAATCAGCGGCACCGTTTATTCTAAAATCCTGTAAATGCCGGAATGGAGTTGGACAACGTACCCTCTCCCGTTCTTGGTCGTATATTGAATACAGAACTTGGACACAAAACACGCAAAGCATGACAAAGTACGGGAGGGAGCAAATAATGAGCGGGGTACGCGCGTTACCTGTCTACAATATTTCCGCCGGTCAAGAGCAAGAGAAAAATGCCTCTTTTTTGGCGAAGGAAGAGAAAGATCTCCTTCCTGACCGGCCGAAATTGGAAATTCGTAATGTGTCAAAGGCTTATATGAGCGCAAGAGGGCTCATCCATGCCTTGGATAATATTAATCTCACCGTTCGCGAGGGCGAATTCGCCTGTATTTTGGGACCTTCCGGTTGCGGCAAGTCAACGCTTCTTCATTTAATCGCCGATTTGGAGGTCCCGGACCGCGGGGAAATCAAGCTGCATTCTTCCGGGGCAAGAGAAGAACCCGGTGCGGAAAAACTCATTATTTTCCAGGAATCGGCGTTATTTCCGTGGTTGACCGTATTGGAAAATGTTGTTTTCGGCCTGAAACTGAGGGGAGCCGGGGCCAAGGAGAGCAGAGAAAAGGCCATGCATTTTCTGGCCATGGTAAAACTCGCTGATTTCGTCAATTGTTATGTCCATGAGCTTTCCGGGGGAATGAAACAACGGGTCGCCCTGGCCAGAGCCCTGGTTTTAAACCCCGAAATCCTCTTAATGGATGAGCCCTTCGCCGCCCTGGACTTCCAGACCAGGGAAAGTCTGGGCCGAGAGTTGGAGGAGATTTGGGTACGCACCAAAAAAACAATCATCTTTGTCACTCATAATGTGGAAGAAGCCGTTAACCTTGGGGACCGGGTCATTGTTTTTTCCGGTCATCCCGGGACGATAAAACGGGAATATGCCCTTCCCGCCGGACGGCCCAGAACACGGAGTCCATTTTTGGACGAGATCATTAGAGAAATAAAAAATGATTTTCAGAATTTTGGTCAACAATGGGGAGAAGCAACCTGTTGACAGGGGGTAGGATGTGGTGAAAAATTTCTGGAATAAAATTGGTTTTTATTTTTTTTTGGTGGTGATATGGTATATTGTGGCAAATAGTGGAAGATGGCCGGAGTATATTTTGCCCGCTCCGGAAGAGGTCTTGCAAAACCTCGCCCAAGGGCTGCGGTCCGGAAGGTATCTTTTGGCGATGGGAATCAGTATCCGGCGGCTTCTCCTTGGTTATCTGCTTTCCTTGGTCATTGGGATTCCTTTGGGGATGTTGACCGGAAAATACTATTGGCTGGATGAGACGATAGGTTCATTAATGTTGGCCCTCCAGACGTTGCCAAGCATTTGCTGGTTGCCCCTTTCTCTCCTTTGGTTCGGGTTAAATGAACGGGCCATCCTTTTTGTCGTGGTCATGGGCGCCGTCCTTTCGATTGCTTTGGCGACCAACAGCGGGGTTAAAAATGTGGCGCCCCTCTATATTAGAGCCGGCAAAAATTTAGGCGCCCGGGGGGTTGTCCTGTTCTTGTATGTCATCTTGCCAGCGGCCTTGCCTTCCATAGTGATGGGCTTAAAGCAGGGCTGGTCCTTTGCCTGGCGTTCTTTGATGGCCGGGGAACTTCTCTTTATTAATTTGGGATTGGGGCATCTTTTAATGATGGGGCGGGAGTTGAATGATATGGCGCAGGTGATGGCTGTGATGTTTGTGGTGGTGGTGATCGGGTTGTTCTTCGACCGGCTGGTCTTTTCCAAGATGGAAAAGAACGTACGCCGGCGATGGGGATTTGACCAGACGTGACAGGGGCAGGACCAGGCAGGTTTTTTCCGGTGAAGAAAGAGGAGTTTGCCGGGGAAAAAAGAATAGAAAAGAAGAAGATTTGTTGTCAGCCAGGATACTATGAATTTGCACAAAGGCGGGAAAACTATTGGAGTATCTTAGTCTGTACCGGAAATGGCGGCCGAAAAGCTTTGACCGGGGATTCATCGGGCAGGAACATGTGGTCCGCACCTTAAAACATGCTTTGCAACAGGGCAAAGTGGCCCACGCCTATTTGTTCAACGGCCCGCGGGGCACGGGAAAAACCACGGCGGCCAAGATTTTGGCTAAAGCAGTGAACTGCCGGGCCCGGGGGAATGAGCCTAATCCCTGTAACAACTGCCCGAGTTGCCGGCGGATTAACGAAGGAGTATCCATGGATGTGCTGGAGATCGATGGCGCTTCCAACCGGGGAATTGACGAAATCCGCGCCCTCCGGGAAAGGGTTAAGTTCATGCCGGTGGAAGGGGATTATAAGGTTTATATCATCGATGAAGTACATATGTTGACCACTGAAGCTTTTAACGCCCTCTTGAAAACCTTGGAGGAACCGCCGCCCCATGTGATTTTTATCTTCGCCACCACGGAAAGTCATAAAGTGCCGTCCACCATCCGCTCGCGTTGCCAATGTTTTGATTTCAAAAGACTTACCACGGAAGAGATTTTTCAACACCTGTCTTTCCTTGCCGGACAGGAAGATCTAAAGGTGGAAGAGGGAGCCCTGCGCTTGATTGCCGCCCGGGCGGAGGGAGGCCTGCGGGACGCCATCAGCTTTTTGGAACAAAGCGCCGCATATGCCGAAGGGGTTATTACCGTTGACAAGGTGCGTTCCGTTTTGGGCCTGGTCGATAACGAAGTCCTTTTTTCCCTGGCGGAAGCAGTGGCCGGCCAAGACTTGGAAGCGGGGCTCGCCGTTGTCAATAAGGTGGAAGAAGCGGGTAAAGATCTCCCCCTTTTTACCCGGCAGGCGGCGGAGTTTTTCCGGGACCTTTTAGTATTAAAACTGGCCGGGGAAAAGGCGCCGGTGGCTTTGGACCCCGGGCAAAAAACGCAGGCCCGGGAACTCGCGGAAAGGCTCTCCTTTTCCTGCCTGAAAAAGGGGATCGAATATTTTCTTGAAGCCGGCGCGGCCATCCGGCGGGGAACGGAAGGAGTACTTTCCCTGGAAATGGCTTTAATCCGTCTGGTCTTGGAAGAAAAAGAAAAACCCCCGGTCCGGGATTTGGAGAAACGTTTGTCCGCTTTGGAGGAACGCCTGGCGCGGTTGGAAAAGGGCGGCGCTATTCCGCAACCGGGAGGAGAGGAAAAGCAGGAGAAAACGAGAGATAATTTCCCCCCCGAAGAAGAAGGCGATTTTCCCTGGTGGGACCAACTCCTGCAAGCACTGCGGCGGAAGAAGCGAACCGTTGAGGCGCTGCTCAAAGAGGGAAAACCCTGCAGTTACCGTTCCGGCCGCCTGGTGGTGGAGTTTTCACCGGATTTCCGGTTTCACTGGGAGACGATCAGACGGGTGGAAAATTTACGTCTGGTGGAAGAGGTACTGCAACAGGTTTGCGGTAAGCCTGTTACTCTTGAATGCGTGCTGAAGACGGAGGAAGAAAACCCGGCCCAACAACCGGATTTGGTCCAAAAAGCCTTGGACCTGTTCGGCGGAAGAATTGTCGAATCGGATGAGGAGGAATAAAAATGGCCAATATGCAAAAGGCTTTGAAACAATTTCAAAAAATGCAGGCCCAGATGGAGAAAATCCAGGAGGAATTGGCAGAAAAAACAGTAACGGCAACCGTCGGCGGTGGGGTAGTTTCCGTGGAGATTAGCGGCGCCTTGGAAGTTAAAAAGGTGACAGTCGATCCCGAAGCCCTTGAAGAACGGGAGATGCTGGAAGATTTATTGCTGGCTGCTTTCAATGAAGCGATCAAGCGGGCACAGGAGCTTTCCGCCGGGGAACTGGCCAAAGTCACTGGCAGTCTGAATATTCCGGGATTGCCCGGCGGTCTTTTTTAACGGAACGGGCGGTTAAGGCAGAGATGTTGAAACACTATCCCGCTTCTATGAACAAGCTCATTGCCGAACTCTCCAAGCTGCCGGGGATCGGACCGAAAACTGCGCAAAGATTGGCTTTTCATCTTTTTGAACGTCCCCGCGAAGAGGTGCTGCGCCTGGCTTCCGCGATGATAGAAGCCAAGGATAAATTGGAGTTTTGCCAAATTTGCGGGCATCTCACCGAAAAAACGCCTTGTCTCATTTGCCGGGATGAGGCGCGGGATCATGAGCTTCTTTGCGTCGTGGAGGAACCCCGGGATGTTATTGCCGTGGAAAAAACCAGGGAGTACCGGGGTGTATATCATGTCTTGCATGGGGTGCTTTCTCCTTTGGAAGGAATCGGGCCGGAGGATTTACGTATCAAAGAATTACTGGAGCGGTTGAAAAAAGAACATTTCCGTGAGGTAATTCTCGCCTGTGATCCGGATGTGGAGGGTGAAACCACCGCCTTGTATCTGGCCAAGTTAATCAAACCCTTCAACGTTAAAGTGACCAGGTTGGCCCGGGGCCTGCCCGTGGGCGGAGACTTGGAATATATCGACGAGGTAACTCTGGGGAAAGCGTTGGAAGGAAGAGGCGACTTTTAAAAGACCAAAAAGACCGGCGTTTGACGCCGGTCTTTTACATCTTTCTGGGTCTGGACGGTACGGAGATTTCCCCAAGGGTGCGAGCCAATTCCACATCATATTTGGCTTGCGTGGCCAGATCGCCGAGGGAGACAATACCGACCAGTTGGTTGTTTTCCAAAACGGGAAGGCGCCGGACCTGTTTTTCCGCCATTATTTCCGCGGCCCGGTTTAAGGTGGTGTCAGGGGAAACCGATTCCACCTGTGTGGTCATGATATTGCGTACCGGGGTAACACTGGGGTCTTGTTGGTGTGCGACATTGCGGACTACAATGTCGCGATCGGTGAGAATACCCACGACGTTTTGGCCTTCACAGACCGGTAATACTCCTATATTGTGCTTTTGCATTAACTGCGCCGCTTCCGTGACAAGCGTATCCGGAGTGACAAAAGCCACTTGCTCGGTCATCAGGTCTCTGATTTTTCTCAAAAACGGTCCCCTTCTTTCATGAACTGTGGTTGTAAGTTTAGTATTGCCGGGAGTGGAGGGGTATATGCGGCGGAAGGTCCGGCGCTTGCTCCCGGGGAGGACAGCCCGGGCTTCCGCGGCTCTCCTTGGGGCGAAACCGGGCAAATGACTTACGGGACCTCCGTGTCCCGGAAGTCAACTCGCCGCCTCGTGCGTCTCGGCCCGGTTTCGCCCTGCGTATCGCCGGGAAGCTGCCGGGCATCCTCCCGAAGTCGCGTGGCGCCGGACCTTCCGCCGCCGGTGGGGGGGCGCTGAGGGGCGCTTGCTCCCGGGGAGGACAGCCCGGGCTTCCGCGGCTCTCCTTGGGGCGAAACCGGGCAAATTGACTTACGGGACCTCCGTGTCCAGGAAGACAACTCGCCGCCTCGTGCGGCAGGAAAATGTGGAAGAATGACGAAGAATATTTTTTGGTTTTTTTATGTGACGTGCGAAGAAATATGATCATATTAAGAGACCGGTGGAGGAGGAATTGACGTGAAAGAATTACTGGCCGCGGCCAGAGGAGAAGAAAAGGCGGATTTGGTTTTTAAAAATGGCCGGGTATTGGATGTTTTTAACGGGGTGTTGGTGGAAGAGACAGTGGCTGTGGCCGGTGGCCGGATTCTGGGGTATGGAGATTATGAAGGCAAAGAAGAAGTGGACCTGAAAGGCCGGATTCTTATTCCCGGCTTTATCGACAGTCACCTGCATCTGGAGAGTTCCATGGTGACGGTGGGAGAATTTGCCCGGCAGGTGATTCCGCTGGGGACCACAACTGTCTTTGCCGACCCCCATGAAATCGCCAATGTAACCGGAGTTAAAGGCCTAGAATTTTTGTTGGCGGAAGGCCGCAGGTACCCCTGGAATTTTAACCTGATGGCGCCTTCTTCCGTTCCTTCTTCGTCTTTTGAGACCAGCGGCGCTGTTTTGGACAGTGAATGCTTAAAATCCCTTTTGGAGAAAAAATTTTTGTTTGGTTTGGGAGAGGTCATGAACTACCCGGGAGTGATTAACGGGGATGAGGAGGTTTGGAAGAAGCTTGGCATATTTAAAGATTATTTCCGGGACGGACATGCCCCGGGGGTAACGGGAAAGGAATTAAATGCTTACCTCCTGGGAGGCATCGCCGCCGACCACGAGGCGATCAGTGCGGAAGAAGCCCTGGAAAAGATCAGAGCGGGTATGTACATTATGATCCGGGAAGGTTCAACCGCCCGTAATCTTAAAGACCTTATCCGGGCGGTCAACAGAAGAAACTTCCACCGTTTTGTTCTGGCCACTGATGACCGGCATCCGGAGGACCTTGTGAATGAGGGACATATCAATTATCTGGTCCGGCGGGCTATTGAAGAGGGGTGTGAACCGGAAATCGCCGTGAGGATGGCTACTTTCAACGCCGCCTGCTGTTTTGGCCTCCGCGATCTGGGGGCGGTCGCCCCGGGTTTCCGGGCCGATCTTCTGGTGATCAGAGATTTTGATTCCCTGGAAGTTCAAGAAGTCTACAAAGATGGTCTTCTTGTCGCCCGGGATGGACATTGTTGCTTTGATGTTTATCCTCCGCAAAAAGAGAAAGAGATTTGGGATACTATAAAAATAAAACCGATTACAGAAAAGGATTTTCAATTGCCGGCGGGGAATCTTTTTCGCGTTATAAAACTTGTTCCCGGCCAGATCATCACCGAAGAGAAAATCAAAAAACTTAGGGTGGAAAAAGGAGACACTGCCGACCTGGTTGCCGAAGGACTGGTCAAGATTGCCGTCCTCGAGCGTCACCACTATACCGGCAACATAGGGCTGGGGCTTCTTGAAGGACTGGGACTCCGGAGAGGAGCATTGGCCACCTCGGTCGCCCATGATTCCCACAATATTTTGGTGGCCGGTGTTGATGACGGGGATATGGTAAACGCGGTACAAGAAATTGAAAGAATTGGCGGAGGACTGGTGGTCGTTGACGGCGGCCGGATCCTGGAGAGCTTGCCCCTGCCTATTGCCGGTCTGATGTCGGAAAAACCGGTAGGGGAAGTTGCCGCCCAGTTGCAGAAAGTCGAGGCGGCGGCCGGGAGTCTCGGTGTGGCCATTGACAGTCCTTTTATGGCCTTGAGCTTCCTGGCTCTCCCGGTAATACCCGCCTTGAAAATAACAGATAAAGGACTCTTTGACAGCAGGCGCTTTCGGCCTGTTCCTCTTGTTGTCGAGGGAGGTGATTATTGACACAAATAGTTAAGATCTCAAAAGCATCCATTATCATTAAGGAGGCAATAAAATCTTGAACGATTTCCTGGAAAGAACATTTAAGCTGAAAGAGAACAAGACAAATGTTAGAACTGAGATCATCGCCGGGATTACCACCTTTATGACCATGGCCTATATAATCTTTGTCAACCCTAGTATTCTCTCGGCTGCCGGAATGCCGTGGGAAGGGGTGTTCATGGCCACTATATTCAGTACCATTTTAGGTACGCTTTGTATGGCCTTCATGACCAACTACCCCTTTGCCCTTGCTCCGGGAATGGGTCTCAACGCTTTCTTTGCCTATGCGGTAGTTATTGGCATGGGTGTGCCCTGGGATATCGCCTTGGGTATCATTTTTCTGGAGGGTGTGTTGTTCATTATTTTAAGCGTATTACCCGTCCGCGAGGCGATTGTCAACAGCATCCCGATGAGCCTCAAAGCGGCGATCAGCGCCGGTATCGGTCTCTTTATCGCTTTTATCGGGCTGCAAAATGCCGGGGTCATTGTGGCCAATGAAGCAACATTGGTTGGCTTTGGTGATTTTACTTCCGGTCCGGTTTTAGTGGCCCTGTTTGGCCTGGTCCTAATGGGAGTGCTCCATGCCCTTAAGGTTAAAGGGGCTCTTCTTTGGGGAATTTTAGGCGCCACTGTTTTGGGCATGATTCCCCAACTGGGTGTAACTCCCGCTTTTGAAGGCATTGTCGCCATGCCGCGAATGGCGGATTGGAACGGGGTTCTTTTCCGCCTGAATATCCGCGGCGCGCTTGATGTCGGACTCATCAGTGTAATCTTTGCTTTTCTTTTTGTGGATCTCTTTGATACAGCCGGGACTCTTGTTGGCGTCAGTACGCAGGCCAAATACTTAGATGAAAAAGGAAACTTACCAAAGGCCGGAAAGGCTTTGTTGGCTGATGCCATTGGTACCGTCGGGGGTGCTTTTTTTGGTACTTCCACGGTAACAACCTATATTGAATCCGCCGCCGGGGTGGCGGTAGGCGGGAGAACGGGGTTGACCGGAGTTGTGGTTTCCATTATGTTCCTTTTGGCCCTTTTCTTCCGTCCCTTGGTGGGCATGGTGCCGGGAGCAGCCACGGCGCCGGCCTTGGTTATGGTCGGTACTCTTATGATCACCAATATTCTTAAGATCGACTGGGATGACTTTACAGAGGTTCTGCCGGCTTTTGTATGTATGATCGCCATGCCCCTGGCCTACTCCATCTCGCACGGGATTGCCCTGGGATTCATCTTTTACCCGTTGATTAAACTTCTCACCGGCCGGGGTAAGGAAGTGCATTGGCTGGTTTACACCTTGGGTGCCTTATTCGTGCTTTATTTCGTTTTCATAGCATAGTTCCGGAGAAGTGGGGACCGCCGGCACGGGGATAACCGGGCCGGCGGTTTTTTTGCAGGCGGCGGAAGGTCCGGCGCTTGCTCCTGGGGAGGACAGCCCGGGCTTCCGCGGCTCTCCTTGGGGCGAAACCGGGCAAATGACTTACGGGACCTCCGTGTCCCGGAAGTCAACTCGCCGCCTCGTGCGTCCCGGCCCGGTTTCGCCCTGCGTATCGCCGGGAAGCTGCCGGGCATCCTCCCGAAGTCGCGTGTCGCCGGACCTTCCACCGCCGGTGGGGGGCGCTGAGGGGCGCTTGCTTGGAAGTAAATGACTTTATTATCTTGATGTTGTATACTATATCAAAAATTTGCACTTGCGGAAAAATGTACGCAGACGCCGGCAGTAAGACTCCCCAAATTCACTGGAAAGCGGGGTTAGTAATTGAGTAAAAACCGCTTTTTTATCTATCTTCGCTTCGGTAACAAGAATTTATGGCGCAGACGGACCAGAACTCTGCTTTTAGGAACTTCATTAACCTTGATTACCATCATCGCCACCTTGTTCCTGGGATATAGCCAAGGGGCTTCACGGCAAATGATCGGAGGGGCCATTGATAATTATTTGGGAACGGCTTTGCTCTATCACTCCGCGTCAAAACAAGACCCCTTATGGCCGGAAAGTCTGGTGGGATTTGACGCCTCCGGAGTGCTTGAAGCCCTGGGCGCCCGGACGGACTGGGAAACCCGCAAACAATACCGGGCGAAAGTTTTTGTCTATTCCGGGCAGAACCAGCAGAGTCTTCTGTTGACAGGGGTAGAGCAGCAGTATCTTGAAAAAGTCACCATTCTGGCCGGGACCAGCCTTGAAGAGCCAAACCAAATCCTGATTTCCGCGAAGACAGCCGATAAATTGGCCGTGGAAATTAATGATTTGGTGGCCTGTGAAGTAATTACCCAAGACGGCCGCAGGAACTTCGATTATCTGCAAGTGGCGGGGATTTACCAAATCCTTGGCTTGTCCGCTGTGATGAGCAATCATATGGCCCTTACCTCCCTGCCGACCATACAGAGGCTGATGAACGAACCGGAAGATGTTGTTACGGAAATCGTTATTAACAAGACCGGCCGCGGGTCCGGAGCGGAGATTCTGAAGGCTGTCCGCGCGCTCGTGGGCGAAGTAGACGAACACCTGACGGTAGCCGGTTGGAAGGAGTATGGCCGGACGATACTGGCGATTGCCACTACCAACATCGTTTCGATCTGGGTATTGTGGGGGATCTCCATGCTGATTGTGGCCATTTTCCTTACGGATACGCTCTTTTCGGTGGTGGAAGAGAGAAAACGGGAATACGGGACGATGATGAGTATGGGGCTTAGTTTTCGACAGATTGCCGGCTTGTTCGTGGCGGAAATGATGGTGCTGGTCTTGTCCTTTGTTTTACCCGGTGTTTTGCTGGGCGGGCTCCTGGTCGGGTTCATCGCCACCGTGGGCATTCCCCTTCCTTCCGAGGTTGTCCGTTCGATTTTTGGCGGTTTTGACCGTTTGTATCCGGTGCTTAGTCTACCGTCGTTGGCCGGGGTTTTCGTGGTTTTAGCCCTCTTGACGCTCATAATCAGTTCCTTGGCGATTTATAAGATTACAAAATTGAATCCGGTTGAGGTATTGAAAAATGAGTAAGTTGGCGGTAGCAGTGAGTTTGCTGCTAAAAGATCTGCTCAGTCAGAAGAAGAACCGGCTGATTATGTTCGCCATCGGTTGCGGCGCCTTTTTTATGGTGGTCGGCGGCGGTTACAACAGCGGGATGAAACACCAGTTGCTTGCGTTGATGCGTGCCGGGTACACCGGAGACGCCGCCATAGTTGCCGGCTCGGTAAAACTGGAGCCAAACCCCATGCCTTTACAGGTCGGCCGGGAGGATCTGCTCCCCGGGGAACCGGAGGTTTTAGAGCGGGTGAGGAAGGACCCGCATGTCCAGGCTGTGCTGGAACGGCTAGTCGTCTACGGAAATGTGATGGGTAAAGATGATGTTTTAAATGAATACGCCACAATCGTGGGGTGTAATTTTCAGGCCGAAGAAGAGTATACTTTTCGGAAACTGCTGGTTTTTACGGAAGAACCCCGGCGCCAGGCCGGACATGTCTATGTCAGCAAAAAAATCGCCGATAAGCTTGGCTTGCAAATGGGCGGGTATGTTTATCTTTTCCTGGTAGACCAAAACAATATGCTCCGGCCGTCCCGCTTTCTCGTGGGCGGCATCTTTACCGGCAAAGGATTCCCGGCGGTGGTGGAGGGCCTGGTTTACGTGGATTATGCGGATCTCAAGGACGCCTTGGGTTTGCCGGTACCCTATTATTCTTCCCTGCTGGTGTTCTTCAAAGACCAAACCGGGGTTGACGCAACTTTTGCGCGTCTCCGCGCCCTTATCCCGCCGGGCTGGAGGGTGGTCCCGCCCGCTGATTCCGGCAGCTTTTTTCAGGGGATTTATAACATGATCGACCTGACGACGATGATCGCCAATTTTTTAATGTATCTGAGTATCTTCCTCTTCGTCTACAGTATCTTATTGCTTAATATTACCGGCCGCCGCCGGGAAATCGGGATCATGTAAGCCCTGGGCGTTTCCAATCTTCAGACTTTCTTGATCTTTGTCACCGAAGGCGCCCTGTTGGGTTTGGTTCCTGCGGCGCTCGGCACCATCCTGGGTCTCTTTGTTGTCTTGTTCTTTTCCATCGTTGGAATCCCGGCGTTGAACGAGGCGATGAAGTAAATGTTTGCTTCGGATGTGCTATATTTCCGTGTGAATACCACGGCTATCCTCAACGCCCTAATCATAATTCCGTTCATGGCCTTTTTAGGCGCTGTTTTCCCCACCTGCCGCGTATTGAAGCTAAAACCGGTCGAAGCGCTTAAGCAGATCTAAGACAGGAGGAAGGAGAATGCCTGTGGCGATTGGAAGAAGCGGTCTCCTGACCATTCTTTTCCTGACCATCTTCTGGGCGGCTGCCCCGCTGTATGCCGGCGAACCCGGCCTTACCGCCTTGCTTCAAGAGATCGAAGCAATGCTGGTTGAGGATCAGGTGCGTTATTCCGCGACCATTAAAATCTGGGGCGCGCAGGAAACAGAATATGCCATGACCATCTGGATGAAAGGCCGGGATTTCGTTTCCCGGGTGGAAAGGCCGCTTCCGGACCGGGGAACAGTTTATTTAAATGTAAACCGTAATGCCTGGATTTATTACCCGTCCATTGAAAAGACGGTTAAGTCCACAAATAAACAGAAGATATTGGGGAGTGATTTTTCGTTTACGGATTTGGGCAGTGTCAATCTCCTTGCCGACTATGACTGTCGAATAATCAAGCTTACGGTAGAGGAGTATGCTTCCCTTCCCTACTTTAACCGGGAAGTTATGGCCGGCTTTCCGGAAAAGGGTTTGGTCATCGAAGCGGTGGCCAAGGAGGGTAAAACCGTTGACTACCCAAAGATCCGTTGTTTTCTGGACGCCGGCCGGAAACTCATCCGGGAGGAATTTTATACGCTCTCCGGGCGGTTGCTGGGGATCTTGACTTTTGAAGACTATGGCGAGTTGGGCGGAAAGATGAAACCGAGGCGGATGATTATGCGCACCGCCTTTCAGCAGGAGAGATATACGGTGTTAATTTATGAAGAAGCCGATTACGAAGTTGAGATTCCCCCGGTTTATTTTTCCGAGAGTTATCTGCCCAGGTTAAGCCGGATGTAAGGCGGGCGGAGGCGATGGATGTCCTTCTCTACGGGTAACGAGTGACCAGTAACGGGCAACGAGCAACGAGCGATGAGCAATGAGGAAGGAGAAATACTGATGGTCGGACCAGGGCGACAAAAGGTGTTCAAGGTTTGTTGGGCGGCGGCCGTCTTTTTTCTGCTCCAGTCCAGCCCGGCCCTGGGGAGGATAGATTTCTCCGGGAAGCTGGCCGCCGAGTTGGTATATGATGATTTATTGACCGCCAGCGCCGGGGATACCTTGGTCGAGACCGTTAACTTCAATCCCAACCTTAAAATCCGCACGGATCAACTGGCCGGCTTTTTGGATTTGAGCGGCGATTGTGTTTTCACAGAAGATGCGCTTTCGGCTGAGCGGACGGCCTTGACTTTTACGGTAAACAAAGCCTACGTGGCCTACGAAAGTCCCCGCTGGAGCATGGTACTGGGTAAAAACCGCTTTTTAAAAGGGGTCGGTTATGGCTGGAACCCTTCGGATATTACCAACCCTCAGAAATCCCCTTTGTACCAGGATGAAAGGAAAAGAGGGAACGAGGAAGGGGTGGAAATGGCTTCCGTTTCTTATTTCGGTTGGGCCGGCCGCTTCTTCTACGAAGTAACGCTCGCTCTTCTTCCCGCCTTCTCCATTAATCAGGCGAAAAAGGTGATCTATACCAAATTTAATTACGGTTCCTGGGAAGGTTTTCTGGTCGGAGGTTTTCAAGACCAACGGCCTCCTCTTTACGGAGGTTATTTCCGGACGGCAGTTCCTTATGCCGACTTCCTCTCGTTGTACGGTGAATTTCAAAGCACGGAACTACGACGGAATAACAAGTTTTTATTTGGTCTGCAGTTTAATCCGGCCCTTCAATTTACCGGAAACCTCCAGTTGCAAGCAGAATTCTTTTATCACCCGGACGGAGGGGAGGATCTGGATGATTACTTACAACAGCATCCGGGTTTAACTCCGGTTTTAGGCGAGACGTTAAGACATTACTATTATCTCGCCGCCCTTTACTATGATCTTTCCTCCCGGTTTTCCCTGGGGGTTATGAAAAATGCGGATCAAGACCAAAGCGGGATTGTCAGTTTCCTGTATTCCCGGTTTATCGGCCAAGAGGCCATGTTAAATCTGGGCGGTTATTATGTGATGACCGCCGATGCCCGGAGGGAGTTTGCCCGGTTGACGCAGCGAAACTTTCAGGTCTATACCGGCTTGAGTATATATTTCTAAGGGCGTGGGTGAACTCCGGCCGGCTTTAAGTATGAACACAGGAAGTGATGGGCTTGTCTTTTATTACGATGAAAGATGTTTGTCATGAATATCCCTTGGGAAAAGTCGTGGTTAAAGCCTTAAAAGGAGTCAATCTCCAAATTGACGCCGGGGAAATGGTGGCCCTAATCGGCCCATCCGGCAGCGGGAAAACAACGATCATTAATTTGCTGGGAGCGCTTGATACGCCCACCAACGGCGAAATTTTTGTCGGTTCGCTCAACCTTAACCAGCTCTCCAGGGGGGAAAGGATTAAGTACCGGAAGACAAAAGTCAGTTTTATCTTCCAATTCTTCAATTTGTTTCCCACGTTAAACGTTTATGAGAACACGGAATTTCCTTTGCTCTTTATGCCCGTACCCCAAAAGGAGATTAAAGAGCGGGTTCTTTTCGCCTTGGAAACGGTTGGCCTCGGCGGCTTGGCGAAGAGACGGATTGACGAACTGTCCGGAGGAGAAAGGCAGCGGGTGGCCATCGCGCGGGCGCTGGTGACCAAAGCCCCGCTTGTCCTGGCGGATGAGCCCACCGGCAATCTGGACGGGGAGACTGCCGCTGTTGTTATGGAACTGATGACCAAAATCAACAAAGAATTTGGCACGACCTTTCTCTTCTCCACCCATGATCCGCGGGTCATGAAATATGCCGGGAAGATAATTGAGTTGAGGGACGGCCGGGTGGCAAAGATTCAAACCTCTTAACATATTAAATTAATTAGGGGAAAATATTGGTTTAACCAGGGCGAAGGGGCAGAAAAAGGGCGGAAATGCCCATAGAACAAGGCGGTGAGTTCAAGGTGAAAAGAGGCTTTTTCCTCTTCTTTCTTTTGGCGCTGGTATTTCGTCCCCCGGTTTTCTAGGCGGAAAAGAGTTATCTTTATCGCGAAACCACGGGAGAGACCAGTGTGAATAGTAAATGGACTATCAAGTCCACGGCTACGGGTTACACCGTTCAAGCGGGGAATGTCGACGAAGAGCATTACGGCCTTTGTCATCAAGATCATTCCACGGTCCGTTGGGAATTCAGGAACCCGGGCATGGAGACGGACCTGGTGGTGGAGAGAGAGGGCAATCTGCTGGTCGCCAGGGGAAAATTTAAAGGCAAAGAGGTTACCCGGGAGTTTAAAGTTGACTCCCTTCCCTGGTATCAATTTATCGAAGTCTCTCTTGCGGCTTTTGTCCGGTCGGATGAGGAGAAGACCGAGTTTTGGATCATTGAACCGCTCAACCTGAAACCTTATAAGATGGTGGCGCTTAAACAAGAGACCGGGGATCTAACCGTCAATGGCCGGGAAGTGGAAGCGGTCCGGATCAAAGTTACCCTGCCGGGAATGGCTTCCCTCTTCTGGAGTTCCCATTATTGGTACAGAAAAACCGACGGGGTCTATCTTCGTTTTGAAGGGGCAAGGGGAGGTCCCGGCACTCCGAAGACCATCGTCGAGCTTATTTCGGAGACCAACAGTTAGGGGCGGAAACCTTCTCCGCCCGCTGAGGAAACGGAAGGGAAAATTATCAAGGCCTTCTTTTTCCGTGATGATCTTTATATAAATTATACAGGAAGCTTATCTCCGTCTTCCAAGGTTACGCCTGGCCGTTCACTCTGCCGCCGCTTCCGCCACCCCTGATTCCGGAGAGGCATGATGGCAGTTGTGAGTTTTGACGGGAGGGGAGTGGAGCTTTGCTCAGATTATTAAAGATCGCCGCTTATCCCTTTTTTACTTTCCTGGGGGTGGTCCTCGGCGGCGCCATCATCGGCAGCCTGCCGGGACTGATTCTGGACGGCCGTCCCCTGCGCACCGCCTACGAACTGGCCCGCGGCTTGAAAATCTGGGCGATGGTGGTAGCGGTGGGCGGAACCTTTCCCACCATCAGGGCATTGGAGACCAGTATTCTTGGGGGCGAGCTCATAATCTTGGGAAAACAGATTCTCCTTTTAGCCGGGGCGTTTACCGGCGCCAATACCGGCTATTGGTTGATTACAACTCTGGCAGGGGCGGGAGAATGAAAGGTGTTTTTTTTTAAGTCCTCCTCACTACTGGCAGAGAATGGCGGCGGTCCTCCTTGTTGGACTGCTCTTAGGAACGGCGGGAGGGATTTTTCTAACCGGGAGACGGGTTGAACAAGCGGAAACAGAAAAGGAGAGACTCCGGGAAGAATTGAAAAAAGAACAACTGCAGATCAAACAGCTGACCCAAAGTCTGCAGGAGAGACGGAGAAGAGTCGTTACGCGGCTGGTTTTAGATCTTGAGGTGAACGAACCGTTCCACGAAACGTTTTTTCGCAGCGTCCTCACGGAATTATTGGGAGATCTGGTGGGAATGGAAATTTCCCGGGTCGACCCCCGGTTGGTTTACAAGATTCTGGACGGCCGCGTAATCAAACTCAAGGAGGACCTTTACCGCTGCGCGGTACGGTGGATTTTCATCAGCGAACAGGTTGAAGTCGGTGTGGAGATTATTTCTGCGCCAAATTTTCCCGGGGAATAAGAATCTTTTTTGTTTTTTCCAAAGCCCTCAATAGAGGGGGTAAATAAGCCTCATCGAGCCGCGGTTTTCCCAACACCCGTTCGGGAACAAAATCGCCGTGATAGTCGGAGCCGCCGGTGACCAGCAGATTATAGCGCCGGCAGCACTCGAGGAAATACTGGGTCTCTTGGGGCGAATTGATCCCGGCAAAAACCTCCAACCCCTGGATTCCCATAGAAACCAGGTCTTCGATAAACCCTTCTTTCTCAGCCAGTTTATTGTTGTCTTGGTCAACATATAATCCGGGATGGGCTAAGACGGCTATACCACCGGCGGCTTTAATGGCCGTAATGGCCTGCCGGGCGGGGACAAACACAATATCAATGTAGGCCGGTTTTCCTTTACCAAAATACTTGGCAAAGTATTCGCCAACTCCCGAGACCAGGCCCATTTCAATGAGGACATTAAGTAAAGGCCACCCGCCGCGCTCCGGGTGGGTCTTCCAGTAGTCGTGACGTTCCCGGTTAACAACAATACCCAGTTTCTCCAGGGCGATGATGGAATCTTCTTCGCTTTTGTCCCAGGCGGCCTGGTTGTACCGGAGGACTTCTCTCAGTTCCCGGTTTTCCGGGTCGATGCCATAACCCAGGATGTGGAGGACAGTCTGGGGTGAATAGCTGGTGGAGATTTCCACGCCGGGAGTAAATGAAAAAAAGACCAAGTTCGGCAGCGGCTTTTTCCGCATCTTTCAGTGCCGTGGTGACATCGTGATCCGTAACAGAAAAGCCGGTAAGGCCGGCTTCAGCCACCCGGTTCGCCAGTTCACGGGGGGTCAGAGTTCCATCGGAAGCTTGCGTATGTAAATGCAAATCGAAGGCCACGAAAATACCTCCTGTATTGCCCATAAGGCCGCTTGTCGTATGGGTCTTTTTTTAATATAAATCTCTCCCGGATTTCTGTCAAGTATATTTGCTTATGAACCAGGGGCAAGTCACCGGGAGGCCGGTGGTATGCCGCCAGGGTGGG
>JAZIHH010000032.1:0-4582 GCA_036678685.1 Bacillota bacterium
CCAAGAAGGGCTGGCCCGGGAGATTGTCTCCAAGGTGCAGAATATGCGGAAAAATGCCCAGTTTGAGTTGACGGACCGGATCCGGATCACCTACTGGGCGGGCCCGGAAGTGTGCGCTGCCATTGAGGCTTACCAAGCCTATATTCAGGAGGAGACCCTGGCGGTGGCTATCGAAAAGGCGGCCGACCAAAACGGGGACTTGACTGAATGGGATATTAACGGGTATCCGGCCGGGTTGAAAGTGGAAAAGATATAAGCAGCGATGCTTTGGGGACAAGGAAGGATCCCTCTGGCGACAGAGAGATCCTTTTTTGTGGTTAGTGTGCAATTTTCGAAAATTGATCCTATAATAAAGAGTATTTCAGAATTTACCAATGAATTTATCCCGGTACACTTTGGGGCAATTTACATTACTGGGGGAAGCGAAAAATGCGGATTGTCGTTATCGGCCTGGGCCGTGTTGGTTATAACATTTCAAAGGCCCTCTCCGAAGAAGGCCATGATGTGATTATTATCGATAAAGACCCGGGAGTTTTAGAGATTGCGGCGGCCGATCTGGATGTGATGACGGTGGCCGGAAATGGGGCCAGCGCACGGATATTGGAAGCGGTGGACATTAAAACCGTCGATATTATCCTCGCCGTCACCGAACATGATGAGTTAAACATGATTGCCTGTATGACGGCGAAACAAAGCGGGGTGCCGATGACCGTGGCCCGGATCCGTAACCCCGACTATACTTCCTATCATCCTTACATCCTTTCCTATTCCCATTACGGCATCGACCGGATTATCAACCCCGAACACTTGGCCGCCCAGGGATCTTCCCGTTTAATTGCCGTGCCGATGGCTACCGATGTCGAGTATTTTTACGATGGGAAACTTAGTCTGGTCGGGCTTAAGGTTACCAAGGAGATGGAGATTGCCGGCCAGCGGATCGCCGACCTTAACCTGGAACGGTTTACCATCGTTGCGGTCGCCCGTGAGGGGAAAGCCCTGATTCCTCGGGGTGAAACCCGCCTCTTACCCAACGACAAAATCTTAGTGCTTGGGGAGACCTTGGGGTTCCAACATTTAAACGGCTTGACGAAAAAGAAAACTCCGGTGGTCCGGCGGGTGGGGATTGCCGGCGGGGGCTTGATTGCGCAGTATTTGATCCGTTTGTTGCTGCAAAAGAAGAAAAGGCCGGAGATTGTCGTCCTCGAACCCAACCCGGAGCTCTGTGCGGCGATCGCTGCCGAGTTACCCGGATGTGAGATCATCTGCGCCGATCCGACCAGTAAGGAGACTTTGGAAGAGCAAAATTTAGGTCCGGATGATGCTTTCGTTTCCCTACTGGGGACGGAGAGCAATAATCTGATGGCTAGTCTTCTGGCGCGCCGACTCGGCGTGGAAGAGGTGATCTGTGAGATTGGCCGCGAGGATTACATCCCCCTGGCCGACACCGTCGGGGTGACGGCGGCCATCACACCACGGCTGTTGACGGTAAACACCGTCCTCAAGCTTGTGCGGAAAAGCAATATTGTCCATATCAACCTCTTGCAATCGGGGGACGCCGAGATCCTGGAAGTGATCCCGGAACCCAATTCCCCGGTGACCAAAGGAAAATTGCGGGATCTGGGGCTTCCCGGGATTCTGATCGGCGCCGTGATCCATGAGGATGAGGTTATTGTGCCCCGGGGCGACACCTGGATTCACCCGTCGGATCATGTGATTGTCTTTGCCCTGAAAAAGCTGGTGCCAGAGGTGGAGAAGCTGTTTTACCATTGATAGAGGAGCAGGATCAAAATGAGGTTGGGGTTGGTTCTAAACAGGGTAGGTAAAATCCTAATCTTACTGGCGATGGTAATGGTTATCCCTTTGGGGGTCGCCCTTTTCTACCGGGAAAGCGATGCCTCGGCTTTCGTGTATAGTATTGGCGTTACTTTACTGGCCGGGGGGTTACTGGCCTTAATCAAACCGAAGGGGGATTTCCGGCGACGGGAAGGGTTGGCGGTGGTCGGCCTTGGCTGGCTCCTGGTGACCGCCTTTGGCGCCGTGCCTTTCCTTTGGTCGGGGACGACCTCAACCTATACCGACGCTTTTTTTGAAGCGATGTCCGGGTTTACTACAACCGGCGCTACGATCTTAGCAAATGTGGAGGGGACCGCCCGGGAGGTTCTCTTCTGGCGAAGTCTAACCAACTGGCTGGGCGGGATGGGCATCATAGTCCTTTCCTTAGCCCTTTTTCCGCTTTGCGGCAAGGAGTTTTTCTCTACGAGGCGGAAGTACCCAGTCCCTTTCCGGACAAAGTAGTGCCCCGCCTGCGGACGACTTCGGTTGTCCTTTGGTTAATTTATAGTGGGTTCACCCTTCTGGAGACCATTATCCTCCGCTTGGCGGGAATGTCATGGTATGAAGGGGTGACCCATGCGATGGCCACGCTCGCCAGCGGTGGCTATTCCACCCGGAACATTAGTGTGGAGGCCTTCCATAGCTGGTCGATCGAGCTGACCATTATTGTTTTCATGTTTTTGGCCGGACTTGATTTTTCCCTTTACTACCGGATTCTGAAGAAAAGAACGCTGAAACCGCTCTGGCAAAGTACGGAAGTCCGGGTTTTTTGCGGGGTGATTCTGGTCGCCTCTCTTTTGGTCACCATCGCGTTGGCCGGTCAGTACGGTCTCCCTTGGGGGAAGCTGGCCGCCGGGCCCTTTTTCAGGTTGTTTCGGTCATCACGACTACCGGTTTTTCGAGCGACAATTTCGACCAGTGGCCGAATCTAGCCCGCGCCGTCCTCTTGGTGTTGATGTTTTTTGGCGGGTGTACCGGCTCAACGACGGGCGCGATCAAAATTGGGCGGTTGGTGGCCCTCTTCCGGTATTTCCGGCAGGTAACCAGGGCTTATAACCCGCGACAAGTGATCCCCACCAAACTGGACGGGGTTGCTTACCGGCGACGGCCATTCACAGTATGGCGGCCTTTTTCTTCATTTACCTCACCCTTTTTGCTTTCGGGACTTTATGGGTCGCCGCTACCGGGGTTGATTTAATTACGGCCGTAAGTGCCGCTGCTGCTTGCCTCGGCAATATCGGCCCGGGGTTGGGAGCGGTCGTGGGGCCCTTGGGGAACTACGGGAGTTTACACCCCTTGGCCAAATGGGGGTAAGCCTGCTAATGTTGGCGGGAAGGTTGGAAATCCTGCCGCTCTTCGTGTTAATTTGCCCCCGTTTTTGGCATAAATAAAAGAACGTAGGAAGAAGGTGGACAAAATGACAAAAACCTATGACGTGATCATAATCGGCGGTGGTCCGGCCGGGATCTTTGCCGCCTTGGAACTGGTGGAGCGGACCGGTAAAATTTTGATTGTGGAAAAAGGAAAGAGCTTGGCGGAGCGGGTCTGCCCCTCCAAAGAGCGATATATCCCTTGTGCCAAGTGTCAACCTTGTTCCATTGAGTGCGGTTGGGGGGGCGCGGGTGCGTTCAGCGCCGGCAAACTGACCCTCTCAACGGAAGTCGGCGGCTTTTTGGATGAATATATCTCCAAAGAACGCCTCCACAAGATGATCCGGTATGTGGACGATATCTACCTCCGCTTTGGCGCACCGGAACACGTCTACGGCGATGACGAGGAGAAAGTCGCCGCCATTGCCAAAAAAGCAGTAATGGCTGATTTGCGGCTGATCCCCTCCCGGATCCGGCATTTAGGTTCCGGGCGGACTTTGGCGGTTCTGCAGGCGATGCAAGAGGAGCTGGAACGGAAAGGCGTTGAAGTGGCTTTTAATGCTAGTACGGAACTGCTGGTGGAGAAGGGTGTCGCCGTCGGGGTCCGTTTAAAGAACGGTCAGGAATACCGGGCTAAATATATTATCGTCGGCCCCGGGCGGGAAGGCTCCGAATGGCTGGTGGCGGAAGGCCGCCTTCTGGGGTTGCCGACCACGGTCAATCCGGTGGACATTGGAGTGCGCGTGGAGGTTCCCGCGGGAAGTTATGGAACCGTTGACTTCTGTCGTTTACGAGAGTAAGTTCATTTACTACTCCCGGACCTTCGAAGACCGGGTCCGGACCTTCTGCATGTGCCCCTACGGGGAAGTGGTGGTGAGAACAATGACGGTGTCCAGACGGTGAACGGGCATAGCCACGCCCATAAAAAAACGGCCAACACCAACTTTGCCCTGCTGGTGAGTAAGAACTTTACGGAACCGTTTAAAAAGCCGATCACTTACGGCCGGTATGTGGCCGGACTCGCCAACCTGCTGGGCGGGGGCGCTGTTGGTTCAGCGCCTGGGTGACCTACAGATGGGGCGCCGTTCGACCCCGGAGCGCCTGCGCAAAGGACTGGTTATCCCCACCCTGAAGAAGCGACGTAGCGGGCGATTTAAGCCTGGTCTTCCCCTACCGGCATCTGCTGGCAATCATGGAGATGCTTGAGGCGTTAGATACGATTGCCCCCGGAGTAAATTCCCGGAACACGCTTCTTTACGGGGTGGAAGTTAAATTCTACTCTTCCCGGCTACAACTTCAAATACCAACTTGGAAACCAAGATCCCCGGCCTCTTTGCCGTCGGGGACGGGGCGGGGGTGACGCGCGGCTTGATGCAGGC
>JAZIHH010000033.1:0-6139 GCA_036678685.1 Bacillota bacterium
ATTTCCATTTGCTAAATTACCAATAATATCATATAATTTATCTCATAATTTACTATTTTTTCTAAAGCCGTTCCAAACCATAGGCGGGAAAACAATTGGCGTTGTTTTTTATGCCATGAAGGAGGTTATAAAGTGGAAAAAAGAGAACGGTTTGCTTCCCGGTTGGGCTTCATTTTAATCTCGGCCGGATGCTCCATCGGCTTGGGTGACGTGTGGCGTTTCCCCTACATCACCGGCAAGTACGGCGGCGGCGTATTTTGCCCTCCTTTATCTCATCCGCTCTGCATCATCGCACTGGGGATCCCGATTATGACCATGGAGTTGGCGGTCGGGCGGGCCAGCCAAAATAGCATTGCCACTTCCTTTCGGGTGATGGAACGCCCGGGGCAGAAGTGGCATCTGATGGCACGCCGGCATTGCCGGCAACGGTCCCTCCTGATGATGTTTTACACCACCGTTGCCGGCTGGATGCTGGCTTACTTCTACAAATTCATGGTTGGGCAGTTTAACGGGCTCAATCCCCAGCAGGTGGGGCAAGTTTTCGCTGATTTTATCGCCAACCCGTTCGCGATGGTCCTTTGGATGGTCGTCACCACCGTGTTCTGTTTTGGCGTCTGCTCCCTCGGTTTGCAGAAGGGCGTGGAGAAGGTGACCAAAGTGATGATGACCTTGCTGTTCGTCCTCATAATGATCTTGATCCTCAAAGCGGTCACCCTGCCCAACGCCGGAGAAGGCCTTAAGTTCTACCTGCTTCCCGATGTAAACCGCATCCAGGAAACCGGACTCTGGGAGACCATTTTCGCCGCGATGAGCCAGGCCTTCTTCACTTTGAGTCTGGGGGTTGGCTCGATGGCAATCTTCGGGAGCTACATCGGGAAAGAACGGAATCTCTTCGGCGAAGCAATCAACATCGCCACCCTGGACACTTTAATCTCGCTCCTGGCGGGGCTGATTATCTTTCCGGCCTGCTTTGCCTTTGGGCTGAACCCCGGTGAAGGTCCCGGCCTGGTCTTTGTGACCCTGCCCAATATCTTCAACGCGATGGGCGGTGGACAGATCTGGGGAGCCCTCTTCTTCATCTTTATGACCTTTGCCGCCTACTCCACGGTGATTGCGGTCTTTGAAAACATCATTGCCTTCGGCATGGACCTTTGGGGCTGGAGCCGACCGAAATCGGCCTTCATCAATACCTTTTTAATGATCCTGCTCGCGCTGCCCTGCGGCTTAGGGTTTAACGTGCTCAGCGGTTTCCAGCCTTTTGGCGAGGGAACAAGCGTCTTGGACCTGGAGGATTTTATCCTCAGTTACAATCTTCTGCCCATCGGTTGCCTGGTATACTTGCTTTTCTGTGTGACCCGTTACGGTTGGGGCTTTGACCACTTCCTGGCGGAAATCAACACCGGACAGGGCATCAAGATGCCCCGCGCGTTCAAACCGTATTTCCAGTGGGTCCTGCCGGTGATCATCCTGATCATCCTGATTCAGGGGTATATTAACTTTTTTAGCTAAGGGAGAGATAAAAAAATGCGAATTCGCGCGTTTTTAACCCGCGGCTTCGTCCTCGGGCTGCTTTTGTTGGTTTTCTTTTCCCCGCAGGGGGCCAATGCGGCAACCGACTCTTACTACACAAAAGAGTCCTTCCTGCTTGCCCCGGACGGGACCGTAGTGGTGGAAGCGGCCTTTCAGGAGGTGGAAGTGATCCAGACAGCTGACCCCACGGTTGAGGTTGAGGTCAGCATGACCTTCCAGGCCTCCTCCCGACCGAAGGTGGAAATATTAATCGACGAATACCGACCGGTCTTTACCGTCGACGAGCAGCGCCTGGAGATTCGTTCCTCCACGAAAGCCCCGGGCATTTCCACCATGTTCGCACAGGCCTCCGGAAAGATAAGGATCAAGGTCCCGGCCAAAACCAGCCTAATAATTAATACCGCTTCTGGGAGCTGTACCTTCCAGGGCTGTTTCAACACCGACATCACCGCAGAATCGACCTGCGGAGATGCTCTTTCCGCGGCGAAGTGAATGGCTTTTCCATCAGTACTGCTCCCGGCAAGAATAAGAGACCGGCATTGAAGGGCCAGTCAGCCGGGTGGAAGCCCACTCCGTCAGCGGCTCGATTTGGCTAAGCGGCCCGGTCCAAACCGCCCAGCTCCATACCGTTTCCGGCGACATTAACCTTCACGGCTCCGACGGCGGAAAACTCATCGCCTCAACGATCTCCGGCAATCTTATCGCCACCTGGGAGACCCTCTCCGCGCCTGTTATCATTACGGCGGAATCGGTCTCGGGAAATCTCCGCTTTTTCTTCCCCGCGGACGCAAAAATCCGGGGTGAACTCAAAAGCCGTTCCGGCGGATCACTTCGGAGTTCTCGGAGCTGTTCTCCGGCGTGGTCAATACCCACTTCCTGCATGATGACGCGGCCGATGTACAGATCGCGGCGACCACAACCAACGGTGCAATTGATCTACGCACCCTGAATCATTCTTCCGACCAGTCCGTAACGGCCAAAACCACCAAGTCCCGGCCTGACCGGCCTGGGGACCACCCTTTTACCTTTCCTCCGAAAAGACCGGGGCCGGCGGCTTTTCTCAATATCTACCGTTACGAAAAGCGGTGGGCACCCGGCTTAAAAATCCGGCTCTATCAGGATCGCTTCTACCTCACCGGAAATCTTGAATACTCCTACCGGAATTGGGATTTAAATGCCCAATTCGGAATCGTTTATTTCCTAAATTCTTCTGCTTCCTGGTTTTCGTTTTACGGCGGCGGTGGTGCCCATTTCTCCAACAAGAACGGTTACCAATACCCCTATCTCCTGGTGGGGACCGACTTTCTCTTCTTATTCTACGAGCTGGTCTACCCCTGGGCGGAAGAGGAAGCACCACCACACCGGTTTGGCTTAAGTATTAAATTATAAGCCGTAGGTGGGCACGGAAAAAAAGAAAACGCCCAGCCACTTTTCACGAAAGGGCTGGGCAACAATGGTCATGATCAACGTAGCCGGTCGTTACGCTTCCGCCTTTAGATGTTTCCGGATCCCGGTGATCTGCGCAAAGATCTGCTTGGCCACTTCCGGCCGGTTCATCGTGTACAGGTGGATGCCGTCCACCCCGCTGGAGAGGAGATCGATAATCTGTTCCGTGGCGTAAGCGATCCCCGCTTCCTTCAACGCCTCGGGATTGTGTTCGTAGCGGTCCAGAATCCGCGGAACATCGGGGGGATGCTGGTTCCGCAAAGGCTGGTAATCCGCTCGATCTGCTTTTTGTTCAGCACGGGCATAATCCCGGCCGCGACCGGTACCCGGATCTGCATCTTCGCCAGTTTTTCCTGAAAAGCATAAAAAAGGTTATTATCCAAAAACAACTGCGTAATGAGAAAATCCACGCCCGTCTCGACCTTGATTTTCAGGTTACGCAGATCGGCCTCGGCGCTCTCGGCTTCGGTGTGGACCTCCGGGTAGCAGGCAGCGCCGATACAAAAATCCGCCGTATTTTTGATGTATTTAATCAGGTCGGAGGCATATTGAAAATCGGTGGTCGGGGGTATCGTACTTTGGTCCGCCGGCCGGTCACGCCCCTTAGCGCAAGGATGTTCTCAATCTTGGCCTTCTGCAAACGGCCAAGGATCTCCGCCACCTCTTCCTTGATCAAGGTTATGCAGGTCAGATCAGCAAGGGCTTCAATCCCGTATTTGTTCTTGATGGTATCGGCAATCTCTACTGTATAGAAGCGGCTTCCCCCGGCGGCGCCGTAGGTAACGCTGATGAAATCAGGCCGCAGAACAGAGAGGGCATCAATGGTCGCGAACACCCCGTCCAGGGGAGAACCGGGTTTCGGGGGGAAAATCTCCAGCGAAAAGACGGGTTTGTTTTTGTAATAATCCTTGATCCGCATTTTATCCTCCTTTCAGGCCCGGTTTGCTTCATATTACCATATTCCCGTCGGTACCCGTTTTGTCACCAAAAAAGGCGCAAAAAGTCTTCCCCATATACCATACGAAAACCGGAAGGAAGAAAAAGGCTGCTTTCGATAAGAAAGCAGCCTTTTATTTACCAAGCAAACGATGCTTTGTGCCTGCGCGTTTCTTATCTTTCAGGGGTAATCCCTGCAGGAATTGACACCGTTGCATTCGGATGAGAATGCCGGTTGTCGGGCTTCATCGGGCCAGTCCCTCCACCTCTCTTGATAAGACCATCTATTAAATTGAGATATTTTATTAGATTTTACGGTAAACCAAACCAATTGTCAAGGGTTCATTGCGCAGGGTCCGCCGGGCACGAACAGGCGGGACGAAATAACTCCACAAAAGGTAAATCTTGCTTTTCGGTCAATAAATGTGTACTATTATTTAAAACCGAGGTGATCGCCGATGGAGATCCCGCAGGGAGAAGTATTGAGGTACCTGGGTTACCGGAACCAAAGGATCGATCCGGCCATGATGAGTTTAATCGAGGAATGCCGGGCGGAAACAAAAGTGTTGATGCGGCCGGGCGTCGTCTACCGGGATTCCCCCTTGAAAAGCACGGGGACCAGATCCGGCTGCTGACGACCACTTTACACCTGCAAAGCAGCGACCTCGGCAGGCATCTGCGGCGGGCGGACCGCTGCGCCGTCCTCGCCGCCACCTCGGGCTGGCGGTTGACCAAAAAATCGCGGCTTACGCACGCTTAGATCTAACCAGAGCAATCGTCATGGACGCTTGCGCCACCGCCGCCATCGAAGCCGTCTGCGACCAAGTGCAGGAACAGCTAAGGGCAAAGGTGGCCCCGGAAGGTTACCGCCTTACTCCCGCGCTACAGTCCCGGTTACGGTGGCTTGTCCATCGTACACCAAAAGGCTATCCTGGAGACGCTCCAGGCTTACACCCGGATCGGCCTCACCGTTAACGAAGACCATATTCTACTCCCCCGCAAATCGGTGACGGCCTTCATCGGCCTGGAGAAAACGGAAATGGACGCGCCCGATAAGCTAGAGGAAGCAAAAACAGTGGACGCCCCCGACAAGTGCCACTGTTGTCCGGATAAAACTTGTCAGTACAGAAAAGGTGGGGATGGAGATTGAAACGCAAGCTTAATTTGGACGAATTCCTGGTCTTTGACGGGGCCATGGGGACCATGCTCCAAAGCTACGGCATGAAAGCAGGAGAAATCCCCGAAAGATACAATCTGGAACGGGCGGAAGTCATCGCCGGAATCCACAGCGCTTACATTGAAGCGGGTGCCCAGGTCCTGACGACCAATACGTTCAACGCCAACCGGTTTAAACTAGCCGGGACCGGGCTGAATCTGGCCGCGGTTATCCGGACAGCGGTGGAGATTGCCCGGTGGACCGCAAAGGATAACGAGGAAATCCTAGTGGCTTTGGACATCGGCCCTTTAGGCCAGCTAATGGAGCCCTATGGCACCTTAAGCTTTGATGAAGCGTACGAGGCCTTTGCCGAACAGATCCGGGCCGGTGCCGCGGCGGGTGCCGATCTGATTTTGATTGAAACCATGTCCAATCTTTACGAAGCAAAGGCCGCCATCCTCGCCGCCCGCGAAAACGCCGACTTACCCGTCTTCTGTACAATGACCTTCCAGGAGGACGGCCGGACCCTGACCGGCGCCGATCCCTTAACCGTGGTCAATGTCCTCCAAAGTTTGGGCGTCACCGCGTTGGGGATCAACTATTCCCTCGGGCCGAAAGAGGTTCTGCCGTTGGTTCGGGAGATGCTAAGGTTCGCCCAAGTCCCCGTCCTTGTCCAGCCGAACGCCGGCCTGCCCCAGTTGGTCGGTGAAGATATGGTCTTTCAAATCACCCCCGCCGATTTTGCGGCTTACAGGGCGGGAGATGGCCGCCGCCGGCGTTCGCATTCTGGGCGGCTGCTGAGGAACCACCCCCGCTCACATCAAAGCCTTAAAGAATATGTTGGCCGAATCTGAAACCGGTAGCAATAAAGGCCCCGCGTTTGACCGCCGCCAGCTCCGGCACGACCACCGTCCCTGGGCGGCCCGGTCAAATCATTGGGGAACGAATCAACCCCAACGGGAAGCGGCGCTTGCAAAAAGCCCTGCGCGAAGGGGGAGCTGGATTATCTCCTCCGGGAAGCCGTTGACCAGCAGGATAATGGCGCCCATATCCTCGATCTCAATGTGGGCC
>JAZIHH010000034.1:0-425559 GCA_036678685.1 Bacillota bacterium
GCTCGCCTAAAAATTTCAGTAGCATTTTTTCTAAATTTACGGTATTCTTATGGTAAGCCATCGGATAACACTCCTTTTGGGTTTGTTTTCAGCAACTTACCATTTCGGAGTCCCGATGGCTTTTCCTTTATGAAATTGCGAACTTAATTATACACTGACTCAATGCTTTTTGAAGAAATTTTCAGTACTATGTTTAATTTTGTGAAGATATACTTTGTAAAGTAACTGGACAAGTACCGGCCTTGCCGTTGACGGAAAGGAGGAGAACATCATGGAACTCCGGGCCCGGACCCGGGTTCCATACCTACCAGGCTGCTCCAGGCCTACCCCAACCTAACGACAGTCATAGATCTCCAGAGGATAAAAAGAAATGACCTGTCCGGTTAAAAACCATGATCAGGCCTTTTATCAAAAAGTATAGACGATCTATAAAAACCGTGGAAAGTGCTCGACCACCGCCTGCCCGTCTTGGAAGCGGTGATGGCTGTTGGGGTTGTTCCAAGAGAACAGAAACGAAGAAGACCGGCGGCCGCCCGGAAAGTCAACTACCGGATCGCCGGCCGGGTAATTTTTAAAACCCTTCCGATTTCCGGATCATCTCTTTACTCCACACTTTACTCGGCTGATATCCGGGAATCATTTCCTGGAGTATTTCCACCACTTTCCCATGGTCGGCTGTTACCACCCATTTCTCCAGATCATCTAGATGCTTCCGGAATTTTTCCTCATCAATAGGATGGGGTTTCCCAATATAGATCTGTTTATGCTTAGTAGCCATACTCCCCTCTTCTATGGTGAGTATCTCCTCAAAGAGTTTCTCCCCCGGCCGGATCCCGCAATACTTGATCTTTATATCCTTTTCCGGTTCAAAACCGGAAAGGCGAATCAGATCATGCGCCAAATCCACTATCCGTACGGGTTCGCCCATATCAAGGACAAATATTTCTCCCTTTTTTCCCATTGCCCCGGCTTGTATTACCAGGGAGACCGCTTCCGGAATGGTCATGAAATATCGCCTCATTTCCGGATGAGTGACCGTTACCGGACCGCCGGCGGCGATCTGTTTTTTAAAAAGCGGGATAATACTACCCCTGCTGCCCAAAACATTTCCAAACCGGACGGAGCAGTATTTTGTCTTGCTTCTGGTTACCATATGTTGAACGATCATTTCCGCCAGCCGCTTACTGGCCCCCATGACGCTTGTGGGATTTACGGCTTTGTCCGTAGATATCAGCACGAATCTTTTAACTGCGTATTGATCAGCGAGTTCAACCAGGTTTTTAACGCCAAAAACGTTGTTCTTTACCGCTTCATCGGGAGCTTTTTCCATCAAGGGCACATGCTTGTGGGCGGCGGCATGAAAAACTACTGTCGGTCGGTATAAACGAAAGACTTGTTCCATCTTGTTCCGGTCACGGATATCGGCAATCAAGGCTTTTCGACAAATATTAGGGTGAGTTGTAGCCAGTTCCCGGTCTATTTCGTAAATGGAGTTTTCTCCCCGACCCAATAATAATAAGACTGCCGGTTTAAAAGTGCTCACCTGCCGGCACAGTTCCCCACCGATGGAACCCCCGGCCCCGGTGATTAAGATCCGTTCTCCCGCGAGATAACCGGCGGCATCACAGAGATTAATCCGCACCGGTTTCCGCCCCAAAAGGTCTTCAATCCGTACCTCACGGGTCTGTTGTAAAAAGGAAATCTTCCCATTAACTATTTCCAGTAATCCGGGTAAAATACGCACCGGCAACCCGGTTTGTTTAGCTTGTTTCACTATTTCCCGCAGACGACCCTTAGGAGCCGACGGGATCGCAATCAAAATCTCGTTGGCTTTATACCTTTCCACCACCCGAGTCAATTGTTGGGTATTGCCCGCCACGGGTATGCCGTGTAACCGGAAATGTAATTTAGCCGGATTGTCGTCTACCACAGCCACCGGCCGGTAGATGTTTTTATACTCCCGCAGCATTTCCTGGATAACCTGCGCTCCGGCCTGCCCGGCTCCGACCACCAACACGCGTTTGGCCGCTTTGTTCAGGCGGATATAGTGAAATTCCCGACGTAAACGCGCCAACAGACGGAACCCGCCAACCAGCATCAAGGCCAGTCCAAAGTCGATAATAATAACAGACCTGGGAATAGGAAATCTCATGTAGATCGAAGAGTTTAGGATAAAAAAACAAAACCGAGGAAACAAATACTGCTTTAAAAATTTGCACCATCTCCGGCAGGCTGGAATAGCGCCACAAACTCCGGTAGAGGTCGAAAATAACAAAACAAAGTATACGGATTAAGGTCAGCACCGCCGCCGGGTAAAACCAATTTTCCCGATAGACAGGAGGGATTATACCGTCAAAACGCAAAAAAAAAGCTTGATAAAAGGCTAAGTTGATCGTAATAATATCGATTAAAAATAAAAACAAGTATTTTTTTTGAGGTTTCATCCATTACTTCCTCCTTATTTTCCTACGGAGTTTTTCTGTTTTGGGGCGCTGCTATTGCTATACGCTTCGGAACTTTGTTTAAACGATTTATCTATCTTCTTTTCTTCTTTTTTTCCATAAAGACAGCCTTTTTAATTTTTTGTTTCCTTTGTACCGGACGTAAAAAGCACCGGAAGAACGATCGCGGTAAACTGTAATACAACCTAAGCTCAATACACGGGTCAAATTGAGCCACGCCATGAGCGGTCATCCTCCCCTCTGTATTCATATATGTTTCTTATACTATAATAAAGGAACATTCGGCCGATACAAAGGCAGCAAAAGGGCAAAAAAAAGGCAATCCCCTGGGATAATCTGCCCTTTTGCCCAACTGAAAGAAGTCGAATGAGGGGTCTAACGAGGATGGCCTCATTGCTCATGCCCGGAGTCGGGTTCAAGTCCCAAACCCATTTCCCGGGCATAAGCAACGGCCTGAGCGCGGTTTTTAAGGTGTAGTTGCTTAATGATCGCAGCCATTTCATATTTAACCGTCCGTTCGGAAATATACAGTTGGGCCGCGATTTCTTTGTAGGTTTTTCCTTGGGTCACCAACTTTAAAATTTCAATCTGCCGTGGCGACAAAACTTTCTCCGGTTCCACCGGATTGGCCGTCGGCGCTGCCTGTTCTTCTCCTTCCTTCCCTTTGTGCTGATGAAATTCTTCCAAAACTTGAGCGGCCAATTGGGGAGAAAGAGCCGCACTACCGGATACCAACTCAGTAAGTTGCCTGAACATATCGTCAGCGCGCAGCCCTTTCAATAAATACCCGGACGCCCCGTTTTTAAAGGCTTCCAGGAGATCTTGTTCCTGGTCGGACATGGTCAAAATCACAATTTTAATCTCCGGCATTTCCGCTTTGATTAGCCGGGTGGCGGTCAACCCATTACAACGGGGCATTTGAAGATCCATCAAAATCAGTTCCGGCCGGAGCAACCGGGCTTTAACCAAAGCCTCCAACCCGTCCTTGGCCGTACCCACCACGTCAAATCCCCGCGAGCTAAGCAAATTCCTAAGTCCTTCTATAAACAGGGCGTGATCGTCGACCAGTAAAACTCTGATTCCCGCTTCACCCTTATCCTTTCCGGTATTTACCTCCGCCGCCAACTTTGATTGCTCCTTTGTATAATAGGGCAGCTGGATACTGACGGTCGTACCCCGTCCCGGCCTGGAATAAATCTGGACATCGCCGCCGACTTGGGCGGCGCGTTCCTGCATTACCTCCAGGCCGAAAGATAAACGGCGGCCCGGGAGTTTCTGCGGGTCGAACCCGATGCCGTCATCCACCACCAGAATCCGGATATGCCGCTTTTCTTTCCGGAAAGTGATCGTTACTTTACTGGCCTTGGCATGCTTACGCACATTGGTTAAAGCCTCTTGAATAATCCGGAACAACTGGACACCGGCGGTAAGATCGATTTCGTCCTCCGTCAGACCGTCCGGGTTACGTACCTCGGTTGCGATTTTAAAATTCCGCCCAAAACGGGAGAGATGTTGTTGTAACGTGGCAAAAAAACCTTCTTTAAACAACAGGGTGGCTTTGACTTCATAAATAAACTCCCGGACTTCGGTATTGGCTTCCAGGATCACCTGGGAGAGACGGGCGAGGCTGTTGTCGGCCGCCTTCAATTCACCCATGGTTAATAATTTTTGGATATTCTGTATTTGCATTTGGGTATAACTGAAAACCTGCCCCAGACTGTCATGGAGTTCCCGGGCCAGGCGTTCCCGTTCCTGTAAAACCAGTAAGGCTTGTTGTTGCTCAACCAATTTCGCCTCCGCCATTTTGGCGGCGGTAACATCTTGAATCACGACCAGGCGGCCCACGATTTTTTGCTCATCATTTAAATCAGAAAAATGGGCTTCATAATACCGCCCATCCTGGCAAATTTCCCGGCTGCCTTCGTATTTGTCTTCCACGGCGGCGGCCAATTCCGTCCAGCCGTTTAAGACGTCCCCCAAAACAGAACCGGCGACTTCCGAGGCTTTTAAGCCAAAAAGTTTTTCCGCCGCCGGGTTCAAATCCATAATCCGGTTCCGGGTATCCAGGATAAAAACGGCATCGGTCATTTTTTCCAGAACGGCATTCCGGGGCACCGGTACCTTCTCCTGCCTCCGGAAACGCGAAAGCAGGCAGGAAGAAATCGCAGCAATACTAACTGACACCGGAATGAGATCATAGGGAAATATACTTTCTTTAATATAACATAAAGCAATTGTTATTAGCACCGCCAAAGTAGCTCCGGCTATAACCAACCCTTGTTTCCTATGTAAGACTTCCCGGTTTAAAGCCGCTTTTATATGCCGGACAATCACAGCGGACAATATGATACCACAATAAACGGTTAACACCCAGTACCAAGGACCGCAAGCATACTCCAGGAGGGGATATGGACCGGAGGTATTCAAATTCCATTCCCGGTACATCAGACCATGCCGGCTGTTAGTCAGGTTCAAAAAATCCGTTACTAGCGGTAAAGCAAAGAACGACATCACCCGGCGGCGGGTGAGCCAACTATTTTTACCGGTAATTACTAATGCCCATAACAGCCAAACAACAGGGACTTTGCATCCCACGAAATCATTGGCGACAAGATGCCAAAAAACCGCAGTCTTAAGGCTGGTTCCGGATATTTGAAGCCCCATTCCGAGACACCAAAAACAGACCATCGCCTGGGTGAGGACCCATAACCAGTGAACTATCCGTTTGGCCGCCGCGTATACAGTACCCAAAAATAGCACGGCCGCCCCACCAAGATAAAACCAGATGTAAGGGTTATATTGAAAATGCATGGTTCACCTCTGGGTCAATCGTGTTGTGTTTATCCTGTTTTACCGCAGGGCTTCTTTAATAACCTTCACCACCTGTTCCGGTGTATTTTCCGGTAACCCGGGCCAGACGGGCAGGGAAAGCACCTTAGCGGCCAGCTGTTCGGCTACGGGTAGAGACGGCGACGTACCTTTATAAGCCGGCAGTTGATGAATGGGTACGGGGTAATAAATCATGGAGCCGATCCCGGCTTCGGTCAGACGTTCCCGGACCAAGTCCCTCTTCCCGCCGGTAAAGCGCAAGGTATATTGATGATAGACATGATGGCAAAGAGGCTTCTCCTTGGGAGTGATGACTCCCGGGACCTCCGCCAGCAATTCCGTGTAACGGGCGGCCAGGCGGCGCCGTTTCTCGTTCCATTCGTCCACGTACGGCAGTTTAACCCGTAAAATGGCCGCCTGGAGCTCATCCAGGCGTGAGTTGTAGCCGATGATCTCGTTATAATAGTTTTTCCGGGCCCCATGGACGCGGAGCACACGGGCGACCTCGGCAATCTCGTCATTGTTGGTGACAATAAGACCCGCGTCCCCATAAGCGCCCAGGTTTTTCGTGGGATAAAAAGAAAAACACCCCGCATCGCCTATGGAACCCAAGCGTTTTCCCTTGTAAGAGCCCCCAAAAGCCTGCGCCACGTCTTCGATGATTTTAAGCCCGTGTTTCTCCGCCAACTCGGAAAGAGCATCCATCTCCGCCGCCAATCCGTAAAGGTGAACAGGAAGCAATGCTTTGGTACGCGGAGTAACGGCTTTAGCCGCCAAAGCCGGATCGATATTGAAAGAATCGGGGTCCACATCCACAAACACCGGCGTGGCGCCGGCCAGCGTAATGGCTTCGGCGGTGGCGTAGAAAGTAAAGGGGGTGGTAATCACTTCATCCCCGGGTCCAATCCCGGCCGCCCGCAGGGCAATAAGTAAAGCGTCGGTCCCGGAATTCACCCCTATTGCATGTTTTGCCCCCAAGTAAGAGGCAACTTCCTTTTCAAAAGCGTGGACATTTTCACCCAAAACAAATTGCCCGGAGCGAAGCACCCCCTGGATCGCGCGGTTCAAGTCATCCCATAACAGGTTTACCTCTGTACCCAAATCCAGTACCGGTATTTTCATTCCGTCATTTCCTCCCAACAAAATATTATTTTATTTTTCCCGATGAAAGCAGACGCCCGGCTTCTTCCAAGATTCTGATTACCGCCAACCCGTTTCGCCCGTCGGAAAGAGGCGGGCGTCGATTAGCAAGGCATTCCAGGAAATGTTCCAGTTCCCTGGTGAGAGGGAGCCCTTCGCCGCGGTAAACGATTTCTTCCCCTTCGTCCCGGTTGGTAAGATCCGGGTTGATTCCTTTGCGGTGAAGGGTTACAGTTTGCTCCACTTCGTTGTAGACCAGAATGCCTTTGGTCCCAATGATCACCATTTGCCGTTTTTTCTCCGGCCACAACCAGGAGGCGTGCAGGCGGGCCTGGAGACCGCCGTCAAAAAATAAATCCAGGTGAATATCGTCCTCCACGTCCGGCCGGATCACCCGTACGCCGGTGATGGCAAGGTCGACCGGCGGCCGGCCGGTGAGGTAAAGAAGGGAAGCTACATCATGGACACCCAGACTCCACAAAACATTCTCCACCGCACAGGCCCGTCCCAAAGCGAGCCGCTCTTGGTGAATAAAGGCAATCTCACCCAAAGCCCCGGAGGCCAAATAATCTTTGATCCAACTTACGGCCGGCTGGTACATAAGGAGATGCCCTACCATGAGGATTCTCTTTCGCTCTTCCGCCAGGCGGACCAGTTCCTCCGCTTCCGCAGTGGAAAGGGTCATGGGTTTTTCGACAAAAACATCTTTCCCCGCAAGCAGGGCCGCGCGGGCAATGGGATAATGTTCCGGCGCCGGCGTAGCGATGGCCACCGCCGGAATTTCCGTGGCCAGCACTGAATGATAATCGGCGTAAACCGGCAACCCCGGATATTTCCCGGCCAATTCTTCCCTTACTTCACCACGGGTTTCTACCGCCGCCCCCAAAGCATTCAATTCTTTAAAGGTGCGTACCAGATTTTTCCCCCAGTGTCCCACCCCGATAACTGCTACTTTCATCCGCATTTTCCTTTCTTGCCAGAATAATTCCAACTGCAAACAATATACCCGAAAAAAAGATAAAAATTATGGATCCTTCCCACTGCTTGCCGGTAGCCGGATCTGCCAAAACCTGTCTCCATAGGCATCAACCCGGGCAAAATAAAACAGGCGACCCGGATCAATGTCGCCGTCAAAGCTACGTAAAACTATTTGTCAAATGTAAACCGGGGATTATAATCTCGTAACGCAAAAAAAAGGAAAACCACAAAGCTATATTTATTAGAGTGATATCTACCGAAACCAAGATTCCATGCTTACGGCGGTTCCCCATCTATATCTGTTGTTCTCCTTTCTTTGCGTTGTTTAAAATGCTCCACCCGGACGACAGGGCGTCTCTTATATCCCTTGCTCCCGGGAGAGAAGGCTTGGCTAATTTCCTGTAAAATTACCAAACCGGGCTATATTTCGGCAAAATCTTAAAAATTCCTGCTGTAAATGGAAAGTTGTCTTTTGCTCACCATAAATTGGCGTAACAATTAATTTAATTTCGCCGTCGTCTTACGGTTTCCCTTCTAAATGATACAATATACGCATCGGGTAAAGCGCATCCGGTAAAGTTACCCCGGGACACGGCCGCGGCCGTAAACAAAAAACTGGCGAAAGCCAGTACTCCCTTGTTTTGTACATAAAAAGCCCGGACCTTATAAAAGGTCCGGGCTATGAAAATAGTTCCCGGCAACGACCTACTCTCCCAGCCAGTCGCCCGGCCAGTACCATCGGCGCTGAGGGGCTTAACTGCCGTGTTCGGGATGGGAACGGGTGGTTCCCCCTCGCCATTGTCACCGGGAAAAGTTACTCGCAGCTCGTTGCTGGCTCTTTGCCCGGCTTTTCGCCAGGCCTGCAAAGCTTATCGCTCTTGCTTGCGAGGTTTTTGCTATTTAACTGTCAAGGGTTATTACTCTTTCCTCCCGCCTTGTTTCCCGCGCTCTCACTGACGAGTGACAAGCGACGAGAATCAGGAAACGAGCCTGCACCCTCAAAACTGCATAGGGGAGAAAACGCCGGTTGGCACGTTTTTGGTCAAGCCCTCGACCTATTAGTACCGGCCAGCTAAATGCATTACTGCACTTACACACCCGGCCTATCAACCTCGTCTTCTACGAGGGGTCTTACCCTCCGGAGAAACTCCAGAGGTGGGAGATCTCATCTTGAGGTCGGCTTCACGCTTAGATGCCTTCAGCGTTTATCCGTTCCGCACTTGGCTGTCCAGCCGTGCCCCGGGCGGGACAACTGGTAGACCAGAGGTGCGTCCATCCCGGTCCTCTCGTACTAAGGACAGATCCTCACAAATCTCCTGCGCCCGCGGTAGATAGAGACCGAACTGTCTCACGACGTTCTGAACCCAGCTCGCGTACCGCTTTAATGGGCGAACAGCCCAACCCTTGGGACTTACTTCAGCCCCAGGATGCGATGAGCCGACATCGAGGTGCCAAACCTCCCCGTCGATATGGACTCTTGGGGGAGATCAGCCTGTTATCCCCGGGGTAGCTTTTATCCGTTGAGCGATGGCCCTTCCACTCGGTACCACCGGATCACTAAGCCCGACTTTCGTCCCTGCTCGACATGTCTGTCTCACAGTCAAGCTCCCTTCTGCCTTTACACTCAACGCGCGATTTCCAACCGCGCTGAGGGAACCTTTGGGCGCCTCCGTTACCTTTTAGGAGGCGACCGCCCCAGTCAAACTCCCCACCAGGCATTGTCCCACAGCCGGATTACGGCCTGTGGTTAGAATTTCAGCCATAAAAGAGTGGTATCCCACCAGCGCCTTCACCGAAACTGGCGTCCCGGCTTCTCAGGCTCCCACCTATCCTGTACATTTATAACCAAAACTCAGTGCCAGGCTAGAGTAAAGCTCCACGGGGTCTTTCCGTCTAACCGCGGGTAACCGGTATCTTCACCGGTATTACAATTTCGCCGAGCCCCCCATCGAGACAGCGCCCAGGTCGTTACGCCATTCGTGCAGGTCGGAACTTACCCGACAAGGAATTTCGCTACCTTAGGACCGTTATAGTTACGGCCGCCGTTTACCGGGGCTTAGGTTCAAACCTTCGCCAGTGCAAGCACCAGCTAAGCCATCCCCTTAACCTTCCGGCACTGGGCAGGCGTCAGCCCCTATACGTCGCCTTTCGGCTTGGCAGGGACCTGTGTTTTTGATAAACAGTCGCCTGGGCCGTTTCTCTGCAACCCTTTCCCGCTCACCGGGCATGCCGGGTCACGGTACCGGGGCGCCGCTTCTCCCGAAGTTACGCGGCCAGTTTGCCGAGTTCCTTAACAGGGGTTCTCTCGCGCGCCTTAGGATTCTCTCCTCGCCTACCTGTGTCGGTTTGCGGTACGGGCGCCTGTTACCTCGCTAGAGGCTTTTCTCGGCGGCATGGGATCAACCAGTTCGCTACTTTAATTTCGCTCCCCGTCACGTCTCGGGCTCTACGTGCAGCGGATTTTCCTACTGCACACCCTACTCGCTTGGACCGGCACTCCAACTGCCGGATGGCCTACCCTTCCGCGTCACCCCTTCGCTCAAACGGTAACAGGCGGAACGGGAATTTTGACCCGTTGTCCATCGCCTACGCCTTCCGGCCTCGGCTTAGGTCCCGCCTAACCCTGAGCGGACGAGCCTTCCTCAGGAAACCTTAGGCTTTCGGCGGGCAGGATTCTCACCTGCCTTTTCGCTACTTATTCCTGCATTCTCACTTGTACACGCTCCACCGCTCCTTACGGTACGGCTTCCCTGCATGTACAACGCTCCCCTACCACCCTCGTAGCTCGTCGCTCGTCGCTCGTCACTCGAATCACTCGCCTCGCCTTTGCGATTCGATTAGACGCCTTATCCGTCGCCCGATTTTATTAACCCGGTCTGCCAGCCCTTCGTATTCTTCGTTACTGACATAACCCAGGTCTCTACAGAATTCCAACTCCACGGCAAGCTCATCCGCTGAACCCATTGCGATAAATAGATACTTGATAAACTCTTTCTTTGAAAGACCGGTTTTCCCGTATCCTTCCGCTATATTCAGCGCAATCGATTTGCTTGCCCGTCGGATTTGGCTGCCCAGTTTTGTCTGTTCGTGGTGTGGTAAATCGTCCACCTCCACGAGGGACGAGCGACCAGCGACAAGCTACGAGAATCCTTAGCTTCGGTGCCGTGCTTGAGCCCCGCTACATTTTCCGCGCAAAGACACTTGACCAGTGAGCTATTACGCACTCTTTAAATGATGGCTGCTTCTAAGCCAACATCCTGGCTGTCTAGGCATCTTCACATCGTTTCCCACTTAGCACGAACTTGGGGACCTTAGCTGAAGATCTGGGCTGTTTCCCTCTCGACAATGGAGCTTATCCCCCACTGTCTGACTCCCAGGGTCACACTTACGGCATTCGGAGTTTGAACGGGTTTGGTAACCGGGTAAGGCCCCTAGCCCAATCAGTGCTCTACCTCCGTAAGTTAATCCCTGAGGCTAGCCCTAAAGCTATTTCGGGGAGAACCAGCTATCTCCGGGTTCGATTGGCTTTTCACCCCTAACCACAGCTCATCCCATGACTTTTCAACGTCAATTCGGTTCGAGCCTCCATCCCGGGTTAACGGGACTTCACTCTGGCCATGGTTAGATCACCCGGTTTCGGGTCTACCGCGACAAACTTACGCCCTCTTCAGACTCGCTTTCGCTGCGGCTCCGGCTCTTACACCTTAACCTCGCTTGCCACGGTAACTCGCAGGACCGTTCTACAAAAAGTACGCCGTCACCCCTTCCGTTACTTAAGTAACGGCATAGGGCTCCGACCGCTTGTAGGCATATGGTTTCAGGTTCTATTTCACTCCCCGCCAGGGGTACTTTTCACCTTTCCCTCACGGTACTGGTTCACTATCGGTCGCCGGGTAGTATTTAGCCTTGGGAGGTGGTCCTCCCGGATTCCCACAGGGTTCCACGTGCCCCGTGGTACTCAGGTATTGCCAAGCCCCTTTGAGCCTTTCGCCTACAGGACTCTCACCTTCTGCGGTGGGCCGTTCCAGACCGCTTCGGCTAGACCCTCCGGTGGCTTCGTCGGCAACCCTACAACCCCATTAGTCCGAAGACTAATGGTTTGGGCTCTTCCCCGTTCGCTCGCCGCTACTTAGGGAATCGATCTTTCTTTCTTTTCCTGCGGGTACTAAGATGTTTCAGTTCCCCGCGTTCCCCCTCACTGCCCTATGGGTTCAGGCAGGAGTACCGGCCCATTACGACCGGTGGGTTTCCCCATTCGGACACCCCCGGATCAAAGCTTGCTTACAGCTCCCCGAGGCATTTCGCTGTTAGCCGCGTCCTTCATCGGCTCCCGGCGCCAAGGCATCCACCATACGCCCTTTGTAGCTTGACCCTCTCGCGCGCCTTGACTCGACTTCTTTCTCCCGCTATGCAGTTTTCAAGGTGCAAGTCCCGCCCCTAGCAACAAGCTAAAAGCGGCATGAGGGTCACCGGACCCTCAAAACCGAACAGCAATGAGACAGTATCGACTTTTGGAATACTCTCGCCCCTACCCTCGTCCCCGCCCTCAATTCGAACGACGAACGACGAGTTACGAGCGACGAGTCTACTCCTTAGAAAGGAGGTGATCCAGCCGCACCTTCCGATACGGCTACCTTGTTACGACTTCACCCTAATCATCTGCTCCACCTTCGACGGCTTGCTCCCGGAAATCCAGGTTGCGACACCGGCTTCGGGTGTAACAGACTTTCATGGTGTGACGGGCGGTGTGTACAAGGCCCGGGAACGTATTCACCTCGGTATGCTGACCCGAGATTACTAGCGATTCCTCCTTCACGGAGGCAAGTTGCAGCCTCCGATCCGAACTGAGACCGGTTTTTTGCGATTCGCTCCCCCTCGCGGGTTCGCAGCGCTCTGTGCCGGCCATTGTAGCACGTGTGTAGCCCAGGTCATAAGGGGCATGATGACTTGACGTCATCCTCACCTTCCTCCGGTTTGTCACCGGCAGTCTCCTTAAAGTGCCCGGCCGAACCGCTGGCAACTAAGGATGAGGGTTGCGCTCGTTGCGGGACTTAACCCAACATCTCACGACACGAGCTGACGACAGCCATGCACCACCTGTCTTCCCGTCCCGAAGGAAAGGTATGTTTCCATACCCGGCAGGAAGATGTCAAGACCTGGTAAGGTTCTTCGCGTAGCATCGAATTAAACCACATGCTCCACCGCTTGTGCGGGCCCCCGTCAATTCCTTTGAGTTTCAGCCTTGCGGCCGTACTCCCCAGGCGGGGTACTTATTGTGTTAACTCCGGCACGGAAGGAGTCGATACCTCCCACACCTAGTACCCATCGTTTACGGCCAGGACTACCGGGGTATCTAATCCCGTTCGCTCCCCTGGCTTTCGCGCCTCAGCGTCAGGTGCAGTCCAGAAAGCCGCCTTCGCCACTGGTGTTCCTCCCGATATCTACGCATATCACCGCTACACCGGGAATTCCACTTTCCTCTCCTGCCCTCAAGCCCGCCAGTTTCAAGCGCAGTCCCCAGGTTAAGCCCAGGGCTTTCACGCCTGACTTAACAGGCCGCCTACACGCCCTTTACGCCCAGTGATTCCGGACAACGCTCGCCCCCTACGTGTTACCGCGGCTGCTGGCACGTAGTTAGCCGGGGCTTCCTCCTTGGGTACCGTCATTTTCGTCCCCAAAGACAGAGGTTTACGACCCGAAGGCCTTCTTCCCCCACGCGGCGTCGCTCCGTCAGGGTTTCCCCCATTGCGGAAAATTCCCTACTGCTGCCTCCCGTAGGAGTCTGGGCCGTGTCTCAGTCCCAGTGTGGCCGGTCACCCTCTCAGGCCGGCTATCCATCGTCGCCTTGGTGAGCCGTTACCTCACCAACTAGCTAATGGAACGCGGGCTCATCTCCAAGCGCCAGAGCTTTGCTCCCCATCCCATGCGGCATAAGGAGATTATCCGGTATTAGCAGCACTTTCGCACTGTTATCCCGGTCTTGGAGGCAGATTACCCACGCGTTACTCACCCGTCCGCCGCTAACCTTCGCAGCTCGCCGCCGGAAACCGGCCTTGAGCCGCTCGGTCCGCTCGACTTGCATGTATTAAGCACGCCGCCAGCGTTCGTCCTGAGCCAGGATCAAACTCTCCGTAAAAATCTTTAAGAGCTTTCGCTCCCTTTTACTATTTCACTTCGCCTTAATCCGCCCGCGGCTTACACCGCAGGCTACCTTACCTGCCTCTTGCTGCTCGGTTTTCAAGGTCCGGTGACTGCGCCCCGAAACGTTGTTTCCGGGGCGCCGATAAATATATTACCACATAAATTTGATTTTGTCCAATACTTTTTTAAAAATTTTTCTACGTATGTATTCAAACTTAATTTTATGCTTATTATATGATATTTATATGATATTTAGATCGGACGGATAATATATGTTGCCAAATCTGGCAACAAAAAACGCCCCCCGTAGAGGAGGGCGTTTTTTGTTATTTAACTTTTAGAGCGCAGCGGTAAGCTTAACGGTGTATCTGGTGTAGGCCTCAGGATCGTCCCATTCGCGACCGTTGGTAAGCTCGAAGGAGCCTTCAACACCATCCGCAAAGGTGTAGGTGGCTTTGGCGCCGAGTTGAGCGTGGGCGTCGTCATCGGCAAATTTGCCGAAGGCCTTGTACCAACCTTCCGCTTTGAGCTGGTCGGTCAGTTGAGCCTCCGCGCCGAGCTTGTAGCTCAAGCGATCATAATCATCATCCTTGGTGAGATCCTTTCCATTTTCATTGGCATCCAGAGCGGTAAGGATGTAGTCAAAGCTGGCTAAAACCTTCAACGTATCGGTTACAGCATAGGAAGCGTCAACATAAAGCACAGAACCGTTGACACTTCCGTTCCTGACGACGTCTCTGGCCAACCATTCATCATCGTCGTCGGTAATATCAAAACCTAAGTTGGCCATCAGATAAGAAGCGTCGACCATAATGACACCGTCGTCATAGTTGGCGTTAACCAAAATGGCGGTAATGGCTTTCTCGTCTTTAGTTTTGCCCAAATTTCTGCTGCCGTATTCACCCTTAACGGTCAGGTTCTCCATGACGTTAAAGGACCCGTAGACGCCGAGAGCGGTTTTGGCCAACCAATTATCGCCGTCCTGCTTTCCCCTTTCTGTCTGATAACCGCCGCCAACGCTGAAGAGATCAGTGGCATATTCGCCCTTGGCCAGCAAACGGTAACCTTTGTCAAAACCACCGTTTACCACACCGGTCAGGGTAAACCCGTCGGCCGGAACAGCAACGACTTCGACGCCGGGAGCGCCCTTAAGACCGAACTTACCGAAGTCCTTGCCCGCGCCGCCGCCAATCTTGGTGGAGGCTTTAACAGAGAACAAATCATAGTCTAATTTGATCCAGCCTTCGCTGTCAAATTTAAATCCTCCGCCCTCCGCTTCCTTCGCTTCCATCATAGTTTTCAGACCGGCGGTCACGCCGTCGCCATAATCCTTCGTGTAATCAAAGAAGACTTTGGCTTCCCTGCTGCACTCGTCAAAACCGGTCGCGTCTTCTTCTGCAGCAGGATCATTGGCCCATGTAACTTCGACTTTACCCTTATAGGAGACTTCGGCCGCCAGAACGGCAGTGGCCATGAAGATTACGGTGAATATAGAAAGTGCGAGAATTAAAAGTTTCTTCACTTACATACCCTCCTAATATTTTTTATTTTTTTTGATATCAATAATTATATGTTGACAACGAAATTTAACCGCCCCCCATACCACCTCCTTAACGGTTTCGGGAAAATCCGGCTCTCCGTGTTCCGCCAAAACTTCCCGAAAAAGCCGAAATTAGTAAACAACAAGCAATATCACAATAAACTATTCTCTGCAATTCCAAAAATTCCTTCTATATCCGGTACAAGTGTTAAAGTTTTTTTATTTTAAATTTTCTGAAATTTCTCTAATTGCTTTTCGGCCGCATGAGAGGGAAGAAAATAACGTCACGAATCGACGGGACGTCGGTCAAGAGCATCACCAGCCGGTCAATGCCAATCCCCATCCCGCCGGTGGGCGGCATCCCGTGTTCCAAAGCGATCAGAAATTCTTCATCCCACTCCATGGCCTCTTCATTGCCCTTGGCTTTCTCTTTCGCCTGGGCCACAAACCGTTCCCTCTGGTCCAGAGGGTCGTTCAATTCGGTAAAGGCGTTGGCCACCTCCCAGCCGTTGATGAACAACTCAAACCTCTGGGTGAGCCGGGGATTATCGGCTTTTTTCTTGGCCAGCGGGGAAATCTCCAGCGGATAGTCGGTTAAAAAGGTGGGCTGGACCAGTTTTGGTTCGACATAAACCGAGAGAAGCTCGTCCAAAACCTGGGCTTTGGTTTTTTTCCCGGTCAGATCGAGACCGAGTTTTTCTCCGGCCGTCACCGCCTCTTCGTCGGTTTCAATTGCCAGCCAGTCAAGGCCGGTCTCCTCCCGGATCATAGCGGGCATCGATACCCGGGGCCAAGGAGGGGTAAGGTCGATCTCTTTCCCCTGATAGGTCAGGTGAAAAGTCCCCAAAACCTCCCCGGCCACCGTGGAGATCAGTTCTTCGGCCAAAGTCATCATGTCGGTCAGGTCGGCAAAGGCCTGGTAAAGTTCGAGCATGGTGAATTCCGGATTATGTTTGGTGGAGATTCCCTCGTTACGAAAGCACCGGCCAATCTCGTAGATTTTTTCCAAGCCCCCGACAATCAAACGCTTGTGGTAAAGTTCCAAAGCAATACGCAGCGTGAGTTCAAGGTCGAGTGCATTGTGGTGGGTGACAAAGGGACGGGCGTGCCCGCCGCCGGCAATCAGACTGAGGACCGGGGTCTCCACCTCCATAAAACCCTCGTCGTCCAAAAAGCGGCGAATACGGGAGATGATGGCGCTCCGCCGGATAAAAACCTCGCGGCTTTCCGGGTTGGAGATGAGGTCCAGGTACCGGCGGCGGTAGCGAAGATCCACGTCTTTCAACCCGTGCCATTTCTCCGGCAGGGGCCGCAGGGCTTTGCAGAGCATCTCCCATTCTTTGACCTCTACGGTAATCTCCCCCCGGCGGGTCCGGAAGACCCGGCCGCAGACGCCGATGATGTCCCCCAGGTCCAAGTTGGTAAAGCGTTGGTAGGATTCTTCACCCAGAACATCTAAGCGGGCGTAGATTTGAATCTTTCCGGCGAAATCCGCCAGGTGGGCGAAACCGGCTTTGCCATGGGTGCGCAGGGAGATAATCCGCCCGGCCACCCGGACTTCGCGGTTCTCGCAGACGGGAAAATTGTCAATGATCTCCTGCGAGAGATGAGTACGGGGAAAACGCCGGCCAAAAGGGTCGATTCCCTGGCGGCGAAGATTCTCCATTTTTTTCCGGCGTTCTTCCATTTCGCCTGTCCATTGCGGAGAGGCGGGATGATTTTCTGCCATTTCGTCAACCTCCCGTCCCTGGTGTTTCCGAAGTTACCTGCTTATTTTCTCAATCCGGTACCGGAGAATGCCGGCCGGGGCATGGACTTCCACTTCTTCACCGGCCTTTCTCCCCAGTAAAGCCCGGCCCACCGGGGACTCGTCGGATATCTTGTTCAAGGCCGGATCGGCCTCGGCCGAACTGACAATGGTGTACTGCAATTCTTCTCCGTTCTCCAGATCTTTTAACCATACTTGGGAGCCGAGACTGATCTTGTCGGTCTCCACTTCCTGTTCGTCAAGGACCCTGGCGTTACGCAACATTTTCTCAAGGCTCAGAATCCGTCCTTCAATAAAGCCTTGCTCGTTTTTGGCGTCCTCGTATTCCGAGTTTTCGGTGATATCGCCAAACTCCAAGGCTTGCTTAATCCGTTGGGCCACCTCCCGGCGGCGAACAGTTTTCAAATACTCCAGTTCTTTTTCGAGCTTGGCAAGACCGTCATAAGTCAGGACAATTTCCTTTTCCTTTGCCATTACCCGCTCCCCTTTGTTTATATTTATCTCCCGGCCGCGGGAGGCATTTCCGGGTATAAAGAAAAACTCCATAAACAACAACACACCGGCCCGACAGCCGGGTGATCTTTAACAATTTATATCATTATAACCAAGGAGGTTACCAGTGTCAAGTAACCGGCGGTTTTCCGGCAAGCCCTCTTCGTATCCGACCAAAATGGCGAGGACCTCCTCTTCCGTTACGGCGCGGAAAAGGCGGTCCCGGAGCCGGGCGGCGCCGGGAAGGCCTTTCACGTACCACCCGAGGTGCTTGCGCATTTGTCTAACCCCCATCTCTTCCCCGGCGAATTCCACCTGCCGGCGCAGATGGTACCGGGCCATGGCCAGACGTTCGGCGGCCGAAGGTTCTTGCGGTTGCGGACGGCCGGCCAGCGCCGCCACGGCCGCCTGCACCAGCCAAGGGTTGCCCAGAACCCCCCGGCCGAGCATAATACCGTCGCAACCGGTCTCCTCACGCATCCGCCGCGCATCGCCGGCGGTGAAAACATCCCCGTTGCCAATCACCGGAATGGTGACCGCTTCTTTCACCCGCCGGATCACTCCCCAGTCGGCCGGGGCGTGGAAAAAATCCTCCCGGTACCGGCCGTGAACGGTAACCGCCGCCGCCCCGGCCGCCTCGCAAAGGCGGGCCAGTTCGGGGGCGACTTCCTCTCCCCGTCGCCATCCGGCCCGCATCTTGACGGTCACCGGCCGCCCGGCGGCTTCCACCACCGCAGCCACGATGGCGGCAGCCCGGGGAAGGTCTTTTAAGAGCGCCGCCCCTTCCCCGTTCCCGACCACCTTGGGAACGGGGCAACCCATGTTAATATCCAAAAGGGCAAAGGGATAATCCCTGAGGATCCGGGCAGCCCGGGCCATGGTCTCCGGCTCGGCGCCAAAAAGCTGGATTCCAACCGGGGCTTCTCCCGCTTCCGTCCGCAAGAGTTCCCTGGTCCGCCGGTTTCCATGGAGCAGGGCTTTGTCACTGACCATTTCACCGAAGACCAGGCCGCAGCCGAAGGATTTAACGATTTTCCGGAAAGGAAGATCCGTTACCCCGGCCATGGGGGCCATAATAACCGGATTCTCCAGTTTTACCGGGCCGATTTGCACCTTGCTCACCCATCCTGCAGTCTGCGCCATGAAAATAGCCACAAATATTATAACTATTATTTTCGCCCGGCACAAGGATATTCTTGTTTTTTTACGGCCGGACCAAATTGACCTCTATTTGACTCCTTTTTAACAAGGGCCGGACAGGGCCGTCCTCCGGCAGGCAGGTGTTGGCTGTTATAAGAAGCTTGCCGAGTTGGGAATCTTAAAACGGGACAAGAACAGTGGAAAGGGCGGTGCAAATGGCGGGCCGGGCGGAGGTTTTTTTCAGCACGGAAGAAGAGTTTCTCCCGGAGATCTCTTTCCCCGACGAGTTAAGGATCTTCGAAAATGAATTAAATAATGAGGCCTGGGATACCTGGGAGGCTTTTACGCTCCGCGTCCGCGCCGAAGAACTGGCCCTCCGGCAGGATTTTGAGGAGTTGTTGATCTTAACCCGCCTGAAAGACTGTTGGGAACGGGCGGGGCTGATCCCCTATGACCACCAGGTGGCCACGGTAAAACGGGTAATCGGCGAGATGCGCGGCTGCGCCATTCTCGCCGACGAAGTGGGGCTGGGCAAGACCATTGAAGCCGGAATGATTATTAAAGAGTATATTTTACGGGGGCTGGTAAAAAAAGTCCTCATCCTCACGCCCGCCTCCCTCTGCCGGCAGTGGGCGGCGGAGCTATCGCAGAAATTTGAACTTTACCCGGTAATCGCCCGCGGCTTTATGGACTGGGACCGTTATGATCTGATCATTTGTTCCCTGGATACGGCGAAACAACCGGACCGGCGGCAGGCCCTCCAGCGCCTCTCCTTTGATCTGGTCGTGGTAGATGAAGCCCATAAATTAAAAAATCCTTCCACTTTAAATTACCGGCTGGTCGCCGGGTTGAAAAAAAAATTCTTTCTTCTTTTAACAGCCACCCCCTTTCAGAACGACTTAAAGGAGCTCTTCACCCTGATTTCCCTGCTCCGCCCCGGGCAACTGGGAAACTACCGCAGTTTCCGCCAACGTTTCATGAAAGAGAAAAGGGAGGCCAAAAATACCGGCCAACTCCGTTCCCTGTTGCGGGAGGTAATGATCCGGAACCGGCGCGGACCGCATATTACTCTCCCTCCCCGGCGGGTGGCGACCCTGCCCCTGGCCCCTTCCCCGCCGGAAAGAGAATTTTACCGGGCCGTCACGGACTTTGTCCGCCGGGAGTACCGCCGGCAGGAGAAGGCGACGGTCAACCCCCTGACCCTTCTCACTCTCCAGCGGGAAGTCTGTTCCAGTTCATTCGCGGCCGCGGAGACCCTCTACAGACTCTGCGCCAAAGCCGGGGAAAGCGATGGACAGAAAATCGTCTCCCTGATGGAGAAAGCCGGCCGGCTGAAAGAGAATACCAAGATGAACCTGGTCGAGGAGATCCTCCGGCAGGCGCCGGAAGAGAAGTTCCTGATTTTTACGGAATTTCTCGCCACTCAGCAATATATCCGCTCCCGTCTCCAAAAAAGCGGGATCCCGGCTCTCACTTTTGACGGGTCCATGTCCGCCAGCAAGAAGGATTTTACTATTCACCGTTTCCGGAGCGACCCCCGGTACCGGGTGATGATCTGCACGGAAGCGGGAGGCGAAGGGATTAACCTCCAGTTTTGCCGTTCCATGATCAATTACGATCTTCCCTGGAACCCGATGCGTCTGGAGCAAAGGATCGGACGGATTCACCGTTTGGGTCAAACCCGCGAGGTCTATATCTATAATCTTGTCACCGAGGGCACCATCGAAGAACATCTTTTGAAATTGCTGGTGGAGAAGGTCCGCCTCTTTGATCTGGTGATCGGCAATTCCCAGCAGATCATCGATTACTTCCAGAAAAATTCCCTGGAGGCCCGGGTCATGAAGGTTCTGGCAACGGCTGAGACCGAACAGGAACTGGATGAGAAATTCGCCGCCCTGAGTGAGGAGATCGAAAAAGAGCTGCAGCAACCGGGCGGGATCAATCTCGATCAGTTACTGGAAAGCTGAGAAAGGAAGAGGCAAGCTTTGGCGGAAAAATTCCCCGCAGAGGTTATTCGCCGGTTCGTCCTCGACACACTGGAACTCTCCGGCGCCCCCTACCGCATAGTGGATAAAGTAATTATGGCCGAAGTGACCGTGGAGATCCCGGCCATGTTCTTTGACCCGCCGCGGCTGGAAAAACAAACATTAAATATGGTCTTTACCCCGGAGGACGCCGCCGGTTATCCCGGGGCGGAACTGGTCTCTTGGGGCAGTTACCGCTTGAACTGGTTTATCGAGGGGGTCAAGAAAAGGGGGGGCCTCACGTTGCAGACGGCGGAAGCGGATCCGGCCGCCGTCGAAAAAGAACTGCCGGGGCTCCGGGCGGGCGCCACGGCCGGACCGGTCCGGAAGGTAAACCGGCCTTATCTGGCCGTCAATTATGTGCTTTCACGGTATGCCGATACGCTCCGGGAAGATTTGGTAAGTCTGGGGATTGACATGACCGCCGGTGAAATTCATGAAGATTTTCTCGCCATTTTACAGAAGGCGAAAATGACGCCCGGCATCCCCGCCGGCGAAATTGCCCGGCCGGTTCTTTCCCCCGCCGAAGCTTTGAACCGGCTCCACCAGTATTTGGCGGAGAAAATCCTTGCCTGGGATCCGTCCTGGCGCGAAAAGGCCCGCCGCTGTTATGAAGAGGAGTTAATCTGCTTATACCGCTATTATCACGAGGGGAATGCCGACGAACGCCGCGTATTTAACGAGAGGGCCCGGGAGTTGTATGAAAAATACCGCCCCCGCGTGACGGTTCGCCCCGTTAACCTCGGCTTCTTTTACCTGCCCGAATTTGTGTACACCAAGAAAGACGCCGCCTTTAGTTACCAGCCGCTCCTGGGCCGCCGGGAACGGGTGCCCGGCCTCGCTATAACTCCCCGTAATGATAAAGGATAAGAGCGGCCATGACCGGCCCGGCGGTTTCCGCCCGGAGAATCCTGGATCCCAGGGAGACGGGGACGGCCCCGGCCGCGCGGATGGTTTCTATTTCTTCGCGGGAAAACCCGCCTTCCGGACCAATGATCAGGGCAATCTCTTCCGGTTTGGGGATCCCTTCCAAAACCTGCCGGAGGGTGTTTTCTTTCTCTTCCTCCCAGGCCACCAGGGCCGGAATCCCGGGCGGGAAGGAAAGTTCCTGCAGCGTGGCGGGGTGGGTAACGGTGGGGATGATCCCCCGTTCGCTTTGTTTGGCCGCCTCCAGGACAATCCGCGCCCAGCGGGCTCGTTTTTTCGCCGCCCGGCCCGGTTCCAGCCGGACCACTGTCCGCTGGGAAAGGAAGGGGTGAAAGGCGGAGATCCCCACTTCCGTTCCTTTTTGCAACATCCAGTCCATCTTTTCCCCCTTTAACAGGCTTTGGTAAAGATGGATTTTGAGCCCCGGTTCGGTCTCTTCCCGGTAACGAAGGACAACCCGCCCTTCCACCCTTTCCGGGCTGACGGTCTCCAGCACGACCTCATAAAAATACCCCCGCCCGTCGGCGGCGTGGACGATGGCCCCCGGCTCCAGGCGGCGGACCAGGCAAATATGGCGGGCGTCCTCCGGGGTGAAGCGGACCCTCTCCCCGCTGAAACCGCCGGGGGGGAGAAAAAACCTAGGCACCGTCCATCCCGGCCAGTAAAGCCGTCCAGCACTCTTCCTGCACTTCTTTTTGACAGATAAGACCGTTCCGTAACAAGGCATCTTTCACCTCACCCGCCCGGTCGGCAATAATCCCGGAGAGAATGACACGGCCGCCCGGGTTAAGCAAGGGGGGAAGCTGGGGAAGTAAGGCGAGAATGACCGCGGCGACGATATTCGCCACCACCAGGTCGGCGCCTATTTCCAGCTTGTCCACGAGATTCCCCTCCCTTACCTCCACCCGGTCTTCCACTTTGTTACGTTTAACATTCATCCGGGCCTCCGCCACCGCCGTAGGATCGATGTCCACCGCTTTGACCCGCGCCGCTCCCAGTTTGGCGGCGCCCACCGCCAGAATACCCGTTCCCGTCCCGATATCATAAACCGTTTCTCCCCCCCGGATCGCCTCCTGCAACAGAAGAAGGGAAAGGCGGGTGCTGGGATGATTTCCGGTTCCGAACGCCATCCCGGGGTCAATCTCCACCACTTTTTGTCCGGGGGCGGGCCGGACTTTTTCCCAGGGCGGGGCAATGAGCAAACGGCCGACGGCCGCGGGGCGGAAATATTCTTTCCAGGCTTCGGCCCAATTTTCTTCCTTTACCCGGCGCAGGGTCAGGCGGGGCCGGGCTTCTTTTTGGGGCATAGGAAAGTACCGGTCCAGTGAAGCCAGACGTTCTTGAATTTTCTCCAGTTCCTCATCGACCCCGTCCCGGAGGGGCAGGTAGCCGGTCACCCGGTAAGGTTCTTTCCTTATTAACGGGACAGCCTTACGCGCAGGCTCGTGGCAAACCACCCCTCCGCACCCGGCGGCCAATAAAATCTCCCCCGTAATCTCCGGCGGCACCGATGTGGTTTCGATGGTTATCTCCAGCCAATAACGGGCCATTTTTCCTCCTCTCGGCAGTTCTTTATCCGCTGTATTTTTGCCAGGTCCCGCTGCCCGCAACCCGGTAGAGATCGGTACGCCTGTGGGCCAGCAGGGGCAGTTCCCTCCGGATCTGCGCCAGCCGTTCCCGGTCCATCTCCACCAGAAGAATTTCTTCTTCCTCCCCTAAAGCCTTGATAATCTTTCCCCAGGGATCGACCAGCATGGAATGGCCATGGGCCAGGTAGGAAAGGGAGGGGTTGGGAGCGGAGGATACCCCGGCCATGAAGACCTGGTTGTCCACAGCCCTGGTACGTAAAAGGATCTCCCAGTGGGCCGGACCGGTCACGCGGCTGAAAGCGGCGGGAATGATCACCAATTCCGCTCCGGCCAGGCTCAGCAGGCGGATATATTCCGGAAAGCGCAGGTCGTAGCAGATTCCAATTCCCAACCGGCAGGAACCGGTCTCCACCAGGGTCAGTTCTTGCCCTGCCGTCAGGGTGGCCGATTCTTTGATCACGGCCCCGCCGGGGAGTTCAAAATCGAAGAGATGCAATTTCCGGTGGCGGGCCACCCGTTTCCCCTGAGGATTGAAGACAAAACAGGTGTTGTAGATTTTTTCCCCCACCCGTTCGGGAATGGAGCCCCCGACCACCCACATTCCCTTTTCCGCGGCGATCCGGGAAAGCAGGGCGGTGGTTTCTTCCCCTTCCGCTTCCGCAAAAACCGGGAAATTCTCGTGTTCGTAAGGACAGGTAAACATCTCGGGCAGAACCGCCAGTTCCGCCCCGTTCTCGGCGGCCCGGGCCAGCATCTGCCCGGCCTTGGCCAGGTTTTTTTCTTTCTCCGCTTCCACCCGGAGCTGACAGAGGGCTATTTTCATCGCTGTTAAATTTCCTCTCTCCTTATGTTTGTTTTATGTTTGTTCCGGTTTCTTTTCTTCCGCCGCCTTCTCCCCGGCGAAGCTGGGAAACTCCAGCCCGGCGGAGTCGGCGATGGTCTTTTGCACTTCCATCATCAACTGGGTAAATTTTATCTCCGCCATTAGGTATTCCCGGATATACGGGTTATAGCCCACAATTTCCGCAAGTTTTTTTACTTTTTCCACCTCTTCCGGGCCGGGCTCCTCCCCGGACAAACGTTTCTTTTCCAGCGCCCACTGTTGTTTGCGGAAATCCTCCAGCATTATTTTGGCTGCTTCGTGTTCCTCTATTTGTTTTTTGGCTCTTTGGTAAGCCCGGTATTCTTCGCTCGCCGTCAAAGCGGCCCCGAGTTCTTTAGCCAGCATGATAGGGTCCATCTCTTTCGCCTCCTCTGTCCTGACAACTGTTTTCCTTCCGGTTTTTTATTTCTCCGGTTTTCCGTTCAGAGCGGCCGAATAACCGGCCAGGAGATTCAAAAGGGCGCAGCCGAGTTTCCCGGTGGCCACCCGGGGTTGTTCCTGCACAATCAGGATAGGGATAAAGCTAATCCGGCGCAGGCCTCCCCGGTCCATCACGGCCTGGAGAATCAACCCCTGCCGCCGGTTGTAAGCCTTTTGGTCGAAGACGAAATTACCCAGGCTGTAGACGATGACTCCCCGGCGGCGAAACTCGATTCCCTGGATGACATGGGGATGGTGCCCGATGACCAAATCGGCGCCGGCATCCACGGCGATGCGTCCCAAGGCTTTTTGAAAATCCGTGGGTTGGTGTTCATATTCCTTCCCCCAGTGCATGGAGACGATAACCAGATCCGCTTCTTGCTGGGCGGTTTGCACATCGCTGCGGAGATAGTCGGCCCGGGCCGGCGCCGCGCCGGGCAGATCACTGGTGGCCGCCCAGTGGTGGGGGATCCGGGTATAGGTAAACCCCTCGCCCACCTCCGTATAAGCCAGAAAGGCAATTTTAACCCCTTTAACCTCAATAATCCGGGGCCGCCGGGCGGCAACAATATTCTCTCCCACCCCCACGTGGACAATACCGGCGGCCGCCAGGTGTTCCATGGTATCCAGCATCGCCGGGACGCCGTAATCAAGGATGTGGTTGTTGGCCAGGGAAATCAGGTTAAAACCCGCATGGGTCAGCGCTTCTATATATTCGGGTTTGCCGCGGAACATATTGATCTGGCTGCCCCTGGTGCTCAAAGGACATTCCAGATTGGCGAAAGCCAGATCCGCCCGGCGAAAAATCTCCGCCGTGCGGGCCAGGGGATAACTGTAGTCTTTCTCCCTTTCCATGGTGTCCGCCACGCCCCGGGCGAGGAGGATATCTCCGGCCGCCGCCAAGGTCACCGGCGTCAGGCCCGTGGGGTTTGCCGCCGGGGAAAAGGCTTTTTTCACCGCCCGGCGCAAAAGGAGATCCCGCAGGAACCGCCCTCCCGGCCAATCGTAAAAGAAATCCCCGGGCGGCGGGAGCAGAACCGCCTGGGCGGCCAGGGGATAGCTTTGTGGTTCCCAAAGCGGATCCCTGCCGTCCACCGGCAGGACCTTTACCGCCGGGATCACCGCCTGGGGCGTGAGGATTCCGAATCCCCACGGGTCCTCCGCCACCCTTTGCGCCACTTCCTCCTGGGAATCAAGGAGCAAGGCCCGGGGACTAATCCGGGGAAAAATCTCCGCCAGGTAAGGATAGGAGCGGGGGGAGTAAAAATAGAAGTTCACCGGGCGCTTTTCACCGCCCAGTTGCTCCCAGCCGGTGATTTCCCCTGCGACCAGGGCCTCCAGTTCCCGGGAGGATAAACCGGGGAGGGGGTTCCAAAAATTAACCACCGCCGTTAACGGGACTCTCCCCAGCGTATAAGGGCCGGTTTCTCCCACCGGCCGGTACGTTAAAAGGTAACCCCGCCCCTCCTCGTCCTTTTCCGCCCAAGCCCAGTTCTGTCCGGTGCAGGCCGTCAACTCCTGCCAGATAATCTTCTCCGCTGTCTCCCCTGTTATATAGATAACACCGGCGCGGCTCAGGAAAAACCCGGATAAAAAAAGTATAATCAGGAAAAATAGACCAATAATATCAAAGATGACCGGTCGCCGGCGGGCGCCGGAAATTACGGGCCTTTGAATTATGAACTCCTCCTGTTTCACATTTCACCTTACAAAAGATATTTTCGCTGCCCGCCTCAATATTCCTTTTCCGGAACATAAGAAAAGCCCTTTATTTCCCAGAACTCATAATTTGCCGACCGCAGCGATAATTTGGTTTATAAAACTAAACCGGCAGGAATTTTTCCCGTGGCGGCGAACGATCAGAAGGGGTTTTATCACCCTTTTTAGCATGAATTATTGTTATTCACCCTTTTGGAGGTGATAAATTGTCCCTCTTTACCGTCATTACCGCGGATGTCATTGCCTCCCGGCAGCAACCGGTGGCGTTGGCCCAGAAAGAAGTGGTTCTGGCCGGCCTCAACCATCCGGATCTTTTAACCGCCTTTACCGTTTCCCGGGGCGACGAGGTCCAGGCGGTAGTGGCCGGGCCTCTCCTCCCCCTGAATTTAGTGCGCAGGCTGCGTTTTTATTGCCGCCCGCTGTTATTGCGGGTGGGGCTCGGGGTCGGCCGGATCACCACCGGTCTGGAGAAAAAAAACTCCTGGGAGATGAACGGTCCCGCCTTTTTCCGTTCCCGCCGGGCCCTGGAAAGCCTGAAAAATGAGCGCCGTGTTTTTACCCGGGTGGACACGGGCGACGACGTTTTCGACCGGCTGGCCAACGCCCTGTTGGCTCTGGTGGATACCGTTCAATCCGGGTGGACCGACGCCCAGTGGGAAGCCGTCACTGTTTATGAGGAAAAAGGCACCTATCAAGAGGCGGCCCAAATCCTGGGCATCGCCTATCAAAACGTGGAAAAAAGATGCCGCGCCGCCCGCTGGTGGGCGGTACGCCAGGCCGAAGAGGCTCTGGCCTCCGCTGCTCAAGAGCTGGCCTGTCCTCATCTTATTATGGGTGAAAAATAACATTTCACCGGAAATAGTATGAAGATAAGGGAGGTTATGGTCATGGATTTCTTTCTTCCCGCCCTGCTGGCTCATTTAACCGGGGATTTTATCCTGCAGCCCGCCTCTTGGAGCGACCAAAAGACGCAAGGGAGGTGGGAGGCCTTTCTCCAGCACGGATTGGTTGTCTTTGGCCTCACTGTCCCGGCGGCGGTCTGGTTTGGTGTTATTGAGGCAATCCTGTTCGCGGCGGCGGCAACCGCCGGCCATCTCCTGTTGGATGTGGGAAAGACTTTTATTGAACGCAACTCCCGGGCCGGAACCAAACTCTTTCTCTTCCTGGCCGATCAAGGCCTGCACCTGGCCGTTTTGGCCCTCTGCGGCCGTCTTTTGCTCCCGGACCGGCCGGACCCGGAGATACTCGCCTTTTTTTCCCGCCTTTTTCCGGGGGAAACCCTTCCTGCCCTGGCTGCCGGTCTCCCCGGGGCGGAACAGAGACTCGCCGCCGGCTTACAAACGGTGGTCATTTATGTAACGGTCCTTTTTGCCGGCGCCGTTTTGATCGAGAAAATGCTGGCCTGGCTGACGGACCAAACCCCGGACAGAAAAACGGGCCGGTTGGGGAAAACGGTGGGGATCTTGGAACGGCTGATCCTTCTTAGCCTGGTCGTGGTCGAAGCTCTGCCGGCTTTGGGTTTTGTCCTGGCCGCCAAATCCCTCGCCCGTTATCAGGAGCTGAACAACAGGGAATTCGCCGAATATTATCTTGTTGGTACTCTGGCCAGTTTCTCTCTGGCTTTCTTCGGGGGTCTGGCGCTCAAGGCCGTATTGCGGGTTTAGATATGCCAAACCCCTGTAAATGGAGGAAGAGCTTTCCCAGCTTATTTGCCCTCTTTTTCTCCGGAGCGTCCGGAAGGTCCAAAGCCCGGCCTATATCGAGATACCCCACGCCTTGGACCATCCGGTCGTATCCCCTGTCCTCCGCCGTACTGAGGAGGAGCCTTTTCACCTGTGCCGGGTGGAAACGGGGATATTTCTGTAAAATGAGCGCCACGGCTCCGGAGACCATGGAGGTGGCCATGGAGGTTCCCGACAGGGCAACGTACCCGCCGTCTGGTTTGAGGGAGGTAATCCCGGCGCCCGGGGCCACCAGGTCGGGTTTGGCCAGTTCATCAACGGTCGGTCCCCGGCTGGAGTGATCGGCAATAACATCGTCACTACGGCTCACGGTCCGTTTATCGTCAATGCTGCCTACGGTGATGGCGTAGGGGGAAATCCCCGGGGTGGTGATCGTTCCCTCTTTGGGGCCGTTATTCCCGGCTGCCGCGCAGACAATAAGACCTCTCCGCCAACTTTCCGCCACCGCCCGGCTTAAAGGGTCGGTCCGGTACCCTTTTTCCGCCGCCGCCCCCAGGGAAAGGTTGACCACGCGAATTCCCAGTTCTTTGCTTTTTTCCACCACCCACTGCAGGCCGGCAATGACCCGGGAAACGGGGCCGACTCCGTTCTCGCCCAGGACTTTGACGCCCACCAGATTGGCCTCGGGCGCTATGCCCGCGTATTTCCCGCCGGAGGAGAAGCCGTTACCGGCGATAATCCCAGCCACGTGGGTTCCGTGGCCTTCGTCATCATAAGGTTCAGGCCGGTTGGCCACCAGGTCGCGCCAGCCGATAAGGCGTGATTCCGGTTTCGTCAAATCCGGGTGGGGGGCGATCCCACTGTCGATTACCGCCACGGTGACCCCGGCGCCGGTAATCCCGTGGCGGTGGGCATAGACGGCGCCTACGGCGGGGGCGGCCACATTCAGGCAGGGATAGACGGTTAGATCCGGCCAGACCACCTCCGGTTCGGCTTCGGGGATTAATTCCAGCAACGCCGCGGAAGGCAATTCCACCGCTATGCTGTTGATTAAAGGGAGTTCATGGAGGATTTTACCTCCCAACTCAAGCACGGCCTGCCTGGTCCTGATTTGGCAGTAGCGCCGGTAAGAGCAGAATTCCAAAATCACCCGGACTTCAGGCCGCTGGTTCATAAAAATTTCCCGGCTTAAACCGGCGGTCAACCGGTGACCATGAAGGCGGCGCCATTTTTCTTCTGATAACATTAACCTCACCCCAAAGGTAATCTCCGTTCTTTCCCTATAATCTATGGGAAAGGGGGCCCTTTGGTAACGAGGTTAACGGCCGTTTTCAGCGGGCGAAAAAACTGTTTTCCCCGGCCAAGCCCTCCGGCCGCTTCAGCCGGGGCGAAATGCCGGCAACCGCCGCCAAAAAGGACGTCCCTGGGCCGGCAGGTAAACCAGGATCATAACCTCCCGCGCCTCCAAAGTCTCCGGATCAACGCTTAAGCGTAAAAGCCTGCCCCGGCGTTGCAGCTCCCGGGGGGAATATCCGGACAGGGGTTCCGGCAAGGATCGCCGGTACCCGTCTTCCTGGAGCATCTGACGGAATTTTTCTTGCCATTCCGGGGAATCCGGGGGGCGCCACGGGGTTTTACTCCCTTCCCCTCCCGCCAGGTAAAAATCGAGGGTCAAAAGGTCCCGCAACGCTCCGGCAGAGCGGTGAAAGAAGGGCAAAGTCTGCAGGTAAGCCCAGAGGATCTCATACAGGCGGGCCGGCTTCATGTTCTTGCCGGCCAGCCCCTTTTCCTCCCAGAAAGCGGCGAGGCCGTTATAAAACTCCCAAGGCGTGCCGCCGGCTTTTTGCCGCAAAAAAGCGAGGGTATAACAGAAACGCCGGGAATTGTAGTATTTCCCCAGTATCTCCTCGATGATTTTTAAGCGCCGGAGATCGTTATACGAAAGCCACCGGTTGGCCAAAATCTCATAGGGCGGGACGCGGGTGAACTGATAGCCGTATTCGGCGGCTTTTTCCCGTAAGGGCGAACCCTTGAGGAGTTTTAAAAACCCCAGCTGAATCTCATCGGGTTGCAGACGGTAAGTCCAATCAAAGGATTTGGCCAGGGAAGCCGGGTCTTCGCCGGGGAGACCGGCCAAAAGGTCCAAATGGAGAAAGACTTTTCTCCCTTCAACTAGCTGCCGGATGTTGCGGCCGAGTTTTTCCGGGCTGTAAAACCGGTTGACCGCCCTCGCCGCCGCCCGGCAGGTGGTTTGCACGCCGATTTCCAGACGGAAACGGCCGGCCGGCGCCCGGTTGAGAAAGTCGATCATCTCCCGGTCCATTAATTCGCCCACCATTTCCAGGTGAAAAACGGTCCCTTCCCCGCGGTCCGCCATGAATTCCAGGAGGGCCATGGCCCTTTCCCGGTCCAGGTTAAAAGTACGGTCCACCAGTTTCACCACTGGGGTGCCCGCCTCAATAAACCGGGTTAAATCATTTTTCACCCTCTCCAGGGGAAGGTAACGGACGGGCGTCTTCTCCCACCCGGAAAGACAGTAGGCGCAGTTGAAAAGGCACCCCCGGGACGATTCGTAATAAACCAGGCGGTTGCCGAAAGCCGCCAGTTCTTCTTCTTCGTAGGGAAAAGGCCACTCCTCCAGGGGCGGGCGCGGGGGGTTGACCCGGACTTCTTCCCCTTCCCGGAAAACAAGTCCGCGGATGTTTTCGGGGCTCCCCTCGCCTTTTAACAAGAAGCCCAGCAGTTCCCGGAAAGTCTCCTCCCCTTCCCCCCGGACGATGTAGTCGATAGCGGGTTCCACCGCCATCAACTCGGCAGCAGAGGCCCCCGCCTCCGGCCCGCCCAAGACAATTACGGTCCCGGGCGCGACTTTTTTCAACCGGTCCGCCAATTCCAGGGTAAAATGGAGGTTCCAAATGTTGACGGAAAAGGCCGCCACCCGCGGGCGCAAAAGGTAAATCCGGTTCAATACCCAGTCCATATGTTGGTTGATATTAAACTCCTCCACCCGGATCCCGGGAAACTCCGGCCGGCAGAAAGACCTGAGCGCATAGAGGGCAAGGGAGGTATGAATGTATTTGGCATTGGCCGCCGCCAATAAAACCATAGAGGCACAACCTTTTTTATGTCATAGTTCTTTTCTTATAGTTCTTTTATTTTATTGGTTTGGACGCCCCGGAAACGGGATCCTTATCAACGGGATCGCCGGCGCCCGGCCCGGCCGGGCCGGGCGGACGGAACCGCTTATTGCCGGGCCTCCTCCTGGGCGATCTTGTTGAGCGCATTCATGTACGCGCGGGCGCTGGCCTCGATGACGTCGGTGGAGACACCCCGGCCGCCGTAGGTTCTCCCTCCGTATTCGACGCGGACCGTCACTTCGCCCAGGGCGTCCTTGCCCGCGGTAACCGCCTGGATATTATAGTCCTTTAAGGTCAAACCCAAACCGGTGATCCGTTCCAGGGCGTGGTAGAGAGCATCCACCGGCCCGTCGCCGCAGGCCGCTTCCTGCAGCACCCGGCTGCCGTTTTTCACCCGTACCGTAGCCGTAGGCGTGGTGCTGTTACCGCTGACCACATGGAAATATTCCAGTGAATAGACGTCTTCCACTTGCGAAAGTTCCCCGCGGACCAGGGCCTCCAGGTCCTTTTCGGTGATCTCTTTTTTCTTGTCCGCCACTTCTATAAAGCGTTCATAGGCTTTCTCCAGTTCTTCTTTTCCCAAGTGGTAACCCAATTCCTCCAGACGCTCCCTAAAGGCATGCCGTCCGGAGTGTTTGCCCAGCACCAGGCGGCTGGAAGGAAGACCGACGGACTGTGGGGTCATAATTTCGTAAGTCAGCGGGTTTTTCAACATCCCGTCCTGGTGAATCCCTGACTCATGGGCGAAGGCGTTGGCCCCGACCACCGCTTTGTTGTCTTGCACCAGTGTGCCGGTAAGGGCGGAAACCAGCCGGCTGGTGCGGTAGATTTGTTCCGTGACCACCCCGGAGGCTTCGGCCTGAAAATATTCCCGCCGCGTCCGAAGGGCCATAACCACCTCTTCCAGGGCGGCGTTACCGGCCCGTTCCCCCAGGCCGTTGATGGTGCATTCCACCTGGTCGGCGCCGTTGCGCACCGCCGCCAGGGAATTGGCGACCGCCATCCCCAAATCGTTATGGCAATGCACGGAAAGAAGGACTTTTTCGATCCCGGGGGTATTTTCTTTGACGTAACGCACCAGGCGGCCGAATTCCTCCGGGACCGAGTAACCCACGGTATCGGCGATATTAATCACCTTGGCCCCGGCTTTGATTACTTCCCCGAAAATCCGGCAAAGGAAGTCCCATTCGCTCCGGGTGGCATCCTCGGCGGAAAATTCCACCTCCGGGCAGAGTTTGGCCGCCTGCTTCACTGCGGCCACGGCCATTTCCACCACTTCATCAGGTTTTTTTCTCAGTTTATACTTCATATGAATAGGAGAAGTACCAATAAAAGTGTGGATATAGGGCCGCTCGGCGGCTTTCACCGCTTCCCAGGCCATTTCTATATCGCGGGGTACCGCCCGCGCCAGCGAGCAGATGGCCGGTCCTTTTACTTTCTCCGCAATCATTTTTATCCCCTGAAAATCACCGGGCGAGACCACGGCAAACCCCGCTTCGATCACATCCACCTGTAGCCTGGCCAGTTGCCGGGCGATCTCCAGTTTCTCATCAACATTAAGGTTAATGCCTGCGGCCTGTTCACCGTCGCGCAGGGTGGTGTCGAAAATACGGATCCTCTTCATTTATCTTTCTCTCCTTTCCATTATCTCATATTTAATGTTAATACAAAACCCCCCGTCCCCAATAGGGACGAGGGGTATCGTGGTACCACCCTATTTTCCTGCTCCCTCACGGGACCAGGCTCACCGGGTAAAAATCACACCACGCAGGTTATGATTCCACCCTTCGCTGTAACGGGCCGGATCGCACACGCGTTTTATGCATTTAAACTCCGCTTTTACGAGTTTTCAGACGTGCATTCCACGCGTATATTGATCCCCCGGCGCAGGCTACTAGGGCTTCCCACTGGCGGACTGTACAAGCGCGACAAATAATCATTGTGCACATCGTACATTTTAGCCGGTTTCACCTGCACGGCTCGCAAGGGGAGTTCGGAGAGACTCCGGCGCCGGTTCGCACCACCCACCGGCTCTCTGCCGCCGTGTTTTTCTCCTACTGGTCCTTGTCATCGCCTTTTCCGGTTAAGTTTTCTAATATTATACGCAACGCACCAGGCCTTGTCAAGGAATATTTATGAATAGATAGTGTCAAGACACTGTAGATTTTTTTGAACCTCACATCAATGATCTTGCCATCAAACTGCATTTTGTTTATTTAAAGCTTTTAAAGCAATTCTTGTTGGATTACTACCACTGCTGAAAAGTGGAATATTATTGTGATATCCTTTCCCCAATAATTTAGTATGCTTTAAGCGTTTTAGCTCTTTATGAATTACGTCCTTGATTTCAACAATAATTGGAGTTGGGGTTTTTGCCTCCAGGTATTGTTTGCTAATTGACTCACCATTAGCCTTGGCCACTCGCATATTAGCCATTTTCTCCGCCCCTTGCAGACTCCAAGCCATTGGGCGACTACTGAGCCTGGCGGCCAAAATATGGCTAACATGGCCCTCAGCGCTACAGCTTACGTGGGGGTTTTTCACGGCGTTTTCTATTCCATCCCAGTTGTGCTTCACATATTTGATGGTATCAATAATCCTTTTTTGTCGTGGCTGTTCTTCAGCGCGGTTTAAAGCTTCATCAAGACGCGCCAGGACTTTCTGTTTGTTTAATGACTTAATCCCCCAGTATAACGGCTTTCTTAGTTCCGGAGCATGAGCGGTGGCCATTAGAATATATTTCGCCAGGTGAAATCGGTCTAAGATAAAGATGGCTCCGGGGATGTATTCCATCCCTTGGCGGATCCAAAGAGCCCCGTCTCCAGATAGGTAAATCCGCTTAATACTTGAAAGTTCATAATTGGCTTCAAGGTAATCTAATACTCTCCACCATAGTTCTTCCGGTTTCTCTTTGACGCTGGTAAAGTACTTCACTCGTTTTAACCGACGACGAGGATAATCCTCGATTCCTTCGTGGACATAAACCAGCCGGGCCTGCGTTCCTTTACGCCCTTTAACTTTGATGTGGTCTTCATCAGCTTCTATGTATAACTCGGAAACACGTCTTTTGGCTTGCGGTAATGGTTCGATTTTAGGGTTGAACTCTTTAACGCATAACGCTACTGTTTGCCTGCTAACCTTTAATACGGGATTATCCTTGCTGGCGTGGATAGTAGCCGCTTCATACGACATTCCAGTTGCTGCTTCCACAAGTTCAGCCTTTAAAGTTACCCCTACGCGCATGTGGGGAGTGACACCAATTTGTTTGTCAACCAGGTAGGCATATTCTTTGCTTTCTCTATGTCGGTAATAGCTCCGGTGGTAGACGATCGGACCAAAAAGGGTTAATAGCTCTTTCCGGTCGTCTTTTCGAACGCGCTTCCAGTTCGGGTCTTGCTTTGCATCCTCTTCAACCTTTTGCTTTAGGGCTTCAATGACATATTCCAATAAATCGCACCCCAGGCCATCAAGCTCTTTCTTTAATCGAAGTTCAAAACTATGATAGTCGGTTTTACCATCTAATACAGTAAAAATTCTTTCTACAACCGAAAGGATTTTTTCTTCTACTAAACGAACTAAGTCCATGAGGAACCTCTGCCTCCTTCGGGGGGTATTCATTCTTGCCGAATGTGAGGTTCCTCTTCTCTTTTAGTAAAGATATCTCCTCCATAAAATCTACAGTAATTTTACACTAACTTATAAATATTTCTCTTTTAAATATGCGATCTTTTGTTTATCCCGGTTTTCTTTAAGGCGTTTACGACAGCCAACATATAGCGATATCCTAAATCCCCAACACTACCAAATGAGCATGAATGAAAACCTTTACTGCTTCCGGTAAATACCGGCCCGCTGGTCTTGTTGTCATAGAGATAACAGGTGAGAGAAACATGAAACTCTTCAATGAGTTCAATATCAAAGGAAAAAACTCCTTTTTTTACAGTTCTAGACCCAAAATCGAGCTGTATATCATCCAAATCGATGACCAGTAAATAGTCAAGACCGAGTTCTTGCATTAATCGCCACCTGTTTTCCTGCTTTGTCGATGGGCCATACTTTTCTATAATTTCCGGGTGAATTGCCGTGACATCCATTTTTTTGTTCTTCATAATATATTTTACCAGATGATCATTGATATAACTGCCGGAAACCATACTGGTTTCATCCAAGACATTTACTTCTATGCCAATTTTTTCTCCCGCGTATTTACTTAAAAAATTATCCGCACAGCCCATAATAAATAAGCTGCTTGCCAACAATAAAATTGCCAAGATGGGTCTCCTAAAATTCATTACCTTCTTCACTCCTCCCGTAATATACTCTGGGTACCTTGAAGATGGGTTGTTTGTTTTTGGTCTTTTTGTAAGTATGGTTTATACACGCTAATAATATCCATTTTCACCAATTGTTACATGTAATTATGCAGCTATCGTATTTTATCTGTCAAGATAAAAAGGGCCCGGAGTTGTTAAACTCCGGGCCCTTTTGGGCTGCCAGCCTATAATTTCACCAGGCAGGCGTTTTTGATCCCGTCTACTTCTTCAATCTGTTTAAGCAACGGTTCCGGGACTGGACTATCCACTGTCATCGTCATGATCGCCGTGCCACCGACTTCTTTCCGCCCTACCTGCATAAAGGCGATGTTGATTCCGGCGGCGCCCAAAATGGTTCCCACCCGGCCGATTATTCCCGGCCGGTCGATATGGGGGGCGATAATCAAGTTCCCCTCGGGGACCACATCAAAATGGTAACCGTCGATCTCCACGATCCGCTCTTGTTTTTCCCGGAAGAGGGTCCCGGCCACCGCGTATTCCTTTCCCGCCGAAAAGGCCCGGATCTTAATCCGGTTGCTGTAATCCTTGTCCACCTTTTCTTTTCGTTCGCCAATTTTAATTCCCCTCTGGTCGGCCAGCACAGAGGCGTTGACTATATTCACTTCCTCTTCCAGTACCGGCTGGAGAATCCCTTTGAGGACCAGGTTGGTCAGGGGCGCGAAATCGTAAGCGGCGATCTCCCCGGAATACTCGACCTCCACCCTTTCCAGTCTTCCTTTGGCCAGCTGAACCACGAGCATCCCCAGTTTTTCCGCTAAATTAAAATACGGGCGCAGGATATTCAAAACTTCCGGCGGAACACTCGGAATATTCACCGCATTTTTGAAAGGCTCTCCCTTCAACGCGCGGCTCATTTCTTTGGCCACATCTACCGCCACGTTTTCCTGGGCCTCCCGGGTGGAGGCGCCCAGGTGAGGAGTGACTATAACCTGCGGGAGAGCCAGTAGTCGCTGACAGGTGGGAGGTTCCTGACTGAAAACATCCAAGGCCACCCCGGCCACGTGCCCGGCCTCCACCGCATCGGCCAGTGCTTCTTCATCGATAATACCCCCGCGGGCGCAGTTGATGATCCGTACTCCCTTTTTGGTCTTTTTTAAAGTTTCGGCGTTCAACAACCCTCTGGTTTCATCCGTCAACGGCGTGTGGATGGTGATAAAATCCGCCTCCGCCAGCAAGGTTTCCATTTCGACCAAGCGAACCCCGATTTCAGCCGCTTTTTCCGCGGTCAGGAACGGATCCGCAGCAAGAATGGTCATACCCATGGCCTGCATCCGCCGGGCCACTTCCTTGCCGATCCGGCCCATGCCAATTATTCCCAGGACCTTACCGTTGACCTCTACGCCGGTAAATTTCTTCCGGTCCCAGTTCCCTTGTTTTAACATGGCGTGGGCCTGAGGAATATTACGCGCCAGGGCCATGAGCATGGCCACTGTATGTTCGGCTGTGGAGATGGTATTCCCGTCCGGGGCGTTCATAACAATGATTCCTTTGCGGGTGGCGGCGTTGACGTCAATATTGTCCACCCCTACGCCGGCGCGTCCGATCACCTTCAAGTTGTCGGCGGCGGCGATTACCTCGGCCGTCACCTTGGTTTGGCTGCGTACAATCATTCCTTGGTATTGGGAAATAATCTTCACCAGTTCTTCCTGTGGCAAAGTCGGAGAAATCTCGGCCTTAATTCCGTTTTCCTCCAAAACCGCCACTGCTTTTTCGGAGACATTGTCCAGTACGAGGACTTTCATTTTCATCCCTACCCCCTTTGCTATAAAAAAAGGCCTCCAGTCCGTAAGGGACGAGAGACCCGTGGTGCCACCCTTGTTCTCCCCAACTTCACAGGTGAGGACTTCAGGACACACTGTGTCCCGGCGTAACGTGCCGTACGGCCGGGCTTACTTGCCACCCCGCGTTCTTTGCCTGTGGTTTCCGCCCGGCAGCTTCAGACCGGGAACCCTCCCGCTTCCAGACCGGCTCGCACCACCCGCCGGCTCTCTTTCCTTTCCACGAAAGGTTGAAGTCTGTCTTCGCTTTTCGCAATTTTAATTTTAGTCTGTATTATATCCCGCTTCCCGCAAAAAGTCAAGAACTAACATTTTATTTTTGGCTTAAAATTAAAATCCCCTGATTGAAAAAGGAAAATCCACCGTCTTAATACTTTAAGACTTAAAGTAGAAAAAGAAGCAAAAGATGAGACCTCGCTCCTTACGGATGTTTGCGAGGTCTTGAAGGTTGACGCAAAAATCAAGCCTCCCAATCCCTGACGAATTGAATGGGAGGCTTGTCGCTGAAGTGTATTGGCCCCTTGCCGTCTGTAGGCCGGGCAAAAATCCTCTGCTAAACAGTTACCAATGATCAAACCGCTAAAATAGCCGGCGGTACAGTAATCAACCTTTAAGTCCGCCCAGGGTCAACCCTTCAATGAAGTACTTCTGGGCGAAGAAAAACAAAACTATTAACGGCAAAACCACCAAAGTTGCGGCGGCCATCAAAATATGCCACTGCGTGCTGTACATTCCGGTGAGCATTTTCAGGCCCAGCGCCACAGTATACATTTTTTCCTCGTTTAAAAAAAGCAACGGTCCAAAAAAATCATTCCACGTATACATAAACGAAAAGATGGCCACCACAGCCAAAGCCGGCTTGGAGATGGGCATTATGACATTTAAGATAATCTGCAGGTAATTGGCGCCATCCACAAAGGCCGCTTCATCATATTCCAAGGGTATGGTTTTAAAAAACTGGTGGAGCATAAAAATATAAAAGGCATTGCCGAAAAAGGCCGGCACTGTTAACGGGGCAAAAGTATTGAGCCCGCCCAAGTATTTCCAGATAACGACCAGAGGAACCAAGGTTACCACTTGGGGAAGCATTAAAGTACTTAAACAAAGGGCATACATGATATTCCGGCCCCGGAAGTCTATCCGGGCAAAGGCATAAGCCATAATGGTATTACTGAACAAGGCCCCGATTATATTCAAGGCGACAATAATCCCGGAATTAAGGAAAAACCGTCCAAAGGGAAGCATGGTGAAGACATCGGCAAAATTTTTCCACTGCGGCTTTTCCGGCAGCCATACCGGCGGCATCGTAAATATTTCCCGCATATTCATAACCGAACTCCGTAAAAGCCAAAGAAACGGCATGGTGGTAAAGAGGGCTCCTATGATCAACACGCTGTAAAGCATGACCCGCTGGAAAACGGCTTTTTTTTCCGCGAAGGAGACCGTCTTCTTCTTATCGTTGGCATTGTTGGAAGTTTGTTTATTCCTGTCTTTTCGGTCACTATTTTTTCACCTCACCCTCGTAAAACACCCAAAGCGAGGAACTCTTGAAGATGACGCCGGAAATGATCATAGTAACCACAAAGAGAAACCACGCCATGGCACAGGCATAACCCATATGGGAAAATTGAAAAGCCTGCCGGTAGAGGTGTAAAACATAAAAAAGCGAAGCATTTGCCGGCCCGCCGCCGGTCATCATGAACGGCTGGGTAAAGGTCTGGACCCCGGTGATAAAACCGATCACCACCGTATAGAAGATAATCGGCGTCATCAAGGGCAGTATGATGTGACGAAAACGGTGCCAGCCGCTTCCCCCGTCAATCTCCACCGCTTCCAGCAGTTCCCTGGGTATTCCCTGCAATCCGGCTAAAAAAATAATGACGGTGCTGCCCACGCTCCATAAGCTCATCAAAATAAAGCTCGGGATGACGGTTTCCGAACCGAAAACCCACCGTTGCGGGGGGAATCCGAACCATTCCAATATTATATTCAAGAGTCCGAAGTGGGGATTGAAAAGCCAGAGCCAAAGGACGGAATTTACGGCAATCGGGAGAATGGACGGCAGATAATACAAAGTACGAAAAAACCTTATTCCCCGGACATTGGTATTCAAAAGCAGAGCGGTGACAAAGGCGACGATGATCTGTACCGGCACCCCGGCAAAAGTATAATAGGCTGTTACGCCCACCGCCTGCCAAAAGGAAGGATCAACGGTAAACATCATTTTATAGTTGTTAAGCCCGATGTACTGCGGAGGGCCGACCATATCCCAATCACATAAACTGGCGACCAGGCTTACGAGCAAAGGCAAAGCCACCCACAGGGTCAGTCCGCTAACAGCAGGGGAAATCAACAACCAGCCCCACCGGTTCCGGTAGCGGGAAAGGTGCATTTTTTTATGTTTTTTGGTTATCTCCGGCCTTGTTTCCATAGCGAACTCCTTTCTAATAACAGGATGCTCTTCAATCCGGACTGGGACCTTTTTGGTCCCAGTCCGGATTCGCCCTGCAGTTCTACCACCAAGCTCCTTGCAGCAAATCAAGCTGGGTAACCCGTTCCCGCGCCGCTTTTACCGCCTCTTCAGCGGTGGCTTTGCCAAGCCATACCTTATCCAATTCCGGAGCAATCGCTTCACCCCAGATCCGGGCAAAGTTCTTAACCGCTGCCGAATAGACAACTCTGGCGATTTCCATCGAGTCTACCACTGCTTCTTTGTATCCTTTCGGATGAACTGGGTTGTCAATCCATTTGCTTAAATCGGTAGGATTGGTGTACCAGGATACTTTCGTCGGCATCCAGAGGCCGCTGGTATACAAGTCCAGGGTTTTTTCGGGGGTCATCATCCATTTATGCAACTCCCAGGCCTCTTCAGGATGGGGAGTACTCTGGAAAATAACCGAAGCACCGCTGATATACATTTGTGCGGGTTTTTTCCAGATCGGCAAGGCGCCCACTCCCAACGAGAAATCCATCTTCGCCAAATCCAGCAGTTCCCATTGGCCCGTAATAAAGAAGCCCAGCTGTCCGTTGGCCAACATAATGGCCGGGGCAGGCATGGCGGCCGCCGCCGCTGAACTCGGGTCCGCGTACGGCATGACATGGTGGACATGGATTAAATCGGCTATTTTCTGAATAACTTCGATGGACTCGGGTTTATCCAATAAAAATTCCGTGCCGTCCCTGGAGACAAGATCTCCTCCGTTGCTCCACAGCGGCGGGAAGAGCATAGCCCACCACAGATCCATCCCTATGCCGTATCTGACAATTCTGTTGGGATCAAAACCCGGTTCCCCGGGTTTCCTCCCGTTCCGGTCCCTGACGATTTCCCGGGCGTAAGCGACAAACTCATCCCATGTCCAGGCATTACGATAATCGGTCGGCGGTTCCGGGACGCCGGCCTCCCTCAGGACATCCTTGTTGTAAAACAACACCTGGCATTCGGCTGCCGTGTAAGAGCCGACGATCTTGTCGTCCAGTCTCATCCAGACCTGCGGGAGATAATCTTTATCCATTCCGTCCCGCTCGACATAGCGCGCCAAATCAAGGATCCGTCCGGCAGCATACCAATCGCCGACATCTTCCTCGCGGAAATAACCCAAATCCGGTAAGACATTCGCCTGGGCCAAAGCTTTCATCTTGGCGGAAAACTCTATTCCCACAAAGTCGGCGCTCAAATACATCGGCCTGACCCTGATCCCGGGATGGGCCGTTTCAAAATCAGCCAGGGCATTTTCAATCGCGATTTTCTCGTTGGGACTGCCCCAGTAAACATAGGTCAGAGTCACATCCTTGGCAAAAGAAACCCCTCCGGTCACCCCTAACAAAAGGGTTAAAGCAAAAGGAAAGCCAATACTTTTTTCACCGTTTAACCTCCTTTTTTGTTTTAATTTAATTAATTAATTTAGATGTATAACCAAAGCCCTCTCCACCACCTCCTTCCTCCGGTAAGTTCTTATTTTGGCTTTTAATCGATTAACATTTTAAGCAGGATTGCCTGCTGGATCCCCATCTTTTTCTCCAACTTATTTCATAGCGGTTAAAGATTAAGCGGTTTCAGGGCATAAGCAAGAGTATTTTAAACGATTAACCTTTTTCTTAAAAAAACTGACTGATTGTCCTTGGTAAATATTCTTTTATCCCTATCATAATCCCTGTTTTACTTGTTCCAGCATCCAAATGGTTTTCCGCCGGAAATTAAACGATTAATTTGTCGCTTATATTATTCTCCATTTTTTTCACAATTCCTTTTTTTCACCAAAAAATATCTCAATTTTATTTAAAAAAAGTAAAAATAGCGTTACCCCATGTATTTGCCGTAAAAAAAGCCCCCGATCCCTAAGGGATAAGAGGCTCGCGGTTTAAACTCCTCCGGTTATGTCCCGTAAGCTACCGGCTTTTAATCCAGGGCATCATGTCCCGGAGGACCCGCCCGATCTTCTCGATGGGATGCTCCGCCTCCCGCCGCCGCATGGCATTAAAAGACGGGCGGCCGGCCTGGTTCTCCAGAATCCATTCCCGGGCAAAGACGCCCTCCTGAATTTCACGGAGAATTTTTTTCATTTCCTCTCTGGTTTCCCGGGTAATGATCCGCTTCCCTCTGGTCAAATCCCCGTATTCCGCAGTGTCACTAATCGAGTAACGCATCCGGGCAATTCCGCCTTCATAGATCAAATCGGTGATTAGTTTAATCTCGTGCAGGCACTCGAAATAGGCGATTTCCGGCTGGTACCCGGCTTCCACCAGCGTGTCAAAACCGGCCTTGATCAGTTCGGCCAGCCCGCCACAGAGCACAACCTGCTCGCCAAAGAGGTCGGTTTCGGTCTCCTCCTGGAAGGTGGTTTCCAGAACTCCGGCCCGGGTGCCCCCAATTCCCTTGGCATAAGCCAAAGCAATTTCTTTCGCTTTACCCGAATAATCTTGATGTACGGCGATCAGGCAGGGAACACCTTTGCCCTCGGTAAAAACCCGGCGTACCAGGTGACCGGGGCCTTTAGGCGCCACCATAATCACATCGCAGTCTTTCGGGGGGACAATTTGGTTATAATGAATATTAAACCCGTGGGAAAACATTAAAACTTTGCCCTCGGTCATTTCGGGCGCAATCTCCTCCCGGTAAACCGCCGCCTGAACCTGGTCGGGCACGAGCATCTGAATGACTTGGGCCCTTGCCGCCGCCTCCCGCGCGGTGACCGGTTTAAAGCCGTCTTCAATCGCCGCCCCGTACCGGGCGCTGCCGGGTTTCGCCGCCACGATCACATCGAGCCCGCTGTCCCGCAGGTTCTGGGCTTGGGCGTGTCCCTGGCTGCCGTAACCGATCACCGCAATCGTTTTGTCCTTTAAATACTTTAAATCAGCATCCTGGTCACGGTAGATCTTCATCCTTTTTCTCCTCCCCTCAATTTTATTAAACCGTCACCGGCCGGCCGCCGACCGCACAAGGGCAACTTTGCCGGTCCGGGCGATCTCCTTGATACCAAACGGCTTCAGCATGGACAAGATGGCCTCGATCTTATCCGTATCCCCGGTTACTTCAATAATGGCCCCCTCTTGGGAAACGTCGACAATTTTCGCCCGGAAAATATCGACAATCTGCAAAATTTCCGAACGGTTCCCGGGTCCGCAATGAACTTTGATAAGGGCCAATTCCCGCTCCACCGCTTTATCCCGGGTGATATCGCTGATTTTGATCACGTCAATCAGTTTGTAAAGTTGCTTGGTGATCTGCTCCAGTTCGGTTTCGTCCTCCGCCTCCACGACCAAGGTAATCCGGGAGATTGACGGATCTTCGGTTTCTCCCACGGCTATACTGTTAATATTATACCCCCTCCTGCTGTACAGGCCGGCCACACGGACCATGACGCCCGGGTTATTCGCGACCAGCATGGCTAAAGTGTGTCTCATGACTCTTCCACCCCCAACATATCTTGAATCGCCGCGTTCGGGGGAACCATCGGCATGACATTCTCCTCCGGATTGATATGACAATTGACCAGGACCGGTCCGGGATAAGCAAGCGCCTCTTTCAGAACAGACGCCACTTCTTCCGGTTTCTTGGCTTCCAGGGCCTTGACGCCGTAAGCCTCGGCAAGCCGGCAGAAGTCGGGGTTTTGCAGCAAAGTCGCGGAATATCTTCTCTCGCAGAACAATTCCTGCCACTGCCGGACCATCCCCAAATAACCGTTGTTAAGAATTATAATCTTTACCGGAAGGTCGTACGTGGCCACCGTGGCCAGTTCCTGAATGTTCATTTGAATACTGCCGTCGCCGGCGATATCCACCACCAGCCGGTCCGGGTTTCCGATCTGGGCCCCCACGGCCGCCGGGAAACCAAAACCCATCGTCCCCAACCCTCCGGAGGTAATAAGCGAACGGGGGCGGAGGAAATTGTAATACTGGGCCGCCCACATCTGATTTTGCCCTACCTCCGTACAGATGATCGCGTCCCCGCCGGTGAGTTCGGAGAGGAGTTCCACTACCATCTGGGGAGGAATTAACCCGCCTTCCTTGTTGTAGGTTAAAGGATACTTCTTCTTCCAAGCCTCAATCTGGGCCAGCCAGTCCGGGTGTTGGCGGGGGGAAAGAAGCGGTAAAAGTTCGCCCAGCACTTGTTTGATATCCCCGACAATGGGAATTTCCACGGCCACGTTCTTTCCGATCTCCGCCGGGTCAATATCGATCTGAATGATCCGGGCGCGGGGGGCAAAAGCGTCGACCCGCCCCGTCACCCGGTCGTCAAAACGGGCGCCGACCGCGATAATCAGATCGGCTTCGCTCACCGCGTAATTGGCGTAGGCGGTACCGTGCATCCCCAGCATCCGCAGGGAAAGTGGGTGATTGCCGGGAAAAGCATCCAGGCCCATCAGAGTGGTGGTCACCGGCGCTTGGATTGTTTCCGCCAGACGGAGGAGTTCTTGCTCCGCCCCGGAGATGATTACGCCCCCTCCTGCGTAAATCAGCGGCTTTTCCGCCTCTTTTATGGCCTGCGCGGCGTTCTTAATTTGCCGGCTGTTCCCGTTATAGGTGGGTTTATACCCGGGGAGGTCTACCTTGTCCGGATAGTCATAATCCAGGAGGCCGGTACTGACGTCTTTGGGAATATCGATCAGCACCGGGCCGGGGCGGCCGGTGGTAGCGATATAAAAAGCCTCCTTGATTACTTTCGGCAAATCCTGGGCCTTCTTCACCAAATAATTGTGTTTGGTGATGGGGATGGTAATCCCGGTAATGTCCGCTTCTTGAAAAGAATCTCTTCCCAACAGGGTGGTGGCCACCTGGCCGGTAAAAGCCACGACCGGGACGGAATCCATATACGCGGTTGCCAGACCGGTGACCAGGTTGGTGGCGCCCGGCCCTGAAGTGGCGATGCAGACCCCCGGTTTTCCGGTCGAACGGGCGTAACCGTGGGCCGCATGGGCCGCCGCCTGTTCGTGACGGGTTAAAATGTGCCGGAAACCCTCCTGGTAGAGGACATCATAGATCGGGATCACCGCGCCTCCGGGATAACCGAAAATTACTTCCACTCCCTCCCGCCGCAGACTCTCCACCAAGGCTTGTGCACCTGTCATTCTCATGCCTATCCGCCTCCGTAAAATCATATAAAAAAAATCCGCCCTGTTAGGGACGAAATATTTCGTGGTACCACCCTACTTCTGTGCCGCCTCGCGGCTGGCACCCTTGACAAGTGTCCAAGACACTTACCGGTAACGGCTGGTCCGGCCGGGTCTACTTTTTTCAACCCGGCAGCTCCGGAGCGACCTTCAACCGGAAAACAGCACCGACTTGCACCATCCGTCGGCTCTCTTCGCCTTTACCGGTTTACTCCTCTCCTTCCTCGCAGTTGTCCATTAGGCATTTGATATTTATTAGGTGTTTAATTATAAATATTATCCTGGCGGCGAGGTTTTGTCAAGGGTAAATTAATGAAAATTTCCTCTTTGTTGTTTTCCGGCCTTTTCCGGTCCCAAAGGGCCTTTAAACCCGCGGGGGAAGGCCCGCCCTGCCTTTCGCGGGGACAGCCCCGGCCGGTAATGCCGGTAATAGTCATAGAACTTTTACCCGGTAAATATTCATTACTTCCTCTCCGTCTTCCCAAAAAAGTTCCAGCTTATACTCGCCTCGTTCCATCAACATAACGGAGATGTTGCCCAAGATCCGTGTTTTCTCATCCACCGACGGCGTTACGTTCCATTGGTCTTTCCAGACCAGCCGGTCCCGGGGATCGGTGAAACGTGCTTTCACCCGTACCGGGGAAAGCACCGGGTCCCGCCGGTCATTGCTGAAACAAACCGGAACATTGAGCAATTCCCGCACATGGTAAAAGGGTTTTTGGAAAAGGGCAAAGACATAGACAGGACGGTAACACAGGGCTAAAGTGTCAAAGCTCTCCTTAGGCGTTCCCCCGTCTTCCACCACCGACCACGACAGGCCGGGAACCAGATCCCGGAAGCAGTAAACCAACATGCCGCCGGTGGGATTGTATTTATGATACCGCAGGCGGTCGATGTAAAAACGCAGGACCTCGCTTTGCTCTTGGGAAACCATTTCCCGGGGGACCTTCCGTTCATCCTCTTTTTCTCCTTTTGCCGGCGGCTTTGCCCTCTCTTGGGCCGGATCCGGCGCGCCAAACCAGGAAACAAAGCGGATCCTCCTGGCGGCCATCCCCCGCCGGTAGCGGTCAAACCGGTACAAGTCCCCTTCCTCCGGCCAAACTCCGCAGGCAAAACCGGTATCGGAAGGTGAGAAGAGGGAAGACCGGCCGGAGACGGCAATTACCGGCCGTGACGGATCAAGCTCCCTTAATCTTTTGGCCAATTTATTGGCCAAGAGGCGCAGATTATAACCGGGTTTTTCCCTTTTTCCGCCCTCAAAGCCACTGACATTAAGTATGGACCAGGCAGCAACCGCCGGATACCGTCCCAGTGTCCGGGCGAATTCCCAGATCTGTTGGAAAGCCCCGGCCCTTTGGGCCACAGGATAGGTAATGTTAAGCGGAAAATCCTGCCAGACTAAAACTCCGGCTTCCGCGGCCGCCCGGTAAAAATCCGGCACGCCGGCATGGCGGTAACACCGTACCATATTCTGATTGGCCTTTTTGATCAGGGAAAAATCCTCACAGTACCTTTCCTTGTCTATTCTCCCCGGGTAAAGGGCGGGCGGTAAATAATTGCTTCCTTTGATAAAAAATCTTTTCCCGTTCAGATACGGAATAAAGCCCTGCATGGCAAAGGTGCGCACGCCAAACAAATCGGCTTTTTCATCCCAGTTCACCCCGGCGCTTTGCAGGCGGAGATGGGTTTGATAGAGATTGGGTTCTCCCAAATCCCAAGTCCACCAGGGTTTGACCCCTTCCATTTCGAAACGGTACTGAAAATTGTTCATCCCCGGTTGCAGCGATATGGTAAATTTACGGCTCAGGGACGCACCGGTGAAATTATGGGGGTTAAAACTTATGTCCAGCTCAACAACGGCCTCCCGGGAAGAAAAAACCCGGCCTTCAAGAAAGAAAAGGCCTTTGTCCCCTTGAACGGCTTCGGTCCGCAGATTCCAATGGCAAAGACAGGCCGGGCCGGAACTTACAATTCTAACCGGTTGCCAGATCCCGCCGGGGTTATAACCGGGGGGAAGTCCCGGGCCGCGGGAAAAAAAGCCCGTTAACAACGCCGGATCCCCGTGGCCGGGCGAATCGACCTCCAAAACCAAACAATTTTTTTCCCGGAGATAAGGGGTTAGATTAAAAGAGGCGGGAACGTAATAGCCCTCCGCTCCCCCCAAGGCAAACTTATTAAGATAAACCCGGAAACGGTAAAAGACCCCTCCGGTCTCCAGACGGTAAATATAGTCTTTCTCCGGTTTAAAAGTGAAGAATTTCCGGTAGATCATCTTTCCGCAATGCTTCTGCAAGGCCGGATGCTCCTGCCAGTGGGCGGGTATTTCCTGTTTAATCCACCCCTCGGCCGGCGCTTGCTCCCCCAACCAGAGATTGCTGAATTCCGAGACAGGATGCAGTTCCCATTCGCCGTTCAGATCGGTAATCTCTATCATTATCTGTCCCCTCCTGCCGATTTAGATCGTCTCTATCTTTTTATTACTCCTCCGCCCCACACTTTCCTTTTTTTCGAAATTTAAAATCACGATCAACACCGGCTTCTATTTTTCTCAGACACCAGCCTGTTGACTGCTGACGACGGCGGCGCTTATGTAAAGTTTTTCACCAACACCACTGCCTGCGCGGCTATGCCCAGGCCCCGGCCGGTAAAACCCAGTCCTTCGGTGGTGGTGGCCTTGACCCCCACCTCATTTTCTTCCAGGCCAAGCAGCGCGGCGAGGTTTTTCTTCATCTCCGCCCGGTAAGGGGCGAGTTTGGGACGCTCGGCAACGAGCGTCAGGTCCACATTGACCGGGACAAACCCCGCCTCCTTTATTTTTTTCATCGCCATCTCCAACAGGAGGCAACTGTCGATGTTACGAAAACGCGGGTCGTTGTCGGGGAAAAATTCTCCGATATCCCCCAGGCCCGCCGCGCCGAGCAGGGCGTCGATCACCGCATGAACGGCGACGTCGGCGTCGGAATGCCCGTCCAAACCGAGGGGACCGGGAATCTCCACCCCGCCCAAGACCAGCCTCCGGCCGGGTACCAGACGGTGAACGTCAAAACCCTGGCCGACCCGGTATTTGGGGCCGCTCTCTTCGCCCGCCAGGGCCCGGGCGGTGAGAAGATCTTCGGGCGTGGTGATTTTCAGATTACGGTACGATCCGGCAACGATCTGCACCGGGTACCCGGCCTTTTCCACCAGCGAGCAGTCGTCCGTTCCTTCCCATCCTTCTTGTTCCGCTTTTATGTATGCACCGTAAATCACCGGCCAGGAGAAAACCTGCGGGGTCTGGACCGCCCAAAGCGTACGGCGGTCCGGCGTTTCCAGGACAATCCCGTTTTCTCCTATTTTCTTTATGGTATCCTTGACCGGCACCCCGGGGGCGGCCGCTCCGGTCCGGGCGGCAGCGGCCATTACCCGCCGGATACATTCTTTATCGACCAGAGGGCGGGCGCCGTCATGAATCAAGACCAGCCGTTCTTCCTCCGGAATAGTCCAGCCCTCCCACCCGGCTGCCGCCTGTAAGCCGGCCAAGACGGAATCCTGTCTTTTTTCCCCGCCAAGGACCGGGAGCAGCAGACGGCCGGGAAATTTCTCCGCAAGCAAAGACATAACTTCGTCCTTGACGGTGGGCGAAAGAACGAGAAAAAAGGCTTTGATTTCCGGAAGAGCCAAGGCTTTTAAGGTCAACAACAACACCGGTTCTCCCCCGATTTCGTGCAAAAGCTTGGGCCGGTCCGAAAGCATGCGCCGCCCGGCCCCGGCGGCCGCCACCACCGCCACCGTCTGTTTTTGGTTCATCTTCTTCACCCGCCTGTGAGACCACGTTTGTCTCATTATATACCATACAAGCGGGAAAACCAAGTCCCGGCGGGAAGGGGAAAATAAAAAAAAAAGTGGTGTTGCCACCACTTTTGCTTTTCTCCTTTTCCTCCCTGGTCCTAGGAGATGGAACCTGTCTTGACCATCAATTGTTCTTTCGGTTTGGCAAAAATCATCCGTCCGGCTGCAGTCTGCAAAACACTGGTGACGACAACCGGAATTTCTTCCCCTATGTACCGCCGGCCGCCATCCACCACGATCATGGTCCCGTCCTCCAGATAGGCTATGCCCTGCCCGTGCTCCTTCCCGTCTTTAAGGACGTGGACAAAGATTTCTTCGCCCGGCAGGGCAATCGGTTTGATGGCATTGGCCAATTCGTTGATGTTCAATACCCGCACGCCGTAAAGTTCCGCCACTTTGTTGAGGTTATAATCATTGGTCAAGACCCGGGCTTCCAGTAACTTGGCCAGGCGCACGATTTTAATGTCCACATCCGACAGTTCGTCGAAATCCTGGTCATAGATGCGAATCGAAATATCCGGGTCCTTTTGCATTTTGTTTAAAATATCAAGCCCCCGCCGGCCCCGGTTTCTTTTTAAAGAATCGGACGAGTCGGCAATTCTCTGCAGTTCGGCAAGGACAAAGCCGGGAACAATCAGATTGCCTTCCAAAAAACCGGTCCGGCAGATATCGGCGATTCTTCCATCAATGATGGCGCTGGTATCAAGAAGCTTATATGAGAGTTGGTTGCCGCTCCCTTTGCCACGGCCTCCTCCCGCCGGCTTGGCCTTGAACCCGAAAAAAGAGAATAATTCTTCCCGTTTTACCCAGGCAATCCTGGTGGTCGTCCCGGTGGTTAAAAGTACCACCAGTAAGGAGGTCAAGACGCCGGACAACCCCGGCAACCTCGTCACCGGCAGGGAAAAAATGAGCAAACCCGCGATCAGCAGGCCAAAAAGAAGTCCTAAAGCCCCGGTCATCAGTTCCGGGATCGTGGCTTTCTGAAATTTCTCTTCCCAGCGGGGCCAAAAGCTACCGAAAACAAGGCGGCCTAAAAAAAAAACTCGCCAGTGTGCCCAGGAAAATAAGGCCGAGACGGAACGGCAGGTAGATTCCGGGCAAGAACGATGAAACCGCGTAAAAACTGAAAACGCCTCCGGAAAAACTTGTTAGCAGGATTAAAAACTTTAAAAACATGCTTTTTTCTCAAACCTCCCTTCGTACTTTTTATAATTTATCCAAAATTCATATTTTTATCCCCCGGCGGCGGGAATAAAAAAACCGGCGTCCCGCCGGTGTTAATTCAAGCACCCTTCGACCATTGCTTCCACCTGATCTTCGGTGACATTCTGGGCCAACACCAACTCACTAAGCAGAATTTGCCTGGCGTTTTCCAACATTTTTCTTTCCCCGGTGGAAAGCCCTTTTTCCCGGTCGCGCAGCGAGAGGTTTCTTACCACCTCGGCTACTTCATAGATGCTGCCTGACTTAATCTTCTCCATATTGGCACGGTAACGACGGTTCCAGTTGGAAGACATCGCTGAACTCTCGCTCTTTAAGATATCCAAAACCTTCGTTACCTCTTCTTTCCCAATTACTTCCCGTACTCCCACCATCTCGACGTTGGAGACAGGGACCATGATCTTCATTTCCCCCATAAACAGTTTAATCACATAGTACTTTTCTGTGGTCCCTCCCACGTCTTTCTCTTCTATGGCCTCAATTACCCCCGCCCCGTGCATCGGGTAAACAACACGATCGCCAACATTGAACATTCCCGGTTACCTCCATCAGACTTACTTAACCTATTATACCATGGAGGTTTAAATAAGTCAAGAATATTAAAGTTTAACAAATTTCCACTGAAAAGTCAATAGGTTTTTAAAGTTTTTTTAGCAAGGGTAAATTGTGAGCTTAATTGTTTTACATTTATTACTAATCATTCTATATTTAAGCAATCGATAAATTTCGTCCTGTGGACCGGTAAAACCGGTATCAATGAATTGACAAAGGACCCGAAGAAAGATCCCCGGGTCCTTTTACTGGCCTGTTCCCCAGTTCTTCCCGGCTACCTTTGGCGGTTTTGACAGCAGTCATAATGGGTAATATTTAATTTGGGTTCTCTTTTAAGTCTATAATTTCTATATCATCCAAGTACCAGCCGTCATATGTGTCCCGGTAATCTGTCATAAGACGGAAACGGATCCGGAGGTTTCCTTCATCTTTGTATCTATAAAGGCTGTGTCTTTCTTGATGCCATTGGTAATTTTCCGGTTCCGTCCCGGTATATTCGGCCAGGACAATCCAGGAAATCCCGTTGTCAATAGATATTTCAACATATCCACGATCATAATAATTTTCAATTTCATACTTATGCCAAAAAACCAGATGGGGGTTTTCACTGCCGGCCAGATTAAAGGGGATTGAGACAAGCGGGTAATTCCAATTATTACCATACTTGCCGCCGGGACTATCGGTCCAGGCGTGAACGGGACTCTTATAAGATTCTGTTGTTTTATCCCAGGGTCCGTCGCAAAAAAACAGCGGATCGTCACTTTCCGCGTCTTCAAAAAAACCCACATATGAAATCGGGTCCGGAGGAAGTGGGATATCTATGGGTATGGTAACCTCTGTAGTACTCCCTCTAGTGACTGAAGCGGTGACCCGATTCGCAAACCCGCTCTTTTCGGCATGAACCGTATAGGAGCCCTCCGGCCTGGCGGGTAAAAACGCCTTACCGTTTTCATCGGTGAGCATGGACAAGTTCATTTCTTTAACTAAAATCTTGGCGTAACTCAGGGACTCACCGCTATTGCCGTCTACAACTTTAACGACCAAAGTACCAAACTGATTGGGTTGTGGTTCCGCCAAAGCCGACTCCAGGTCAAGGATTCCCCATCCGGTTTGCCGGTTCCAGCCGGAGGAGCCGGAAGGTTGCCGGGCTGTCTGTTGGAGTTGGGAGTGGATGGCATTAAGGTCAAACTCCGGCCACCGGGACTTTATTAGCGCCACCGCACCGCTGACAAAGGGGGTGGCCATGGAGGTCCCATCATAATAGGCGTAACTGTTGCCCGAGATGGTGGAATAGATCGTCCGGCCCGGCGCGGCCAGGAAAAGGTGGTCGCCTTCCGTGGAAAACTTGGCTTTTACATCATTTCCCGTGATGGCCCCCACGGAAATCACCCCCGGGTAGGCCGCAGGATAATGACTGTTGTTGAGTTTTGAGTCATTACCCGCCGCAGCCACCACCACCACGTCATTTTTAAGGGCATATTCCACGGCATCATGTAAAAACCGGCTGTACATCCACCCCCCCAGGCTCATGTTAATAACATGGGCGCCGTTTTCCACCGCCCAAAATATCCCTTCCGCAATTTGGGAATATGTGCTTTCTCCCCAATCGTTCAACACTTTGACCGGCATCAGCCTGCAATGCCAGGCCACTCCGGCTATGCCGGTTTTATTGTCGGTCTGGGCCGCTGCGATCCCCGCCACGTGCGTACCGTGGCCGTTGTAATCGTCCGCCCTGCCGTAATCAACAGCATTATAACCGTCAACCACTTTTTCCGCCAGCTCGGGATGGTCATGGTCAATTCCCGTATCCAAAATTGCGATGGTTATCTCAGGTGAACCGGTGGTATAAGCCCAGCCGGCGGCAGCGTTAATGCTCTTTAAACCCCACTGTTGATCGGCAAAATCAGGATCATTGGGGATGACGGGCTCATTACAGGCTTGAGCTATATAATCGAACTCGGCCAGAAACACCTGATCCTGAGCAAGCAGGCTCTTGACGGCAGAATCCGGGGTAAAACGGGTATCGTAGCTGATCAGGTACCAGTCTGTTTCCCCGTAATACCGTTCCTCCCTGCCGCCCACCACCCGGAAAACTTCATCCGGATCACTGCCGGGTTTCAACTTGACCAGTAACCGGCCGGAAACAAAGTCATTGGCCTTACCGCCGATAAGTCCTTCCGGCGTGATCCGTCCCGCCGGGAAAACGCCTTCTGGATCTTTCTCTCTCCGGGTACTGGAGAGGCACCCGCTCAGCACAAGAGAGAGAACCAGGAGTCCGGTAAGGAATATTCTTAATTTCATCCTTTACTACCCCCTGTTTTTGATAAAATTTGCTCTTTAAACGTATCCTACTCTCCGGTTGTAAACGCAAAAGCGCCGTTGTAAGAACCTGGTGAATTCCATCTTCTTCCGGCGCTAAGAGCTGAGGAGTATACAACATAGTCACCAAATTCAAACCCATCGTCATAAATCTTAATCGCTCCGGCATTTGTTACATCCCACTGATAACGCCGATTGTTTCGTAAAGGAAACAAATAACAGTCTTCACGCCCACCCCAGTCTTCCAGATTATAGGTAACAGATTTCAAGTTTGCATCCCCTATAACCCAGGTCCAGGCCTCTTGATAAGGTTCGTCGCCCAGGCTCACTAGATATAATTCATAATAATACATATCAGCTTCCAACCCGTTGTGATCCCAGCACAGGGTCGGGTTGAGGGAAACGCCTTCGGCATTATGCACGGGGGCCGTCAGGTTGACCTCAAACCGGCCCAAAGGTATCACCCACTGAGTCTGTCCGCTTCCTTCCACCCCGGAGGCGCTGTAAGGAACTACTTTGTAATACGAAGGTTCACCCGGGCTTACTTCGGGAGTGGTATCATATATACGATACCACTCATAACCATCATAATCATAATAATAAGGGTAAGCAGTTCCCAACCGGCGCCAGGGCCCGTTCGGTGAGGATGACCGGTAGACATTAAATCCCTTAAAATCAGGGTTGCCTAAAAATCCGTTCTTCCATTCAAGCCGGACAAAACAGGCGGAGTTTTTTTCCGCAGCCATAATAGAAAAGTCCTTTGACAGGCGGGAAAGGGGGTTTTTATGGATAAAATCCCCGTCTAGACTGCACCCAAATTTGTTTAAAGAGTCAAGTTGTAGTTCATCACCTTGTGTTATTGCATAAGCGTGAATTTTTTCGGTCATAACCAAAGCAGAACCGGCGGTCTCATCGTTCTCAATGACCACCGGTATATGGGTGATTACGCAGTTGTTGTTTACGTCATATGCCACGATGTGGATAAAGGACTCCCCGTCGGGATAAACGTAAGTGTCCAAGGTCACGCTGTATGGTTCGTACTCTATAATATAGTAGTAAGGAAACTCTGTACCGATCCCTATAAGCACTGTCCTCAGGTTGTATTCTCCGGCCAAATCAACGCCAATATTATGATCACCGGAAATTGTATCGCCGGGGGAAACGCCGTTCACAACTAAAACCGGCGGATTTGTACCACTTAAATCCCCACGGTCTTTCATGATGATGTCGGCGATAACAATCCCGTCCGCAGGCGCATGGATCCCTTGAAATCTGCTGCCGGCCAACCCTTCTTTGGCGGCGACAAGGTCCACGTTGCCCCCGAACCGGCAGAGGAAGGAAGTATTGCCCATTTTCATCGGTTACGGTGCTATCCAACTCTCTTCCGTCTTGAAGGAGGGTAATTGTCGCACCGGTAACCGCCGGTCCCGCGCGCCCCAAAGTTACTGTGCCGGTTACTATACCTGTGCCTGCCGACTCAGCAACAAATACTGCCGTCACCGTCTTGTTCGCATTCATGGTGACGGTCGCCGGGTTGTCGTCACCCTTCAAATCGCCTCCCCAGCATAAAAATTTCCACCCCTCCGCCGCCTCCGCCAACAAAGTTACTTTCGTTCCTTTTTTATATGTCGGGCCGGCGGGTGTTCTCACCACCTTACCGCTTTCCGGCGGGTTGACCTTTATCGTTAAATGGAGGGATTTTAGTGGGGATAAATCTGGATGATTTTCAGAGGACGGTCGATGAGTTACTGATCAGGCACAGGAGCATCCTTGATACCCTTTCCAAATTGCAGGAAGCAAACGCCAAAATCAACCGGGCGGTCGCCAAATCCGTTACCCGTTGCGGGTGTTTGCGCATCTCCGCCCGCCGGCAGGAGATTCCCCCGGAGACCGATTTTCTCTCCTGGAAAAACTATACAGAAACCCACCTCGACGGCGAATTGTGTGAACGTTGCCGGGAGGTTCTCGAATCGGAATTGGGCGAAAGCCTTTTTATCTGGCTGCCCTTTGTTCACTGCTCAATCTGGAACTGGGCGACATCATGGAAAAAGAAAACCAGCGCCTGACAACGCTGGGGCTTTTTAATTTGACATAAGGGATTGGCCCGGCCAATCCCTCTTTTTTTCTCCTTCTTTGTTCTTGACAATTTTAAAGATGTCGATCCAGGAGCACCTGCTCCCTGAAACGGCGTAAACCCTCTTTGATCGACTTGGCACGAACTTCGCCGATTCCTTCCACTTCGTCCAGGTCTTCAATAGTGGCGCCCACAATATTGTGGAGTTCTTTAAACCGGCGGACCAGGTTCTCAATCACGGGCTGAGGCAGGCGGGGAATTTTACGCAAAATCCGGTAGCCCCGTGGGACAACGGAAATATCCAAACTGCCCGCGCCGGCAAAACCCATTTCCCGGGCAATTGCGTTTAAATCCAGCAGTTCCTCATAAGTCCAGGAGGCCAGTTCCTTACGGACCGCTTCCACCTGTTCCGGATCGGGATCAGGCAGGTAATCCCGTAAGACCAGGATTTCTTCCGACTCGACGTCGAACATCAACTCTTCCAGCTGCATACTGACGAGACGGCCTTCGCTTCCCAATTCATAGATATACATCTCTATCTCCTGGGCAATCCGGGAAACCATCGCCCCCCGCTGCACGACAGTGCAGACATCAACCAAAGTCACCAGGTCTTCAAATTCCAGGGCGCTAAGATTGATTAAAGCCTGATCCAAAACGCTCTTGTATTTCGCCAGTGTTTGCAAGGCCTGATTGGCCTTGGCTAAAATCGTTCCCACCTCCCGCAGCATATGCCGCTCATTGCCTTTGTACAAAGTAATGACATTGCGCCGTTGGGAGATGGCAATCACCAGTTCGCCCGTTTCTACAGCCACCCGTTCCGCAGTCCGGTGACGGGCGCCGGTTTCAATGGTGGGAATCATCGGGTTGGGAGTCAGGTGGGCGTTGGCCCGAAGGATCTTTTTGGCGTCCGCACTGAGAATAATGGCTCCGTCCATTTTGGCCAGTTCGTAAAGGCTGGCGGGGTTAAAATCAGCATTGATGACAAAGCCGCCCTCCACCAGCTTCATTACCTGTTCGGAATCACCCACCACAATTAATGCGCCCGTTCTGGCCCGTAAGACATTTTCCAATCCTTCATAAAGCGGTGTTCCAGGCGCCACGATCGGCAAAGTTTCCAGGAGACTGCTTCTTCCCTCTTCTCCCCCCATCGCTATTCTCCCTTCATTTTAAACATAATGCGTAACATTTCCCGCACTGTATTCACCCCTATAACCTTGATCTGTTCACCTCCAATTTCCTCTAACATGTCGCCTGGAAGGACCGCCTGGGTGTAGCCGTAACGTTTAATCTCTTGCCACCTTTTCAACCCGCCGCCCACTCTTCGCACCTCTCCGGTCAAGCCAAGCTCGCCGAAGGCCGCCAGGTTATGCGGGAGGGGCCGGTCATAAAAACTGGAGACCACGGCCAGCGCCACGGCCAAATCACAAGACGGCTCCTCGACCCGTACTCCGCCGGCCACGGAAACGTACACATCCCGGCCGGCCAAAGGGATGCCGCCCTGCTTTTCCAGAACGGCCAGAACCATGGAGACCCGCCGGTAATCCAGGCCGGTGACCAACCGCCGGGGGTTGCCCGGATTACCCGCTGTCACCAGGGCTTGAATCTCCACCAAAAGCGGAAGGCTGCCTTCCAGAACGGGGGTAACCACTGTCCCGCTTTGCCCGGGCCGGCGGCCGGCCAGTAAAGCGGCGGAAGGATTTTCGACCGGAACAACCCCCCGTTCGTTCAGGTCAAACAAGGCCATTTCCCGGGAAGGACCGAACCGGTTTTTGTTTACCCGCAAAATCCGGTAGGAAGACCGGGTATCGCCTTCAAAATAAAGAACCACGTCCACCATATGCTCGATAAGTTTAGGTCCGGCCAACAACCCGCTTTTGGTAATATGTCCCACCAAAAAACAGGTAATCTCTTCCGCTTTAGCCTGTTCCAGCAGGGCCTGCACCACATCCCTGACTTGGGCCGGGCTCCCGGGCAGTCCCGGTGTGCCCGCACAGCGCATGGTTTGTATTGAATCGACAATCAAAACCGCCGGTTTGAGTTTTGCCGTCTCTTCCAGGATATTCTCCACTTCATTTTCCTGGTATAGCAAAAGTTCGGATCCGGCCAATCCCAGGCGTTCCGCCCGCATTCTCACCTGCATAAGAGATTCTTCGGCACTGACATATAAAACTTGACCATAATTATTTTGCAACCCGGCGGCAATTTGCAGTAAAAGAGTTGACTTCCCCACTCCCGGTTCACCGCCCAAAAGAAGGAGGGATCCCGGAACAATCCCTCCGCCGAGTACCCGGTCGACTTCGGGCTCGCCGGTTTGGATACGGAGCGGAGGCTTCAAAGCGTCCTCGTTTAAAAGTACCGGTCCGGTTTTCCGTCCCGGGGAACGGTGGAAACCCGTGGCGGGAGAAGGAAGTTCTTGTTCCCGGAAGGTGTTCCATCCTTCGCAAACCGGGCATTTTCCGAGCCACTTGGCTGTTTCATACCCGCAATCCCCGCAGGTGAACACCTTCCTCTTTTTCACATTCTCTCCTCTCCAATCAGGTTTTTATTCACTTCACCGCAGCCTGATAAGTTCATTATTACCTTTCTTATTTATTCTGATTATTTAAGGAAAAATCCTTCCGTAGGGGAAGGATTTTTCCTGAGTTATGCTCCTTTTTTCTCAAAATGAATCTGTCCGTCTTTGACCACCGCCCGGACGGCGTCCCCCTCTTTAAAGCGGCCTTTGAGCATCTCGTCGGAGAGGGGATTTTCCACCAGCCTCTGGATGGCCCGGCGTAACGGCCTCGCTCCGTACATCGGATCGTAACCCTCCCGGGCCAGTATTTCCCGGGCCTCCGGTGTGACTTCCAGGGTGATTCCCTGTTCTTTGATTTTCTTGTCGACATCCTTTAACATCAGATCAACAATGGCCTTAAGCTGATCCTTGGTCAAGGGGTGGAAAACAATGGTCTCATCAATACGGTTGAGAAACTCCGGCCGGAACGCTTTTTTCAACTCTTCCAAAAGCCGTTCCTTGATCCGCTGGAAATTGTTTTCCTTTTCATCCCTGGACACGTGGAACCCGATGGCCCCGGAACGATCAATCTGGTCGGCCCCCACATTGGAGGTCATGATAATCACCGTATTTTTAAAATCCACCGTCCGGCCTTTGGCATCGGTAAGCCGCCCGTCCTCCAGCACCTGCAGGAGGATATTGAAGACTTCGGGATGGGCTTTTTCAATCTCGTCAAGTAAAATAACACTGTAAGGTTTTCTTCTTACCCTCTCCGTCAACTGCCCGCCTTCCTCGTAACCGACATAACCCGGAGGAGCGCCCACCAGCCGGGAGACAGAATGCCGCTCCATATATTCCGACATATCAACCCGGATCATGGCGTTTTCATCACCGAAGAGTACCTCCGCCAAGGCTCTGGCCAGTTCGGTCTTGCCGACCCCGGTTGGGCCAAGGAAAATGAAGGAACCAACAGGACGTTTGGGATCTTTCAACCCCGCCCGTGCCCGGCGTATCGCCCGGGCGACTGCGTCTATGGCTTCATCCTGGCCGATTACCCGCTGGTGAAGGATTTCTTCCAGCCGGAGCAGGCGTTCTGTTTCTTCCTCCTTCAACTTGGTCAAAGGAATACCGGTCCAGCCAGCCACCACCTCGGCAATTTCATCCTCCGTCACCATGGGTTCGGATCTTCCCTGTTCATTTTTCCACATATTTTTCTCCGACTCCAATTGGCTGCGGAGTTGTTGTTCTTTATCCCTTAACTGAGCGGCTTTCTCAAATTCTTCATTGCCGATGGCCGCCTCTTTCTCTTTTTGAATTTGCAGCATCTGTTCTTCCAAGTCCTTGAGGTTCGGCGGGGTGATTGTCGTTTTAAGCCGTACTTTCGAAGCGGCTTCATCCATCAAATCAATGGCTTTGTCCGGTAAAAACCGGTCGGCAATATAACGGTCAGAGAGGTAAACCGCGGCTTTAATGGCTTCGTCGGTGATCTTCACCCGGTGATGCGCTTCGTAGCGATCCCGCAATCCTTTCAGGATCAAGACGGTCTCCTCCAGGCCGGGTTCGCCCACCATAATCGGTTGGAATCTTCTTTCCAAGGCCGCGTCTCTTTCCACGTATTTCCGGTACTCGTCCAGGGTTGTGGCCCCGATGCACTGCAGTTCTCCCCGGGTCAATACCGGCTTGAGGATATTGGCGGCGTCAATGGCCCCTTCCGCCGCGCCGGCCCCAATCAAGGTATGCATTTCATCAATGAACAAGATTATATCGCCGCTGCGGCGGATCTCGTCCAAGACCCGCTTCATCCGTTCTTCAAATTCACCCCGGTACTTGGAACCGGCCACCATGGACCCGAGATCGAGAGTAACTACCCTCTTGTTCCGCAGTACTTCGGGGACGTCCCCGGCTTCGATCTGTTGGGCCAAACCTTCCACAATCGCCGTCTTGCCCACCCCCGGTTCACCGATGAGTACCGGGTTGTTCTTGGTCCGGCGGGAAAGAACCTGGATGACCCGTTCGATCTCTTTCTTCCGGCCAATCACCGGATCCAATTTGCCGATCTTGGCCAGTTCTGTCAAGTCACGTCCGAACTGGTTCAAGGTCTGGGTTTTTGCCTGCGAGCCGCCCATCTTGCTCGGGAAACCGGCCGGCACATTGCCACCCAGCAGGCGAATAACCTGCTTTCTGGCGGTTTCCATGTCCGCCCCCAAGTTCTTTAGAACCTGGGCGGCCACCCCTTCGCCCTCCCGGATCAAACCAAGAAGGATATGTTCTGTTCCGACATAATTATGACCCAACTGTCTGGCCTCGTCCATCGCCAGTTCCAAGACCCGTTTGGCCCGGGGGGTAAAGGGCGCCTCGCCCACCAGTATATGATCACCGGTACCGATTATTTTTATCACTTCTGTCCGGATTTTCTTCAAGTCAATTCCCAAATTCTGCAGGGCCCGTGCGGCCACTCCTTCTCCTTCCCGGATCAAACCCAAGAGAAGGTGCTCCGTACCGACCACATTATGCCTTAGCATTGCTGTTTCTTTCTGCGCGTGTAAAACAACCCTCCGCGCCCGTTCCGTAAATCTCTCAAACATTGGTTTCACCTCTTTCTTTAATTTTCACCTTTCCCCTTAATTCCGTTGTTGTAAATGTTCCCTGATGACCATCGCCCGGTAGTAGTCCCGTTCTCCCGGATCCAGCTCTTTCCCGATTAATTGCTGTAAAATAGCCACGCGAATCAACAACAGCAACTCTTTAACCGCCTGCAAGTCCACGACGGGAATGATCCCGGCCTCCACGCCCAACCACAAGTCGGAAAGAAGAACCAAGGCTTCCTCCGAAGTTAACAACCGGGACTGGGTGAGCAGGCCATAGGCACGGTAAACTTTATTTTCCAGCTGCATCCTGGATTCGTTCAACAAGGCCTCCCGGGCGGATTTTTCCTGTTCCACCACTTGCTTGGTTACTGAGACCAGTTTGGCGACGAGTTCCTCCTCACTGGCGCCCAAGGTAACCTGGTTGGAGATCTGGTAAAGGTTGCCTGCCGACTCGGTGCCTTCCCCATAAATTCCCCGGACATTCAGTCCCACGTGGGAGAGAGCGGCGAGAACTTTTTTTACCTGACGCACCATGGACAAAGCCGGCAGGTGAACCATGACCGACGCGCGCAGGCCGGTTCCGACATTGGTGGGGCAGGCCGTATGGTAACCCCGTTGTTCGTCAAAGGCGTAATCCAAAACCTCCTCCAGATAATCGTCAGCCCGGTCCGCCAACTCCCAAGCTTTATCCAGTTGTAAACCGGAAACCATGGCCTGAATGCGCAGGTGATCTTCTTCGTTAACCATAATGGCCAGGCATTCATCCTCATTCAATATTATACCCCGGTGGGCCGGATGTTTGGCCAAGTCGGGACTGATTAAGTGTTTTTCCACCAGCACATAACGGTCCAGCCGGTCCAAGGCATCCAGGCGGGTCAACTTCAGCACTTCACCGGGAAACGGACGGCTGAGCGCCTTCTCGGTCAAACGGATGACTTCTTCCAGTTGCCGCTCCCCGGCATAGTGGGGAAAGGAAATATCCCGCAAGTTTCTGGCCAACCGGACCCGGCTGCTGAGCACCACCCCATTTTCCGGCCCGGTCTTTTTGATCCACGCCGGCAACAACCGGTTAATTCTTTCCCTCAGCTTCATCCTGGTCACCCCTCTTGCTCTCACGTTCCTTCGCCCTGATTTCGTCCCGGATTTTAGCCGCTTCCTCATAGGCTTCCCTTTCTATCGCCTCCTGGAGTTTCTTCCGGAGCATCTCAATTTCTTTTTTCACCCTAATCCGCCCGCCGGCGCGTTTCGGTACTTTCCCGGTATGAACCGTACTGCCGTGAATGCGCCGGAGTAAAGGATCGAGATTTGCGCCAAACCCGGTATAACAACCGGAACAACCCAACCGTCCGATCTGTCGAAAGTCAGGAAAAGTCAAGCCGCAAAAGGAGCATTTTTCCAAATGAACGGTGGGTGCATCCAAGATTCCAGCCTCTCCTTCCAAAAGCCCGGCCAGGAGATTATGGAAGGAAAATTTGGGTTCAAAGAAAAACCCCAGTTCATGTCCGCTCGCCTTGGCACAAACCTCACACAAGTGTTTTTCGGTTTTATGGTTATTAACCACCTTGGTAATGTGCACGGTCGCCGTCCGCTGTTTGCATTGCTCACACAACATTTTTCTTCCTCCTTCAAACTCAAACCGGCTTTTTTCCCGGCGGCGGGTATTTCCTCACCCGCCAACAACCTGTCTTCTTATTCCTGCTGACAAAGGGTTAACAAGGCTACCCGGAGAAAACTGGCGCGCAAAAAATCCGCCTCTTCCTCCGGCAATCCCGCCAACTCCTCCTGGATCACTCCTTGAATCAAAACAGCGGTTTTTTGGTCAATCAGTTCCGCCTGCACCAAACGGTAGAGGATGATTTCCATTTCCCCGCTGCTAATCCGGGAACCGATTTTTTCTTTAAGGACCCGGGGAAAATCGCGGCTGGGTTTCCAGTCAACCTTGGTAATCCTGATGAACCCGCCTCCTCCCCGGCGGCTGTGCACCAAATACCCGTGTTGCATCGTAAAACGCGTTTCTAAAACATAATTAATCTGTGAAGGTACACACCGGAACATCCGGGCCAGCTCTCTCCGTTGGATCTCAATGGTTTCCGCCTTGGCAAGTTGTTCCCGGAGGTAGCGTTCAATCAGGTCAGAGAGAGAACCCATGCGCCTTTCACCTCATTTGACCTTTTCTGACCTTAGTTTTATTATAATTTTTTCTCTCTTGGTATGCAAAGTCTAAAAATGCCAATAGGACGCTTTTTAAGGGTAAAAAAAAAGAATATCTAATATTTTATGCGAATTACCGGAAATTACTCATCTTTACCCTATCTCTTGTCTATAGTGGTATAAAACCGGTGGGTAAAATAGGGCAGGGGATTCACTTTTTCGCCCTCAATCTCCAGTTCAAAATGGAGATGGTTACCGGTCGCCTGCCCGGTCCGGCCGACTGCGGCAATGACTTCGCCGGCCATGACCTTGTCCTTGACTTTTACGGTCAGAACAGAATTGTGCGCATAATAAGTGCGGAACCCTTCATGTTCCAAGACAACCAGCATCCCGTAGCCCGTTGCCCAACCGGCAAAGACAACCTCCCCGTCGGCGGCGGCCCGCACCGCTTTTCCTTCCGGCGCAGCCAGATCAATCCCCCAATGCATTCTTTCTCCCCGCCACCCAAAAGGGGAAGTCAACCGGGCTTCCGTCAAGGGTGCCAGTAAAACCGGCCTGTCAACCCGGGGCGAAGCCACTTCCGCTTTGGGACCGGTTTCTTCCCGGCGGCCGGAGCGGGAAAGAACGGCCTGGGCTTCTTCCGTAACCTCCCCGCCCGGCCAAGACCCGGCTGTCTCCGTCCGGAGGGCGAAAAAAACCGCCGGCTGGGGAGGCCCTTCGCTATTTTCTCCCTTCCCCGCCCGTTGGACGTGGGCCGGTGCAATAAAAACGAGAAGGGAAAAAAAGAGCCAAAAAATAAACCTGCCTTTCGGGATCTTCATCTCCCCACCCCTCCCCGGCCGGCCTTACCGTCCTCTCCTCCGGGGTAACTGTTTCCGCCTCCGGCAATGACCAGTAATCATCCCGTCGGCTGTTCCTTCCGGCAGATTTAGTTTTTGGCGGTTTCTACAGGAAAATAGAGGGCGTTGATAAATTTCTCCTGATAATATCCTTTGGTTTCCAGGGAGATATGGCACGTTTCCCGGGCCAACCGTTCCATCGCTTTTCTTTTCTCCGGTTCCAAAGCAAGCGTCGCTCCTTCCAAAGCGGCGTTGCCGACAAACTCGATCCGTTCCAAGGCAACTGGAGGCAAAAGTCCAATCTTTAAGGCAGCGGCCGGACTAAGCCCGCTGCCAAAGGCCCCGGCCAAAAAGACGCGGTCCAAATCGCCTGCCGTGATGCCGGCCTCTTCCAGCAGGGATTCAACGGCCGCCCGCACCGCCCCCTTGGCCAACTGGAGCAGACGGATATCTTTTTGGGTAATCGTGATCCCGGTCCGCCGGTCCAAAAGCACCTCCGGGCCGTTTTCGGTAACCCGTACCCGTTCTTTGGTTTCCGGCGGCAACTCTTCACTGAGTTCTTCAGGATTTTTCAGCCGCCCCTCCGCGGTGAGCAAACCGGCGGCAAGCAGGGCGGCTGCGATCTCGACCAGGCCGGAACCGGAAATTCCCCGGGGTTCAATGCCATTTACGGTCTTCAACCGCCAACGGCCTCCGGTCTCAAGGCCGGTGATTGCCCCCGGTTCCGCCCGCATTCCCCAGGTAATCCCCTGTCCTTCAAAGGCGGGCCCGGCGGCGGCCGAGGTTGCCCATAACCGGCCGTTCACCGCCAGGATAATCTCGCCGTTGGTACCGAGATCCACCAGAAGGTTCTTTCCTTCCCGGGCCGCCAGCCCGGTGGCCAAAAGGGCGGCCGTGGCGTCTCCACCGACAAACCCGCCAATCAGCGGGACAAGATAGATCAAGGCCCGGGGATGGACGGCCAGGCCGAGTTCGGCGCCGGTGGCGGTATAGGCTCCTTTGAATGCCGGACGAAAGGGCGCCCGGCTCAAACTCTCCACCGGCAAACCCAAAAAAAGATGGCTTATGACCGAATTGCCGGCTGCAACCAGGGTGGTAATTTGTTCCGGTTTGCTCCCTGCTTTGGCCGCGGCTTCCTCTATTAAAATGTTTATGCCGGAGACCAACATTTTTTGCAGCAAATCTTTTCCTTCTGGGGAGAGCGCCTGTTGCATACGGGTTATGATGTCGGAACCCTTGGCCGTCTGCGGGTTCAACCTCCCGGCCGTAACCAGCCGCCGGCCGCTTTCCGGTTCCACCAGGGTCACGGCTAACGTAGTGGTCCCCATATCCACGGCGGCCGCTACTTCTTCCGCCCTGGCCTTCGCGCCAAGAACAAAAGTGGCCGCTCCCCTGCTTGAATCAGGAGTAATTATGACCTCCGTATCGCCCTCGATGGTCGTCAGGCAGGCCAGGCGCCAGCCTCTCGCCAACAGGGCGGGGGAAAAATAAGCTTTTTCTTCCGGAGTGGGTGCCGGCAAATCACCCTGAAGCAACAGCCGGCAGCCGCCGCAGATGCCCCGGCCGCCGCAGGCCAGTTCCAGCCCGATTCCGGCCTTCGCTAAAGCGTCGAGCAGCCGGGTTCCCCGGCGGACCGGATACTCTTTTTTTTCTCTACCGGTGTTAACCACCAACTTGACAAAGCAGGTCAAAGGCAGTCCTCCTATGAAAAAGGCGGGAACGGGTTTTCCCCCGGCCCGCCGTCCCCGCCTACCACCATTCAATAGAAAAATCCGTCAGTTCCCCCCGCCCGTCTTTCTCCACCAACTGTAAAATACTCATAAATACCCGGTGGATCTGATCCCGGCTGGTGCCGACAGCGGCGACCGCCAACCCGGAAAAGCGCTTTTCGTCTTGAAAATCCACTTCCGCTACGGAAACATTGAACCGGTCCCGGATTTTTCCTTGTATACTTTTGATGATCCGACGCTTGTCCTTAAGGGAAAAAGTCTCCGGCAACCTTAATTCCAGCCTGCACAGACCGACGATCATACCGGCTGATTAAGCGCTCACTTTTTGGCGGGCGAGTTCGGCGGCGGAAGCAGCATCCGGCGCGTACAGGTCGGCTCCGATGGAAAGGGCAAAGTTTTCGGTTACCGGCGCGCCGCCTACCATGATAAGGAGATTTTGCCGCAGCCCTTTTTTCTCTACGGCTTTGATTACTTTCTCCATGTTGGTCATCGTGGTAGTTAAGAGAGCCGACATGGCCAGAATGTCGGGTTTTTCCTCTTCTACCTTGGCCAAAAACTGTTCCGTCGAAACATCGACGCCAAGATCTAAAACCTCAAAACCGACACTTTCAAACATGATTCTCACCAAATTCTTACCGATGTCATGGAGATCTCCCTCCACCGTGCCGATGACCACTTTGCCAATGGTCTTCATCTGCCCCTCAACCATGTACGGTTTGAGTACTTCCATCCCGGCGTTCATGGCGCGCGAGGCAATCAAAACATCCGGAACATAAACCTCGTTAACCTTAAATTTGGCGCCGATCACGGACATGCCGGCCAACAATCCCTCGTCGATGATGGTCTGGGGATCATGCCCTTCCTCCAAGGCTTTTTTCACTGTTTCCTGTATCTCTTTGGCCCGTCCCTGTTGCAACAATTCGGAAATCTGTTCCAAAATACTCATGCCTGCACTCTCTCCTTTCGTATTCTCAATCCTTGCGTTTTTCGAAACTCGCCGGGAGAAATGTTTTCTATTTTCTTAAAAACCTTGCTGAAATAACTCTGATCCTGAAATCCTACCAGCCCTGCGACCTCCACTAAAGGAATGTCATTGTTAAGCAAATATTTTTTGCTGTTTTCCACCCGCAACATATTTAAATAGGTGCTGAAATTGCATTTCATTTCTTCCTTAAAAATTTTACTGAAATAGGAAGGGCTCAAGTTTACCTCCCTGGCAACCTCTTCCAGGGTAATCTTTTTCATATAATTTTTTCGCAGGTAAGCCACGGCTTTGTAAATAATATCAATGTTCTTTACGCCGGCAAGATTGAACACGCAATCCGTAAATCGGGCCATCACTTTGGAAAGGAGGTGGGCAATGTCATAAAAATTGTCCAAATTGTTAATCTCCCGGAGATACTCGTAGTTGAGACCGAAAATAAGCTCATTGTCGGCGCCCCCCTCCAAAGCCGCCCGGGACAATAAAACCACAAGTTCCAAAACGCGGATTTTAACCTGATCTATCTCATTGCCTTGGGTGAAAAAGATGTAGCCGAAAATTTCATTAAGGATTTCCTGCGCGCCGGGTTTATCCCCGAGCCGGATCCGGTTGATTAATTCTTTTTCTTTTTCCAAAGGATAGTTTCTCTCTTTTTTTCCTTTCAAATCTTGCAGCACTTCAGCAAGGGAAGCCTGCTGTTGATAGAATTTTTTCCGGTCGTCAAGGGCATGATGAAACTTCGAAAGGTGGGAAGCAATAGCAAAAAGGATGGCCGCCATATCATTGACCTCGTGGGGAGGGAAATAAGGTACCCGTTCCAGCTTTTTGCGGAGAGAACGAACTTCCGCGGCGGTCAATCCATTCTTAAGAAGAATCTCTTCAATTAACGCATCTTCCAGGGTGCTCATTAATACCGGACCGGCGACCAACGCACACTTAAGCCGGAAGTCTTCCATCACCGGGGCTGCCCAGTGAACGAGGCCGAAGGGGCAAAAGTAAATATAAGCCTCACCAAAACGTTCCGCTTGGTAACTTCCGTATAAGTGGGCATGATAGCATTTCTCTTTCCGCTCCTCTTTTTTCTGAATAACCCGGCAAAATTCATGGGGACAATAAAGATCCGCGGCCGGGATGAGCGTTTTTCCCTTGTTGTCAATAACAAACGTAACGACTCCGGTCGTACGCGCATAGGCCCGGCAAAGCCGGTCCATTCCTGTGTAATCGCGCGGCATCTGTGTTCACCCTTAATCCCATTATAACGTGCAGGCAAATATAATTATTGTAGTTTTTTTTTATTTATGGTAAAAAATCATGTACTAATCGGGGTTTAGGAGGATTACGCTTCCCGGTTCATCCGGCTTAAGATGCTTTCGGCAAAAGAGGAGTTAAGAATCAGAGACTGGAGTTCTTCATTGGATTCGGTGTTGGCCAAGCGGTCCAGAATAAGTTCCATCGTCTCCGCCGGTCCCTGGTTGGCAATGACTTTCCGTAAAACCCAGGTGGTTTCCAGTTCTCTGGTGGTAAAGAGCAACTCTTCTTTACGTGTGCCGGAGCGAATAATATCAATGGCCGGAAAAATTCGCCGGTCCGCCAGTTTCCGGTCCAGGTGCAACTCCATATTTCCGGTGCCTTTAAACTCCTCATAAATAACTTCATCCATCCTGCTGCCGGTTTCCACAAGGGCGGTGGCGATGATCGTCAGACTCCCCCCTTCTTCCACATTACGGGCGGCGCCGAAGAAGCGCTTGGGTTTATGCAGGGCGCCGGGATCAACACCCCCGGAAAGGGTCCGCCCGCTCGGGGGTTCCACCAGGTTATAGGCCCTGGCCAGCCTGGTGATGGAGTCCAGCAGGATCACGACGTCCTTTTGCTGTTCCACCAGCCTCTTTGCCCTTTCCAGGATTAATTCCGCAACGCGGACATGATTCTCCGCCGGCTGGTCAAAGGTGGAACTGACCACTTCGCCCTTGACCGAGCGTTCCATGTCGGTCACTTCCTCCGGACGCTCGTCAATCAACAAAACAATCAGGTGGATCTCCGGGTGATTCACCTCCAGGCTGTGGGCGATTTTTTTGAGAAGGGTGGTTTTGCCGGCCTTCGGCGGCGATACCACCATCCCCCGCTGTCCTTTGCCGATCGGGGCAATAAGATCCACGATCCGTATGGCCATATCACGGTTTTTGGTTTCCAGTCTTATTCTCGCCCGGGGATAGATGGGGGTCAATTCATCAAAATGAACGCGTTCCACCAATTCATCGGGATCTTGGTAATTTACGGCTTGAATCTTAAGCAGGGAAAAATACCGTTCTGTCTCTTTGGGGGGCCGGATTTGGCCGGCCACCAGATCCCCGGTGCGAAGATGAAAACGGCGGATCTGGGAAGCGGAAACATATATATCCCCCGGTCCTGCCGTATAATTTTCGACCCGCAAAAAGCCGAAGCCTTCCGGTAAAATTTCCAAAACTCCCTGGGAAAAAATCCTTCCCTCCTGGGTGGCAAGGACTTTGAGGAGTTCAAAAATGAGTTCTCGCTTCCGGTAATGAATGTAATTTTCGATCTTCAACTCTCTGGCCATCGCCTGTAACTGAACAAGTGTTTTCCCTTCCAGTTCTGCTAATTCCATTCCCTCACCCCAGTCATTTTTGATCTTTTTATCTTTTCTTTAATCTCAGCAACTCTTTAATCTCCGCAACCAACTATAAACCGGAACAAATTCAACCGGCAGGCTGTTACCCGCTTTGTAATAAACCAAGGGTTTCCCCTAAAAATCAATAAGGAGGGGATATACTTTATTTCATTTGTGTGGAACAAACCCGTCCGGAAATAAGCCGGCAAATGAAATCCGGAATTTCGGTCAGAGGTAAAAGAAACTCTACCGCACCAAGTTTTACCGCCTCCTTCGGCATGCCGTATATGACACAGGTTTCCGGGGATTCTGCTATCGTGCGGGAGCCGGCTTCCCGCAAACGGAGCAGGCCGCGGGCGCCGTCAGCACCCATCCCGCTTAACAAAACCCCGATCGCCCGGTTTTGATAGGTTTCAGCCACGGAAAAGAACAGTTCGTCCACGGACGGCCGGTACAAGCGTTCCTCCTCGGAGAGCCGGACCTGTACCAGTTCATTTTTTCCGCGGGCCACCCGCATCTGCAGGCCGCCGGGGGCCACCAGCACTGTTCCGGGAAGAACATAATCTTCTTCTTCGGCTTTTTTAACCCGGAGCGGCCCCATGTTGTTGAGACGGGCGGCAAAAATGTCAATAAACTCTTTGGGCATATGCTGCGCGATCACAACACCGAGAGGAAAATCGGGTGGAAGATGAGTAAGGATGAATTGAAGAGCACGGGGTCCGCCGGTGGAAGCCCCCAAGGCCAAAATCTGTGGGTGGTTTTCTTCCAAAACAGCGGGGACAACCGGGATCTCTTTTTTGGGTAATTCCCGGATGCGGTCGACCCGGACCCGGGCGGCGGCTTTGACTTTCTCCCGCAATATCTCCTTAATCTGCCAAAGATCCGCTGTAGGCCTGGGTCCCGGTTTGGTGACAAAATCAACCGCCCCGAGTTCCAAAGCTTTCAAAGTTTCTTCTGAATCTCCCCGCGCCCATGAACTGACGATCACCACCGGCAAAGGGTTTTTCTTCATTAAATGCGACAAAAAGGAGAGTCCGTCCATGCGGGGCATTTCCAAATCCAGCGTGATCACTTGCGGGGGGTAAAATTCCATTTTTTTAAGGGCATCTTCACCGTCTGTGGCTACGGCAACGACCTCAAGATCCGGATCGGTCTCCAATATCTCTTTGAGGACCTGACGCATAAAAGCGGAATCATCAACCACCATTACCTTAATGGCCAATAGAACCAGCCCTTTCTTGCTGTTTCTTTTTTCTCTTTTCTTCCGACAACATCTCCGTTCTTTTTGGATTTTCTCCCTTTACCGTGGCTATTCCAGGGGGAAAAATGTTCTGACCCGCCCGTCGGAGGCGAGTAAAAGATAGCCGGTCATCCCGGGAAACAACCCCGCCCCGTCCTCCGGATAATACCATACCACCGTAGTTTCTCCGGGGTTTTCCAAACCTCTTACCGTAACCAAAGATCTTCCTCCGTCCGCTTCTTCAATTTTGAGAATTTTCACCTCGCCCCCGAGATACCAGCCGGCAACCAAATGCAGTTTTCCGTCGGGAAGAAAATACAGGCAGGCGTAGAAATAGCAACCCGGCGCCACCGGTTTTAAGGCCGCATTTTCTCCCGGCCGGCCGTTGACAAAGACCAAACAATCGTTTACCGGATAGAAGCACTCCTCCCCGCCATCCCGGCGGATGATCAAGTAATCCTTTTCAGCGGCAATGATTTCTCCCTTTTCTTGGCGCAGCGGGCCGTGGCGTTCTTCTTCCACGGCCAACAATCCGGTGAATCTGCAGGTGTCGGGGAGAATGAGACCGGCGGGGGTAGCCTGCGCCCGGTGGAACCCGGCAAGAAGCAGGGCCGGTAAGAACAATAAAAAACAAAACCGGCTGTGGCTGTGTGTCATGGTATAAACCTCCTTCTGTAACCATTCTAGGCATTCATCCGGAGGTTTATACCCGGGCTGCATCCGTTGGCAAAAGGGGAAACTTCGCTTAAAAAACTTCACCCAAACTAAAATGCCAGCGCGGCTTTTCTTCCGGGTCCAGGGGCAGGGCATAATCTATGCCCACCAGCAACCCGCCGAGGAAAAATTTTATACCCGCACCCCACGAGGCGGCAGGTTCCGGGTTAAGGGGCAATTCGTTCTGCCAAATTTGTCCGGCATCCAAAAAAAGCGAACCGATCACCGCAAAATTACCAATGTTATAGTATGAACCGGGATGAAGCAAAGCTCTCAGTTCGATATTGCCCAGTAAAAATCCGTCGCCGTTAAACCGGTAAAGAGGATAACCCCGCAGCACCGAATCGGCCAGTTCCCACAGGGTCCCTTCATTGACCAGGTTGCCGAGCCCGCTCAGGTTGGCCTGCTGAATACCGCCGATCGTAAAACCCCGTTGCGACGGGTACCGGCCCCAAATCTTGCCTCCCCGCAGACTGACGATGGCCGAAAACCGGTCACCGAACGGGAGGTAACTCCGCCGGTCCGCTTCCAGTTTATAATAATGATAACCGGAATTGAAAACGGGCAAAGCCCCTCCCACGCTTATATACTCCCTGTTTCCCCTTTGCGCCAAAAAGGTAAAATTATCTTTGAGCGCCGTAGCCTCCCAGCCGAAAATAGTCCCTGCTTCCACCGGCTCCGGAAAGGCGGAGGCGACAGCCATGGGAGCAAATTTTTCCCACTGCAACCGCAAATTAAGCCGGGTTTCGTTGGTCCGCCGGTAACAGCCGAGAAGGCTGATCCCGGTCTGTTCCTCCCAGAACGCGGTATCCCAGAGAGGCCCGCCGTTGACCGGCATGGAGTAAAAATTGATCCCGGTCGACCATTTATAATGGTGCCGGGTATAGCCTAAGACGTAGTATAAAATATCTTCCTTCTGGTCGGCCCAGAGGAAAAACTGAAGCTCCTGGTCGCGGAGGACACTGCTCATCCGGCCGTAGGTGATCGTTTGCCATCCCCCGTCATAAAATAAGAACGGAATGAGATACTCCATCTCCAGTTGGGGGCGGTATTCTTCCCAGGGAACTTCCGCCAGCACCCGGGCGGGGCGGCTCCCCTGGAAAAACAGGGCGAAAACAACCAGCAGAACAGTGATTACTCTCTTCAATTCCCCATCACTCTCCCGGGCGCCAACGGTAAATCTTATATTCCCCCGCTTGATAGACCGTGGATAAAATTTCTCCTCCGGCCAGGGGGTACGGGTATAAAAGCGTCTCCTGGAAAGGAGAAACAACTTTTACCTCCCCGGTTGCCGGGTCCACGGTCGCCGTCCGGTAATAGCCTTCAGCGCCAATGGTGAAATAGATCAAACCATCCGGCCCCCAAACCGGATCCTGGTGACGGTTCCCGTCTGCTGTCAACCGGCGGCTGTTTTCTCCGTCCCACAGGTACAACTGGTCATAGCCGCAGTAGGGGGCGACATAAACCAGACTGCGCCCGTCCGGAGCCCAGGCGGGGGAATACTCGTCATAAGGGCCGCCGGCCACCCGCGCCAACACCTTTCCTTCCAGGTCAACCAGGTAAATATCGGTGTCGCCTTTAATATTAACCGTTACGGCCAAACGGTCGCCTGCGGGGGACCAGGCCACGTCCACCGGGTTGGGCAGATCCAGGGGAAAGGGGGAAATTTCGCCGCTCTCAAGGGCCAACCGGTAAAGTAAATGTTCTCCTTCCACATCGGAAACAAAAAGAATCTCCTTCCCTTCCGGAGAAACACCATACGCGGAAACCGTCCAATCGGTCAGGCGCCGGATCTTTCCTTCTTCCCATAGATAAAGGTCAAAGTAATTGCTCTGGTGCGTGGAGAGAAAAACAATCCTCCTCTCGCCGGCGGGACGTGCCTGCATATGCTGGCCGTGCCCTGCAATGCAGGGTTCATATTCATCCCTGATGCGCGGGGCATCCCGGCCGGCCGCATAACGGCTTTGCAGATCGGCTTTCCAGTCTTCCCACAACTCACGCCGGGAGATATTTAACACCGCTTGATAAGCCGCATCTTTATCCCCGCGGGCAAAAAACTCCGCCAGCAAAGCGGGCAATTTTTCCCGTCCGTATTGGCGGGCGACATAATCCGTCAAAGACCAGGCCTGGGCGTAATCGAGATTGGTCTGCACGGTCCGCAGGCTGTCCATGTTGGAAAGCTTGTCCTGAAGGACGGCATCCCGTAAAGCGCCTTCCCGCATGGGAAATCTGGTCTCCTCCGGCATGTAATACTCGGCCAGTCCTTCCACCAACCAATCCGGGGGCTGCCCGGCCAAATTGAGTAAAAAATTGTTGCGGAAAGAATGTAAAGTGATGATATGGGTAACTTCGTGAATCAATACCCCCCGTAGCTCACGAAGAGTTGGCTGCTTAATCACGGCCAGCCGGTTCACGAGAAAATGAGCCACCCCTTCCGGCGTGGCCGTAAGAGGGACCCCACTGGCCTGGGAATTTTGAAAATCCCGCCGGGAATCGAAAAGGATCACCCGGATTTCCGGAAGCGGATTGATCGTATAAAAATCTTGGAAATCAGGATAAACCCGGTCATAAGCTTCCTCCGTAAGAATAGTCCGGCACCGCAGAGCCAGGTCCTCCATGCCCTGATAAAAATGGATGCGGAAATGACGGGCGGGAAGAACCTGCCACTTCAGGGGCCGCGGCGGAGATTTTACCCGGCCAAACCGGAATTCCGCACCCGTATTGGTGATTTCCATTGCCGCCCGGGAATGAGGCAAGCCGCCCGTTATGGCAATGAGCAAAACCAACCCTATCGCCAATAATCTATTTTTCAATCCGTTTCATCCTTCCGGGAGACGGGGATTACTTTTTCTATTCCATATCCGTTCCATAGTTCCTGCCGTAATTTTCAGTGAATATTAACGGTGATTTATTTAAACATCCGCTTAAAAATTCCTCTCCCTTTTTCTGCCGCCGATTCGTCACTGTATTTTAAAGCGTTCACTTTACCGGTTATGGAGAGTTTTCCCTGTTCCAGATGGAGCTGTTGCAGATGAAGATTTTCCCCCCGGATGACCAGAACACCCTTTTGTGTTTGCAAGAAAATTTCTTCCCGGTTAAAGCTGCCGACATTGGTCACCCCGTCCACCGTCAACTGTTCCCTGCCGTAAAGAGTCAATTGATGAACTTTTTGGCTGTCCAAGAAGTCACCTCCCGTAAGGCTTCCTAAATTATATTATATGCGCTTCTTGGACGAAATGCCCAAAAACAAAATTTATTCCCAGACTTTTTCTATTTCCACCCGCGGGTAATAATGTTTTACAATCTCTTCCGGATCCTTGCCTTCCAAAGCCAAAGCATGGGCACCCCACTGACAGAGACCAACGCCGTGGCCAAAACCCCGTCCCTTAATAATAATCCCGTCAGCATTCTGGTCAAGATCGGTAATCCAGAGGGAACGGAGCTTTTCCGGTCCAGCGGCCGTCCGGAAGTCGGCACTCTTTACGCTCGCCCGGCTTTTCGTTCCGGTAAATTCCAGCCGGGTCACGCGGGAGGATTCCTCATGTCTCGCCCCCACCTGCACTCTTTCCACTTCTCCTACATCCACGCCCAATTGCTTCAAGATGGCGGCCAGTTCTCCCCAGGAAAAACCGGCCGACCAAAACAGTCTCTCTTCAGGGGTTGTCCCCTCCTCGGGACAGTTTACGGGGGTGATATAGGCGGGCTCTTCCCCTTCATAACCCAGCCCGACGACAGCCGGGGTTGTTTTCCCGCCGCAGCTGGCGGAGAACCATCCCTTTACGTAATCCCCGTTGTAGGTCATGATTTTACCCCTGGTCATCTCCACCGCCCGCCGGATCTCGGAAGTAATTGCCCCGGCGTTATAAGCTTGCGCATGTTTCTCATCCGTGCAGATATCGGCGTCATGCATTTCCCTGGTTCCTCCCCGGGAGAGGAATTCCAAAGTAAAACTGCGGGCGACAATAGCCTGGGCGCCGTAGGCCTCCACCGGCCAGCCTTTTTTCATCTCGCCGGCGACCACGCCGACCAGGTACTCCTCCAAAGGCATCTTTTGCCGGGTTTGGGTCTCGTGGAAATAAACAGTGATTTCCGGTTCTTTTTCCCATTTAACGCCGGAGTCTTTTTTTGCCCTGCGGGTAAAAATGAAGACGGCAATCCCGGCAACAATGATGAGTAGAAGACCTGCACCCAACAGGCGACGGTCGAAAGGCATCATCTTCCCCCCGTGTTTTTATTACGTTTTAGGATTAACCTTCACGGGGGTGTTTATACAATTACAATCGGGCGGTCTCCGCCTCTTTGCTTTCCTCCCACAAGCAGTCCATTTCCTCCAGAGTCATGTTGGCGAGATCCAGACCGCGGCGTCGGGCCATCTCTTCCATGGCCCGGAAGCGGCGGCAGAATTTCTCGGTCACCATGTTCAACGCCGGTTCGGGCTGGATCCCCAGAAACCGGCCCGCGTTTACCAGGGCAAAAAGGATATCGCCAAATTCTTCTTCCATTTTTTTATGTTTTTCTTCCCGCTCTTTTTTATTTGCCGCTTTTTCCCAGGCCTTCCAGGCCCGCCGGAATTCCTTGATTTCTTCTTTCACCTTGGCCAGCGGCCCCTTGATATCCGGCCAGTCAAAACCAAGACGGGAAGCTTTTTCTTGGACCTTGGCCGCCCGCAGGAGGGCGGGTAAGGACGCGGGTATGCCGTCCAGGGCGGAAGCGGGAGCTTCTTTTTTTTCTTCCGCCTTAATCTGGTCCCAGTTCTTCATCACCCCGGCGATACCGTCCACTTTCTCCCCGCCAAAAACATGCGGGTGCCGGCGGATAAGTTTTTCCGTGATCCCCTTGATTACCCCGGCCAGGGTAAATTCGCCCTTTTCCCGGGCGATTTGCGCGTGAAATACCACCTGCAACAAAAGATCCCCCAACTCTTCCTGGAGTTGGGAAGGCGAGCCGTTGTCAATGGCTTCCAATACCTCATAAGCCTCCTCCAGCAAATAAGGCCGGAGGGTGGTGTGGGTTTGTTTCCGGTCCCAGGGACAGCCTGCTTCCCCGCGTAACCGTTCCATCACCGCTTCCAACCGTTCCAACTCTTTACCGCTGCTGTTCACTGTTTCCCTCCTGTGTATAAAAAACTTGGGCGGCTGCAAAGTATAAACGAGACCTTCCGCAAGGATGTGACCAAAGAAATGCCGCGAAGCAAAAAAGAACAAAAAGACCGACTGGAGCTGGTCTTGGCAGAAATCTCCTGTGACAACTGCCGTACCGGGTTGATCGAGCACCTGCAAAAATTACCGGGTGTTAAAAATGTAAAGGTGAGCCTGGCCAAAAAGCGGGTGGCCATCGGGTTCGAACCCGAGCAAACTTCCCGGCAGGAAATTGAAAAACTCCTTGTCGCCCTGGGTTATTCCTTATAAAGAGCCGTCATCCGGGTTTCCTTTTGCCTGAAACCAGGAGAAAAAGCAAAAAGATAAAGGCGGCCAGGGAAAACTGCCCGTAGGGGCCGAAACCTTTGACCATGGCCGGCAAATTTTTCCCCAGCCCCAATAGACCGGCCGCCAGAAGGATAACGGCGGCGATCAGATACCCGCGGCCGGAAAAGTCAGACAAGTAAACCAAAAAAAGAGAGAACCCGGCCAGGAGCGGCAAAAAAGCCCAAAGGTCCGCCAAACGGGACCAAGGAAGATACTCGAGGGTAAAAACGAGGAGAAAACCGCCGCTCCCCGCCAAAAAGGCCCCTGCGGCCAGCAGCAACTTCTTCCTTGTTCGCCGGAATTCGAGGAGAAGCAGTAAGCCGAGGGCCAGCGGGATGAAGGGCCAGAAGATTCCCCAACCTGCTTCCTGCAGCAACCGGCGATGCCCGTAAAGAAAAATTCCCAATAACAATAAGACCAGTCCGTGATAGAGGAATTTTATGCCGTCATTATTCCGCATTTTTTCCTTCTCCTTCCGGCTTTTGTTTCACCCCTGTTCTGAGCAGGCGGGGAACGGGCTGGTAGATACTGCGGTTGACCCGTTCCGGAAAAATTTGGCCCTCACGGTCTCGTGCCAACCGCCAGAGCTCTACTATGTATCCGTTTTTCCCCTCTTCCTCCACCACTGTTTCCCCGGGGGGCAAAGAACTGTCTTCCACCTGTAGGACAGGAGGGGGAATGGTCTCTATTATTCGCGACTCTAAAGTATAGAACAGATCGTCGTGGTTTTTTCCCAAAACGGCCACGGTCAGGGTATCCCCCTCCACCCGGGCGGAGATATAAACCGGTGTCGGCAGGGGATTGACCACGATCAGATCCTGACCGCCGTCAACGACGGCGGCATCCCGTCCCATCTCCACATAAGCGATGGGCAAAGAATGATTGAACCGCGTCTCCACAGGAAAACCCGCCAGCAACCAGACATTATAAAGGGCGGTGGAAACCTGACAGACTCCTCCGCCGACTCCCGGTACCAGCCGGTTTTCATAGATAACCGGCGCCTCCCGGTAACCCTGTTCCGTAACCCGGGGACCGACCCGCCGGTTAAAAGAGAGTTTTTCGCCCGGCAAGACCAGGGCGCCGTGTAAAGAGGATGCCGCCGTCCTAATATTGTGGACCCGGTCTTTGTTTTCCGGGTCAAACCTGGTATTATAATAACTAACTACCCGGGTCAAATCCCATTTCCTTATTTTTTCCGGGCTTAAAACCGGTTCCACCGGGTCGACCGGCAGGTCCAGCCGGCGGTTTTCCCGGGCCAGAATGACCCGGGGTAATTTTCTTTCCAGTTCCCGGAGGTTCAGACTTCTCCCCGGACGGCCGGGAGAAACGGTAACCGTCCCTTTTCTATCCACCATAATCTCCGCTTCGACCGGTTCTTTATTAATCCGGGCGGTCAAAAAACGGTGAAGGCGTTCAAAATCTCCCGGTCCGGTCTTGACGTCCGGGGTTAGATCCAAGGGCTTTTTCCGCAGAACCAGCCTCTCCCGCCGTCTTTGCCATAGATTGCCGGTGCGGCCCAAGGCAAAAGCTTCGGCCGCCAATTGCTCATATTCGAGAAAAAACCCCCAGCGCTCGGGGACAAGGGAAAAAGAAAAATCCCCGTCCCGTAACTCCACCGGTTGGGCCAAAAGGGGCGCCAACCGGTCGTTTAAAACAGCAACCGCTTCTTCCGGGCGTAGACCGGCCAGGGGTATTCCCCCCACGCTTACCCCTTCCACAATCACCCCTTTTTCCCGGAGCAGCGGCAAAAGAGGCCGGGCCGCCAAAGAAATCAGAACCGCCCCCGCCAAGATGAACAGCGACCGGCGAAAGGAAGGGGGGAAACCTTGTTTTTTTTCACTCCCAAACATGACCGGCAATTCTCCACCCGGTTGAACACAGACTTTTCTTAGCCGTTATTATATCACGAAAAAACCGGAAATAGCAAAACTGTTGTTCTCCGCTTTTTGGATAATCGCATGTATACCCCCGCATCTAGGCGCATAAACTAAAGTGGATAATAACTGGAAAGAAGGGTGGAGAACAAGTGAAGTGGTTATCTTTTCCTAAAAAACTCACGAAACCCGAGCTTACATCCGTTTACCGGGTTCATGTCCATCATCCGGAAGCCCGGGAACTTTTCAGCTTTCATTTTAAGAAAATCCTCTGCCAAAATTACTATCTCAGTAACCCATTGGTCATTCTTTGCATTGGCACCGACCGCTCAACCGGCGACAGTCTCGGACCGTTGGTCGGAAGCAGGTTGGCGTCTTTAAGTTCTCCATCCCTAAAGGTCTACGGCACTCTGGAAAATCCGGTTCATGCCGTTAATTTGGAGGAAACAACCCAAAGGATCCACCGGGAGTTGAAGGAGCCCTTTATTGTAGCCGTCGACGCCTGCCTGGGCAAATCGGAAAGCATCGGTTATGTAAGTATTAAACCCGGACCTCTTCAACCCGGGACCGGAGTTAATAAAACCCTTCCCGCGGTGGGTAATTTACATGTCGTGGGCGTGGTCAATGTCGGCGGCTTTATGGAATACCTGGTGCTGCAAAACACCCGTTTAAACCTGGTAATGCAAATGGCGGAATTAATCGGTGACGGCATCAGTCAGGCTTGTCAAGAATTGTTTTCCTCTTCCCGGCCCACGGAAAAAATGGCGCCCGCCCTTCTCGATTAAGCGCGCTCAAGCTTTTTGCAGTTTCCGGTGCAAGAGGGCAACCATGCCTTTGGTTCCGGCCTCGCCGCCCAGTTGGGCCGGGACGACCGGTAAATTCCGGTACATGTGGGGAAAAGCGCTTAACCCGATGTTTTTTTGGACCGGTTCGAAAAGATACGGGCCCATTTTCGCCACACCCCCGCCGATCACCACCATTTCCGGGTTTAAGATATTCACCAGGTTGCCCACGGCGATTCCCAGGTAATAAAAGGCCTTTTCCAGTACGGAAAGGGCCAAAGCGTCGCCCTGGGCGGCTGCCTCTTTCACCTCTTTGGCCGTAAGGCGGTGAAGGTTTTCCCCGCTAAAATCCGCCTGAAGGAGGCTTTTCTCGCCCTTGGCCAAACGGGCTTTGGCTTCCCGGGCGATCGCCGTGCCGGAAGCCAGGGCTTCCACGCAACCCCGCCGCCCGCAACCGCAGACCGGACCCCCGGGCAGGATGACCATATGTCCGATTTCCCCGGCGGAAAAATCCCGGCCGTAAACCAGTTCGCCATTGGCAATGATTCCCCCGCCGATCCCGGTACTCACGGTCATATAGAGCATGTCTTTTACGCCTCGCGCCGCCCCGTACATATATTCGCCAAAAGCCGCCGCATTGGCGTCGTTCTCCAAAACCACCGGTAAACCGAATTCTTTCTCCATTAAGGCAGCGAGCGGCGTGTTTGTCCATTGAAGGTTGGGAGCTTCTATGATTACCCCGGTTTCAATGTTCAACGGCCCCGGCGAACAAATCCCGATCCCTTTCACCACACCCGGTTCCGCCTTGTTCATCAAGGCACGAACCAAAGAGTAAATCCTCGCCAGTACTCTTTCCTGTCCCTCTTCTTTTTGGGTGGGAATTTGCTCCTGCGCAAAAATGTTGCCGCCGGCATCGGCGAGAAGACCCGCGATTTTTGTCCCTCCCAGGTCAATCCCGATATATTTAGCCCCGGAGTCCATTTCTCTTCTCCTTTCGTACATACAAGAATCCCCCATCCATCGAAGATGGGGGATTAAAGACCAGTTAGCCGGTTCGTCCATTAAGGAATAGCTTTCTCTGTTTCTTTATCGAACATCTCCAGCTTCTGATTATTAATGACCAAACGGTGTTCGGCGCCGTCTACGGCTTTGGTATGCGCATCGACACGGGCGACGAAACTGTGAGGTCCGCTGGAGACATGGAGGTAAACCTCGGAACCGATTAACTCGCTGACATCAACGGTAACGTTCACGACATTTTCAGGGTTGGCGTCGGGCATGGTATCGTAATCAACGATGTTTTCCGGGCGGATGCCAAAGACAACTTCTTTGCCCACATACATTCTGGCGGTCTTGAATTTCCCTTCCGGAACATATACGCGGAAGCTCTCCAGATCGGCGTAGAGCCGGCCGTCTTCTTCCTTTAAGACACCTTCCAGGAAATTCATGGGCGGCGTGCCGATAAACCCGGCCACAAAGATGTTGGCCGGCTTGTCATAAATATCCAAAGGTTTGCCGACCTGTTGGATAACACCGTCTTTCATCACCACGATCCGGTCGCCCATGGTCATGGCTTCCACCTGGTCGTGGGTAACATAGATGATTGTGGTCTGCAGGCGGTGATGAAGTTTGGAAAGCTCCGCCCTCATTTGTACGCGCAACTTGGCATCCAGGTTGGAAAGGGGCTCATCCATCAAGAAGACTTTCGGTTCCCGGACAATGGCACGGCCCAAGGCAACTCTCTGGCGCTGACCGCCGGAGAGGGCTTTCGGTTTCCGGTCCAGCAAGGACTCGATTCCCAGTATCTTGGCGGCTTCCTTGACCCTGCGGTCAATCTCGGCCTTCGGGAATTTTCTAAGCTTCAAACCAAAAGCCATGTTGTTATAGACATCCATATGTGGGTAAAGGGCATAGTTTTGGAAAACCATGGCGATGTCGCGGTCTTTCGGCGCTACATCGTTGACCAGCGTATCACCGATATAAATATTACCGGAAGTTATCTCTTCCAAACCGGCCACCATCCGCAGGGATGTGGTCTTTCCGCATCCGGACGGCCCGACAAAGACAATAAACTCTTTGTCTCTCACTTCCAAGTTGACGTCGTTGACCGCCACTACCCCGTTGGGGAATTTTTTATATACATGATCAAAAATAACCTTAGCCATTTAATCTCTCTCCTCCATTCCTCTGTGATAATTTTTATTGTCTAAAAGTCCATTTTGTGTTATCCATTTTAAGATTTGGGATAAAAAAATTTCCACCTCCTATTTATTGACCAGAGAACCCATAACCACGTAACTGTTCTGCCATTTATCGCTATCCAAGAAATCAACTTCCGGGAAATACTGGTCATCTTGAGTTCCTAAGATAATAGTATTATGTGTCAATACCATGCCCCTTTGTAATTGTAATTATTCGACATAAAATCGTTTTTTCCTGCTCCGAATTTAACCTTTTCGTCATACTTATAGTCTATGGCCGGCCGGGCGAAAATATGAGGCGGAAGCGGCCAACCGGTTTTGTCCCCCCGGAAACGGGGCAATATAAAAGCGGGGCCTTACGGCCCCGCTTGTTTTGCCCTGGGGTTCCTTAAAACGCCAGGCTCAATCCGATCTGAGCAGAAGGTTGCTGCTCGACAAAGTCATACCCGACGGAAAGGTTCACGCCGTTAGGTGCCGTGTAATCAACACCGGCCTCCAGACTGTCCAGTTCCGCCCGGTCCGTGTTATAGGTGCCTTCCAGTCTGGTGTCGAAATTCATCCCGGCCAGTTCCAGAGGACGGGTGGCAGAGAAAGCCAGGGTGTTGTCGTAAAAGGCATAATCGCCTTTTAACACAAAACCCATTTGCTCGAGGGTAGCACCGGCGGAAAACCCTTTCTGTTCGGTTCCAGGGTTGTAATGAGGCTTATCCGGTTTCCCATGGTCCGGATCGCCGTATTCCGGGGCAAACCCTGCCGCAATATTCCGGTAACCGGCCCTGATTTCCAGATCGCTCAACAACTGAAGACGTCCGTCCACTTTAAAAGCGTGGTCTCCGTCTTCTTCAGCGGCATATACCCCGGTTACCTGCAGATAATCCCAGGGATGCACCGTGGTTTCCACGGCATAGTAGTCTTGGCTGGCCTGAACCAGGCTGCCCTGGATCTCCATGGCCTCCACAGGGGAAAGCTGAATGCGGGCTCCCCGGATCCGATCTGTACCCTCCCAGGCGTAAAAGGCGCCCAGGGTAACCGGACCCAGCCCAAGCTCATCCACGCTGATTCCGTTGTTGGACACGATACCAATCAAAGGCGAATAATTGACATCAAGTCCGCCGAGACGGGTAACCATCTCAGGGGTGCCGGGGAACAAGGGCCCTCTGGCCTCCAGCCAGATATTGTCCAAGCTTAAAACGCCGTTGTTATCCCAATTCCCGCTGAAAGGACGGGTCAAACCGTTGAGATTGAAGCCGGCCCGCAGGTTTTCACCCAAGGCGGCTTCCAGAGAGAACTCGGATTCACCGGCTAATTGTTCCGCTTCATAGTCAATTTGGGCGGAAACTTTCCCGGAAAAGTCCAGATCCGCGGCGATTACCACGGGAGAAGCGACAATTATCATGACAACAGCTGTGACTAAGGCGATGATGCGTTTCATGGTTTGTTGTTCCTCCTCAGCTTCATGTTTTCGATGATGCGCTGAATGTACCTTGCTGTGACTGGAAAAGAGAAGCGAGTTTCTTCATTTCCTCCGTCCTCTTTTCCCTGCTGTGATGGTTGCTGTATTTAATTACTACCTCCTGCTCTCCGGTTTTAACGCCTGTCCTCTCTCCTCCCTCCTTTCCGGCGCCACCTGGACCAGGAAGGGTAGTAAACTGGGTGGTATCAGGTTTGTTTGGTAATGGATCTTTGGTGTTGGATCTGTTGTTTTGTTTCCGGTAATTTATCTTAAATAACTAATTCGTCAACAAAATAGGCGGTTTTATGTTTCTATATTTTCTTGCCTTCAGAAAAAACTCCTGCTTAATCCGGCATGTACATATTGCCATTACTGGTAGTGATCCTCCACAAAAATATAGCGGCGAAGGGCGGCCGCCACCCCGTCCCGGTGATTGGGGGGCGCCGTCCAGTCGGCCGCCTTCTGAACCTCCGGCGGGGAATTGCCCATCGCGATGCCAATTCCCGCCCATTTCAACATCTCCAGGTCATTGGGGGCGTCGCCGACCGCCATAACTTCATGGGGGGCCAAGCCGAAGTAACCGGCCACCTTCGCCAGGGCCAGTCCTTTATTGACCCCCGGCGCCAGACACTCCAAAAACCGCGGCCGGGAACGGGTAAAAGAGATCCAGCCCCGGTATTTCCGGGCTATTTCCTTATATACCTTGCTTATCTCCTCCGGCGGACCGCTGGCCAGGACTTTGGTGGGCCTGGAAACAAGAACCGTGGTGAGATCTTTCACCAAATTAAATTTAAGCCGGTTCCTTTCCACGTAATCTTTTCCCTCTTCGTCCAGGTCTTCCATAAACAACTCGTCGTTGATATAGACATTGATATGCAGGCCGGTTTCCCGGAGAGAAAGAATCAGTTCGCGGGCGGGCTCAATCTGTAAAGGAGAATGAAAAATGGTTTCCCCGTACCCGGCGAACCGGACAAGCGCACCGTTATAGGTGATAAGGGGCATGCCGCTAAGACCCAGCTGTTCCGCATACAATTGTACCGACTGGTACATCCTACCGGAGGCGAGGATAACTTTAATGCCGCGGGCCATCGCTTCACGCAACAGGGAGTAACAGGCCGGGGAAATAGTCAAATCCGGTCTCAGCAGGGTATCATCCATGTCAAGGGCAATAAGGCGAATCATAACCATAGGGCCTCCTTCTATCAAGTCCTTCTTCCCGTTGCCGTCACCGGTATCCCTTCCTTGGCGCCCGTTAAGTCAGTTCTTCCCTGATCGTGCGGGCCAGGTCCTCCGTTATTCCTTTTACGGACATCAATTCTTCCAGGCCGGCCTCTTTTATTCTCTGCACCGAACCGAAACGGGCCAAAAGCGCCTTTTTCCTTTTGGGGCCGATCCCTTTAATCCGGTCCAGAGCGGAACCGGTCATTTTTTTATCCCGTAACAAGCGGTGATAGGTTACGGCATAACGGTGGGCCTCATCCCTGGCATGCTGCAGAAGACGCAACGCTTCGTCCTCCGGGGGCAAGCGCAGGGGCTCCCGGCGGCCGGGGAGGAAAATCTCTTCATTGGCCTCGGCCAAACTCGCCACCGGTTGTCCCTCCAGCCCCAATTCGGCCAAAACCTCACAAACCGCCTGCAACTGGCCGGTTCCTCCGTCAATCAGTAATAAGTCGGGAAAGACGGCAAACCCCTTCCCTTCTTCTCCTTGCTGCCGTTCTTTCAAGCCGCGGAGAAACCTTCTTCTGACGGCTTCACCGAGCATAGCCGGGTCATTAATACCCGTTACCCCCCGGATCCTGAAGCGGCGATAAGCATCTTTCCGGGGCCGCCCGTTTTCAAAAACCACCATCGCCGTCACCGCCTCGTTCCCCCGCAGGTTGGAAACATCAAAGGCTTCTATGCGGCAAGGCTTTCCGGGCAGGGCGAGAAGGTCTTTTAACCGTTCGAGGACTCTCTCTTCCTGCTCCTTTCTTCTTTGGTACCGCTCGGTCTCCTGCTGCAGGCGGGTACCGGCGTTTTCCCGGGCCATCTTTAGAAGCTGGTATTTCTCCCCCCGCTTGGGTTGTAACAAATAAACCGCATGTTTGCTTTTCTCCCGCAGCCAGTCCTGGAGCGTTTCGTGTTCCCGGGGGACAAAGGGGAGCAGGATTTCCCGGGGAATCAGGTCCTGTTCGTCATAGTACTGGAGTAAAAAACCCCGGAGCATTTCTTCTTTTTCCTCGGCTTCCCCGGCAACGGCGGTGGGAAAAAAGAAATCTTTTTTCCCAATCAACCGTCCCTGACGAATCTGCCATACTTGAACCACCATGCCGCCGGGTCCGCGGGCCCACCCCAAAACATCCCGGTCCTCAGCCTTGGCGGAAACCACGGTTTGGCGTTCGCGCATTTGCTCCAGGGCCCGGAGTTTATCCCGGTAAACAATGGCCTTTTCGTAATCTTGTTTTTTCGCCGCCTCGTTCATTCTTTGGGTCAGAGCCCGCGCAATGTTTTCCGTCTTTCCTTCCAAAAAATCGAGAAGTTCCTGAATCATCGCGCGGTATTCCTCGGGGGACACCTTACCCCCGCAGGGCGCGGAGCACCGCCCGATATGATAATTAAGACAGGGACGGTCCTGTTCTGTACCGGTAAGTTTCTTTTTACAGATCCGGATGGTAAACAATTTCCGGATGAGCCCGAAGATCTCCCGCAAAACCCCGGTGTTGGTATAAGGACCAAAATAACGGGCGCCGTCTTTCTGGGGACTGCGGACAATATAAACCCGGGGGAAGGTTTCCTGAACGGTTACTTTGATCCAGGGGTACTGTTTGTCGTCCCGCAATCTTATATTGTATTTCGGCCGGTGTTCCTTGATTAAATTACACTCCAGGGCCAGGGCTTCCACTTCCGAAGCGGTGGTGATAAAATCCACCCGTTTCACCTGTTCCACCATGCGGGAAACCCGGGGCGAAAGCACGGCCGACGGTTGGAAGTAGGAACGCACCCGTGAGCGCAGGGAAGCCGCCTTCCCGACGTAGATTATTTTCCCGTTCCCGTCAAGCATCAAATAAACGCCCGGCTTGGCCGGAACAGCATCCAAATTCTCTTTTGTTACCATTATCTTCTCTCCCCTTGGCAAACTTGGCAAAACGGCACCGCCAACGTTGCCTGCACCCTGCTGAACGCGGCCGGTCCGTGCTTATAGTCTTTCCCCTTTGCGGCCGGGACCGGAAGCATTATTTTTTTTGTTATTTCCCCTTCTCCGGCCATGAATCCTTCTTCCTTTCTTACGGGCAAAAATCCCACCCGCCCGGTCTCCAGGGAGGTGGGAAAATTTTAATCTCTTTTTAAAAAACCGGATATTTCTTTGCCTTGTTCCCAAATATCCCGGATCACTTTCCTTTTACACAATATTTAAAACTCGACACCCCAAATATTGTATAGTAAAATATTCAATGTACTATATATTGGGGGGACTTTTCTTGGAATTGTCAGAAAACGCCCGGATTGTTTTGGAACGAAGATATCTAAAGAAAAAAAATGGCAAACCAGTGGAGTCACCGGAAGATATGTTATGGAGAGTGGCGAATAACATCGCCGCCGTAGAAAAGGACGTCTACGGGAAATCCTCCGCCGAAGCGGAGAAATGGGCCCATCGCTTCTTTCAAATAATGGACGGGCGCAAGTTCCTGCCCAACTCTCCGACCCTGATGAATGCCGGCCGCGAGCTCCAACAGTTGGCCGCCTGTTTTGTCCTGCCGATTGAGGATTCCATGGAGTCCATTTTTGAAACCTTAAAAGTCGCGGCTTTGATCCACAAAAGCGGAGGAGGAACCGGCTTTTCTTTTTCCCGGTTACGCCCTAAAAACGACAAGGTCGGTTCCACCGGCGGCGTCGCCAGCGGCCCTCTTTCTTTTTTAAAAATTTATAACGCCAGCACCGAAGCGGTAAAACAGGGTGGAACCAGGCGCGGGGCGAACATGGGCATTCTGCGGGTCGATCACCCGGACATTATCGATTTTATCCGGGCCAAAACCGGGACAAATGAATACAAAAACTTCAATTTATCTGTGGCGATAACCGACTCTTTTATGGAAAAGGTGGCCAAAGGGGAAGATTTTCCGCTTATCAATCCCCGGACCGGTGTTCCGGTGGCCAAAGTCAGCGCCGGGAAGATCTTTGCCGAAATCGTAGAATCCGCGTGGGCATCCGGCGAACCGGGGGTTATTTTTATCGACCGGATCAACGAGCATAATCCGACCCCCGCTTTGGGGCCCATCGAAAGCACCAATCCTTGCGGAGAGCAACCCCTTCTTCCTTATGAAGCCTGTACCCTGGGGTCAATCAACCTTTCCTTAATGCTCCGGGAAGAAAACGGCGCCCTGGAAGTTGACTGGGAAGAATTAAAAAGGGTCACACATATAAGCGTACGTTTTTTGGACAATGTAGTCGACGCCTCAAAATATCCCATCCCCCAGATCGAAAAAATGGCCAAAGCCAACCGCAAGATCGGCCTGGGCGTCATGGGCTGGGCGGAGCTGTTAATTAAGAAAAGAATTCCTTACAATTCCGAGGAAGCCCTGGCCCTGGCGGAAAAAATCATGAGTTTCATTGACCGGGAATCCAAAGCGGCTTCCGCGCAACTGGCCGAAGAACGGGGCGTTTTTGCCAATTTTGCCGGAAGCATCTATGACCGGCCCGGTTTCCCCCGGCTGCGTAACGCCACCACCACTACCATTGCTCCTACCGGCACCATCAGCATCATCGCCGGCACCAGCGGGGGAATTGAACCCCTCTTCAGTCTGGCTTTTACCCGGCAAATTCTCGACAACGACCGGCTGGTGGAGATTAATCCCTTATTTCTCGAGGTCGCCGAAAAAGAAGGGTTTTACAGTCGCGAACTTGCCGACCTTCTGGCGGAAAAAGGCAGTCTGGAAGGGATCGATCTGGTTCCGCCGGAGATCAAAAAGATCTTTGTCACGGCCCACCAGATCTCACCGGAATGGCATGTCCGCATGCAGGCCGCTTTTCAGAAGTATACCGACAATGCGGTCTCGAAGACGGTAAACTTCCCCCGGAATGCTTCCAAAGAAGATGTGAGTGCCGTTTACCAACTGGCTTACCGGCTAAAATGCAAAGGAGTGACCGTCTACCGGGACGGTTGTCTCGAAAGCCAGCCCATGCAGAAGGGGGTGGCCCCGCGGCGGCGAACGCCGGTGGCCGTTGAAGCCGAAACCCAGCCCAAATGGGGTAAGATCCGGCCGCTGCCGCGTCCGGTCCGCCTGACCGGGATCACGGACAGTAAACGCACTCCCGAGGGCAATTTGTATCTGACTCTCAATTACCACAACGGGCAGCCCTTTGAACTCTTCGCGCAAATCGGCAAGGCCGGCAGCGACATTATGGCTTTTACCGAAGGTATTGCCCGCTTGGTCTCCCTCGCTTTCCGCTGCGGAATTGATCCGGCCAGCGTCGCCGAGCAGTTGCTCGGGATCGGCGGCAGCCGTTCCGTCGGTTTCGGTCCCCACCGTATACGCTCGGTTCCGGACGCCATTGGTCAATTTATCAACGAGTGTCTGAAAAACATTGAAGCTTCGGCCACAAAAAACAAACCCGTCCAGGAAAACCTTACTTTTCCAGTCAATGGCGCGACGGTCGACCCAAATTCCCAGGCCAACAGGGAAAACAATAAAAAAGTCGCTTTTAATCTCTGTCCATCGTGCGGAATGTCCGCCTTCGCCTGGGTGGAAGGTTGCGCCAAATGCCTGGCTTGCGGTTACGCCGAGTGTTAACCGGCATCACTTACCAACAAAGAAGCCACCGCAAAGGTTCTCCTTTGGGGGCTTCTTTGTTTCCAACCGGATCCTGGTGACTTCTTGATAAAGTTGATTTTATAAAAGTTATAAAATCGACTTTTTTACCGTTGTCCCCTCCACCGGGGCAACGCAAAACGAACCGTCATTGCGCAGATATATTTTAACCTTTTCTCCTGTGTGCGAAGAAAAATAATAAACGCGCAAATCCTTACCGGCTTCCAACAATCTGACATAGCCCTGAGCACGCAGGAAGTCCGGGATGTTTTCCTGATTTTTAATCATTTCACCAAGAACCTGGCAAAAAGTCGTCAGACTGTCCAGTTTAATATCCTCCCTATCCTCTTGAAAATACCGTTTTACGGGGGATGAATCTCATCCGCCACGTTTTCTTCGTAAAAAAAGATGATATAAAGCGCCGTCATCCTCCCCATCGATCATCTCCTTTAACATGAGCTTTATAAAATTCCCAATATTGATTTTATTTTATTTTTCTTCATATATTTACCATTTAATTATAGGCAATATTTTCCTTGATGTCAAGGGTTTATAGGGAGGCGCGTTTTTTTATAGATTGACACCGGCGGTAAACTTGCCTATAATTCATTCTTGAGTTCATAAATTATAAATACGGAACGGTGTAAATACCCGGTTCTTTCCGGTTTCTTAAGGAAGGTGTCAAATGGTTCACGTTTTTCTTCAAAATGAACTTTATATCGCCTTGGACGTCAACAGCGGCAATATTTATCTTTTGGATGAAATAACCGGCAAAATGCTGGAAGGTTTTCCGGATGCCCCGCCCACCCTGGAAGAGGTGCGGAATAAACTGCAGGGTTCCTACGCCGAGAAGGCAATCGCCGGGGCCTATGAGGAAGTTGAAAGCCTCATTGCCCAAAAGATGCTTTATTCACCCGCTTTTCTTGATGATAAAATAATGACGGAGCCGGACCGTCATCAAGGAATAAAAGCCCTTTGCCTGCATGTGACCCATGATTGCAACTTACGGTGCGGGTATTGTTTTGCCAACCAGGGAGATTACCGCACTGCCCGCCGCCTGATGAGTACCGGTGTCGCCTTTAAGGCTATCGATTTCTTGATCGAGCATTCCGCCCGGGATAAGATTGAGATTGATTTCTTCGGCGGCGAACCGTTGCTCAACTATGAGGTGGTAAAAAACGCGGTGGTTTACGGCAAAGAACAAGCCGCCCGGCGCAACAAGCGGCTTCACTTTACCCTTACCACCAACGGACTCTTGCTTGACGAGGAAAAAATTTCTTTTCTCAACCGGGAAATGCACAACATTGTGATCAGTCTTGACGGGAGGAAAGAAGTTCACGACCGGTTCCGTTATGATGTCCATAAAGAAGGGACCTACCAAAAAATCTTGCCAAAAGCCGTAAAACTGGTCGAGGAACGGAAGAAAAATCCCCCGGAACGCCGGGATTACTTCATCCGCGGCACGTTTACCGCTAAAAACCTTGATTTTTCCCGCGATGTTCTGCACTTGGCCGGTTTGGGGTTTGAAAGAATCTCGCTGGAACCGGTAGTCGGCAGCGGCGCCGACTTTCATCTCACCCAAGAACACCTGCCGGCGATCATGGACGAATACGAAAAGCTGGCGCAGATCATCAAGGACCTTCCACCCGGCGAACCCGGCTTCAACTTTTACCATTTTAATTTAAATCTTTATAAAAGCCCTTGTGTTTACAAGAGAATATCCGCCTGCGGGGCCGGTTTTGAATACTTTGCCGTCTCCCCCGAAGGCGACTTGTACCCCTGCCACCAATTTGTCGGCACTCCCCGGTTCAAAATGGGAAATGTCCGGGACGGAATTGAAAATCCCCAATTAAGCGAAGACTTTAGAAGAACCAACATTCTCACCAAAGAAATCTGCAAAAAATGCTGGGCCAAATTTTTCTGTTCCGGCGGTTGCCATGCCAACGCCTATTACAGTAACGGCGACCCGGCCATCCCGAACGAACTCGCCTGTGCGATGCAACGGAAAAGAATAGAATGCGCGATTGGCCTTGAGGTAACGCGCCGGTTGCGGCAGGAGATCTCCGCCTAAGCTTTCGTTTCCTCCCGCTCTTCTGTTCTATTTATGAACAGGATCTGCCGGGGATGGGCGAATTTGATTCCCCGTTTGGCGAATTCCTCCTTAATCTGGAGGTTAATCTCCTGTTGAATGTCCATGTATTTCTTATAGTCCCGGCTCAAAACATAATAGACCACTTCAAAGATTAAACTGAAGTCGCCGTAAGCAGCAAAATGGGCCCGGTCAAACAGGGTATCCTCCTTGCTCTCAATGATTTCCCTGATTATTTCCGGGATTTGCCGCAACTGTTCCAGGCTGGTCTCATAGACAACACCGAGTTGAAAGTTGATCCGTCTTCTTTTCATTCTTTTGTAATTACGTATACGGGAACTGGTCAAGTCGGTGTTGGCAAGGATCAATTGTTCGCCCCCGAGACTCCGGAGCCGGGTCGTTTTAACCCCGATATATTCCACTGTGCCCCGGTACTCGCCAACAATAATATAATCCCCGACTTCAAAGGGGCGGTCAAAAAAGATGGCAAAATAACTGAAAAGGTCGCCCAGGATCGTTTGGGCTGCCAAAGCCACCGCCACTCCGCCGATGCCTAAACCGGCCAGCAGGGCCGATACCTTAACCCCGAAATTATCCAACAAGACAAGAAAGGCAACAACCCAAACAATCACCTTAAAAGCGGTGATAATCCCCCCGAGGGCGTTTTTTTTGGCTTCATCCTTCTCCTTCATCACCCAATAATTCTCCAAGGCAAAGCCGGTAACCAGGAGAAAAAACCTTACCCCGAAAAAAGTTACCAGGGTCAATCCCAAATAGTTTAGTCCGGCATCCACCAGCGGGTGCAGGGTTAAAGTTTTCATTCCCCCGTAAAAAGCGGCAAAATAAAAGAAGGGAAGAATCTTGCCGGTAAAAGATTTATCGGCCTGCCCGGGTATAATTTTGGCGATCAATTTATCCAGGCGCCGGAAAACGGTGTTTTTTAAGAGCAGGACGACGGCGACCCCGCCGGTAAAGATCGCCAAAGCCATCAAATAATCGTATATCCGGTTCTGAAAGACCGTCCGGTAAAAGATCTCTTTCCACATTTTGGTCCTTTCACACCTTTCCCCCGCTCACCCCTCACCGGTGATGGTAAGGCGCTTTTTAACTTTTATCGAGAGGTTTTGGCATAATATAATATTATAATACTTTATAATACTTTAAACAGCAACAGTGGTTCAAGGTCGTACGCCATCAGGTCAAAGAGTCCAAAGGTGACTCTTTGACCGGACCCCGGCCTTCAGGAGGAAGGCCCGGGGTTCGAGGCCCTGATGGCAAAAAAGTTCCTCACGGATGGAGAACTTTTCTCTCAAATCAGTTGGTGCGCCATCAGGGACTCGAACCCCGGACCCACTGATTAAGAGTCAGCTGCTCTACCAACTGAGCTAATGGCGCACAATCAACGATAAAAAATATGGTGGCGGTGACTGGATTCGAACCAGTGACACTACGGGTATGAACCGTATGCTCTGACCAGCTGAGCTACACCGCCCCTTAGCTTATAATATTATATTATATCCTTCTTCTTTAATCAAGGGGTTTTCTCCGGCTTTTTTTATCTTTTCTTCTCTTCTCCGGTAAAGAAAACAGCCCGGCGGGCCGCCGTCCGTTTTATTTAACCCCGTGTATAGGAGAATCCTCGTCTTCCTCTCCGTTTGGCATCCATACTTTTTTTCAAATCCGATTGCCGTTCATCGGAATCTTTTAAAAATTTGGTCAGTTTGTCTTCGAAGCTCTCCTGGCTTCGGCGTCTTTGGGAAGGGTCTTTGGCCTGGCGGATCGAGAGTCCTATTTTCCCCTCTTTGACCGATAAAATCTTCACGCGCACCGGGTCGTTCATCTTTAAAAAATCGTTTATATCCTTTACATAAACATCGGCCACTTCAGAAATGTGAACCAGACCCGTCGTTCCGGGGGCAAGCTCTACAAACGCGCCGAATTTGGCAATTCCTGTCACCTTCCCGTCGACAATCTGACCCGCCGTAAAAGACATTCTGCAATTATTCCTCCTCAATATTCTAAAATCTTGAATGTTATAGTATATTATATCCCCGGGAAAAATGTGTTGTCAAGCAGCGTGGCGTAACCGCCAAAATATTCTTCCGCCCCTTATTTTTCCTGTTCTTCCAAAAGATAATCCGGCAGTTCTTCCACTTTTACCAGCCCCAATTTTTGTGCTTCCCTTTCTAAAAACTCCTGCGAATACCAGCGGGTTTTCTCCAACTCCAACAATTCGATAAGTTGTTTCTTCTCGGCCAGCTTCTTTTTTAATTCCACCAACCGGTAATTATTAACGATCAGCCCAAAGAGACCAAGCCCCAGTTGGTAAAAGACTGACACGATGAAAAACAGTAACAGCAAGGAAAGCGGCTTAAACTTAAACCGCAACCGGCGTTTTTTTACTTTTTTTGTCCCTGCCGCAAAAGGCAGACCATTTTCCCTGCGCCGCATCCTTTTTTCTCCTTGCCATCCCTTGGTTTTTCTTCCTTCCATTCAATTCGACAGGCGCAGCCCCGGATCCTCTCCCCTCACCTTTATTTTACTTAAAAAGCATAAGCAACGGCGGGTGGAAAAGTTTCCGGTATAATAAATAGCCCAGGCCCAGAGTAATCCAGACATACAAACGCAATTTCCCCCAATTAACAAAAAAGATGACCGGCGCCAACAAAATAACGGAAACCGGCCAAAAAATAAAATCCAAGACCGGCCTTTTTTTCCCCTTTTTTAGCAGTTGAAAACAATCCTCCACAAACCCCCAACCAATTCCGGCCAGGAACAGCAAACCCAGAGAACTGAGTTGCCAATCAATTCTTTCCATATTTCCTCCCCCCGCTTTCCATTGTATAGCGGTCCTTGGAAATTATGAGCGGCCGGATTTTTTTCTTTTTTTGCTTTTCTTGGCGACGGGTTCGGGGATATTTTTGAGAACCCAGACCGCAAGCAAAGCCCAGAGAAAACCCGAGAAACCCGCCAACACTTGGAAGATTAACCGGACGTTTGCGGACCGGTGCAACCTTTCCCGGGTCAAATCTTGCGTAGCCGGCGCCAGCAGTCTGCCGATTCGTTGAAGATAATTCCTGGTTTCTTGATATTTAGGGCGGACTCGCTCCAAATCGACGTTGGTCAGACCGGCATTATAGGCTTCAATGGCGGGCCCGGTTTCGCCCTGATAATAATCGATCAAATCCCGCAGGCAATGGACGCCGGTCCTGATATTGGCTTCCACCGCATATACACAATCGTCGCCGTGAACTTCTTTTCCCGGTAAATGTCGCCCGTTGCAAACCGAACCCGGATTATAATATTGCCAGACCAGAGGAGTTATCTGCATTAAACCGCAGGCTCCCTTCGGAGACCGGGCGTTGGGGTTAAAACTGCTCTCCACTTGGATGATAGCGAGGATCAAATGGGGATTGATATCAAAGCGAACGGCATATTTGTAGACAATATCGCTAATTTCTCCCGGAACTTTTAGATTGGTCTCGGCAAGATAAAAAAACTCCCCCAGCACGGTTTCGAGGTTTTTTACCTGGCGGATGCTTTGGCCATAAGCAATAACAGCCAAACCCGATATCAACAAGGAAAAAATGAGATAGGCATAAAGAATCCGCCGGGAAAACCGCGGAAAAAAAAGCGCTCCCAGGAACAGGAACGGGCTGAAAACAAGCAAGAAAACCCCGACGGCCATTTTCCGGACAAACCGGCCCAAGCGGGAAAGGACTTTCTTTCCCGTGAAAAATATGGGTTTGCGTTGCATGCTACCCACCTTTCCAAGCCGGATGGAGCAGATGATAAATATTTTCCTTTCTTTTCCGTTAACTAAAATTATATAACATTGTAAAAATTATTTCCATCCCTTGGGGAAAAAATTTCCTAAAAAAACGCCCGGCGGGCGCAGGCCGTCAATAACCGGTCTTCTGGCGGCGAAGGGCGGCGCCGACAAACTCCCGGAAGATCGGTTGCGGCCGGTGGGGCCGGGATTTAAATTCCGGGTGAAACTGGGTGGCCACAAACCAGGGATGATCCCGCAGTTCGATTATTTCCACCAAATTGCGGCCGTGTAAAACCCCGCTGACCACCAGTCCCGCCTCTTGCAACCTGCCCAACAACTCATTATTGATTTCGTAGCGGTGGCGGTGGCGCTCCTCGATCAAATCCTGGTTATACGCCTCATATGCTTTGGTGCCTTTGATCAGCCGGATGGAACCGAGCCCTAGCTTCATTGTCCCTCCCAGGTTGGTCTGGGCTTTTTGCTCGGCCGACAAGTCGACCACCAGATAGGGGGCGTAGGGGTCAAATTCGTAAGAATTGGCGCCTTTCATCCCGCAAACATTGCGGGCGAATTCAATAATCGCACACTGCATCCCCAAACTAATCCCCAGGAAGGGAAGGTTGTTTTCCCTGGCGTAACGAACGGCGGCGATCTTCCCTTCGATACCCCGGGGACCAAAACCGGCGGGCACCAGGATCCCGTTAACCCCCTGGAATATTTCGTCCAGCCGGCATTCCTCTTTTTCCAGCTGTTCCGCGTCAACCCACCGGATGTTAACCGCCGACCGGTGAGCCACTCCCGCGTGTTTTAAGGCCTCCACCACGCTAAGGTAAGCGTCGGGAAGGGAGATGTACTTGCCAACCAGGGCAATCTCCACTTCAGTAAGGGGATTTTTTATCTTTTCCACAAATTCGCGCCACTCTTGGAGATCTCTTTTCCCGTAGGAAAGCCCGAGGCGGGAAAGGACGATCTTGTCCAAGCCGGCTTGCTCCAAAAGAAGCGGTACTTCATAGATGGTTTCCACATCCTGATTGGGGATGACCGCTTCCACGTCAATATCACAGAACAGGGCGATTTTGTTCTTTACCTCGTCAGGGATTGCCCGTTCCGAACGGCAGACAATCACATCCGGTTGAATACCAATGCTCCTGAGCTCTTTCACACTGTGCTGGGTGGGTTTTGTCTTCAGTTCCGCCGAGCATGACAGAAAGGGGACAAGGGTAACATGAATATACATTACTTCTTCACGGCCGATGTCCGTCTTGAACTGCCGGATCGCTTCTAGAAAAGGCAGGCTCTCGATATCGCCCACCGTCCCCCCCACTTCGACGATGACCATATCCGCCTTGGTGACGCCGGCAACTTTGGTGATGCTTTTTTTGATCTCGTTGGTTATATGGGGGATTACCTGGACGGTGGCACCGAGAAACTCTCCTTTTCTTTCTTTGGAAATCACCGACCAGTAGATTTTACCGGTGGTAATATTATTATTTTCCGTCAGGTTTTCATCGATAAACCGCTCGTAATGGCCGAGATCAAGATCGGTTTCCGCTCCGTCGTCCGTAACAAAGACCTCGCCGTGTTGATACGGGCTCATGGTACCGGGATCAACATTAATATAGGGATCGAGTTTTAAAATAGAAACTTTGAGGCCCCGGCTTTTTAAAAGCCGCCCGAGGGAAGCGGCGGTGATTCCTTTACCCAGTGAAGAAACTACTCCTCCGGTAATAAAAATATATTTCGACACTAAATTCCCTCCTGAACGATTAGCTTTTTTCCACGTCGGCACTGTTGTCGGCCCCAATGTACTCTTCGTACTTAGCCATCACCCCGTAGAAAATTTTCAACCGGTAAAAATGTAAGAACGCGCCATAAGTCAAGACCAGAACAGGAAGAAGGAAATAAAGGAACGCGCCAAGCACCAAGGGCAATAAAGTAACTATTCCGGCCAACAAGGTAAAGGGCCCGTTATCCAAAGTCAAAAGAAAGGCTTTTTTGAACACTTTCTTCCAGTTGTTTTCCTGGAGAATAATTAAAGGCAAAATATAGGTATTTGACAGTAAAAGAAAAATGATAAGGTAAAAAAGGATAATCCCGATGATTTTAAAGAACAGAGGGGTGAGGAAGAAAAAACAGACGAGCATGTCAAGGAATAAAAAGAGCAGCAGGGCAAAGTATACGCCATAAACACCTGCTGTCCGCCGGTAGTACTTGCGCAAGCCCGCCCATAAATCCCGCAGGCCGGCCCAGCCTTCCGCCACCTGATTGATCAAGTAAAACAGGCCGCTATTTACCGGGCCAAGGACCAGAGCGCCGTAGGGAAGCAAAACGATGGCAAACATTAAAAACAGGCCAAAAAGGCTCTTCCTTTCCAGTTCCACCTGGAGGGTGGTAAAAAGAAAAGTGGCGAACGGCATGGTAACCAGCACCCAGAGGAAACTGGAAAGGAGGGTATACCCAAGGTTGTTATACATTTCCACGAAGGTTTCCTTTAAAAGAACAAACATATTCCGGGAAGTGGCGGTTTTTTTATAGGACACCGGTAAAATCCTCCTTACATTTTTTCCGGGGCGGAGATTCCCAACAACCCCAGTCCGTTTTTAACCACCTTTCCCACCGCATAGGCCAGACATAACCGGGTATGGGTGAGCGTGGTACAGTCCGTTAAAAACCGTTTCCGGTTGTAATAAGAGTGGAACAAGGTTGCCAACTCCAGAAGATACGTGGTTAGACGGTGGGGTTCGCGTTCTACCGCCGCCGCCGCCACAACTTCCGGGAAGTAAGCCACCTTTTCCAGAATTTCTTCTTCATCTTCCTCCCAAACCGCCCTCTCAATCATGGCCGCCTCCGGCTGGAAATCTTGGCCGAATTCCTCAAAAACACCGGCAATACGAGCGTGGGCGTATTGAACATAGAAGACGGGATTTTCCGGGGTCTCCTTTTTCGCCAGATCAAGATCAAAATCCAGGTGACTTTCGGGGCTGCGCATTAAAAAATACCAGCGCGCGGCATCACTGCCCACCTCGTCGAGGAGGTCGCGCATGGTTATAAATTCCCCCCGCCGTTTGGACATTTTGAAGGGCCTGCCGTCTTTTAAAATATTAATTTGTTGCGCAATCAAGATTTCCAGCCTTTCCGGGGCAAAGCCCAAAGCGGCCAATGCCGCTTTGAGACGGGCAATATAACCGTGGTGATCCGGGCCCCAAATATTGATCAGGTGCGTAAAACCCCGGGCGAATTTATTCAGATGATAGGCGATATCCGCCGTAAAATAAGTGGTTCTTCCATCGGCGGTCCTGATTACCCGGTCTTTCTCGTCGCCGAAATCCGTGGCCCGGAACCAGAGGGCGCCGTCTTTTTCGTATAAAAGACCTTTCTCCTCCATGCGCTGCACTACCGCGTCAACCGCCCCGCTTTCGTGCAGAGTGCGCTCGGAAAACCAGTTGTCGTAGATAATCCCGTATCTTTCCAAGTCTTCCCGCTGTCCGGCCAGGATCCGCCGGCAACCCCATTCCCGGCAATAGGCCACTCTCTCTTCTTCCGTCATCGCCAAGAGCACCGGCCCTTTTTCTTCATACAATTCTTTGGCCAGGTCAATCAGGTATTCACCCCGGTAACCGTCGTCGGGAAAAGAAACTTCCTCTCCGGCCACTTCCAAAAGGCGGGCCGCCAGAGACCACCCGAGGATCTCCACTTGCATCCCGTAATCATTTACATAATATTCTTTTTCCACTTCCGCCCCGCAAAACCGGAAGATTCTGGCCAGGGCATCACCCAAAGCGCCCGCCCTGGCATTGACAACATTCATGGGCCCGACCGGATTGGCGCTAATGAATTCCACCTGAATTTTTTCGCCCTGTAAATCGTGGACCATGCCAAAATGTTCCGGATCTTCCACCAGGGCCAGCAGGTTCTTTTTCAACCAGAGAGGGGTCAGATAAAAATTAAGAAATCCGGGGCCTGCAGTTTCCACCCCGGCCACATACGGATGAGCGGGTATGTACCGTCGCAGAATCTCCGCCGTCTCGCGCGGGGGACGGCGGGCGTGTTTCGCCAGCTGGAAGGCGATGTTGGAGGCAAAACTGCCGTGTTTTCTCTCCTTCGGCACTTCAAGCAAAATAGAGTCCTGGTCGCCCGGTTCCGGTAACAAGCCTTCCTGAAAGGCTTTTTCCCATGCCCGGTAAATTAAGTTCTTTAATTCCCTGCGCACCTGGCGCAAAACCGTTTGCTTCACGGCGCCTCCCCCTGTCCAACTCGTTGCTCGTTACTTGTTGCCCCTTCCCGGATGAAAGATTGCCTTTGTACATCGTCGTCGCCGGCCGCCCGGGTGATTGATTGCCTTTGTAGATCGTCACCGCCGGTCGCTTGCCGCTCGTGGTCCGGATGAACAACACCCCGTCGTCCGTGGCGGCGGACTACTTTATTTACTTTATAGAAAAGGTCACTTAATCAAGTGACCTTGTGGATCAGGAAACTTTTTCTGTCGCCGTCGATTGTTGGGAAGGATCGGAGGTTGCAGTGCCCGTTTCCTCCTTGGCTTTCTCCTTGTATTCGGGCTTCCGGTTGTCCGTTACGTAGAATCCTGATCCTTTGAAAATTATATTGGTGTTTACACTAATTAGGCGCTTTACCGGCCCGTCGCAGTGCGGGCAATTGGTCAAGGGCAGTTCGGAAATCCTTTGAAAATACTCAAAACGCCCGCATTTGGAACATAGATAGTCGTATGTCGGCATCCCGCACCTCCCCTTCGTCAGTTGCTGCTCTTGCTTTCCATATAAATATAATATAAAGCAAAGGCCAAGCATTGTCAAGATTTCTGGAAGGGGGGATATAGGATATAAATAGGAGACTAACAAAACAGGCGTCCCCTTCCGGACGCCCAGAAAATTCAGCCTTTAAGCGGCATTTTGGGAATGAGCAGTTTTCTTCCGGTTGTAAGTTCCGCCCCGGCCCGGTCAAGGTTGTTCGTTTGACAAAGGGCCGCTGTCGTCGTCTGGTACCGGCGGGCGATCTCCCAAAGCGTGTCTCCCGGCTGGACCAGATAAAAAAGGATACCTCTCCGGGGCTGTTCGGGCAAGGGTACCAGGGCGCAGTCCTTCACCGGGGAGAAGGTTCTTTCCTCGCGGACCGTGGCTCCCACTTTGAAGTGGAGATTTATTTTCACCGTGCGGTCATCGATGATCTCCGCTTTAACTCCTGTTTCCCCCGGAATAACTTTGACTTTCATCCCCGGTTCCACTCCGGGCATCTCCAAGACCTCGGCAAATTTTACCGCCCCGGCGCCGCCGCTTCCCCAGAAAACGGTATCCACCTGAAGTTCTCCGTCTTCATTTTTTCCGGTGTATACCATAGAGACTCCGGCTTCACCTTCAAAAAAGACCCGATCCATCTCCGCCCGGGCATCCTCCAGAACCACGGGGGTACTGTCGGCAAATAAAACTCGCTCCGGAATTAAGGCCCCGGACGGAAGAGCAAGGATTTTTTCTACGATAAAACCCTTTTCCATCTCGCCCACAGTTTCTTCCATGGTCAAACTCACCCGGTCAATATCGATAATTTGCTCTTTTCCCCCGGTAACATCGAGGATCATTTGTACCCGCCGGGGTTCGATAATTTCTACTGTCGCGCCAAGTACCGCTTGCAGACTCCAGCTTTCCGGATGGGAAGATTGCATGGCCAGCGTTTCCACGCGCACCACCGGCCTGGCCACCTGTTCCGGCCGGGCCTGCGGTTCCTCCAAAACAATTTGAAAAGGAAACGCGCCGCCGTTTTTTACGTTCCACTCCTCAGTCACCAGTCTTGCTTCTTCCCCTGTTTCATCACAGCTTACATAGATCAGGGTCGTTTCCAGATTACCTTCAATAACCACCCGGCCCGGTAACACCTCCGCCCTGACGTCCACCGGTCTGAGCAAACAGTCAACAAGTCTGGCAAGAGGAGCCCGGGGATAAGTCAGGGAGAATTGGTTGGCCACCTCCCGCCTACCGTGAAGCACATTGATGATTCCTTCAACTAAAGCCCGTTCTTCGGCAATCTCGATCCCCGGCGCTTCCGCCAATGCAGTGACCACCGAAATCTTCTCGTCGGTTCTCGCCCGGACTTCAACGGCTATCTCCCCTCTATACCGGACGTTTCCACCGGAACCCGGCTCCAAAGTCAGTTTTTTGATCCCGACGTTCCAGTCCCAGATGGCCTCCGGTTCAGGGTATTCCATTTCCGCCGCAAAAGCCGGTCCTTTTTCTCCCTGCCAGATCATACCGTATTCCGCCACGCCTTTTTCCGGTTCTTTTCCCCGGTAGATCAGGTGAATCTCCAGCCGTCCGGAAACCGAGAGCTTCCCTCCGTCTTTGTTCCCTGTTACTTCACTGAGATATCCCCGGCAGAAAAGGACTTTTTCTATTTCCGGGCGCCCTTCTCCCAACGGAAGTTCCCCTTCCACCATAAAGGTCTGGGTAGTTTCCACTAAGTTTTTGGTCCAATGCCATTGCCCGTATTTACAATCAAGCAAATTTTTTCCCTCCTTTTCCCTGATTCCATCCCGGCGCCTCGCCGCAAGGTTATGGTTGAGGATGGTTCTTATTCCATATTTATGCGAAACTTTTGAACTTCATAACCGGAACCCGGATGAACCAGGAAAAACCGGGTGGCTTCCTTGGTAATCTGCCCCTCCAGTCCACGGATGCCGGTGAAAAAGACCCCCCGCAGGTTCAAACGGTCGACATAATAATAGATCCCCCGCACGGTGATCCCGTCGGGAATAAGTATTTTCTTCTCTTCCTCTCCACAACGGTATTGATATCTCAACCAACCATACGCTTCCGAACGTTGTAAACGGCCGGACCGCGACCACCGGTAAATCCGGCCTTCGCCTGGAGAAAGGAGACGGGTTTCCCCGGTGGAAGTCCATTCTTTACCCCGGAGATCAAAATGGAGAAGCAACCGGGTACAGGCCAACCTTTCCAGAACCATCCGGACTTCCCTTTTCCAGGTCTCATGGATCCGGATTTCCTGGAGCGAAAGCGCCGGAGTAAAAACCACTCCGTCCGCCTCCGCAGGAACCGGGAGATTTTTTTGCCCGCCCGAAGACAACCACCAAAAGACGTTGGTCTTCACGTGCCGGCGGAAGAGGGCCAATTTTTTACGTTGCCAGGCTGGAAGCAACCCGGCGCCACGTAAATCAACCACCAGGCCGGCGGCTTTTTCTTCCTTTTTTTCCTCTCCCTCCCCGGAAAAAGCCGGCGGCAACAGGGGAAAAACATTATAATCTCCGGCGGGCAGGCTCTTTTGTAAAAGCAGGGAACAGAACCCCCGGTTTTCCGGTGAAACTTCCTCCTCCGCCAACCATAGTTCCCTCTCCTCCAACAATAGTCGGTCCCCGGGGACGGCCTGTTTGACGCTTCTCCTGCTGAACGGGTCTTTCCAGGCCTGCGGAGAAACCCCGTACCGGGCGGACACTTCTATCAGATTTTCTGTTTTTCCCAGGTCAAGGCATTGGCGGTTCCGGATCGCAGGCTCCTTTAACATCCTCAAAGTCTCCGGACCTACGCTCCCGTCGGCACGCAAATGAAAAGCCCGCTGGAAATTTCTTACCGCTTCTTCCGTCAGTTCGTCATATTCCCCCCGGCGGATGGCAGGCAAAAAACCCAACTCCATAAGGATTTCTTGTAATTCCGCCACATCCCGCCCGCGGGTCCCCAGGCGCAAAATTCTCTTGCCCAAAGGAAGTTTTTCCACCGGTACCAAGACCAGGCCCATTCCCGTCTCCCCCGTTTGTAAAACCTTTACTATATTTATGAAAAAACCGGTTTTTTGGTACCGTAAGGATAAAAAGAGAAAAAATCCTTGACACCCGGATAATTCTTTGGTTAAATATGACCAATAACAGCAAGGAAGGGGGATCTCGGTTGTCAGCAATCTTCTTTTTCGATACTACACTGCGGGATGGCGCACAAGGGGAAGGAGTCTTCTTCTCCATTGAGGATAAACTTCGGATCGCCAAGAAACTTGACGAACTTGGGATCGATTATATCGAAGGCGGGTGGCCGGGTTCAAACCCCAAAGATATTGAATTTTTTCAAAAGATAAAAAATCACCGGTTTAAACAGGCCAAAATTACCGCCTTCGGCAGCACCCGCCGGGCCGATAACGCGCTGGAAAAAGATCCCGTGTTACAAAACTTGTTGGCCACCGGGACAGAGGCTGTCGCCATTTTCGGAAAGTCATGGGATCTTCATGTCCGGGAAGTCCTCAGAATTTCCTTGGAAAAAAATTTGGAAATTATTGCTGATTCCATTTCCTTTCTAAAAAGCCATGGAAAAGAAGTGATCTACGACGCCGAACATTTTTTTGACGGTTATAAAAATAATCCGTCTTACGCCCTGGAAACCCTTAAAGCCGCTGTCCGCGGCGGTGCTGATACGGTAGTGCTTTGCGACACCAACGGCGGAATCTTGCCCCTGGAATTTATAGAAATTTTCCGGCGGGTCCGCGCCGAAATCAAATGCCCTTTGGGTGTCCATATCCATAACGATTCCGGGATGGCCGACGCCATATCCGTAATCGCCGTCCAGGAGGGAGCCGTTCACGTACAGGGCACCTTCAACGGCTTTGGTGAACGGTGCGGAAACGCCAATCTCGCCACGGTAATTCCCAATTTGCTTCTTAAACTGGGTTATGATTCGGCGGTACGCCCCAATCTTTCCAAACTAACGAAGACCTCCCGCTTTATTTCGGAGCTGACCAATCTCCAACATAACGAACGCCAACCGTACGTAGGCGATTCGGCTTTTGCGCACAAAGCGGGCATGCATGCGGATGCCGTCAAGAAAAACCCGGTCACTTTCGAGCATATCCCGCCGGAGGTGGTCGGCAACCAACGCCGTATTCTCCTTTCCGACCAGGCCGGCAGAAGCACGATCCTGTTTAAAGCCAGTGAACTGTTGCCGGATGTGACCAAAGATGACCCCCGGATCCGCCAGTTGACGGAAGAGCTAAAACAACTGGAATACCTGGGTTACCAATTCGAGGCGGCGGAGGGTTCCTTTGAGCTGTTGATGAAGAAAGCTTTCGCTCTTTACGGAAAAGTCTTTTCTTTGCACGGCTTCAGAATCATTGTGGAAAAAAATGAAAACCAGCCGTGCCTCGCCGAGGCCACGATTAAGGTCTCTGTAGACGGCATTGAGGAGCATACCGCCGCCGAAGGCGAAGGGCCGGTCAACGCTTTGGATAAGGCGCTCCGCAAAGCCCTCCTCCGTTTCTTCCCGGAAATCAAGGATTTCAAGCTGGTTGACTACAAAGTGAGGGTCTTGGAGGAAAACCAGGGCACCGCCGCCAAAGTCCGGGTGTTAATTGAAACCACCGACGGACGGAACAGTTGGGGCACAGTGGGGGTATCCGAAAATATCATCGAAGCCAGCTGGCAAGCTTTAGTGGACAGCATTGAATACGGAATTCTAAAAAGGCGGCAAGAAACAGACGGGTAACAACCTTAGCCTCCCGGGAGCGTTTCAAGATATTCCACGATTTCCCGGGCTTCTTGATTGGACGGATCGAGTTCCAAAACCCTTTGGAACTCTTTTTTTGCTTCGGCCAAACGTCCCCGGCGCAGGTAAACCACACCCAAATTATAGTGAAAACCCGGCCAGCCCTCCTCCAAAGCGATCCCCTTCAGGTAGTCGGCTTCGGCGCCCGCCAGGTCTTGCTCCTGATATCTCCGGTTGCCCCGTAAAAAATAGGCCTGCAGGAGATATTCCTTTGTTAAGGGATAATCCGGGTTTAATTCGTAACTTTCTTCCAACTTGAGCACAGCGGTATCCAAATCATCCCGGTTCAAGGCCGTTCTTCCTTCTTCCAAAGGACCGTACCAGTTGATATCCGGAGGAGTCAGGGAGAAGACGAGCATAATAAGGGTAAAACAGGTGAAAAGTGCCGTCCAAAGCCAGCGGGAAGGGAGAATGTCCTTCTTACCCAGGCCTACCGCTGCTCCACCGGAAAGACCGCCCAGGAAACCGCCCAAGTGTCCCAGGTAATCAATGCCGGGAATAACAAAACCCAGGATAAGGTTGATCCCCAACACCATCCAAAGGCTGCGCCCAAAAAACCGCCGGGCGGTATGGGGCTTACGCAGGCTAAAATAGATTAAACCTCCCAGCAAGCCAAAGATCGCTCCCGACGCGCCCACCGAGATCGTTTCCGGCCGCAAAACCGTGCCCATACAAGACCCCAGCAACCCGGAGAAAAAATAAAGGAAAAGAAACCGTCCTCCGCCAAATAACCGCTCCACCACCCGGCCCAGTTGGAAGAGGGCAAAAGAATTAAGGAGAAAATGAATTACGCCGGCATGGAGAAAGAGGGGAGTCAGTAAACGCCAGGGTTCTCCCAGCCAAATCCGGGGGTTATATTTGGCTCCCATCCGGATTAAGACCTCTTCCTGCCCGTTACGTCCCAGGAAAAGCGTGGCGAGAAAAACCAGAAGATTAATAAGGAGTAAATAATAGGTAATCTTCCCTGGCGGGTATAGTTCAATCTCTTCCGGTACCACCCGGGGGGCACTGAATATTAAAGAGAGCAACCTTTCCTCCACACCCCAACGGGGATGCGGTTTGATTGTTTTTACGGCCCCGCCCGTCTCCGTCCAGACGACTTCGATCCATGGTAATTCCGTGAGATAAGAAGCGGCGGTTCTCCCCCCGAGCAGGAGAACACCAACAGAAAAATTACCGTGACGGTGGGGAAGGACATGTTCACCGATGAACCGGCGCCAGTTGTCGTGATGTTCTTCACCGTTGCCAATAATCAATACCCGTCTAAGCAGGGGCTCCTCCCTGATAAACAATAAATAATTTCCTCCGCCCGCCGGCACCCTCCGGTAACCCATTGCCGTAAGCCTGGTGGCTAATTCTGCCAGTTGCAAATAGATATTCCCCCCTCATCTTTAGTGAAATTCGTTAACAAAATGACATTCCCTCTCTCCTAAATTTAGGTTTAAAAACCGGATAAAAAAAAGGAACCGGCAAGAAAAAAAAGAAGATGGTATAAACATACTTCCTCTACTGGGAAAGGGCGTGTTCTCCCCATGATTAAACATCTTCTTTTTGATCTGGATGGAACCTTGTTGCCTGTGGACATGGATTTCTTTTTGCTCCATTATATGCAGGCCTTGAGCTGCAGTTTTTCCCGCTTGATGCCGGAAAAACAATTCCGCCGGCACTTGCTGGCCAGTATCACAAAGATGGTTACCGACCGGGATCCGGCCCGGACTAATGAGGAGGTTTTTTGGGAGGATTTCACCGACCGGGTGCAACGGCCCCGCAGCGAGTTGGAGCCGATCTTCAACTGTTTTTACCACTATGAATTTCCCGGACTGAAAAAATTTATCAACAACCGTCCCGGCCCGGCCCGGAAAATTCTAGAACAAGCCTTGCAGGATGGTTTCACCCTCATCCTGGCCACCAACCCTATTTTCCCGGAATTCGCCATCAAGGAACGGCTATCGTGGATAAACTGCCATGATCTACCTTTTTCTTTGATTACTTCCTTCGAGCGGATGCATTTCTGCAAGCCCAACCCCGATTATTACCGGGAAATTCTTGACCTTTTAAAAATCCCGCCGGAGAGTTGTCTGATGATCGGCAATGACACCGAGGAGGATTTAATCGCCTCCGTAGTAGGGATTAAAACTTGCCTGGTCACTGATTATCTGATTCAGCGGGATAATAATTTACGGCCGGACTTTTCCTGTCGCCTGACAGAACTCCCGGCCGTCTTGGGAAAAATAAAAAAAGAACCGTCAATCTAGAACTCCAGACTCTTTACTTCGACCCCCTCCATTCCAGCCAGTTCAGCCCGGATTCCCTCGTCATCCTCCATTACCAGCACAATCAGCCCGTTCTCCTTTTCCGGTCCGGGTATCCCCAGCCGGCAGCTGATATCCGTTCCGAACCTGGTAATAACTTCTTGTACTGCGGGAGCCCGCCTGGCCCGGTCCTCCACCCGGATCCCGACAATTTTTAATTTGGCCATACCTTTCTCCTTTCCCTTACGCTTTTCCGCCCTCCAAACTCTTTCCCCGTCACCCCGGCTCCCCATCCATCCCGGCGGGGCAGGAATAGTCCATCCATCCCCTCCCAAGGTCTGCCGGCCACCCAAACTCTTTCACTCCAACACCCCAGAGGGGCAGGACAACCGGAACCCACCTTTCAAACTCTTTCACTCCAACACCCCGGCGGGGCAGGACAACCGGCACACAGTGACTTGGGGGAGACGGCCGGAGGGCTCTTGGCGAGACACGCGGGGGAACAGGGCCGGGCCGCAGGAGGCGGCGAGTTGACTTCCGGGACAGGGAGGTCCCGTTAGTCATGAGCCCTGTTCCCCCGCCGGGCGAGTCCTAGAACCTCCGCCGTCTCCCCATAGGAACAAGTGCCGGTTGTCCTGCCCCGGACAGACACCATCCCGCCCACCCTTTCATACCCTAAAATAAACACCCGGTCAAGGAGGAACCCAGGATGTCCGGCAACGAAAAGAACGAAATAGAAGAAAAAGAAGAAAAAAATGAAGAAACTCTTCAGCGCAAACTAACCTATAAAAGACGTTCTCCGGGAAAGCCGAATGAGGTGGAAAAAAAAGATCCAATCGGGCTAACCCCTGAGGATCTGGCGTTATTGCGGGAACTTGCCCCGAGACTAAGCCCTAAAGGCCGTCAAATGATTAATCTGGTCCTCATCGTTTTTGATCAGGAAAGAAAGGCCGACCTCAATCAACTGCTCCAAATAATCAGCCCGTATGTTGGAGGAAGCCCGTCCACTCCCTCTTCTTCTTTAATGGAGCTTTTACCCCTGCTCTCTTCCCTGGCCGGCAATGGAAATCCCGGCCAAAGCGGGGGAATCAACCCGGCCGCTCTGGCCGGCCTCTTCAGTCTTCTGCTCGGCAAAGCCCACGATTAATTAGCCGCGTGCTAGTCTTGCCGTATCCAAAAAGGGAACCTTTGGGTTCCCTTTAAAATTTGGTCCGACCCGGACTGGAATCCGCTTAGTGTTCCATTTGTTTGGCCAAAAAACCGGCGGCGGTTTCTGCGATCTTGATCTCCAAATCGCCCATCACGACCCCCGGCTCTCTGGTCGTTAAGATCACGGCGCCGATCGGGTCCCCTTCCGCAATAATCGGGGCGATAACTTGCGCCGTGAACTGGCATTCCCCCTCTTCTTCAAGAACGGGACAAGTTTCGCAATATATATGATCGCCCGGTTTTGGCATCAAGACAACTTTCCGTTCTTCAATCGCTTGCTCGACGGCTCTGGAAATCGGTTTGTCCAGAAACTCCTTCTTGGACGCCCCCGCGACGGCAACCACCAAATCCCGGTCGGCAATTAAAGCGATATGTCCTGTGGATTCATAAAGGGCGTCGGCATATTCCTTGGCAAAATCGCCCAATTCGCCAATGGGTGAATATTTTTTTAAAATAACTTCCCCTTCCCGGTCCACAAAGATCTCTAACGGATCTCCTTCCCTGATGCGAAGGGTCCGCCGGATCTCTTTGGGGATTACCACCCGGCCCAGATCATCTATACGCCGGACGATTCCGGTTGCCTTCATCCTGTTTCAACTCCTCTTTTTGAATTTTCGTTCCCCCAATACCTGCTGTCCGTTTTCTGCATTGCAACCCTCTTTCAATTGAATTGGCTTTTTATTGTTTTATTGATATTATATACCTTAAATAGCTGGAATATTCACTCTTGCCATTGGGTCTCCATTCCTTGGTTTACTTCCGGACTTAGCTTACCCTCTCTGTGGATGAATATACTCATGATTATCCAAAGTTTCTTCCGCCAGCAGGTAGCCAAGGGGCTCCTTCAAAAAACTCCAAAACCGGTCGGACCGGGTGGCATTCTTCCACCGGATGACGGATTGTCTTCCGGGTTGGTAACGGATTTGCCCGCGGTATCTGACCAGAAGCGACGAAACACGTTCCGCCTTCAACGAAATACCCGGCAGGACACGGGCGACGATATCCTCCCGCTGCGTGGTAATGGTGCTTATTCCAAGCTGTTTTGCCATAATCTTCACGCGGGAGATTTCCAAAAGATTTTGGGCCGGTGCAGGCAACGGCCCGAACCGGTCTCTCATCTCTTTTTCCACTTCATCCGCATCTTCCAGGCTTCTGACCGCGGCAATTTTTTTGTATATCTCCACTTTCTGCCTGGTATCCGGAATGTAGGTCTCAGGAAGATAGGCGTCGATGGTCAGCTCAATCACCGGGTCGGGCGGTTCCGGTTTCACCTCTTCCCGGCGTTCCTTGATCGCTTCCTCCAGCAGCCGGCAGTAGAGTTCAAAGCCGACGGCGGCAATATGTCCGTGCTGTTCCGGTCCGAGCAAATTGCCGGCGCCCCTAATCTCCAAATCCCGCAGGGCAATTTTAAACCCCGAGCCCAGATCAGTAAAGTCCCTGATGGCCGCCAGCCTTTTTTCCGCCGCTTCCCCCAGCACTTTTTCCCGGCGGTAGGTGAAATAGGCGTAAGCCACCCGGTTGCTCCGGCCAACCCTTCCCCGCAGTTGGTATAGTTGGGCCAGTCCCAGACGGTCGGCGTCGTAAACGATCAAAGTATTGACATTGGGAATATCAAGCCCGCTCTCGATAATCGTCGTACAAACCAGAATATCGGCGGAACCCTCGTAAAAACTCAACATCACTTCTTCCAGGGAATCCTCGGACATCTGTCCATGCGCTATTTCCACCCGGGCCTCCGGCAACAGGCGTTGCAGGTAGGCGGCCATACGATCAATAGTCTCCACCCGGTTATAAACGAAAAAGACCTGCCCGTTCCGGTCCATTTCCCTTTTAATCGCTTCCACGATAATTTCTTCGATAAACTCCATTACATAAGTACGCACCGGATGCCTGTCTTCCGGCGGGGTTTCGATCATGCTGATATCACGAAGCCCGGCCAGGGACATATGAAGGGTCCGGGGAATCGGCGTGGCGGTCAGGGTTAAGGCATCGACATTTTTCTTCAATTCTTTCAGGCGTTCTTTGTGGGCAACCCCGAATTTATGCTCCTCATCGGTAATGAGCAGCCCCAAATCCTTGAAGCGCACGTCCCGGGAAAGCAGGCGGTGGGTTCCGATCACCAGGTCAACAATACCGGCTGACAAGTCCTTTATAATTTTCGCCTGTTCGCCGGGGGTCTGAAAACGGCTCAAGACGGCTATGTTCACAGGATAACCGCTAAAACGCTGGGTAAATGTTTGAAAATGCTGCTGCGCCAGGATAGTTGTGGGAACTAAAACCGCCACCTGTTTTCCGTCCATAATGGCTTTAAAAGCCGCCCGCATTGCCACTTCTGTTTTTCCATAGCCCACGTCACCGCAGAGCAAACGGTCCATCGGGCGGGGAGATTCCATGTCCTTTTTAATTTCTTCCGTGGCGCGGATCTGATCGGGGGTCTCCTCGTAGATAAACGCTTCTTCAAATTCTCTTTGCCAGACGGTATCAGGGCTGAAACTGTGCCCGCGGGCGGAAAGCCGGTCGGCATACAATTGAAGGAGTTTTTCGGCCATTTCCTGAATGGATTCTTTCACCCTGTTCTTGACTTTTTGCCATTCTCCGCCGCCCAGACGGTTAATTTTCGGCGGCGCCTCCCCTGTGCCCACATATTTCTGGAGCAAGTGAAACTGATCCGTGGGGACAAAAAGCCGGTCCCCGCCGGAATATTCCACTTCCAAATAATCACGGAACGCCCCTTGGACTTCCACTTTTTTTATACCCAGGTATCTGCCGATACCATGATTGACATGCACCACATAGTCCCCGGGCTCCAACTGGGCAAAATCCGTGAGGCGCATTCCTTCCTTGGCATACCAGGACTTGCGTTTTTTTTGCCGGCGGGCGCGGCCAAAAATCTCGACTTCCGACAGAAGAAGAATTTTTTCCGCGGTTATTTCCATGCCGGTAGTCAACTGGGCAACCGTCAGGTAGACATGGCCGGGCAATAAATTTTCCCCTTGACCGGTGACGGCGTTAATCCCTACCTCTTGTAACATCCTGGCCATATGTTCCAGGCGTTCTTTCCCGGAAACGGCCAACACCACAACCCAACCGTTCGTTATGCGGTTCTTTAAATTCTCCCACAAAAGCTTTGCCTGCCCGGAAAATTCCGGCGCCGCGCGCATAGGCCAAGTCATACTGTGATGAGAGCCGGTCCCCTTAAGGGCCCGGGCCACGACCGACAATTGGACCAGGGCCTTTTTACCCAAAACCGCCAGGAGTTCAGTGGAAGGTATATAAAGCGCCGTCTCTTCCGGTAAAAGCAGTCCCCGTTCCAAAAAACTGCCGATCGTCCGGGCATTCTCCTCCTCAAGGACGCGTAAATATTCCGAACCCCGCACCGGTTCGTCAATAACGATCGTCGCGTCCGGCATATACTCCCAAAACGGCTGCAAATCCCGGCGAATAAGCGGCAAAAACCGGTCTATGCCCGGAAAACACCTCCCCGCGGTTACCTTCTCCAGCATTTCCCGGAACCTTTTTTCCAGGCTGGAAGCGATCTTCTCGTCTCCGCGGTCCCGGAAACGCCGGGCTTGCCTCGCGTAGATTTCCTTAATTTCCCCGGCGGCCGCCCGCACATCTTCCCGGCGCCACAACCCCTCGCGGCCCGGAAAGAGATCCGCCGAGGTCAGGCGCGCGGTAGACTTTTGGGTTTCCGGATCAAAACTCCGGATCGACTCCACTTCATCACCGAAAAATTCGATCCGCAACGGCTCCGGTTGATCAAGGGGATAAAGATCGATGATGCTGCCTCTGACACTAAATTGCCCGATCCGGTTAACCTTTTCCGTTCTTTCGAACCCCATATCCACCAGTTTTTGGAGAAATAATTCCCGTTTTATCTCTTGTCCCAGTTCCAACCGGAAAATATACTCTTTGCAGACTGCCGGCGGCACAACTTTTCTGCGGAGGGCAGGCCAGGAGGTCACCACCAATAACCGTCCGCCCCGGGCCAGCCGGCCAAGGACGGCAAGACGGGTACCGGCGGTCTCCTTTTCGTAAGCCTCCTCGTGGGCCAGTAAATCATAAGCCGGAAAAACCGTGATTTCTCCCGCCTCTTCTTTGAGTATTGACCGTAAGTCGGCGGCGATTTTTTCCGCCTCTGACGGAGTATAAGTAATCACCAGCAAACTCCGGGGTAACTCCTGCCATAAACCGGCCAATAAAAAGGATTTTTGGCTGCCGCTTATCCCCTGGACAAAGGTTTTTTCTTTCTGTTTCACCAACCGGAAAAGCTCTCCAACCCCGGGTTGAGCAATAATTTTCTTTGTTAACCAAGAAAACAAGAACGGCGCCTCCTTATCGAACATAACAAATAGAATCAGCCTCATAATCCATTCTATGCCGGGAAGCGTCAAGAAACCCACGGTTATACCGGTTAACAATTACAACGTGATAAATGTTTCTACCGCTTATCCGGGCCGTTTTCCCGCAGAGAAAAAATATACCCGTTATACCTGCTCATCGCTTCTGCTGCGCCCCGGTCAATCCAGGTTAAAACCGCCTGTCCTGCCCAGGACAGAACCTCGGGAAGCAATTTTTGTTCTTCCGGCCGGAAGGGACTGAGAACAAAATCCGCCGGTTTCATGCCCTCAGGAGGTTTTCCAATCCCCACCCGTAACCTGGGTATATCTTCACCGGTGACCGAAAGCACAGAGGCAAGCCCGTTATGGCCTCCGGTCCCTCCCCGGGGCCGCAACCGGACAACGCCAAAAGGAAGGGCAAGGTCGTCAAGTATTATTATTGTCCGGGAAAGGGGAACACCATACTTTAAAATCAACATTTGTAGTGCTTTTCCACTGAGATTCATAAATGTTTCCGGCTTGGCCAGTAAAACCTTTTTTTCTCCCCACCGTCCCCGGGCAACCAAACTCGCACAGTCCGGAAAAGAGGTTCCAGCCTTTAACTGCTTCAACAAATAATCCACGACCAAAAACCCGGCGTTATGCCGGGTTAACTCGTACTCTTTTCCGGGATTTCCCAAACCAACCACCAGATAATCCATAACTTTATTCTTCTTCTTGTTCTTCTTTGTCTGTTCCTTCACCGGTGGAGGGAGCTTCCTCGCCCTCTTCAGCTTTTTCTTCCGCTTCCGGTAATTCCACCTTGGGACTGGAGGCAGATACTACATATTCCTCGGGGGAAGTTACCAAGTCAACCCCTTCCGGAATTTTTAAATCCCCGGCAGTTATCACTTCATTCATTTTAAGTCCGGAGACGTCCACTTCGATCTTTTCCGGAATCTCCGTCGGCAGACAAGAGATTTCTATTTCATACAACATCTGTTCGATAATTGAACCATCATTAACCCGGTCTTCTTCACCGGTTATAACCAAGGGAACTTTCAGCGTTACTTTATGATCCAGGGAGACTTCATACAAATCCAGATGAAGAATGTTCCCCTTCACCGGGTGAAACTGCGCGTCCTTAATGAGGACTGAATGTTCTTCCGTCTTGTTTTTCTCCGGATTTTCAACTCTTAGTTTAATTAAGCGCGACATGCCATGGACATTCAAAAGTTTCTGGACTTCCCGTTCATCAACAACCAGCTTTTTATGGTTCTTGCCATATAAAATAGCCGGTAGCTGTTTTTTTGCGCGCAGCCGGCGGGAAATTTCTTTTCCGCTTTCTTCACGAATCTGTGCTGTTAATATAGCTTCCATCTATCCGCAACCTCCTGATCCCATTCTTGAAAACCAAAAACATTATACCATTAACTCCCGGAAAGGGCAATCAATCTTTTTCTCGACGGCGCGTCCAGTTTTCTTTAATCACCTGACGGGCCCGGGCAATGCCCAGTGCCCCGTCGGGAACATCCTTTGTAATTGTAGAACCGGCACCGGTTAAGGAGTTTTCCCCGACCACCACCGGCGCGACCAGATTAGTATTACTCCCGATAAAAGCCCCGTCCTTGATAATGGTTTGGTGTTTGGTTCTCCCGTCAAAATTACAGGTAATGGTACCGGCGCCAATATTGACTCCGGTCCCAACCTGGCAGTCACCGATATAGCTGAGGTGGGAAACTTTACTGCCCGAACCAATGCGGCTGTTTTTTATTTCGACAAAATCACCAACCCGCGCCCCGGATTCCACCACGGTACCCGGACGGATGTGTGCATAAGGTCCTACATCCACGTTATCGCCGATCCGGGTCTGGTTGACCACACTAAAGCTGATATGGCACCCGTTCCCAATCGCGCTGTCGGTGATTTGCGTATAGGGTCCCAGCCGGCAATTGCCCCCGATGGAGGTTTTTCCGTAAAGAAGTGTGCCCGGGTAAATAGTGGTATCCGGGGAAAGTTTAACCCGGGGATCCACGTAGGTATCTGCCGGATCGACAAAAGTAACGCCTTCCTCCAACCAATAGTTGATAATTTTCGCCCGCATTATTCTTTCGGTTTCCGCCAACGCTTTCCGGTCGTTGGGACCTAGAATCTCGGCGGGGTCGTCGCTTTTGACCGCCTCGACCGTCCGCCCTTTGCGCCGCAGCAAGGCCACGACATCAGTGAGGTAATATTCCCCCTGGGCGTTATCGGCCTGAAGATCAGTGATTACTTCGGCCAGATCCGGAAACCGGAAACAATAGATACCGGTATTTACTTCCGTAATCAACTTTTCCGCAGCCGTCGCCTCGCTTTCTTCCACAATGGCGGCAACCCGGTTGTCCTTGTCCCGGACGACCCGACCGTAACCGGCGGGCTCCGCCACCTCCACACTGAGCAGAGTTGCCGCCGCCTTCTTTTCCCTGTGAGCAGCCGTTAGCTTCTCCAGAGTGGCGGTGGAAATCAACGGCGTATCGCCATAAAGGACCAAAAGATCGCCGGTGAACCCCTCCAGGCTACGGGCGGCGATTTTAACGGCATGACCGGTCCCGAGTTGTTCCTTTTGCCATATATAATCCGCCTGTTCCCCCAAAACAGCGGATACTGTTTCCCCTTGATACCCTACAACCACCAAAGGCTTTTGCCCGCCCAGCTTCTCCGCCGCCCAGAGCACATATTGGACCATCGGCACCCCGCAAACAGGATGCAAGACCTTGGGCAAGGCCGATTTCATTCTTTTTCCTTTGCCGGCCGCCAGAATTAGTACTTGTAACCCGGACATCAATAAATCCTCCTTATGCCCGTTTAGGCCCGAAAATGAGCCGCGATCACTCCCCCGCTCCGCACTTTATACTACTTAATAGTATTTTATCGTAGCGACGGGCCCTTTAACCGTTCCTCCGGGGAAATCAGGCCAAACCAAGAAAAGCCCTGCCATGGCAGGGCCGTTGGTCTACAGATGGCTGGGGCGGCTGGATTCGAACCAACGATGCGGGATCCAAAGTCCCGTGCCTTACCGCTTGGCGACGCCCCATTCCGCCTAAGATTATAACAAATATGCTATTTGGATGTCAAGAGCTTGAACTGTTGAGCCCTGACGTTGAAAATGCCGCTGCAGAACGGCAGCGGCTATTTCAACATTATACCCGGTTTCTTTCCTTGGGTTTGCCTTACTCCGCTTTTTCGTATTCTTCCAAAATAAGGTTCTGAATTAACTGGCGGGTTTCGGAATTAATCGGATGGGCGATGTCTCTGAATTCACCGGAAGGGATTTTCCTGCTCGGCATGGCGACAAACAACCCGTTTTGCCCTTCTATTACCCGGATCTCCCGGACGACAAAAGCGTCATCGATGGTAATTGAAGCAATCGCCTTCATCTTGCTTCCGTTATTAAGTTTTTTCAAACGTACATCAGTAATGTTCATAATTTCACCTCTTATTGTAAATAATGTAAGCGTAGGGTTAATTCGACATCAATTGGAAAAATCCTTTTTTTGTTTTACCAATTTTTAAACGTCATTATCCCCCATGCTCCTTCCGTCTTTCTTTAAAAAGCGGCAAGAAAAAAGCACCTGCCTGGCAGGTGCCCGGGTAAACGAATGTCCTTTTTTTATAACCCTAAAGGCTCTTTGCTTTCCAGCACAGCCCGCACCAGTTGTAAATCACTGGGTTTGTCCACATCGATGCCAATTTCCGGATACAAAGAGACAATCCCGGCTCCCTTGATTTTTAAAATCTCCTCCACTCGCCTTTCCACTTCCGGCACGGTTAACCTGCCGGCCAAAAATTTAAGGAAAAATTTTATTCCCAACAAACGGCAGAGCTTGAGAGGGTGTTTCCTTAAGGCAACCGCCTGACGAATACTGTCCCCATGTTCCAAAACGACTTTGGGATCCAGCATCACAACGTTTCCCCCGGTGTAGGTTCCCTCTTTCAAACGGACATAGGTTCTTTTTACCCCCTGATATTTCCCTTCAATAATCTCCCGGGGAACAAGAGAATAATAAATATCGGCTTTTCTCTCCCGGCATTTCTGTAAAAAATCACCCAGCGCCTCGGCGGTAATCAAAGGAATGTCCGAAGTAAGAATCAACACTTGTTCTCCCCGGGGGCAGAAGGCCAAAGCCTTGTTCAGGCTTTCCACCATGTTCGCGCCGGGAGGAAGCACTTTCCATATTTTTTTCCCTTTGATGCCGGCGGCAACTTCGTCCGGGGTGACAACGATAATCTTCTCAATGCTTTCCATTTTTTCTAAAACGTCAAGTACAAAATTGATCATCGGCAGGCCCGTGATCTCAATTTGCGCTTCATATCTGGAACCGGCCATTTTTTTCATAGTTTTTGAATTCTCCGCCCCGCCGAGAACTATGGCGTCCATCCTTTTTCCCCCTTTGCTTTTTCCGCCCGGATCACTTGCATAATACTGTTTTCCGCATTTTCAATATGCTCCTGGGCGAGTTCACGAGCGAGTTCAGGATTACGGGCGGAAATAGCTTCCACAATTTTTCGATGTTCTTCCAAAGCATCTTTCATTCGTCCCGGATAAGAAAGAGAAGTTTGCCGGAAACGATGAATTTGTTCCCGCAAATTGCTGATAATATTCGCCAGGCGCTTATTGCGGCTGGCTTCATACAAGAGCAAATGAAATCCCGTATCGATCTCCACCATGCCTTCAAGGTCCGCACGGCCGATTAATTCGGCGCTCTTGACAAGGTGCCGTTCGAGCTTGTCTAATTCTTCGTCGGTAATTCTCTCCGCCGCCAGAGCAGCCGCCAAACCCTCCAGGGCGCCGCGGATCTCAAAGACTTCAATGATATCTTTGAGGGACAATCCGGCCACATAGGCGCCTCTCCGGGGAATGATGGCGACCAATCCTTCCAGCTCCAGTTTGCGTATGGCTTCCCGTACCGGAGTCCGGCTCACCCCCAGTTCTTCGGCCAGTTGGGTCTCCATGATCCGTTCACCGGGCGGCAATTGCCCGGTAATAATCGCTTCCCGCACCGTTTCAAAAACCAGTTCCCTCAAAGGTCTATAACTATTGAGATCAATGGGGGTCAACGGTTTTCTCGGCATGATTTCCCTCCTGTTCCTGCCGGCATGAATAGATCTCCACCCCTTTGCCGGCCAAATATCCTTCGTAAGTCCACCAACCTTTTGCCGCCAAAACCCTCTTAATCTCCAGGCTCCCGGTAAAATCTGCCGGCAGGAAGGCAAAAATAGTCGGACCGCTCCCCGACATCCGGGCCGGGAGTCCGTAACCTTCCAGCCATTTTTTCGCCGCCGCAAGCTCCGGGAAGAGGGTGAAACTAACCTCTTCCAAGAGGTTTCCCCACCAAGCGGTCACTTCCTGAATTTTCCCTTTTTTAACAGCCTGAACGATTTTTCCCGTCTCGGGATGCCGTTCGTCCGGGGAAAGCTTAAAATGCTTATAGACCGCGGCGGTCGCGATGGAAAACGGGGGTTTGGCCAACAGAATACGGACCGGGGGAAGGGCGGGCAAGGGGGTTATCTTTTCTCCTCTTCCCCGGGCCAAGGCCGTCCCCCCGGTCAGGCAAAAGGGGACGTCACTGCCGACGAGCGCCGCCTGTTCCAGCAGAACCTTTGGGGGAAGATCCAGTCCCCACAAACGGTTTAAAGCCACCAGAGTGGCGGCGGCGTCCGCACTCCCTCCCCCCAACCCGGCGCCGACCGGTATCCTTTTTTTCAAGATTATTTTTGCCCCGTAGTTTCTTCCGGAATATTTTTGCAACAAGCGGGCGGCCCGTAATATTGTATTGCTTTCATCCACCGGCAGGGATGGATCGGAGGATTCCAGCAGTAAAGAGGAAGCGGGCCGGAAAAGAAGCCGGTCGGACAGGCTGATGGTCTGCATCACGGTTTCTATCTCATGGTATCCGTCGGGCCTTTTCCCCTTAATGTCCAAAGAAAGATTTATTTTCGCCCGGGCTAAAGCTTTAATCACCGCCATAAGTATGTTTCCTTTTGTTTTTCCTGAATTCCCAAATTTTATAAAAACCCGCCGTCAGGCGGGTAAAATTAGGTCGTGCACCGTCTCTCGACAAGTTTTTTCCAGACGTACACCGGCAGTTGGCTCCAGCCAGGCACCCCTGCGGCACACGGAACATCCGGCTTACCGTTGCTTCCTTCCGGACCTGGCGGGGTTCACCGGCTTCCGTTGCACAGGACCCGGCCTTCAACGCTACTTGCCGGGGCCGGTTCTACAAAAAACCGCCTCAAGACGGAATTCGACCCTGCTATAGCGGGTTGCAGGTACAGGGCACCGCTACCTCCCCGTCTAGCACGACCAATACAAATGCTCAGTTTAGTATATCATCTTTTCAACCGAAAAACAAGATTTTGACTTGGCAAAAACCAGGAAAAGATGGTGATTTTTTTAAAAAAACCGGCGATGCCGGTGATTTTCTTTGGCGGAGAGACTGGGATTCGAACCCAGGAGACGCGTTAACGTCTACACGCTCTCCAGGCGTGCGCCTTCGACCTCTCGGCCATCTCTCCGGTTGTACATAGATTTTGCAGGCGCTTCAAGCCCGGCGCCTTCTCTCCCCTGACAGGAAAGGCGGGCGGGTAGAAAAATGGCGGAGAGAGCGAGATTCGAACTCGCGAGGGGCGTGAACCCCTACCCGCTTTCGAGGCGGGCGCTTTCGACCACTCAGCCATCTCTCCTTAAATAAAAAGCCAGAAGAAAAGATTTTACCCGCTACTTCAAATTTTACACACTGTTTGACTAAAGGTCAAGGGTTTTTCGGTAAACAAGATTTCCTTTTTCTTTGAAAAAAACTCCGGAGCAGAGCCCCGGCTTCCTCCTTCATGATTCCTTCCGTTACTTCCAAGCGGTGATTCAGACGCTCATCCTGCACCAGATTCATAAGGGAGGAAACTGCTCCTCCCTTGGGATCAAAAGCGGCAAAAACCAGCCGGTCCAGACGGGAATTGACCATAGCTCCGGCACACATCGGGCACGGTTCGAGGGTTACGTAGATTGTCATGCCTTCCAACCGCCAACTGCCCCGTTTTTCCGCTGCTTCCCTGATCGCCAGTATTTCCGCATGTGCGGTGGGATCAGCCAGCGTCTCCCGGAGGTTGTGGGCCCGGGCGTAGACCTCTCCTTCGTAAACAATGACCGCTCCCACCGGCACTTCATCTACGGCATATGCTTTCCATGCTTCTTCCAGGGCTACGGCCATAAATTTCTCATCTTCTTTTGCCCGGTTCACTTCTCCCACCCCAAAAAACCTCCGTTACCGCTTTCCTATTATATAACCTAACTTGAAACCGGGCGGCTGTCAACAGATAAAATGCGGAAGGAACGGTAGAGAAGTTGCCAAGGATTCCTGACGAAACGGGAAGCCCCGGAAGGGCGCCCAAGGGACGGGGTTATTGACAATTTTATTAAGGAATTTTTCTTAATTTTTCTCTTGATTTTTTCCTGGATTAAGATAATATGGTAAAGAAATAGTGTTTAGGGAAGGGTTTTCCGGGAATGGAGAAGCGGAGAAAGTCAACGGAAAAGCGGATGATGCTTTCTATTGCCGTGCCGATTATGATCCAGCGGATTACCCATCATCTCATGCTCTTAATCGACCGGGCTTTTGTCGGCAACCTGGATGCCCGTTATTTGGCGGCTATAGGGAATGTCATGATCCCTTACAACGCCATGTCCTTTATCTTTTTTGCCATTGCTACCGGCTTGACTGTTTTGGTGGCGCAAAACATCGGGAGAAGAGATTACCACCGGGCACAGCAATTGAGCCAGTCGGCCTTTTTTTATCTTACGCTCATCTCCACCAGTCTTTTTCTGCTCTGGTTTATCGGCGCCGAGGGCATTTTTTCGTTATTCGGCGCCACCGGTGATATTCTCCGGTTTTCCGCGGTTTACGTCCGTATTATAGCGGTTTATATGATTTTCTTCGGCATCGAGATTGCGGCTTCCTCGATCCTGGAAGCCGTAGGCGCCACCCGCCCGATTATGGTGGTGGGGGTAATAAAAAGTGTTCTCAATATTTTCCTGGATTGGCTCCTGATCTTTGGGCACTGGGGTCTTCCCGCCCTGGGCTTACAAGGCGCCGCGCTGGCTACTTTAATCGCCAACTTGGTTGGTGGCGCCATCCTCCTCTTCAGCCTCTTCCTTCAGGGTAATTTGCCTTTCCCCCTCGAGGTAAAAGCCCTGTTTAAACCGGAGTGGCAACCGTTCCGGGAAATTGTCCGCCTCGGCCTGCCCAGCGGGGTGGAGATCTTTCTTTATCAAGCAGGGAATCTGGTTCTGGTCCGGTTTTTAAACCAGATTGACGAGATGGCCATCGGCATTTATTCGCTGGTCACCAGCTTGCAGACGATCCCGGTTTTGATTTATATGGGTTTGGCCAAAGCCACCATGACCATAGTCGGCCAGTACTGGGGGGAGGAAAGGTTTGCCGACGCCAAAAAAATTGCCCTTTACGCCCAGAAGGTCTCGGTTGCCATCTGTGCGCTTATGGGGTTGACTTTTGCGCTCATCCCCGGGACTTTAATCCGGAACTTTACTTCCGACCCGGAGGTTCTGGCGAGAGCGGCCCAACTCCTCCGTATCTCCGGGTTCTTCCTGGTTTTCCAATCATCCAACATTGTCTCGGGCCATGCCATCCGCGCCACCGGGGATACCAAATGGATGCTTTATTCACAAATTTTCGGGACCATTTTTGTTGTCGGGTTCTCCGCTTTCGCCATTTTTTATCTCGAATGGGGCTTGCCGGGTCTCTATCTTACCACCATCTTTGACGAGCTAACCCGGGGAATCATCAATTTTCTCCGCTTCTTTCTTGGTGTAAACCCCCTGAAAAAGCTGCCGGGTTTGCCAAAAGCACTTGTAAGAAGACGCAGTTGTTAAAGGCGGCCAACTTTGCCTTCGCCTGGGCGACGGTTAACTCTCTTTGGAATTTAAAATTGTTGATTGATTATATCTCCTTTGCACGGGAAAGGGGGATCCCTTGGCGGCGGAATTCCCGGAGGACAAGGAAGAGAGTGATGAGAAAAGCAAGCAGGTCGGCGACGGGAGTGGCGGTCCAGATTCCGGCGAGACCTAAGAAACGCGGTAAGAGAAAGAGCAGGGGAACATAAATAATGAACTGACGCAGCGCAGAGAGGAAGAGGGAAGGAAGGCCTTTGCCGATAGCCTGGAAAAAAGTGATGGAAACGGTTTGCGGGCCCAGGAGAGGGTAGATCAAAACCATAACCCGGAGGGCTCCGGTCCCGACCGCCAACACTTGGGCATCACCGGTGAAAATCCGCAGGAAAAAGCCGGGGAAAAGAAAAAAGGCGATCCCGACCAAAGCCGAGAAAAGGCTGCCGGCGGCGGCTCCTTTAAATAAGGCCTCCCGGATCCGCCGGCGTTTTCGGGCGCCAAAGTTGTACCCGACAATCGGGAGCAACCCCTGGGAAATACCGATCACCGGCATGAAGGCCAACATTTGCATGCGGAGGACGATCCCCATCACCGCAATGGGGATATAGCCGAAACCGCCAAGAATCTGGTTGGCGATGATGATGGCCAGGTTGCCGGAGATCTGAATTAACAGAGAAGGCAAGCCCACTTTATATATATCCCAGACAATCCGGAGATTGGGGCGGAGATGCTTCCAGGAAATGGCCAGCGCGCTGCGGCCCGTGAGAAAATACCATAATTGAATGGCAACCCCCGCTATTTTCGCAAGGACTGTCGCCACCGCGGCACCCCTTATCCCCATCCCCAGGCCGAAGATGAAAATGGGATCCAGGATGATATTTATGACCGCGGAAGCGATCATCACCACCATGGCGAGGGTGGGATTCCCCTCCGCCCGCGTTACATGGTTCATCATCATAATGAAGAACAAAAAGAAGGCGCCGTTGGCGATTACCGACATATACTCTACGGCCGCTTCGAGGATTTCCGGGGTGGCGCCAAAGAAGACAAGCAAAGGCCGGAGGTAGAAAAGACCGGTTAAAGTTGCCGCCAGGCCAAAAAGGAGGCTCAAGAAAAAAACCTGTCCGCCTACAACGGATGCCCTCTTTTGGTCTTGCGCCCCCAAAGAGCGGGCGATCAGAGAGCCGGCGCCAATCCCTGTGCCGATGGCAATGGCGCCCAGGAGCATCTGCACCGGGTAACAGATGGAAAGGGCGGCAATGGCCCCGGCCCCCAGCCGTCCGACAAAAATGGTATCGACAATATTGTAAGAGGCATTGACGGCCATGGCCAGGGTGGCCGGGAGGGAAAAACGCAGTAAAAGCCGGGTGATTTTTTCTTCCCCCAGGCTGTGGGTTCTGTCTCTTTTAGCCACTTCTTTCATCCACAGGCACCCTCTTTTTCGAAACTTCGGAAATACCCCATGCCTTAAAGACAAAAATCCTCTTCGACCGGAAAGAATATTCGGTATTCAAAAACTGCGCCCCGCTTATCCGGCGGCTAGAGGTCCACCCCCAGGAGAAGGCGGATCAAATAGCCGATACTGAAACTCAAAGCCGCCACCCCGAGGCTGATGACGGTCATTTCCAGGAACCGCCGGCGGAAAGGCAGGTCTTTGACGACGGAGATATAGAAATTAAAGAGAAGAATGATCAGGATCCCCACCAGTAAAGTAATAACCAGGCTGAGAAGGTAGTTTGTCAGCAAGAGGAAGGGAAGGATCAACGCGGCCACGGTAATCAGATAGGCTGTCCAGGTGTAGAGGGCGGATTTGAACGGTTCCTGTCCGCCGCCTCCCTCCGTCTTGGTGGAGAGATATTCGGAGGCGCCCATGGAGAACGATGCCGCCACGCCGGTGATCAAACCGGCCAAAGCAATCAACCGGGTGTTTTGGAGGGCAAAAGTCAACCCGGCCAGGGTTCCGGTGAGTTCGACCAGTGCGTCGTTGAGCCCGAGGACAACGGAACCTACGTAGTTAAGGTGCTCCTCGGCAATGAGATTGAGGAGTTCGTGCTCGTGCCGGTCTTCCTCCTCCGCGATTTTCTGCACTTCCGGCAGTTCAGTATAGATTTCGTTATAGGCCTTTTTCGCCTGCTCCTCACCGGTTTCCATCAGTTTCAAGGTGAAAGTCAACCCGAAGATCCGGGCCATCCAGTAAAAGAGGAAAATCTTCCACCGCTGCGGTTTAATGCTTTTTTGGGTGAATTTCCGGTAAAACTCATAATGCGCCAGTTCCTCCCCGGCGATTTTCTTTAATACCCTCCGGTTTTCCCCGTCCTTAACTTTCGCCGCGAGCAGGCTGTATATATGGTACTCGGTAATTTCGTTTCTTTGAAAGACCAACAGTTTTTTCAGGATTTCTTCGCCGAGCGGCGTAGATGTAGGCGTGCGGTTCATAACGCCACCTCCGTTTCGTTGTTGCTGCTCACGACCGGGAACTTTGTCTATTTTAGCATATCTTTTTCCGGTATGCAATTTATAGGGGGAGGCGGCCCTTTACCATAACACTAAAACATTAACCGAATGAGGATGAACTTCAATTTGAAGATCATCACGTGAAATGTTGTTTAAGCAATGCTCTGTAATGGTTACTTCCTCCGGCTTGTCAAGATCGTTGAAGGAATCCTTGCTTTTCCCCCAAACACTGTATAGTTTAATATGATTGGGGTCTTTAAAGGAACCGGTATTAATTTTGAGTTTGGCGGCTTTATCAGGATGCCTGTTAACGATGGCTATTCTCAATTCCTTGCCATTATTGCTTATGGTAGGAATTAAATCGAGCGAAGGTATTTTGTAGCTTTTCCCTTTATAGGCCACAGTAAAAGAATTTCTTTCCGGGGTCCAACTGTCAACAACCTCATCCCCCAGATAATTGGTGTAAAGTTTAAATACATGATAGGCGGGTCTGAGGATTAACCCCCGGTCATGGGTGAAGATCGCACCCCGTGTGTTAACCGCCGGCGCGAAATTGGCCATACCGACAATTTGGCAATGTTTTAAGCACTGATTGAGGAAACAGGCGCTAAAAACCGCATCAGCCATCGTGTAACTGGCGTTGAGGTCGTTGGCATCTCTTGCTTTTGCACATTCCTCCGCCGGGACATTTTCAAAATGAAAGACATTCGGATGATACCATCCCCGTAAATTCCACTCATCAAAGGCGATGCGTATTTTCCCCAGATATCCCAGGGCGCCCAGAATGTGCTTGGCTTTAATAATGGGTTCTTCAATAGATAAAGTATATACCATACAGGTTTCATAGTTTGACAAATCGTTGGTAAACCAAGTTTCATCCCAGTACTTATGGATGGAAATCCAATCAAGGAAATCACCTGCTTCTTTTAACAGATGAATATTCCAATCAAGATCAGGGATACTTGCCGCCAGTATTTCGATGGCTGGATCCACCCTCTTCATCATTTTTGCCGCTTCCAGGACAAATCTACCCCACTCCCTGGCTTCCTTGGCTCCCATTTCCCAAGTCCCATAATTTTCATTTCCTATGCTCCAATATTTAACGTTAAAGGGTTCTTCATTTCCGTTGGCAATCCGTTTCTTTGCCCATTTCCCTTCGGTTTTTAAATTACAGTATTCCACCCATTCACTCATCTCTTCCGGTGTACCGGTACCCGCATTGGTACAAATATATGGTTCGGCCCCCACTTGTCTACAAAATTCGATAAATTCATCGGTACCGAAAGTATTGGGCTCTTCAACTCTCCACGCCTTATCATATGTTGGTACCCTATCTTTGCCGACCCCGTCCTTCCAATGGTAGGAGGAGGCAAAGCACCCGCCCGGCCAGCGGATAATAGAGGCTTTAATATCCCGTAAAGCCTGGATCACATCTTTCCGAAACCCGGCCTCATTGGCAAGAATACTACCCGGTTGGTAAATTCCCCCATATATCTGCCGGTGAAAATGTTCGATAAAATGTCCAAATATTTTGGGGTCTCTTTTCCCAATTTTCCGTCTGGGTTCAACATATAATACGGTTGTCACCCTATAACACCTGCCTTTTTTATTTTTTATTCTTAATGGTTAGCCGTACGGCAACACCCTTTTGGCCTGTTGCCGCAACTTGCCGTTGCAAAGTCCCGGCGGCTCTGCCTCTTTGAAATTGCGAACTTAATTATACACTGGCCTCAACAATTCCTTCAATTTTCAATTTATGGCATATCCTGCGATTATGAGGCGGTTCCGCTATAACCGGGGTTGGCTATAAAAATCTTCCTCGATACAATGCTGTTATAATGCCTGTTGGCTGAAAGCGGGGTCTTAAAAGCCTGCCGTGTCTTGACACTATCCCGACCCCGGCTTTATCTTGACCGGTACCCGCCTTTATGGTAATATTATAGAAGAAAGTTTTCTTGCGCCCGTAGCTCAGCTGGATAGAGCGTTTGACTACGGATCAAAAGGTCGTGGGTTCGAATCCTACCGGGCGCGCCAGCTACGGCCCCGTAGCTCAGAGGATAGAGCAGCGGTTTCCTAAACCGTTGGTCGAAGGTTCGACTCCTTCCGGGGCTGCCAGACAAAAAGAATTAAACCTCTGTTTTGACAGAGGTTTTTTTAGTGTAACGGCGGGATTTCATCTTAAAAACGTCTTATAATCCTCATAGTTTTTTCGTAATAATTCCGGGGCATTCAGGTCATAGGGACATCTGCTTACGCATTCATTGCAGTGTAGACAATCTTCGATTTTTACCATCTTCTTCTGCCATTCCTCTGATAAAAAATCATCTTGCGGGGCACGGCGGAGAAGAAGACTCATCCTGGCACACATGTTGATTTCAATTCCTGCCGGGCAAGGCAGACAATAGCCGCACCCCCGGCAGTAATCACCGGAAAGTTCTCTTCTTTCCCGGGCAATCCTTTCTTTTCTCTCCTCTGTCAAAACGGGTGGTTCAACATTATAAAGTAAGAATTCGTCCAGTTCTTTTTCCCTTTGGATACCCCAGATGGGCACCACATGGTCAAACTGGCCAAGATAAGCATAGGCTGTTGCCGAATCGGTGATTAATCCTCCGGCCAAAGCTTTCATCGCTATGAAGCCTATATTTTTACTCCTGCATAATTCGACGATTTTTTTCTCTTCCTCGTTTGCCAGATAAGAAAAGGGAAATTGTAGCGTATCGTATAAATTTGCTTCTACCGCCTCTTTTGCCACCTTCAATCTATGGTTGGTAATACCGATAAAACGTATCTTTCCTTGTTTCTTTGCTTTTAACATCGCATTATAAAGCCCGGATTCATCATCTGGTTTTGGACAAAAAGCCGGATTATGAAACTGATAAATATCAATGTAATCTGTTTGTAAATTGCGCAGGCTTTGCTCCAAATCCCGCCAAAAATCATCCACCGTTTTTGCTCCCGTTTTGGTACTGATAACAATCTTGTCTCTGGTATAAGAAAAGGCGGCGCCGAGTTTTTCCTCGCTGTCGGAATATGCTCTTGCTGTATCAAAATAATTAATCCCATTATAAAATGCCTTTTGCAAGATATATACCGCATCCTTTTTGGTAACACGTTGGATGGGAAGCGCCCCAAATCCGTTTTTATTTACTACCAACCCTGTTTTTCCCAAGATTACATCCGGCATTATTTACCCTCCTCAAACCCTTTTTCCCTAATCAAGTTACTGCTTGGTTACGTATTCGTTACGTACTCCTTTTCTTTATCCTCATGGTTCTTTTGCCAAGGGGCATCTTATATTTATTTTATCATATATCTAAAACATTGCTCTTTAAAATCCTGGTTGGGCAGGACTAACCGGTGCGATGCCCGGCAGCAAACGAGCCGGCACTTGCCTCAACCCGGGCGTGAGCCTCAACAGGCCGCCAAAGTTTATATTTTTTTATTTATTTTTTAACAAAAAGAAAAAAAGGGAAGGATTATTGACTGCCAATTCCGAACAATAAAATAAAATAACCAAACCCCGCCTTCTTGGTTATTCTTTCCTGATCGCTTTCCATTCTTTTTAAGCTCTGCCTTCCTGCGAAATGATATATCCTTGGAAAGGTGGTGCAGAGTTTTGTAAGTTACGGTCTCCGCTATACCACGGACCTAGTCTAAGGTCACGTACAATGAAACCTTCTTAAAGACCTTTGCCCCTGGATCATTTTACTTAAAGGAGGATTGTTAATGATGATTGATTTTGCCCAAAAAGAGGTTTGGTTTGTCACCGGAAGCCAACATCTTTACGGTGAAGAAACCTTAAAAAAAGTTGCGGAACACTCGCAAATTATCGCCCGGAGTCTGTCGGAGAACAGTAAAATTCCGGTCAAAGTTGTTTTCAAGCCGGTTCTGACTTCTCCGGAGACCATCTTGAACTTGTGTATAGACGCCAACAGTTCCCCCGACTGTATCGGCCTTATTACCTGGATGCACACCTTTTCTCCGGCCAAAATGTGGATCGCCGGTTTAAAAATACTCCAAAAACCTTTGGTACATCTCCACACTCAGTTCAACCGGGAGATTCCCTGGTCGGAAATTGACATGGATTTCATGAATTTGAACCAGTCCGCCCACGGAGACCGGGAATATGGTTTTATCTGCACCCGCATGGGAAAAGCCCGCAAAGTCATCGTCGGTTACTGGCAGGATGAAGAGGTCATTGACCAACTGGCAGTTTGGATCCGGGCGGCCCTGGCTTGGGATGACCTCCAAGGAGCCAAATTTGCCCGTTTTGGAGACAATATGAGAGAAGTCGCCGTCACCGAAGGCGACAAAGTAGGCGCCCAGATTAAACTGGGGTTCTCCGTCAACGGTTACGGCCTGGGCGATCTGGTGGCCTATGTGGAAGCGGTCAAAGAGGACGAGATCAAGGCGTTACTCGCAGAATACGAAAGCAAATATAATATCCAGCCGGAACTTGGACCCGGCGGCGCCCAAAGGGACTCGCTGGTCGAAGCGGCCAAGATTGAGCTGGGGATGAAAAGATTCCTTGAAGAAGGCGGTTTCAAGGGATTTACCACCACTTTTGAGAATTTAACCGGTTTAAAACAGTTACCGGGGCTGGCGGTACAACGTTTAATGGCTGCCGGTTACGGTTTTGGCGCCGAGGGGGACTGGAAAACAGCGGCGCTGGTCCGGGCCATGAAGGTTATGGGCCATGGTCTTGAAGGCGGTACTTCCTTTATGGAGGACTATACTTATCATCTGGTGAAAGACAACATGAAAGTCTTGGGCGCTCACATGCTCGAGGTTTGTGAGTCAATCGCCGCGGGCCGGCCTGCCCTGGAAATCCACCCGTTGTCCATTGGCGGCAAAGCCGATCCTCCCCGCCTGGTCTTTAATGTTCCGGCCGGCCGGGGTGTAAACGCCTCCCTTATTGATCTGGGCAGTCGTTACCGCCTGTTGGTTAACGAGATTGAAGTCGTTGCGCCCGAGGCGGACCTTCCGAAATTACCGGTAGCGCGGGCCCTGTGGATTCCCCTGCCCAATCTCCGGATCTCTGCGGAAGCCTGGATTCTGGCCGGCGGCGCCCACCATACCGGATTCAGTCAGGCGATTACCAAGGAGTACTTGGAAAACTTTGCCGAAATTGCCGGCATAGAATTCCTGTTAATCGACGACAACACAGACATTCGCCAATTCAAAAATGAACTTCGTTGGAACGAACTCTACTACCAACTGAACCGGTAACCCGGTAAATTACCTGCCAACGAAACAAAAGCGGTGAAGTCGCGACTTCACCGCTTTTGTTTCTGTTTCTGTGATACCGTTCATATTGTGAACAATTGGCGGTTATTTATACATCTGATCAAAATATTTCTGGGCAGCCACCACTGCTTCCCGGATCATATCTTCCGCCCGCGCTGTTTCCCGGGCCGCCAGGCAGTTTAAAAGTTCCCGGTTATCCAGTTCCCGGGCGGCCTGAGCGCAAGCCTCCCAGCTTAAGATGCTCCTTATTACCCGGTCGATACCCTGCTCCTCATTGTCATAGGGCCTGACCTGCATATCATGGCCTTTCCAGCGTTTATATCCCGCTTCCTGGAGTAGGGCCGCAATGACAATGTTCATCCCGTTAATCCGGACACCGTGATCAATATCATACCGCGCGGGTCCGCCCAGAATAATTCCGTCATTATAGCCCTGGCTGTTCAGATGCATATGGACCATGGCGTTGTTGTCGAGTTCCTCCACTGTGTCGTAAACATGGTCAAGGCCGATCATCTCTGTATGCCCAAACTCTTTATTTACCCCTTTTTTGGCCCTGGAAACCCCGAATTCCTCTTCCAGCCGCCGGAAGAAAAGAATCGCCGAAGCCACGGTAGGCAGCAACATAGCCGGGTGCCCTTCATTGGGTTTGGGCTCAATGGCGATATACATTTCCCCCCCGGCCTTCTCCTCGTATTTACAGAGCGCGGCCAGGCTCTCTTTAAGATTCTGGTACATTTGCCGGAGGGCGGGGGTGGCCAGATCGTAACCGAACGAACCATTCCAAATCACCAGGGAAGGAGAGAGTTCGGGGTCCGTATGCCAGGCCTTACGCAAAGGGCCATAGGCTAAATCCACGGTTTTACGGCTTAATTCTTCTGCCTTCTCCCTTTCCCGTGGATCCAAAGAAGCAGGTCCACCGTAGGCAAAATGGCTGTGGGCGCCGGGGGTAATCATCGCCAGCGACATCCCGGCCTCTACCAGTGCGTCGGCTACGGCCGGGGCATTTTCTTCATTAATTTCCGTATCGTAATGGACTTCCAGTCCCAATTCAACATGGCCCGGCATCCGGGGAGCTATTTTTTCTTTAATTAACCGCACAACCCCGGCGGTATCCAAGACCCGGGCGTCCCATTCCGGCCGCATGTCGGCGGGAACAAACCCCCCCTTGCCGGGATTGAATGTCCAACGGCAAACCGCATGATATGATTTCTCCATTTTATTTTATCCCTCCCTCAAATTAATCAAACTCTCTATAAATCCAGCTGATATTTCAAGATTTCCACCCATTTTCCGTAGTGTTCTTGATACTCCGGGACCAAATCTTTATTGGGTTCAATGATCCCCGCCGAAGCCAACCCGGTGAAGGCTTCTTGTGGATCCCGGTAAATACCGGCTCCCACGCCCGCCCCCCGGGCAGCGCCTTGTGCCCCGTCGGTATGATAAAGTTCCACGCAGGCGCCGGTCACGGTGGCGAATACTTCCCTGAACAAGGGACTTAAAAACATATTGGCCTTTCCCGCCTTGACGGTGGTCACGGTAATGCCCATCTCCCGCATGATTCCCAGCCCGTAATGGAGGGCAAAGACAATGCCTTCCTGAGCCGCGCGCAGGAGGTGGGAACGGCCGTGAAGATTAAAATCCAGACCGTGCAGGAGAGCGCCGGGATTCCTGTTCGCCAGGGTGCGCTCGGCGCCGTTGCCGTACGGAAGGAAGACCAACCCGCCGGCGCCGGCCGGCGCTTTTGCGGCCAATTCATTCATTTCTTCGTAACTCAAACCACCGATCACATTTTTAAGCCAGCGGTTAAGGATACCGGTCCCGTTGACACACAAAAGTATGCCGTAACGGGGATGTTCCGGGGTATGGTTGACATGAATGAAGGTATTGACACGGGAAAGCCGGTCGTAAACCGCTTGCCCGCTTATGCCGTAAACCACGCCACTGGTCCCGGCCGTGGTCGCCACCTCGCCCGGTGCCAAAACACTCAAGGAAAAAGCATTATTGGGCTGATCTCCGGCCCGGTAGGAAAGTTTTGTTCCCGGTCTCAGACCCAACTCCTCCGCCGCCTGCCGCGTTAATTCCCCCTGCACGGCAAAGACCGGTGTCAGCTCCGGCAGCAGGTCCTGGTCAATACCATAGTAATCCAGCACCAAGGCGGCCGGCCGCTGGTCCACATAATCCCAGAGAATCGCCTCGGACAGGCCGGAACTGGTCGTTTTCACCTCGCCGGTCATCTTCAAAGCGATATAGTCCCCGGGAAGCATCATTTTATAAACTTGCGCATAAATCCCAGGTTCATTTTCTTTTACCCATTTCAGCTTGGACGCGGTGAAATTACCCGGTGAATTCAGGAGACGGCGGAGGCAGACCTCCGGACCCAAAGCTTGAAAAGCCTTCTCCCCTATCTCCACGGCCCTGCTGTCACACCAAATGATGGCCGGGCGCAGGACACGCAGATTTTTGTCTACCAACACCAGTCCGTGCATTTGATAGGAAAGTCCGACCGCCCGGACCTCGTGCAGATCCACCCGGCTGTCATTCCTAATCTTGGCGGTGGCCAGTTTAACATGTTCCCACCAGGTTTCCGGATCCTGTTCGGCCCACCCCGGTTCAGGGGCTGTTATTGCCAGCTCCGTTTCGGGAGAGGTCGCCGAGGAAATAACTTTCCCGGTTTCTGCTTCCAACAAAGTTGCTTTAATCGACGAACTTCCGATATCATAACCAAGTAAGTAAGCGATCGTTTACCCTCCTTCCCTAATTTTACTTCGTGCTTTCCTTTTCTTGGACATAGTTTTGTTCGTTGAGTATTTTTTCGATCACCATTCCCGCCGCGCCCAAAGCCGTAGCCATGTTTTTCAAAGGCGAAAACTCCAGACGCATTTGACTGAAAGCGCGATCCAGGGACCGTTCCTTGACCTGTTGCAAAAGCTTGTTGTAAATAAGGCTCTTTGTTTCCGCTATTTTTCCGCCGACAATCACCACCTCCGGATTTATTCCATTAATAATCCCGGCAATACCAATGCCCAAATACTTAACAATTGTATCCAGCACTTCGAGGGCGGCCCGGTCGTTACTAAAAACCAAGGCCAAAAAATCTTCAAAGGTACCTGCTTCCCGCCCTGTTTTCTCCTGGTAAAGCCTCAACGCTGCTTTGTTGGAAGTATAAACCTCCCAGCAACCCCGGTTTCCACATGGGCAAAGCAAACCGTCGGGTTCCACTGTGACATGACCGAATTCCCCGGCATAATTGGAACAACCGGAAAAGAGGCGACCGTTCATCAATAAACCGCATCCTACTCCCATCCCCACCGATACATAAACCAAATGGGAAGCGTTCTGCCCGGCCCCGAACGTTTTCTCGCCTAAAGCGGCGGCATTGGCTTCGTTCTCAATCACCAGCGGGTTCTTAAACTCGAGCAGTTGGCCCAGGTTAACATTTTTCCATCCCAAATTGGGTGCGAATTCAATACGTCCCGTCCCGGTCTCCACGATTCCCGGAACACCGATTCCCACCCCGCTTATGCGCAGGCGGCCCTCCCCGGCCTCACGGATTACTTGATTTATAAGCGGTATGACCTGCCATTCACTCCTGCTTTTTAAAGGTATTTCCCGGGTCTGAACCGGTCTTCCGCCAAAATCCAGAACCACGCTTATTATCCGGTCAACCTGTAGATCAATCCCCAGAACATAAAAGGCCGTTGGGTTAACCCGGTAAAGGAGAGATCTTCTTCCCCCGGTTGATTTGGCTGTCCCACAGGGAATTATGCGCTCCTCTTTAATAAGTTGCCGGGTAAAGGTAGTAACGGAAGTCAGGCTGAGTCCCAGTTGCTCGGCAATTTCCTTTTTGGAAACCGGTGCGTGTTTCCGGATAAAATTTAAAATGTTCTTTTTGTTTGTCTCTTTCATAATTTCCTGATTAATCACTTTTTTCATCTTTATTCCCTCTTGCGCTGCCAAATCAACCCTACCCTGCCAGCCAGTTGAGTCCATATAATGGTGTAAAAATGGTTTTCTAAAAAAATAGGGGAGCCATTAACAAATTCCTCAGTTAGAATAGAGGTTGGAGAAACCAAAATTCTGAGAGGAGGAATTTGAAATGGCTCAATACCAGATTACCGTAGATCAAGATCTTTTGCACCGTCTATTTTTAGGCAATAACAAGGATTCCGGTGTGTCAGCGCTATTGGAATCGGTATTGAACCAGATTTTGCAGGCGCAAGCCACCGAACAGCTTCAAGCCGAGCCATACGAACGTACTGATAAAAGAAAGGGCTATCGTAACGGCACACGCGAGCATCCTCTTACCACCCGGGTCGGAACCATAACCCTACGTGTTCCGCGTTTTCGTAACGGCCAGTTTTCCACTGAGATGTTTGCCCGCTATCAGCGGAGCGAACAGGCCTTGGTGCTGGCCTTGATGGAAATGGTAATTAACGGGGTCTCTACCCGTAAGGTCAGTCAGATAACGGAAGAGTTATGTGGTACCGAATTTTCCAAATCCACTGTTTCAGAGTTGTGCAAGAAACTGGACCCCATTGTGAACGCCTGGAATAACCGGGACTTGAGTGAGAAGTGTTATCCTTTTGTATTGGTGGATGCTTTGGTACTGAAAATTCGTGAAGATGGCCGTGTCCGTTCCCGGAGTGTTATGATTGCTATCGGCATAAACACTAAAGGATACCGGGAAGTTCTAGGGCTTATGATTGGCGACAGTGAATCCGAAGCCAGTTGGAGCCAGTTCTTTTCCTGGCTTAAAAGCCGTAACCTGCGTGGTGTCGAACTGGTAGTATCAGATGACCATGGCGGCCTGGTCAAGGCGGTTCGCCGCTACTTCCAGGGCGTTACCTGGCATCGCTGCCAAACCCACTTTATGCGTAATATCATGGACGCTACGCCTAGGTCGGCAAAAGAAGAGCTTTATCCACATCTGCGAGCTATTCTGGATGCGCCTGATATCGGTACTGCCCGGTTGTTATTGAATCAAACCTTGGAGACATTTGAGAAAAAAGCACCCAAGGCCATGCAAATACTTGAAATGGGCTTTGATGACGCTACCGCGGTCCTTATGCTGCCGGAAAAATATCGCCGGCGTCTGCGTACTACAAACGCTGTCGAGCGTCTTATCGAAGAGATTAGGCGCAGGGAACGAGTTATCCATATTTTCCCGAACCGGGAATCGGCAATTCGCCTAATTGGAGCCTTACTTATGGAAATTGACGACAAGTGGATAGCCGGCAAAAAGTATCTGGATATGAGTGAATACCTCCAGTGGCAAGAAGAGCAAAAACAAACTAGCGACCGAAGTAATGTCGCGTATATCAGATAAATTTAATGATAACTGAGGAATTTACACACTAATTTGGACTTGATCTGCCAGCCGACAGTCTGTTACAAATAACATAATAAAATCCTTTTAAAAAGTTTCTTAATAAGAAATTCGATAAAAAAAAGCAGATTCCTGCCGAAAAATTCAACTCTCTTTAACAAGTTCGTTTACTGCAAATAAAAAAACTCCGGTACTCAGGAAAAATAACTTAAGTTAGGTGCTATGTGGGCTACGTACATAAAAAGCTCGGACCTTTTAAGGTCCGGGCTATGAAAATAGTTCCCGGCAACGACCTACTCTCCCAGCCAGTCGCCCGGCCAGTACCATCGGCGCTGAGGGGCTTAACTGCCGTGTTCGGGATGGGAACGGGTGGTTCCCCCTCGCCATTGTCACCGGGAAAAGTTACTCGCAGCTCGTTGCTGGTCGCTCGCCGCCCGGCTTTTCGCCAGGTCTGCAAAGCTTATCGCTCTTGCTTGCGAGGTTTTTGCTATTTAACTGTCAAGGGTTATTACTCTTTCCTCCCGCCTTGTTTCCCGCGCTCTCACTGACGAGTGACAAGCGACGAGAACCGAGTGACGAGCCTGCACCCTCAAAACTGCATAGGGGAGAAAACGCCGGTTGGCACGTTTTTGGTCAAGCCCTCGACCTATTAGTACCGGCCAGCTAAATGCATTACTGCACTTACACACCCGGCCTATCAACCTCGTCTTCTACGAGGGGTCTTACTCTTCAGAGCAAGCTCCGAAGATGGGAGATCTAATCTTGAGGACGGCTTCACGCTTAGATGCCTTCAGCGTTTATCCGTTCCGCACTTGGCTGTCCAGCCGTGCCCCGGGCGGGACAACTGGTAGACCAGAGGTGCGTCCATCCCGGTCCTCTCGTACTAGGGACAGATCCTCGCAAATCTCCTGCGCCCGCGGTAGATAGGGACCGAACTGTCTCACGACGTTCTGAACCCAGCTCGCGTACCGCTTTAATGGGCGAACAGCCCAACCCTTGGGACTTACTTCAGCCCCAGGATGCGATGAGCCGACATCGAGGTGCCAAACCTCCCCGTCGATATGGACTCTTGGGGGAGATCAGCCTGTTATCCCCGGGGTAGCTTTTATCCGTTGAGCGATGGCCCTTCCACTCGGTACCACCGGATCACTAAGCCCGACTTTCGTCCCTGCTCGACATGTCTGTCTCACAGTCAAGCTCCCTTCTGCCTTTACACTCAACGCGCGATTTCCAACCGCGCTGAGGGAACCTTTGGGCGCCTCCGTTACCTTTTAGGAGGCGACCGCCCCAGTCAAACTCCCCACCAGGCATTGTCCCACAGCCGGATTACGGCCTGTGGTTAGAATTTCAGCCATAAAAGAGTGGTATCCCACCAGCGCCTCCACCGAAACTGGCGTCCCGGCTTCTCAGGCTCCCACCTATCCTGTACATTTATAACCAAAACTCAGTGCCAGGCTAGAGTAAAGCTCCACGGGGTCTTTCCGTCTAACCGCGGGTAACCGGTATCTTCACCGGTATTACAATTTCGCCGAGCCCCCCATCGAGACAGCGCCCAGGTCGTTACGCCATTCGTGCAGGTCGGAACTTACCCGACAAGGAATTTCGCTACCTTAGGACCGTTATAGTTACGGCCGCCGTTTACCGGGGCTTAGGTTCAAACCTTCGCCAGTGCAAGCACCAGCTAAGCCATCCCCTTAACCTTCCGGCACTGGGCAGGCGTCAGCCCCTATACGTCGCCTTTCGGCTTGGCAGGGACCTGTGTTTTTGATAAACAGTCGCCTGGGCCGTTTCTCTGCAACCCTTTCCCGCTCACCGGGCATGCCGGGTCACGGTACCGGGGCGCCGCTTCTCCCGAAGTTACGCGGCCAGTTTGCCGAGTTCCTTAACAGGGGTTCTCTCGCGCGCCTTAGGATTCTCTCCTCGCCTACCTGTGTCGGTTTGCGGTACGGGCGCCTGTTACCTCGCTAGAGGCTTTTCTCGGCGGCATGGGATCAACCAGTTCGCTACTTTAATTTCGCTCCCCGTCACGTCTCGGGCTCTACGTGCAGCGGATTTTCCTGCTGCACACCCTACTCGCTTGGACCGGCACTCCAACTGCCGGATGGCCTACCCTTCCGCGTCACCCCTTCGCTCAAACGGTAACAGGCGGAACGGGAATTTTGACCCGTTGTCCATCGCCTACGCCTTCCGGCCTCGGCTTAGGTCCCGCCTAACCCTGAGCGGACGAGCCTTCCTCAGGAAACCTTAGGCTTTCGGCGGGCAGGATTCTCACCTGCCTTTTCGCTACTTATTCCTGCATTCTCACTTGTACACGCTCCACCGCTCCTTACGGTACGGCTTCCCTGCATGTACAACGCTCCCCTACCACCCTCGTAGCTCGTCGCTCGTCGCTCGTCACTCGAATCACTCGCCTCGCCTTTGCGATTCGATTAGACGCCTTATCTGTCGCCCGATTTTATTAACCCGGTCTGCCAGCCCTTCGTATTCTTCGTTACTGACATAACCCGGGTCTTCACAGAATTCCAACTCCACGGCAAGCTCATCCGCTGAACCCATTGCGATAAATAGATACTTGATAAACTCTTTCTTTGAAAGACCGGTTTTCCCGTATCCTTCCGCTATATTCAGCGCAATCGATTTGCTTGCCCGTCGGATTTGGCTGCCCAGTTCTGTCTGTTCGTGGTGTGGTAAATCGTCCACCTCCACGAGGGACGAGCGACCAGCGACAAGCTACGAGAATCCTTAGCTTCGGTGCCGTGCTTGAGCCCCGCTACATTTTCCGCGCAAAGACACTTGACCAGTGAGCTATTACGCACTCTTTAAATGATGGCTGCTTCTAAGCCAACATCCTGGCTGTCTAGGCATCTTCACATCGTTTCCCACTTAGCACGAACTTGGGGACCTTAGCTGAAGATCTGGGCTGTTTCCCTCTCGACAATGGAGCTTATCCCCCACTGTCTGACTCCCAGGGTCACACTTACGGCATTCGGAGTTTGAACGGGTTTGGTAACCGGGTAAGGTCCCTAGCCCAATCAGTGCTCTACCTCCGTAAGTTAATCCCTGAGGCTAGCCCTAAAGCTATTTCGGGGAGAACCAGCTATCTCCGGGTTCGATTGGCTTTTCACCCCTAACCACAGCTCATCCCATGACTTTTCAACGTCAATTCGGTTCGAGCCTCCATCCCGGGTTAACGGGACTTCACTCTGGCCATGGTTAGATCACCCGGTTTCGGGTCTACCGCGACAAACTTACGCCCTCTTCAGACTCGCTTTCGCTGCGGCTCCGGCTCTTACACCTTAACCTCGCTTGCCACGGTAACTCGCAGGACCGTTCTACAAAAAGTACGCCGTCACCCCTTTCGTTACTTAAGTAACGGCATAGGGCTCCGACCGCTTGTAGGCATATGGTTTCAGGTTCTATTTCACTCCCCGCCAGGGGTACTTTTCACCTTTCCCTCACGGTACTGGTTCACTATCGGTCGCCGGGTAGTATTTAGCCTTGGGAGGTGGTCCTCCCGGATTCCCACAGGGTTCCACGTGCCCCGTGGTACTCAGGTATTGCCAAGCCCCTTTGAGCCTTTCGCCTACAGGACTCTCACCTTCTGCGGTGGGCCGTTCCAGACCGCTTCGGCTAGACCCTCCGGTGGCTTCGTCGGCAACCCTACAACCCCATTAGTCCGAAGACTAATGGTTTGGGCTCTTCCCCGTTCGCTCGCCGCTACTTAGGGAATCGATCTTTCTTTCTTTTCCTGCGGGTACTAAGATGTTTCAGTTCCCCGCGTTCCCCCTCACTGCCCTATGGGTTCAGGCAGGAGTACCGGCCCATTACGACCGGTGGGTTTCCCCATTCGGACACCCCCGGATCAAAGCTTGCTTACAGCTCCCCGAGGCATTTCGCTGTTAGCCGCGTCCTTCATCGGCTCCCGGCGCCAAGGCATCCACCATACGCCCTTTGTAGCTTGACCCTCTCGCGCGCCTTGACTCGACTTCTTTCTCCCGCTATGCAGTTTTCAAGGTGCAAGTCCCGCCCCTAGCAACAAGCTAAAAGCGGCATGAGGGTCACCGGACCCTCAAAACCGAACAGCAATGAGACAGTATCGACTTTTGGAATACTCTCGCCCCTACCCTCGTCCCCGCCCTCAATTCGAACGACGAACGACGAGTTACGAGCGACGAGTCTACTCCTTAGAAAGGAGGTGATCCAGCCGCACCTTCCGATACGGCTACCTTGTTACGACTTCACCCTAATCATCTGCTCCACCTTCGACGGCTTGCTCCCGGAAATCCAGGTTGCGACACCGGCTTCGGGTGTAACAGACTTTCATGGTGTGACGGGCGGTGTGTACAAGGCCCGGGAACGTATTCACCTCGGTATGCTGACCCGAGATTACTAGCGATTCCTCCTTCACGGAGGCGAGTTGCAGCCTCCGATCCGAACTGAGACCGGTTTTTTGCGATTCGCTCCCCCTCGCGGGTTCGCAGCGCTCTGTGCCGGCCATTGTAGCACGTGTGTAGCCCAGGTCATAAGGGGCATGATGACTTGACGTCATCCTCACCTTCCTCCGGTTTGTCACCGGCAGTCTCCTTAAAGTGCCCGGCCGAACCGCTGGCAACTAAGGATGAGGGTTGCGCTCGTTGCGGGACTTAACCCAACATCTCACGACACGAGCTGACGACAGCCATGCACCACCTGTCTTCCCGTCCCGAAGGAAAGGTATGTTTCCATACCCGGCAGGAAGATGTCAAGACCTGGTAAGGTTCTTCGCGTAGCATCGAATTAAACCACATGCTCCACCGCTTGTGCGGGCCCCCGTCAATTCCTTTGAGTTTCAGCCTTGCGGCCGTACTCCCCAGGCGGGGTACTTATTGTGTTAACTCCGGCACGGAAGGAGTCGATACCTCCCACACCTAGTACCCATTGTTTACGGCCAGGACTACCGGGGTATCTAATCCCGTTCGCTCCCCTGGCTTTCGCGCCTCAGCGTCAGGTGCAGTCCAGAAAGCCGCCTTCGCCACTGGTGTTCCTCCCGATATCTACGCATATCACCGCTACACCGGGAATTCCACTTTCCTCTCCTGCCCTCAAGCCCGCCAGTTTCAAGCGCAGTCCCCAGGTTAAGCCCAGGGCTTTCACGCCTGACTTAACAGGCCGCCTACACGCCCTTTACGCCCAGTGATTCCGGACAACGCTCGCCCCCTACGTGTTACCGCGGCTGCTGGCACGTAGTTAGCCGGGGCTTCCTCCTTGGGTACCGTCATTTTCGTCCCCAAAGACAGAGGTTTACGACCCGAAGGCCTTCTTCCCCCACGCGGCGTCGCTCCGTCAGGGTTTCCCCCATTGCGGAAAATTCCCTACTGCTGCCTCCCGTAGGAGTCTGGGCCGTGTCTCAGTCCCAGTGTGGCCGGTCACCCTCTCAGGCCGGCTATCCATCGTCGCCTTGGTGAGCCGTTACCTCACCAACTAGCTAATGGAACGCGGGCTCATCTCCAAGCGCCAGAGCTTTGCTCCCCATCCCATGCGGCATAAGGAGATTATCCGGTATTAGCAGCACTTTCGCACTGTTATCCCGGTCTTGGAGGCAGATTACCCACGCGTTACTCACCCGTCCGCCGCTAACCTTCGCAGCTCGCCGCCGGAAACCGGCCTTGAGCCGCTCGGTCCGCTCGACTTGCATGTATTAAGCACGCCGCCAGCGTTCGTCCTGAGCCAGGATCAAACTCTCCGTAAAAATCTTTAAGAGCTTTCGCTCCCTTTTACTATTTCACTTCGCCTTAATCCGCCCGCGGCTTACACCGCAGGCTACCTTACCTGCCTCTTGCTGCTCGGTTTTCAAGGTCCGGTGACTGCGCCTTAATCAACTCTTGTTTTTAGGGCGCCTTTTCATTTTATCATCTAATCTGATCTATTGCAAGAGTTTTTTTAATTTTTTTATTCCAGTAAAACTCCTGCGGAGTCAAAAAAGCAGCCGCAGGCTGCTAAATTGACTGGCGGAGAGAGAGGGATTCGAACCCTCGCTAGGAGTTTCGCTCCTACTAACGGTTTAGCAAACCGTCCCCTTCGACCGCTTGGGTATCTCTCCTCAAAGTTTACACAGTTGGCGGAGGAGGTAGGATTCGAACCCACGAGACCTTTCGGTCTAGCGGTTTTCAAGACCGCCTCCTTCGACCACTCGGACACTCCTCCTTCCGCACTTGTTATTTTAACATGAAGCAGATAAATAGTCAATTCTCCTTTTTTATTCTTTCTATTCCTCCCATATAAGGAACCAAGGCTTGCGGGATCCGCACCGAACCGTCCTCTTCCTGGTAGTTTTCGAGAATGGCGGCTACGGTACGCCCGACAGCCACTCCGGAACCATTAAGAGTATGAACATACTCCGGTTTGCTCCCGGGTTGGGGACGAAAGCGAATCCCGGCCCGGCGGGCTTGAAAATCCTCACAATTGGAGCAGGAGGAGATCTCCCGGTAGGTCCCGCTGCTGGGCAGCCATACTTCCAAATCATAACATTTGGCCGCGGCAAACCCCATATCCCCGGTGCAAAGCAACACTACCCGGTAGGGAAGTCCCAGCTTTTGCAAAACCGCTTCCGCGTCACAGACCATTTTTTCCAATTCATCGTAAGAGGTTTCCGGCCGGGTAAGCTTGACCAGTTCCACTTTGTTGAACTGGTGCTGGCGGATTAGCCCCCGGGTGTCGCGGCCTGCGGCGCCGGCCTCCGCGCGAAAACAGGCGGTGTAGGCCACGTATTTTTTCGGCAGTTCCTCGGCGGGCAGAATCTCCTCCCGGTGCAGGTTGGTTACAGGAACCTCACCGGTGGGGATGAGGTAGAGGTCCTGCGGAGAAACGCGGAACATATCCTCCTCGAATTTCGGCAGTTGGCCTGTGCCAATCATACAATCCCTGTTTACTAGAAACGGCGGGAAAATTTCGGTATACCCGTGTTCCTGGGTGTGCAAATCCAGCATGAAATTGACCAAAGCCCTTTCCAGCCGGGCTCCCAATCCTTTTAAGACTGTGAAACGGGAACCGCTGATTTTCGCCCCCCACTCAAACTGTAAAATCCCCAATTGTTCCCCAAGTTCCCAATGGGGTTTGGGCGGAAAGGAAAATTTTCTCGGTTCCCCCCAGGAACGTACCTGGCGGTTGGCCCGCTCGTCTTCGCCCTCGGGAACGCTCGAATGCGGAAGGTTGGGGAGATTCAAAAGCAGCGCATTAATTTCTTCTTCTACGAGGCGTATTTTTTGGTCCAATTCCTTGATTTGCGCATTAACTTCTTTCATCTCCTCTATTAAGGCCCCGGCATCCTCTCCGTTTGCCTTTAACCGTCCCACTTCTTTGGAAACAGTATTTCTTTTGTTTTTCAGACTCTCGACAGCAGCCAGTTTTTCCCGGCGGCTCTGATCCAAATTTAATAGATCCGCGAAAAACATTGCTGCTTTCCTTTGTTCAAATCCTTTACGAAAACGCTCCGGGTCAGCGCGCATGGCTTTGATATCCAGCATGGAACCGCCTCTCCTTCCGGTCAGTTTCCTCCGTTCGCTAATCGAAAGGGATTAAGAATAGTATGTTCCAGTAAGGCCTTATCGTTAAGATTATACATTATTCCTTTACCAAAAGCAAACCTTCCCCTTTCGCCGATAGTGTCAAGACACTGTAGATTTTTTTGAACCTCACATCAATGATCTTGCCATCAAACTGCATTTTGTTTATTTAAAGCTTTTAAAGCAATTCTTGTTGGATTACTACCACTGCTGAAAAGTGGAATATTATTGTGGTATCCTTCCCCCAATGATTTAGTTCGCTTTAAGCGCTTGAGCTCTTTTTGAATTACGTCCTTGATTTCAACAACAATTGGAATTGATGTCCTTGTCTCCAGGTATTGTTTGCTAATTGACTCACCATTAGCCTTGGCCACTCGCATATTAGCCATTTTCTCCGCCCCTTGCAGACTCCAAGCCATTGGGTGACTACTGAGCCTGGCGGCCAAAATATGGCTAACATGGCCCTCAGCGCTACAGCTTACGTGGGGGTTTTTCACGGCGTTTTCTATTCCATCCCAGTTGTGCTTCACATATTTGATGGTATCAATAATCCTTTTTTGTCGTGGCTGTTCTTCAGCGCGGTTTAAAGCTTCATCAAGACGCGCCAGGACTTTCTGTTTGTTTAATGACTTAATCCCCCAGTATAACGGCTTTCTTAGTTCCGGAGCATGAGCGGTGGCCATTAGAATATATTTCGCCAGGTGAAATCGGTCTAAGATAAAGATGGCTCCGGGGATGTATTCCATCCCTTGGCGGATCCAAAGAGCCCCGTCTCCAGATAGGTAAATCCGCTTAATACTTGAAAGTTCATAATTGGCTTCAAGGTAATCTAATACTCTCCACCATAGTTCTTCCGGTTTCTCTTTGACGCTGGTAAAGTACTTCACTCGTTTTAACCGACGACGAGGATAATCCTCGATTCCTTCGTGGACATAAACCAGCCGGGCCTGCGCTCCTTTACGCCCTTTAACTTTGATGTGGTCTTCATCAGCTTCTATGTATAACTCGGAAACACGTCTTTTGGCTTGCGGTAATGGTTCGATTTTAGGGTTGAACTCTTTAACGTACAACGCTACTGTTTGCCTGCTAACCTTTAATACGGGATTATCCTTGCTGGCGTGGATAGTAGCCGCTTCATACGACATTCCAGTTGCTGCTTCCACAAGTTCAGCCTTTAAAGTTGCCCCTACGCGCATGTGGGGAGTGACACCAATTTGTTTGTCAACCAGGTAGGCATATTCTTTGCTTTCTCTATGTCGGTAATAGCTCCGGTGGTAGACGATCGGACCAAAAAGGGTTAATAGCTCTTTCCGGTCGTCTTTTCGAACGCGCTTCCAGTTCGGGTCTTGCTTTGCATCCTCTTCAACCTTTTGCTTTAGGGCTTCAATGACATATTCCAATAAATCGCACCCCAGGCCATCAAGCTCTTTCTTTAATCGAAGTTCAAAACTATGATAGTTGGTTTTACCATCTAATACGGTAAAAATTCTTTCTACAACCGAAAGGATTTTTTCTTCTACTAAACGAACTAAGTCCATGAGGAACCTCTGCCTCCTTCGGGGGGTATTCATTCTTGCCGAATGTGAGGTTCCTCTTCTCTTTTAGTAAAGATATCTCCTCCATAAAATCTACAGTAATTTTACACTAACTTTATATTTTTTTGTTCCCGCTTTGCGTCTCATCAAAACCATACCATGCAACCGTCGGCGAACGGAGATGGAAGATACGTTGTGTACCTGGTCTATCTGGTCTATCAGGAAAGATATTGTTCTTCTATTGCTTTGATAAAAGCAGTAATATCACCGAGGTCTTTCTGGATAATGGCAAAAACAATCTCCGGGTTGATCTTCAGGTAGTCATGAACAACAACATTTCTAAACTGGGCCATTTTCTTTAAGCGGCCGGCTAACGACTGGTTGATTACCCTCTTCATAGAGAACCTGAAAGCAGTCCTTATTGTCAAGAGGCTCTCTGAAGCCCTGGTAAGAAATAATATGTTGAGCTAAATCAAGACAAGCCTCCACGGCCAACTGCAGTGTCCTCTCAGCATATCTCCTTGTAACTTTATTAGCGATAAAATCTTGAAGCGTGCTGTTTTTTTTAAGTTCTTCCAAATCCCGCAAATATTCATCAAGGTTGGTAAAGATCCGGTTAATAACATCCCGATCGACCATATTACAGCCTCTCCTTCAACCTTTTTCGAGCCTGTTTATGATAAAGGTCATAAAAACCCTGCAGATCAAAGAAGTTTTTCCGGTAAGCGACTTCAAATTTTACCCGGTAATGCGGATCCTTGTCAAGGATTATGCGTTTGTTCTTCATAACCTGGTGGGTAAAAAAAGGGTCGGCACTTTTAAGATCCACCACATCAAATCGGGTTTTACGCCCTCGTGCAGCGGCCAGTTCCGTCAATTTAACAGCCATCTCAAGCGTGGCCGAGAATCTTTCTTCCTTGTCCAGGTGGGGAAAGAACAAAACCGCCAGGTCAATATCGCTGTTTGTCCGCTCCCGGTCTTTAACTGTGGAACCAAATAGGTATACCGCAGCCACACTTTCGTTGGTGAGAAAATACTCTTTTATTTTCTCCAAAAAATTCTTCTCAAGCATTGTTCGTACCCCGTCAACACTATATTCCTTAAAGCCAGTGCCCATGCTGGCAAAGTCGTTCTTACGGCTATTATACCACAACAGTAACTTCTATTCCCTATTTATCAATTTAATTTTCTTTCCCCCTTTCAGTCCCCTAAAGTACGGGTCAAAGGTTGTAACAGATTTCCTCTCCTTCCGGACAGAAAAAACAGTAATCTTTCAGTCCCCTAAAGTACGGGTCAAAGGTTGTAACTTTGACCACAACCAACTGCCAGCCACCCAGGCCTTAACTTTCAGTCCCCTAAAGTACGGGTCAAAGGTTGTAACAAGTTAATCACGTCGGCCGCGTTCACAAAGGCAATTCCTTTCAGTCCCCTAAAGTACGGGTCAAAGGTTGTAACCTCCTGAACGGTTTTCAAGTGTACGCCCTGAGCAATACTTTCAGTCCCCTAAAGTACGGGTCAAAGGTTGTAACGTGCCATCACCCCTCCCTAGGCAGGTCGTATAGACCCTCTTTCAGTCCCCTAAAGTAGGGTTTCCTGAAAAAGTCCTAATTGACGGCAAAATTGGCCACAAAACCGTACATTGACAACTCAAATCTCGCAAGGAAAAAACGGACAAAAAGAAGCTGTAGCTTCCTTTGCAAGTTCATCACCAAGAATTGCAGATGAATAACGCATTCACTGGTCTCTTGGAGTTTAGCCATTATACAACCTAAACCGTAGCACCGTTTTCCTTCTCCAAACTTGCCTTCTATCTGGTTCCGTATTCGATTATCCATCTGCTCTATTCGTTTCTGACTTTTGAGTTTTTTGATATTCGGCCGTCCCAGCCGCGGCCCGCTTAGGCGGATTCCGTTTTCTTTGCAAAACTCAAGGTTTTTTCGGTTTCTAAAGATTTTGTCCGCACAGACTACTTTGGGGTAATAACCGTAGCGCTTTCGATACCTTTCAATGCTTTCGATCAAAAGAGTTCCTTCGTTGAAATTGTTCCAGTCCAGTTTTTCTACAAAAGCAAAGCCGCCAACGAGGCTTGCGACTACTTTTGCACCAAACTCCGTTTGTGCGCGGGCTTTTCCCCGGACAATAGGACGGATGTGCGGTTGACTGATACTGACGATCCGATCTTCAATTTGGTTGGCCTTTTGCTCATACATGGCTTGTTGTTGCTCATAAAGCTTTTGAATAGTCTGGAAGTCCCGTTCCTGTTTTTGATTAAGCTTACCGTGCCCGTCCATGCCTAAAAGGTCTTTCACGATCCTGATATCCCGTGCCACGTAGCGTAATTGCTTACCAACGGCTTTCCGAAGCGCCTTCTTGTGATGCTTTTTGGCTTTTGCTTGAGAAAGATAATCCTTTCTGGCGTTACGCCTGTAAGTGCGCGGCTTGAGCATTTGTCCTTTGAAAGGCTCATACAGTGTATCAATGATCATCTCCAGCTTTTCACGGGCTTCATTAAGCAGTGATAGATCGGTCGGATAACGAATATCCGCCGGTGCACATGTTGCGTCGATAATAAGCCGGCCCCTGTTCTTCTTGCCGGAATCTCCTCCCGGGCCATTCTTGTCATCAGGACCATGGTCATCCGGTTTTTTCGGTTTCTTCTCTAAACAGATGAGCTCATTAATCTCTTGCATGATTGGACCGCTTAAGCGTTTGCGGAAATGAACCATCATCGAAGCGTCAAACGGAGCCTTCTTTTGAAATTCCGGAAGCCCGATAAAGTATTGGAGATATGGGTTTTCTGTCAACTGGTTCACTAACTCTTCATCGGAGAGGCCTAAGGTCTCTTTGATTATTAGGGCGCCAAGGGCCATTCTCACCGGCTTGGCCGGAGCGCCTTGGCTTTTTGCAAACAACGAGGCGTATTTCTCTTCAATGACATCCCAGGGGATGATCTTTGACAGCTTGACCCATCGATTCTCTGGATCGAGTTCACCACTAAACGGGAGATAGAAGTCTTCCAATGGAAGTTGGCGTTCAGTTTTACGGTACATGGCAGTCACTCCAAATGCAAGGGTTTTGCATCAAAGTTCTGCTTTTCCTTGCATTTTTCCTGCTACTTTTTTGAGTTTTTTCCTTTATTCATGCGGGTTTGGGAATTATTCAGGAAACCCTAAAGTACGGGTCAAAGGTTGTAACGTAATTTCCAGAATCCAGGCGTCCGCGGCTTTCCGTTTCTTTCAGTCCCCTAAAGTACGGGTCAAAGGTTGTAACGGCAAACGGCAGGGAGAAAAGGACAAACGGCACCTTCTTTCAGTCCCCTAAAGTACGGGTCAAAGGTTGTAACAGGAGCCGCCTATCGGGCGGCTTCGCTGTTTAGGGAATTTCAGTCCCCTAAAGTACGGGTCAAAGGTTGTAACTTAAAAAAAGTGGTCGCAGAATAGTCGCAGCTTCCTATTTCAGTCCCCTAAAGTACGGGTCAAAGGTTGTAACTCTTCCATCCATATATCAAGCCATTCTCCAAAGGTTATTTCAGTCCCCTAAAGTACGGGTCAAAGGTTGTAACGCCACCGCCCGGGCGCATGGGTACACCGGGGATATGATTTCAGTCCCCTAAAGTACGGGTCAAAGGTTGTAACGGCCTTCACCCGCCCGAACCCCACGTCAACCGCCACTTTATTTCAGTCCCCTAAAGTACGGGTCAAAGGTTGTAACGAAAGTCTGCTTGCCTTAACGTAACCGACTCACCTCCAAATTTCAGTCCCCTAAAGTACGGGTCAAAGGTTGTAACGGGAATGCGAGGGGGAGGCAAAAAGGAGGCAAAAAGGATTTCAGTCCCCTAAAGTACGGGTCAAAGGTTGTAACAGTACATTGTAGAGCTACGGCGCAGGGGCAGAAGATATTTCAGTCCCCTAAAGTACGGGTCAAAGGTTGTAACGCGAATAGGCCCAGTACGGCCTGGTGTCCCGAACCAGATTTCAGTCCCCTAAAGTACGGGTCAAAGGTTGTAACCGTGGTTTTTGAAATGCTTTATTTATCTCTTTAGCTTGTTGTTCATTAATTCCAATTGACATAGTACATTATGATTTTTTCGCAAATGATTTTCTGCAGAAAAACCAGGGGTATTTGCGAAAACCAATTTTCCCAAGAGTTTTTCGAAATTAGGTTTCGACGTTAACTTTGCTTATCCTTCCCTTTATCCCTTTATTATACCAATCTTGCCAATTAACGGATTATAGTGTTTTGATACCGGGATATCACCACAAAAATTTTTCCATTCGCAATCAATACATTTACCCTTGTCTTTTGTTGCCGGGGGAAAAGTCTCTTTTAGGATTAGTTTTTTCATTGCTTCAATACTCTTCAATACCTTGGTTTTGTCGTCATTTGTGATGGATATCGGCACTGCCTTTTGTAAAGGAATATGGTAAAAAATGCCTTTATCAACAGAAATTTGATATCGTTCTTCCATCAGTAGGGCATAAGCAGCCATCTGTCCTAAATGATTGGAACGCGGAGATTTTTCTATTGTAAATTTGAACTCTACCGGGTATAGCCGACTGGATGTCTTCAGGTATAGATCGAGTCTCCCTTTTAGTTGCAGTTTGTTAGAACTGAAATACTCTTTGAATACTCGTTCCGCATTATCTAGACCGTATTTTTTTAGAACTCTTCTCGGTTCTAGTCTCTCTTCTTCCAAATGAGTTTCTTTACCCCGTTCCATCAGATAGGTCAGCCTTCGGGGGACGGGTTGGACATAGGTGAAATATATTATACGGGCACAATACTGAAACTGTTTCACATCTGTAACTGTAAACAGAAATGACTCAAGGTTAAACATTGATAATCTCCACCCTTTGTTCCAGGTCTTTTTGGCAGATCGGAAAGATTTGCACGTTTCCTGGATTTTTCCCCAATACCTTCTCTATTTTCCTATAAAGTTCATTGCGGCGGGTTGTGGTGAGTACTCCGGTGAAAGCGCTGTACTGAATTCGCAACAAACCGTAATCCAGGCATATGTCTGCTACTTTCTTGCGAATTTTATCATCAGGTATATCGTAAATCAATAAGGCCTGCATCTTACCACCCACCTACAAAAGGCTTGTATTGGCGTTCTCCCCGTAAGAAGGTGGCTATGTGCCGGGCTTGCATCAAAATTATTTGCCTTAGAGTAACTTTCTTCCGTTCATAATTTTCTGTATCATTCCAACGGTCTATAACTCTCTGTGCAAACTGTTTTCTGGTTTCCTCCGCCAGACGGTCACCTTCCATTTTGATCTTTGTCCCTTTACCGATGAAGGCTAGAACCACCCGGTCCACCATTTGTGCCCGAAATTCCTCTGTCAAATCAAGTACCATGGAAGGTTTCCCTGGCCGGTCAACATGGAGAAACCCGGCAAAAGGATCCAACCCGGCCTGTACAACACTTCTCCATACCTGGCTGTAAAGCATACCATAACCGTAGTTAAGGAGTGAATTTACCGGGTCTGAAGTTCCCCGGTGTTCGCGTCCGGGAAATTTTTCTTTGGGGGATATCAAATCGGCAAAAGATTTCCAGTAACTTCTGGCTGCACGGGCTTCCAAAGACATCAGGGTTCCCCTGACTTCATCTATATTTTTCCCCCTTACATTATTTATTTCTCTTACAACCTTCTCCATATCGGCTACATTATGTTCCAATTTCGTGTATAACTCCGGTTCTTTTTCTTTTCGATATTTACCGAAATACTTAAGGAGATTGATTTGATTTTTTACTTTGGCCGAGGCAATTAATTTGGAAAGCGTAAGTCCACGTTCATCTAGTGCCGCAAGAAGTTGTTCACGACGGGTTTTAACCGTACCGGTAAAATGAGCGGAAAAAAGTTGCGCATAAGGTTCACCTCTTGAAGTGAGAAAATGGATGGGTACTCCTCTCTCGGAACATTCCCGGATCAGATCGCTGGAAATGGAGACTCCACTGGATGTAATCAATACTTGTTTCAAATTATACAAAGGAATTTCTTGTACCACCTTTTTGTTTTTACGGATAACCAGTCGCTCACTCTTTTTCCCAAGAAAAGAACCGAAATCTTCCACCAACACTTCCACAATACTCACCACCTTTTTGTAAAGTATTGGGTATAATTATTAACGGCAGAACTTGATAAAAACCTTATAGCTAATTTACAAAAAAGTAACAATTTACATAAAAAAACACCAAGTTCCGAACTTGGTGATATTTTGGTAAATTATTTATTGCCAATCAATTTCATATTTTCCCAGGCCAAAAGTTGCTCCTTTTCCGACATGCAATAGTTCTCCCCATCGTAACAATTCGGCAAATTCGTGCCATGGTCCCTCATATTCCACCCAGCCAATCAAGCCTCCCAATTTCATTCGCGTATTTTGCCGAGAAGAATATCTTTCCCAATCTACCCATGAAGTAGCATTTGTACGTAGCAGCACTTCTTCCGCCAGGGTAACGGCTGCCCGAAAATCGAGTTCCAGCCTTTCTCCGCAGTAGAAGTATTGTAAAACCGAAAGTCTCCGGAAAAGAGCCCGCACCAAAATAGAGAAATCCGGCCTTCTTACAAAAGAACCGTCTACTTTGATCCTGGTTATGGTTTTGAATTTTAGTTTTAAGCTTTTGTCGAACTGCCCCGGCAGGGTCTTTCGAATATCTTCCGTTTCTATCGAATGATAGAGAGAGTAGACTTTCTCCCCGTCATAGACGGTAAACGCCTCTTCTTCCCCTGTCAACGGAACCGACACAACACTATTCAATTGATACTTGGCTCTCCCTCTACCAATACCAATATCCCCCAATTCCTTAAAGACCAAAATAAAGTAGGGAAGGTAATCTAAAGCTTTTCCGATCAGGACAAGATTTAAAGATAGAGTCTCGCCTGGTTGAAAACTTGTTTTTTCTGTCTCGTCCGGTTCGATAACAAACGGACGCGGGATCTCTTCAAACTTCTTTAGAATCTCTGTTCCTGCCGGCGGTCCGGGCTCAAAAAGTAACCAGTAGGGACAGGCGGCGGTAAGTAGGCAACCGTCGCAGTCTTGCCGGCGCCGGCTGCAAGCAATGCGCCGGAAGGCATTGCCAAAACCACCGCGAAAAGTAGACCCTTTGTAAGGCGGCAAAATCATTGGTTCTTGTACTGTCATGGTAAATATAAAACGGGCCGCTTTCAGGTTGAGCACTTTCATACCACTCCCAATACCTATTGTTTTTGTGTGTTTCTCCTTTTCCACAGTTCCCAAACAATCAATGCTGCTCCCTGAAAAACAATAGCCCTATCCCCCTGTTTGCCACAGCGAAACCAAGGAAGGCGCCAATCCAATTCTTTTGCGAAAGATAAAGGAACGAGTATAAATATGTCCGCCTGCCGGGTAAAAACATCATAAATTGAAGTCCGGTAGTTATCTCTGATTACCGTTATCTCTCCAGCCTCTTGGACCCGGTGGATCATTCCGGTCTCCAAGCCAGGAAAAGATTCATGAATATAAATAGTATGGGGCTGCCGGTCAAAACCATCAATACAAACAGCATCGTACCGTTTGTCATAGGTTGGAGCTTTTCTTCCCCAGCGCAAGAGGGTTTTTACATCCGCCTCATAACGCGGGTCCCGGCCTCGTCTTTCTTCGGCATGGTCATATACTTCCACGGTCGGAGCTGTACTACGAAAGGAAGCGGTTCTAATATAGTCCAACCGCCAATCAGCTTTCCGGTTCTCTTTGACGATCTTTAACCGGTGTTGAAGCTTTTTATAAAGGTTGTCCGCCCCTATTGCCTCCAGGAACGAAAGTATTTGTTGATCAAACCAACTAAATAGCTTTTCCTTTTCAGCTTCATTTGTTTTATAATCTCCTTCCAAAACCTTTTTGATCATTTCTGTCTGTGCGACATTTGTTACTACCCCGCTATAGGTCGAAACAAACCAGGAAAAGGAATCCCTGTCTTGATAGATCCTTTTCACTGCCTTTTCAAACTGTTCTCTGGAAATTTCCGGGGGCAACTTATTAAAGCTCATTTGTTCCCTGCTGTCTCCAAAAAGTACTGCTTTGCCAGGGCAGTGCCGCCCGACCCTACCCATCCGCTGCATGAAAGAAGAACTATCTCCTGCCTGGAAAAGCAGCAAATCCGTTTTAAAGTCAATACCCACTTCAATAGCTGAGGTCCCAATGACTAGTTTTTTTCTTTCTATTGTTCTACTTCCTTTTGCCATCAGTCCTCTCACTACGCCTATTTTACTCCGGTCCCATCCTTCATTTATCAGGAAATCTTCCAACCTTATGGCATCAACCACTGAGTTAACCACTACAACCGCGGGTATATAGGAAGGATCTTTGTTTTTTTCAAATTTCTGGTCTATTTCTTCTTTCACCTGTTGCAGGTAATTTGAAATGGTTTCTACTAAATCATCCCCCTTGTGCTTGACTGTGAACAGTATTTCCCTGGTCATTACTTTTTCCCCGGCCGGCGGAAGAGCTATATCCTCTTTGCCGGTAATAATTTCAGGATCACCCATGATCCTCGCCACCAGGTCCATGACCCCTTCGTCCGGAGTGGCTGACAGTAAAAGGATCTTTTTAAACGCCTTCATCTTCCTAGCCAAATAAGTAAGAAAAAGAATATTGGCAAGTTCAAGTCCCCAGTATAAATGGAATTCATCTATAACCATCGTTTGATAATACTGCAAATAGGCAAGGGCCTCGACGCTGTTCCTCCCGTAACGCAAAGAATAAAGCAGGTAAAGGATATCCGGGTTAATCAGGATTATTTTGCAACCTTTACCTGGAGGTTGTAGTAAACGTAACAAAGCCGATGCTTTATCCCTTACCTTGAGAGCCTTTCGGAAAAGTTCAAGTTGGTGGGCGTCAATACGGACTAACTCCAAATCTTCACCGGCATCTTTCCCATGTACGTTTTCCGGTGTTATTACCCGCGTTTTCATCCCCAGTTGGTTTTCGGCAAGGCCTCTTATAGAAGCTTCTTGGTCCGCTATTAAAGCATTGGTGGGGTAAACAAAGACCGCCGCGCTTTTTTCCTGTAAGAAAAGGGGCAGACAGGCAGTGGCAGTCTTCCCACTGCCTGTCTTCGTTACAACCATCATTGTCTCTTCTTTTTCCCACTGGTTAAGCACGTACAGTTGGTGGGGATAAAGAGAAAAAGGTATTTCTTCATGCTGATAAGTGGGGGTGCGGACCTCTTTAATTTTTATTGCCATTTAAAATCCGCTCCTGTATTCGCTTTGGCAACAAGACCATTCGGTTTTTGTCGGGAACGAAATAATCTCCCTTAATTTGCGCCCGGCGGAAAACCATATGGGGCGGTATGAGCACGGGTTCATACCAAACCAGTTCTCCGGCTATATCCAATGGGTTAACGGGATGAGCGGGAGTAACCGGTTCTTCTATGAATACAGCCCTTTCAGCGTCTACCTCTTCCCAAAATGCCCGCATGGCACAGCCCTTTTTGCCCAAACGAAAGACCCCCGGCAGCCAGTATTCGCCCCAAACAAAACAATAGAGAATATAACCTTCTTCGACCTTTTTTTCTGCATTGCTTTTACTCTTTTTTTCCGGAACAATTACTATTCTTGTTGCTATCGAAGGGGTGTTCAACTTGCCTCCTGTATCAGTTCTTTGCGTCAAATCATCTATGGCATTAAGAGTCAAGCTACATTTTTTAGCCCTGTAGTTTAATGCCGGTGTTGCATGGAGCGGAATCTTTGGTAAATCCTCTTCATATGTGGGCGTTGTTCCGAAAGACAACCCATGAGAAAACTGTCCAAGGGCGTAAGTCAGGGCATAATTATGCAGTATGGGCCAGGTATTTGAAACTTGGGCTATCTCGGAAGAGGAAAACCAGAGAAAATCATGGTTGAAAATATTTCCTCGATAGAGCCTGATGCCATGTTCTTTTAAATCCAGGTATTCCATCATAACTTATCAACCCTTTAATTGGCTGTTGCGGTACTCATCCACCTGGCTGTAAAGGGATTTTAAGAAGTCAAGATCAATTTCTTTATTAGCTGCTTCGGTGACAATCGCTTCCACTTCTTCCGGGCTGAAAACCCTGACTTTTTGAGGGTTCCCGGCCAAGCTTTTATAGCTCTCCAATATTCTGGATACATGTTCGGGAACTAGTTCGTTATCTGCACTAAGTTCCAAGGTCAATTCAAGAGAGGTTATAATCTCTTCCCAGCCTGCTGCTATTCCTGTTATGGTGTTACGAACGTCCCCGCCAATCCGTGTCTCTGCCCCGTAACTCTTGGCTGCCAAAAGAGTCTTGATGGTCAGAACCAACTCCTCAATCGTCACTGATTTTAATGTGATAATCGATGGAAAAAGAGTAGCCGGCCGTACCGCGTAGCGGGTTCCCAAGGCTTGTTCTGTGGATTGACTGGCATCATTAATGGCATTAAAAGTTATACTGGTCTCAATTTCTTCATAAGGCAGCAAAGAATAGGCGGTGCTATATTCAATCCTGTGCTTAATGTTGGGAACCCTTCCCCGCCCACTCTCCGTACTGGTGGCTCCGAACAAAATACAACGCGGGCAGTTAAGGCAAAGGTTATCCTTCAAGTAACACTTTGCTTGCTTTTCCAACCAGTTTTTTAACTTGCTGTCCGGGCCCTCTTTTAATGCCTGTTCCCCTGCTGTCCGCAAGATCCGTTCCATGGTCCGTGATTCCACCGCTTTTTGTTTGGTGCCCAGGAAAGCCACACGCTGGACCTCTTCTGTATCCTTTACTGACCGGGGAGTAACTACTGTATTAAGCTCCCGGTCATCTTCAGTACGGAAAACCGCAAAATCCAATATTTCCCGGAAAACAACCAGTTGAATCGTTTTCGCCCCAATAATAGGGTGCAGTTTCTCAACGGTGAAATCCTTTAAAAGCTCCAAACCCATTTATGATACCTCCTCCTCATCAATTTCAATATCAATTTCCTCAATTTTCCGGCCTTCCCTATGGCTGCTCAAAAACTCGTCAACATCGCTCTGGTGTACAGGATTTTTTGCTTTTTTCTTTGTGGGGAACATCTTGTAATCTTTTATACTTTCGTCCCCCCACGCCCGGCGCAACTCCTCAAGCGTTGGATATTTTTGTCGTAAAAAAGCGCCGAAGTCCTCGCATGTTTGGTCAAAATCCTTGCTCTGCTTTTTTCGCCGCCTGTAATAAAGGGAATAATCGATCCTTTCCCTGATTTTTTGAACCATTTCGGGCGGCAGCAATTCGTAAAGCTCCAAGACCTTGCTTATACCATTCTCCAAATTCTGCCGGACTTCTTCGGGAATGTTTCTACTGTGCTTTAGTTTCATCTCATGAATGCGGTAGGCGTATCCTGCCAGCGATTCCAAAGACCATTTCCCGCTAAATGCCCTATGCAGAATCTTTGGGATTGGCCCCATCACTTCATGCCTGCTCTTCCCAAACCGGAAAGGGGATCCCTCCAGATAAGCCTCGAAATAATCTAGAATCTCCTGGACCTTCTGCTCGACCTGGGCCATGTCAACCCCTCGACCGCCTGCCAGTATAGGTTTTCTCATTCCTCACTCACTCCTGTCTCAAAAGGTTTTAATGCCTCAAACAGAGGCCACGGTATCACACTGCTCTTCCTTTTCATCTCTATCCTCCGGAGAATATGGCCCGGAGTCGGACTGCTTATAATTTGGTAAAGGTTATTGCTCTCCGGGTAATCTGTGGCAGGAACCAGCGTCGCCGCCGCGCCAATCTTATCCACCCAAACAAGTGCTTCATCTAGAGTAAGCCAGTCTTTGGCCAATTCAGCGGTGAGCTTTCCTTTGCTGTTACGCTCTCTTTCTTTTGCCACCAGCCGTTTCAATCCCGGAGAAGAGGGGAGCTTCACAATCCCCGGGCAACTTTCTTCAAGCATTTCATCGCCCTCTTCCAGCAACATGACTGAAGAATGCAAAGTCAAAGCCAGAACTATTAAGACAAACAGTTGTCGCAGGCGCGCATTGGCTTTTGAATCGTTGCCCATGCTAATACCTGTTTTTAAAGGAACCAATACCATGTGCGGGGTTTGGCATACAAGTTTCATCTGCGGTACCAGCTGGTAAGCCTTTTTTCTGGCTTCGGCTATCACCCCATCCTCGTCGTAAAATTCCCCGGAAATTGCTTTATCGATCAGTTCATCGTAATCTTGATATTCTGTCCCGTAAATCCTATTTATCTCTTCAATATCTTCACCCAGTTCTTCCCGGACTGCCTTGGCAAATTCCTTACGCATCTCTTTTTGCTTTTCTTCGCTACTCTTATAGGTAAAGATCTTGGCCAACTCTTCCCCGGAAAGCCTGTCCCATGAAGATTGCTTAAATTTTCTATATGCAATCGCGGTCAAACTTAAGGAGACCTTTTCATGGGGATCAGGGTTTTCACTCGATGCCAGGGCAGTAAGCCTTTCCCACGTTTCTTCAACATGCTGCATTAATTTCTCTCCGGTGTAGTAGCCGATGTTTGTCCGGGGGTAAATAACAACCATCTGCGCGGGTTTTCCCCCCAGGAGAATTTGGCGGAAATAGCGTTCAAACTTGCAACTGTCGCAGATGACAATATACCCCTGCCCGCCGTGGCTGGGGGCGCGGTTGGTATGAGATTCCGGCTTGCCTACAAAATCAGCACGGGCATTGGTCCCCCCCTGGAAATACTGGTTGCATATGGGACAAAGGTGATCGCCATGGGCTTTTCTGGCAAGCAGCTTGGTTTCTTTATATCCCCTTATTTGATCAGCAATTATCTCTGTTAGCTCCCTTTGTTCCGCCGGATGGAGCAAGTCTTTCATAAAAACTTCTGCCACTTTAACGGCCTGCAGTCCCCGAGGCCTGTTTTTCTCGTATACCTTGTCAAAAGCTCTTTTGGTTATCTCGGTCAACGTTTTAATTAGCAACTCTTTTCGCTGATCATCTGGGAGTTCTTCTACTTCCACATCGGGGCTGTCAGGATCCAGATCTCTAGCGTTTAAACGCCAGTAGGGGTCAACAGCATAAGCCATATCAATTTCCGGGGTAAATGTGGTAGTGCTTTGTAAAAGGTCAAAGGCGCCTTCACCAAATACTTGGTCATACTCATCCCGGGCGGAACAAATAATCTGTTCCAGGGCTTTTCTCGTTGCCTTCTTAACCTGTCTTTCGTATTTTTTCTCTGCCTTTTTGCGTTTTTCCCCTTCCAATCCTTCCATTTCCGCCTGAAGCTGTTCCAAAGCCTCCTCATCTTCAGGAAGGACAGCCAGTTCTTCCAGATTGTAAGTTTTCTCATTAAAAACAGTCTTAAAAAACTTAAAGATCACCATTTCCTGATAGGCACGGCCTATACGATCAAGATAGCGGGGGGTTTCTTCCTCCTCGAAACGGCGGCACCGGCCTTCTTTCTTACAATTATCCGGGTCCGGACATTCTTTATCCAGTTCGCATCTTAAGAGCGAATATTTTCTAAAAGTATTTTTCTTATACTCTTCGGTTTTCCGGTCAAATGCAGTGACGGAAACCCGGGTTTTAGCTGTCCTTAAATAGGCATCCATCTGCTCATAGTCAAAAAGGTCCTTTTTGGGAAGCATTGAAGCGGTAGGATTACCGACCACCTGTTCCTCCAGATTTGTTTCAAGTACCTGGTTTAGAAGTTCTACCATCTTCTCTTTGATATCCTCAACCGAGGGAACCGGTGTTTTTTTTCCAGCTTCCTCCACATAAATCGTTCCGTTTACATAATGGATAAGCGGCTGCCATCCTTTGCCCATGAAAGCATCAAGCGCGCTCCGGTGGAGAAAAACAGTGGACAAGCCCCTTACTAAAACTTGGTGGTAGGCTGTGTTAAAATAGGAAGCAAAAGGACTTCTCTCCAAAACCGCCATCCCTTCAAAAAGGCTGCCTGCCGATGCCAAGTTATCGATGAAATCAACAAGATCGGCTAATTGCTTCCACCTGGTATTCTGATGTTCCCCAAAAATGACCCTTCCCATTACTCTACCAGGAGTTCGCTCCCCCCACATATGCAGGACAACCCCGGAGATAACCGCTTCCTTGTCTATATCTTTTAGTCCCATATAAGCTAATAACTCGTCCAAAGCTTCCCTGGCCAGATTTTCATCAATATGCGAGCAATAATCCGCCTTTTTTTTTATATATTCTTGCCATTCTTTTTTCTCTTTTCCAACATCATGAAGAATCGATGCCAGCATTATAATAATCAGTTCATCTCTGGTTAATCCTAGTTTTGTTTTAAGAGTTGGGGAAAGACTATTCAAAATATCCAGTTGAATTGCCGTATGGTCATATAGAGTTTGCTCATAGTCTCCTCTTTTGGCAATCTTTTGACGCCAACCCCTCTCGATCATCCAACTAATGGCCTTTTTTCTTAACTCTTCGATATCCAATTTCTCACCTCCAATATCCTATGTTATTTATATATTATAATATAATAAAATAACTACCTTGTCAACATTTTCCGGTTGTAAAAAATATTCTTTTGTAATAAATTATAATAAAATAATCCATACCCGTTTGTTTTATAGGGGACTGAAATATGTTTTTTATCTATACGACTCTCCCGTTTTTTAGGGAACCGGAGTCGTTTTTTTCTACTCACTAACAACGCAAAAACTATCTTTTAGTTGTGTTTGATAATATAAAAGTGATCCAAAAAAGGGTCAAATGATAATGAAAAAGTGATCCACCTCAATCAAACCTCCTGATAAACCGTTAAAAGAAACGGAGACCAAAACAGGAGGTTAAAAGGAGATGAAGATTGAAGTGGATCAATACCAGAATATCAGACACCTGTATATTGCGCAAGGCCTGTCAAAGCGAGAGATTGCAAGAAGGCTGCGGATCTCGCGTAATACCGTGGCCAAATATTGTGAAGGCAGGCAAGTCCCATGGGAAAGGAAGACATACCACCGGGAATCTACAGTAATCACTCCAGAAGTGAAAGAATTCATCGAAAACTGCCTCAAAGAAGACCGGGAAGCGCCTAAAAAGCAACATCATACCGCCAGGCGCATTTATGACCGGTTAGTTGCTGAAAAGGCTTTTACAGGCGCCGAATCAACAGTCCGCCGGGCAGTACGGCAGATCAAAAGCGAACTTCCCAAACAAGTATTTGTTCCGTTGAGCTTCGAACCAGGCGAAGCCTCCCAGTTCGACTGGGGCGAAGCCACGTTTTACTTAAAAGGCGAAAAGACCAAAGCCATGTTGTTTTGTGTCAGGTTATGCTATAGCTCGGCTCCCTTTGTGGTTGCCTTTCCAGCACAGAATCAGGAATCATTTTTGGAAGGCCACGTTTTAGCCGCAGAATACTTTGGCGGTGTTACCAGGCGAAACATCTACGACAACGTGAAGACCACGGTTAAAGAAGGCTGGGGCCGTCATGTCGTGGCCGAGCAGGACATGTTCCGGGCCTTAAGAGCCCATTACGCCTTCCAAGCCGATTTCTGCAACCCCGGAGAAGCCCACGAAAAAGGCCTGGTCGAAAACCTGGTTGGGTATATCCGCCGTAACGTCTTTGTTCCGGTGCCGCATGTTGAGTCCTGGGATGAGTTGAACCGGCTTTTGTTGGACCATTGTCTGAAGTACTTAAACCACCAGATCCCGGGGCGATCCCAAACCGTCGGCGAAGCGCTTGCGGTTGAAAAAAGGAGTCTTTTACCGCTTCCGGCTTACCGATTTGACTATGCAAGACAAATACTGGCCCTGGTCGATTATTACGCCACGGTGAAATTCGGCCGTAACCGCTACTCGGTTCCGGTGGAACTGGCCGGCAAACAAGTAACAGTCAAGGGAACCGGTTTAACCGTAAGGGTTGAATACCGCGGTCAAGTAGTGGCAGTTCATGAGCGAAGTTACGCCAAAGACGAGACCAAATTCCAACTTGACCATTACATCCGGCTTTTAGAGCAAAGGCCGCGGGCGGTTAGAAATGCCCGCCCGGTCAAACAAGCCAACCTCCCGGCAGAGATCTTCCACTTGGCGGACCGGCTGCCAGGGGACAATCACGATTTAGTAAAGATACTACGTTTAATCGTCGATTGTGGTGTGGAACCAGTCAGACAGGCGGTCAGGCAAGCCATTGATAATCGCCAGTACAACATCGAGAGCGTCCTTTTTTACCTGCAAGCCGGCAGGCGGGAATATTTGTCCAACCCCAGAGATATTTACGTAAAACCGGTTGATCTGGCCGGGTATGACCATTTGCTCGGAGGTGAGAGCCAATGACCTCCACCCCGGGCCAATTGATCAAAATCTATGCCAAGCAGCTTAAACTACCAACCTTCCTGCGCTATGAGACAGCCCTGCGGCTCGTTCAGGAACAAGGTTTGGGCTATGAAGAGTTCCTGGCTAAATTGTTGGCTCTTGAGTTGGAGCAACGCAAGGAAAACCAAGTGAAACGCCGGACTCGCGCGGCGGGATTTCCCTATCCCAAATCCCTTGATAATTTCGATTTCAGCAACCTTCCCAAAATCGACCCCGCCGTTGTTTGGCAGCTGGCAACAGGGCAATTTGTGACCAACCGAGAAAACGTGATTTTAGTTGGCAATCCGGGAACCGGTAAAACCCATCTGGCAATCGGGCTCGGGATGAAGCTATGTTCGTTAGGTTTCCGGGTTAAATTCTTTACCGCTGCCGGGCTGGCCATTACTCTGCACGAAGCTCAGGAACTGACCAAACTGGGGCGTTTACAGCAGCAACTGGCCAAAACCGATCTCTTAATCCTGGATGAATTATCCTACGTATCATTCAACCAGGCTCATGCCCAATTGTTGTTTCAAGTCCTTTCCGAGAGAACGGAAAGGGGTAGTGTGCTTATCACAACAAACCTTGAATTTTTAAAGTGGACCGATTTCTTTGGGGATCCGATGCTTACCGCGGCCTTGGTTGACCGGCTGACTTATCGGTCTCATATCCTGAATATGAATGCGGAATCTTACCGGTTGAAACAACACCGTAAGGAAGGGGGTGAAGACGGCAAGCTCTAGTCCGCCGCTTCCCCTACCGGGGAAGCCCATTATTGTCTAGTATTTATGATTTAGCATGCTTAAGTGGATCACATTTTCGATATCACCTGGATCACAAATTCATTATCATTAGTGGATCACTTTTTCGATATCATGTGGATCACTTTTTCGTTGATAATCGCATTTAGTTTAACTTACCGGTATAACCTGTTTATGGTAGTATAAGAATACCGAAAATGGCAGTCTAAGATTCCATAGTTAGGCAAAAAGGAGGAGTCACTGTCATAGCATCCTGAAAATAAGCCTCTGAGCATATCTTTTGTAAGGAGGCAATTTAAAGGAGTGCTATCAGTGACTCAAATCGATTATATCAAACATTTACGGGATATTGAAGGTGCATCTATTAGCGAAATTGCCGCCAGGGTCAAGTGCGACTGGAAAACGGCTAAGAAATACGCAGATGGTAACATAGACCTCCGCCGGAGAGGCAGGCGTTCCAGGAAAAAAACAGTCATGGAAGGCTTTGAAGAATACTTGGAGGCCTGGCTTCATGAAGATCAGAGGATGCCCAAAAAGCAGAGGCGAACTGCCAAAAGGATCTTTGAGGAGCTGCAAAAGCTCGGTTATCAAGGTTCTGACCGTACTGTACGGGAATATGTCCGCAAGATAAAAGGGGGTGCGGACAGAATCCTGGACTTGGAATAGTCAGGAGGATGTCCATGTACTCATACGAGGATCGTATTAGAGCAGTGAAGCTTTATGTTAAATATGACTTTAGTGTAGCAGATACAATCAGGGAACTAGGTTACCCAACTCATAAGACTCTTATTAAGTGGTACAAAGAGTATAGAGAAAAAGGTGACTTACATACTAGTTATAAGAAAAAGCCGAGATTTACAAGAGAACAAATGCAAAAGGCTGTCGATTATTATCTGGAACACGGGCGCTGTATCAGGCGAACTGTAAAGGTCTTGGGATATCCCTCAACAACAGCGCTGATGCAATGGATTGATAGATTAGCTCCGGGACAAAGAAAAGTTCGCATAACCCGTGGTGGTATGATACAATTTAATGAAGAATTCAAGAAAGATGCTGTAATTTCCCTATGTACCAGAGATTCATCCGCAGCTACGGTTGCAGAAGAGTACGATGTCAGCAGAAGATGCTTGTACAAGTGGAAAAAGCAGCTTCTCGGTGAAAAGGATGTGGACAGTGTGGTTCGTTCAAAAAAGCCGGACCTTCCGGATGATAAGGATGAACTTCAAGCAGAGTTGGAGTCCTTGAAGAAGCAGGTACATAAACTAAAGCTGGAAATAGATATCCTGACCAAAGCAGCAGAAATAATAAAAAAAGACCTGGGCATCGATCGCCAAAACCTGACGAATAAAGAGAAGACCATGGTGATCGATGCCCTTAGGACAGAATACCGGCTTGATGAGTTGCTAAAAGCAACGGGTATGGCAAAAAGCAGCTATTTCTATCAAAGAAAGTCACAAACCCAACCCGATAAATATCTTGCCTTGCGGACAAAGGTAAGAGAGATATTTAACGAAAACAGGTGTTGTTACGGATACAGGCGTGTCCACGCCGTGCTCAAGAATGAAGGTATCACATGTTCTGAAAAGGTTATTCGGAGGATAATGAGCGAAGAACAGCTTATCTTTCACGGGAAGAAAAAGCGCAGGTATAACTCCTATCTTGGAGAAATAAGCCCTGCTGTACCGAACCTTCTTGCCCGCGACTTTCATGCAGATAAACCTAATGAAAAATGGGTAACTGATCTTACGGAGTTTCAAATACCAGCAGGCAAAGTCTATCTTTCACCAATTCTTGATTGCTTCGATGGCCTGGTAGTAAGTTGGTCAATAGGGACAAGCCCTGATGCAGAACTTGTTAACAGTATGTTGGATGAGGGGGCCGCTTGTCTATCCGATGATGAACACCCGATCTTACATACCGATAGAGGTTGTCATTATCGCTGGCCTGGGTGGGTCTTGCGTATGGATACTTATGGCTTGATTCGCTCTATGTCCAAAAAAGGATGTACACCCGATAATGCTGCATGTGAAGGTTTCTTCGGTACGCTTAAGACTGAAATGTTCTACGGTAGATCTTGGAAAGGAGTCCCTTTGAAAGAGTTTATCGAAGAACTTGATCGGTATATCCGATGGTACAATGAGAAACGAATTAAGATGCGCTTAGGGGGTGTGAGCCCCTTGGTTTATAGAAGAAGTCTTGGCCTAGTAGCATAAACCTAGTCCAAAAAAATGTCCACACCCCCGTTTTTTTATTTTACTGGAAATTCTTATTGACGAAAAAGCAAAAGCAAAGTAGAATAGAATCAATTCCTAGTAATTTAGTAGGAATAAGCGCAAAAGACAAAGGACCGGGACCGGGAAGAAAAGAAACAACGGCGCAGATTACTAGGGATCTATTCTTGGATACCACCGGGAAGGAGCGGTTGAAGTGGAGCGCATATACCTGGATCACGCAGCCACCACCCCGGTCGACCCCCGGGTCGTGGAAGCGATGCTCCCCTATTTTACGGAGAAATACGGGAACCCCTCCGCCATCAGCCAAGAGGGGCGGGCGGCCAAAAAGGCTGTGGAAAAATCGAGAGAAAAGGTGGCCGCGCTCCTGGGGGCCGCCGACCCTCAGGAGATTGTCTTCACCGGCAGCGGTACCGAAGCGGACAACTTGGCCGTCTCCGGGGTGGCCTGGGCCTACCGGGAGAAGGGCAATCATATTATCACCTCCGCCATTGAGCATCATGCCGTCTTAAAAACCTGTCAGAACCTGGAGAAGTACGGGTTTAAGGTGACTTATCTCCCGGTGGACGAGTATGGCCTGGTGGCGCCGGAGTCCGTACGGGAGGCGATTACCGGCCAAACCATTCTGGTCAGTCTGATGCACGCCAACAATGAGGTGGGTACAGTGCAACCAATTGCGGAGATCAGCCGGATCGTCCGCGAAAAAGGGGTGCTTTTCTATACCGACGCCGTGCAGACCGTAGGCTCGATCCCGGTCAATCTGCGGGAGTTGGGAGTAGATCTCCTTTCCCTTTCCGCGCATAAATTTTACGGGCCAAAAGGGGTGGGCGCCCTCTATGTCAAGAAGGGAACCCGTTTACACCGGTTGGTGCACGGCGGGGGGCAGGAACGCCGGTTGCGGGCCGGTACGGAGAATGTGCCCGGTATCGTGGGTTTGGCCAAAGCCCTGGAACTCGCCGTTACGGAAATGGAGGAATACCGTCCGCGCCTGACAGCCCTGCGGGACTATCTGATTGCCAGGTTGTTCGCCAGCATTGACCATCTTAAGCTCAACGGTCATCCGGCGCAACGGTTACCCGGCAATGTCAATGTCAGTTTTGCCTTCATCGAAGGCGAGTCGATCCTGCTCCACTTGGACCAAAAGGGAATTGCCATCTCCAGCGGTTCGGCCTGTACCTCCGGTTCCCTTGAGCCTTCCCATGTTTTGCTGGCCATGGGACTCCCCCATGAACTGGCCCATGGTTCCCTGCGCCTGACGATCGGCAAAGGAAATACCCAAGAACAGCTGGATTATGTCGTTGAAGTCCTGAAGGAGACGGTGGCCCGTTTGCGGGAAATATCCCCTCTTTACCGGGCGGAGACCAACGAGAGAGGAAGGAGTGTCGGCGATGTACACTGAAGCGGTAATGGATCACTTCACCAATCCGCGGAATGTCGGAGAGATTAGGGAGGCCGACGGCGTGGGAGAAGTCGGCAACCCGGTTTGCGGCAATATTATGAAGATCTATATAAAGGTGGAAAACGAACGGATTGTGGATATCAAATTTAAGACCTTTGGCTGTGTCGCAGCCATTGCCACCACCAGTATCCTGACGGAGATGGTTAAGGGAAAGACCATTGCCGAGGCGGAGAAGATCACCAACCGGGCGGTGGCCAAGGCCTTGGGCGGGCTTCCCCCCCAGAAGATGCACTGCTCCAATCTGGCGGCCGATGCTTTACACAAGGCCCTTGACGATTACCGGCAAAATCGCCGCCAGTCCGCACCGCAGGTGGTTTAATTCAGGAATCAGTAAGTAAAGAGGCCGGTGGAAAGGTAGCGTTCCCCGGTATCCGGGAAGATAACGACAATTGTTTTCCCGGTGTTCTCCGGCCGGCGGGCGGTCTGCAGCGCGGCAAAGGCCGCCGCCCCGGAGGAGATGCCTACCAGGAGGCCTTCGGTTTTGGCCAGTTCTCTGGCGGCGGAGACGGCTTCCTCATCTGTAACCTGTATGATCCCGTCAATGACTTCCGTATTAAGAACCTTGGGGACAAAACCGGCGCCAATCCCTTGTATTTTGTGGGGGCCCGGTTTACCGCCGGACAAGACCGGGGAGGAGGCGGGCTCCACGGCATAAATTTTAATGCCGGGTTTCTTTTCCTTTAAGACCTCGCCCACGCCGGTAATGGTTCCGCCGGTGCCGACCCCGGCGATGAAAATATCCACGTTTCCCTCCGTGTCCTCCCAAATTTCCTGCGCGGTCGTCCGCCGGTGGATCTCTGGATTGGCCGGGTTTTCAAACTGTTGGGGAAGAAAAGAACCGGGAATGGCCGCGGCAAGCTCCTGCGCTTTTTTAACGGCGCCGCTCATCCCTTCCGCACCGGGGGTCAACACCACCTCCGCGCCCAAAGCTTGCAGCAGGTTGCGCCGTTCCAGACTCATCGTTTCCGGCATTGTCAGGATTAAGCGGTACCCGCGGGCGGCGGCAACCATGGCCAAACCAATCCCCGTGTTGCCGCTGGTCGGTTCGATGATCACATGGGCGTCCGGTGTTTCCTTGTTTAAGAGGCCTTCGTCTTCGGCGGCTTTGACCATGGCGTAACCGATGCGGTCCTTCACGCTCCCGGCCGGATTGAAGTATTCCAGTTTCGCCAGGATTTTTGCGTTTAAATTATGTTTCCGCTCCAGATTGGATAATTCCAAAAGCGGAGTATTGCCGATTAACTCCGTCAGACTTCGGGCGATCTTGGCCATCGTTTTACACCTCCGGTTCAGGTTCAGGTCCCGCCGGGGGAATCCCGGGTTATTCCCCGGCGCTTAGCTGCAGGGCTATACCAACAACCACTTAATATTTTATGATGGGGTAAGGCCCCTTTTTCTTTTAGTAAACGGTTAATTTTCACCGGCTACGCCCGGGTCCGGAGCGCTTAGCCAAATCCTCCACTATCCTCAATATGTCCGCTCTCCGCCGGGCTACGGAGAAAAACCGGGGTAACTGCCAATTATATCGCCCGGTCAAATGGGGTGGCGGAGGCCGGCGCCGGTTGCCGCTCAGGACCGTGCCTGGTCCGCCAGATCTTGCAGGGTGGTGGAGGAGAGAACCTCGTTTATCCGGCCGGCCAGCTTTTTCCATAAAGGATAAGTAACACAGGAATCCTTCCGCGGGCAGCGGGCGGAAGCAGAGGCTTCCACACAATTGACGGGAATGATCGGACCTTCCAACGCGGTTAAAATTTCTTCCACGGTAATTTCCGCGGCCGGCCTGGCTAGGACATATCCGCCGGAGGAACCCCGTACCCCCTTCACCAGCCCCGCCCGGCGCAGGCAGGCAAAGACCTGTTCCAGATAGGATTCGGAGATTTTTTGACTCTCGGCGATGACTCTTAACGGTAAAGGCCCGTTCTGGTTAAGGACCAGATCGACCATGGAACGCAGGCCGTATCTTCCTTTGGTGGAGATCAGCAAGAAAAAGACCCCTTTCGCTCCGCCTGATTAACACCTCAAATTTAACACAGAAAAGTCTTTTTTTCAAGGCGGCCGTAAGGTTATATAGAAACCTTCTCTTCCCCCAGAAATTTATACTGGGCCATAAAGAGTTGGTAGTAAAGGCCTTTGGCCTGTAAAAGCTGCTCATGGGTTCCTTCTTCTTTAATCCGGCCCTCATCGATGACCATAATCCGGTCGGCGTTCCGGATGGTTGACAACCGGTGGGCGATGACAAAGGAGGTCCGGCCGGCCAATAGCCGTTCAATTCCTTGTTAAATCAGGCGTTCGGTTTGGGTATCCATCCCGGCGGTGGCCTCATCGAGGATGAGAATCCGGGGATCGGCCAGGAGCGCCCGGGCAAAAGCAATCTGCTGCCTCTGTCCGAAAGAAAGGCGGGAACCCCGCTCGTTGACGTTGGTCTCGTACCCGTGCTCCAGCTTCATGATGAAATCATGGGCCTGCACCGCCTTGGCGGCGGCGATGATCTCCTCGTCCGTCGCGTCCAGCTTCCCGTATCTGATGTTATCCTTGATACTGCCGGAGAAAAGGAAGGTATCCTGGAGCACCACACCCATCTGGCTGCGGAGACTTTCTATGGTCACATCTTTGATATTATAGCCGTCAATCAGGATCTCCCCTTCCTGCGTCTCAAAGAAGCGGCCAATCAGATTGATGATACTGGTCTTCCCGGCGCCGGTGGGGCCGACCAGGGCTACCGTCTCCCCGGGTTTCACCTGAAAACTGATGTTTTTCAAGACCATCCGCCCGTCTTCATAGCCAAAGGAGACATTCTTGAAGGTCACCTCGCCCTTGATCCGGGGAAGCGGGATCGCGCCTTCCTTGTCTTTAATCTCCGGCTCGATATCCAAAATCTCAAAGATCCTCTCCGCCCCGGACATATTGGAGACCAGGATATTATAGAAGTTGCTGACATTCATCACCGGCCGCCAAAACATGGAGAGGTACCCGCTGAAGGCGACCAGGAGACCGATGGTGATAGTCCCGGTATTTAAGAGCCTGACCCCGAACCAAAAGACCACAATGGTTCCGACTCCCCATGACATCTCCACCGACGGCCAGAACCAGTTGTTAAGCCGGACCGCGTGCATGAAGGCTTTGACGCACTCCCGCAAAAGACCCATAAATTCACTGCTGGTTCGCTGCTCGGCCGTGAAACTCTGGATGACCCTGATCCCGGAAAAGGTCTCGTGGGTAAAGGCGTTGGCATTGGAGGTCTTCCGCCGGTGCACCATCCAGCGCCGGTGGGAGACCACCTCGACCATGCTCATAAATCCGACCAGGAACGGCATGGCGATGAAAGAGGCCAACGCCAGTTGATAATTCATGGATAACATGATGACCATCACCGCGACAATGGTCGCCAGATCCGGGATGAGGCTGGTGATACTATTGGTAAAAAGGTCGCTCAAGGAATTGACATCCCCGATGATCCGGGCCAGGATCTTCCCCACCGGCCTGCTGTCAAAGAAAGATAAGGGCAGCTTTTGAATATGGTTAAAAAGCTCCTGCCGGATGGTCAAGAGGATCCGGTTGGTGATCCCGGAGACCAGCTTAATCTGGCGCCGGGCGCAGAGGACCGCCATCAGGTTCATCGCTGTCATCCCCAGGCCCAGGAGCAAAAGACCGGGAAAATCCCTGGCGAAAATATACTTGTCAATGGCCATCTTCATGAAGTACGGATTTAACAAGGCAACCCCGGTAACAATCCCGATCAGGACGACGGCCTCCCCCGCCTGTCGCTTATACGGACGCAGGTAGGAAAAGAGTCGCGCCACAATCTTGAAACGCACCGTTTCTTTGCCGTTTTCATCATCCTTTAGGTAGATAATAGGCATTTAACGCCCTCCTTTTTACGGCCAACCGGCTTCTTATCCCGCCGTCTCCGCCATGAGACCGCGGAACTGTTCACAGTAGATCCGGTAATATCTCTGTTTCAAGGAAAGGAGCTGCTGATGGTTGCCTCTTTCCACCACTTCTCCGTCTTCGATGATGAGAATCTCATCGGCATCCTTGACCGCCGAGATGCGGTGGGCAATGATGATCTTTGTCCGGTCTTTCGCCGCAGCCAGCGCCTTCTGGACCCGGTATTCGGTCTCCATATCCAGATTGGAGGTGGCGTCGTCGAGAATAAGGATCTTGCTCTTTTTCACCAAGGCCCGGGCGATGGTCAGCCGTTGCTTTTCGCCTCCGGAAAGGCCGAGTCCTCTCTCGCCGATAACCGTGGCGGAACCGTCGGGAAGTTCGGCGATGAAATCATCGGCCGCCGCATCCTCCAAGGCCTTTTTGATCTCTGCCGCCGTGACGTCTTCCGCGCCAAACCGGACATTCTCCTCAATGGTGTTGGAGAAGAGAAAAGGCTCCTGCATGACAACGGAAACCGCCGATCTTAACAACGAAAGGGGGAGTTCCCTGATGTCGATCCCGTCCAGATAAATCGCGCCGCCGGTACAATCGTAATACCTGGGGATCAGGTTAATGATTGAACTTTTCCCCGCGCCGGTCATCCCCATAATCGCCAGGGTCCCGCCGGGTTTTATATGAAAACTGATCTCCTTCAGAATCAACACGCCATTATGTTCGAACGAAACCCGGTCAAAGAGAATCTCCCCACGGATCCTCTTGGGTACCACCGGTCTTTGCTTCTCTCTGATTGCCGGTTTTTCCGCAAAGAGGTTCTCAATCTTTCCGGCCGAAGCCCGCGCTTCGGCCAGGAGATTGGTAAGCCAGCCGATCATCCGCATCGGCCAGATCATCATGTAAATATAATTGCTGAAAGCCACCAGAGTACCAAGGGAGATCTCGTCCCGGATCACAAACCAGCCGCCACTAATAATAACCAGGACAACCGCCAGGTTGGTTAAGAACTCGATGAGAGGAAAGTATCTCCTCCAAATCATCGCCTGTTCCATTCTTAAGTCGTAATTTTCCTTGTTTTGGGCAAAAAACTTCATAATCTCGTATTTTTCTCTGGCAAAGGCCTTAACTAACCGCACGCCGGCCAAATTCTCCTGGGCGGTGGTATTAATCTTCACCCCTTGGTCGCTGATTTTGGCAAAAACCACGCCAATTTTTGCCTCCAGCCGGAACGCGATCCAGGCGATGAAAGGCATGAGCGCCACCGCGACCAAGGCCAGCCGCCAGTGGAGAAAGAACAATATGACGGCGGCGACAACAAAATAGACGATTTGTTCGATGAACAACATCCCGCCAAAACAGACCAAACGGAAGATATTATCCACATCCTCCTTGATTCTGGACATTAGCTCCCCGGTGTTAATCTTGTCAAAGAAGGAAAAAGAGAGCGACTGCAGGTGATCAAAGAGCTCTTGCCTGAGCCTTTCCACCACCCTTTGCCCGCCGGTATCAAAAAGCATATCCCTGGAATAACCGAGGACGGCGCGGCTGAAGGTGATTCCCATCAGCCCCGTCAAGACTGCAGCCAGCAACTCCATCCGGCCGCCGATAATGATCTCGTCGACGGCCACCTTCACCAGTCTGGGGTTGATCATATCCAGCCCAATACTGATGAAGATAAAACTGGTTCCCACAAGAAAATACCACTTGAACTGGTTAATATAGGAAAATATCCTCTTCATCACACCGCCCCTCGCTGCTCGTCGTTGGTCGCTCGTTTCCCGTTACTCGTTGTTCGTCGTTCGTTGTCCCTTTACCCGTCACTCGTAGTTTATCGTTCGTGATTCCCGACTCGTATGGTGAGCGACCATCCTGCTTTTTTTGCTCTCTCCATCAAAAAAGGCCACAGATTTACCTCCATGGCCTTATCCGCGCCTTCTCCCCGCGTCCTTCCCCGCCAGATTAGGCGTTCCTCCCGAACAGATGAAAAGCCGTGGAGGACGATATCCCCACGGCTCAAGGCGCAAAACCTATGTTTTTTAAAGGGCTAATAGAGATTATAGAGATTACCGGCAGAGGTGGGGATACCGAGCATATGCACTTGGTTATTGACCAACAGACTGAACTTATTAGCGGTGAAATTGCCGCCTGCAAATCCGGTTCTTTGCTTCATCTTCCCCTACCTCCTTTAAAAATTATTTCCATCCGCGCGAAGCTTTCATGGCATGCTTTCCGCAGATCCCCGCAGCCTATACAAAAGGGATCATCTGCGCGCGCTAGATGAATTTGCCATTAAATTAATTATAAGGTCTAACCTGTGTCACTGTCAATGGGGAATTTATATTTTTTTGTTCCCGCTTTGCGTCTCATCAAAACCACACCATGCAACCATCGGCGAACGGAGATGGAAGTATACGTTGCGTACCTGCTCTATCAGGAAAGATATTGTTCTTCTATTGCTTTGATAAAAGCAGTAATATTACCGAGGTCTTTCTGGATAATGGCAAAAACAATCTCCGGGTTGATCTTCAGGTAGTCATGAACAACAACATTTCTAAACTGGGCCATTTTCTTTAAGCGGCCAGCTAACGACTGGTTGATTATACCCTCTTCATAGAGAACTTGAAAACAGTCCTTATTGTCAAGGGGCTCTCTGAAGCCCTGGTAAGAAATAATATGTTGAGCTAAATCAAGACAAGCCTCCACGGCCAACTGCAGTGTTCTCTCAGCATATCTCCTTGTAACTTTATTAGCGATAAAATCTTGAAGTGTGCTGTTTTTTTTAAGTTCTTCCAAATCCCGTAAATATTCATCAAGGTTGGTAAAGATCCGGTTAATAACATCCCGATCGACCATATTACAGCCTCTCCTTCAACCTTTTTCGAGCCTGTTTATGATAAAGGTCATAAAAACCCTGCAGATCAAAGAAGTTTTTCCGGTAAGCGACTTCAAATTTTACCCGGTAATGCGGATCCTTGTCAAGGATTATGCGTTTGTTCTTCATAACCTGGTGGGTAAAAAAGGGGTCGGCACTTTTAAGATCCACCACATCAAATCGGGTTTTACGCCCTCGTGCAGCGGCCAGTTCCGTCAATTTAACAGCCATCTCAAGCGTGGCCGAGAATCTTTCTTCCTTGTCCAGGTGGGGAAAGAACAAAACCGCCAGGTCAATATCGCTGTTTGTCCGCTCCCGGCCTTTAACTGTGGAACCAAATAGGTACACCGCAGCCACACTTTCGTTGGTAAGAAAATACTCTTTTATTTTCTCCAAAAAATTCTCCTCAAGCATTGTTCGTACCCCGTCAACACATATTCCTTAAGAGCTATTTGCGTTGCCCGTTTCTTTTGTTAATGAACAATGGGTCTCACCGCAAGACAACAGATAATTTTTTGTTTTTAACCGTTATCGATGATGAAAAGCATGAACATCCATAATTTGTCAGCAAAAAGAATACATTGACCCCACCGTTCCATTACTTGCAAACTTGATTTTCGAACTGTTGAGGCTGCTTTTAGCCGCAGGCCACCAGGCTTCGGAGTTTTTCTTCTTGGTTTTCTTTAATTCGGCCCAGCGCCATGGCCAGCATAACGCAAAGCGCCAAGGAACACCGGAGCTTCATTTTCCTCTGCCCGCGGATGGTATGTACTTCGAAACCAAAGGAAACATCCAACCTACTGTTAACCCGCTCCACCGCCGGCCGCTTGTTATATTCTCTTTTCCATTTATAACCGGCGCGGTCGATGGGGGTAAAGATCCGACGGTCTTCCGACATGGCAACACGAATCCCCTGTGCTACCGGGCATTCTTCTTGCCCTTTACATTTAATCCCGTACCGCCTAGCCGGACAGATCTTCTTCAACGTTCCGCGGTCCTTCTCAAAACCGCCGCCTGGCATTTCACGGCAGACCCCGGTTACCGGGCAGTAGCAAAACACGTTGCCTTTGTAGTTGTAGACTACGTTCTTTTTATCTGCAAGCAGACGCGTTTTGTCCTCATCTTTCCAAGTAGATGTCAATGACCGGTTTGATCCTGTAATCGTCCCAGCAGGCCACTATTAATTTGGTGTCATCGTAGGCTTTGTCGGCAGCCAGGGTCTCTGCTTTTTCCATGATTTCCGGCTGGTTTTCCACCAGTTGCTTTAACATACGGTGCCCTTCAATGACGTCAGATTCTGCCGCTTTGGTTACTGAATAACCCACAGGTAACTCGTAGGTTGCGTCGACAACTAAATGAAAGCTTGTAGCCAAACCATTTGACGATTTTTACCCACGCACTGCCGTCTTTACGTACCCCACGATATTCTTTCTTTGCATATTCCGCATCTATATCCCGACGACCGTCAGCAGTTTTCTTTTTATTCTTGTGTTTGGCGAAAGACGGGACAGCTTTGCTGTCTATTGCCAGGTGCTTCCCGAAATCCTGCAGTATTTCCGTAAGCTCTTTTACCAACCGATTAAAGAGCCCGTCAATCATGGTTTCGTGGGCTATCAATGTTTTTAAAAACCGGGTGTAAACCCATGGCGGTGGTACTTGATCATCAAACCCGCACAGTTCCCGTAATTGCCCGTTGCGCGCCAACTCCCGCCGAAGCTCTTCTATACTGCGGTGTTGGAATACTATTCCTGCCAAAATGGAATTCCATACGGCGCGTACCGGATAATCGTCCCAGCCTTGTCCCCGCTTTTTTTCTAATGTCCTAACCAGATCTTCATCCGGCATATAGTCCAATACCAATTGCAGCCGTTTTAAATCGCCAAGAGGTTGAATTTCCGTCCACGCAAACAACTTTTTTTGTGGTATAATAGCCAGATCAAGTCCAGATTAGTGTGTAAATTCCTCAGTTATCAATAAGCTTATCTGATATACGCAATATTGCTTTGATCATTGGTTTGTTTTTGCTCTTCTTGCCACTGAAGGTATTCACTCATATCCAGGTATTTTTTGCCGCTTATCCACTTGTCGTCAATTTCCATAAGTAAGGCTCCAATTAGGCGAATTGCCGATTCCCGGTTCGGGAAAATACGGATAACTCGTTCCCTGCGCCTAATCTCTTCGATAAGACGCTCGACAGCGTTTGTAGTACGCAGACGCCGGCGATATTTTTCCGGCAGCATAAGGACCGCGGTAGCATCATCAAAGCCCATTTCAAGTATTTGCATGGCCTTGGGTGCTTTTTTCTCAAATGTCTCCAAGGTTTGATTCAATAACAACCGGGCAGTACCGATATCAGGCGCATCCAGAATCGCTCGCAGATGCGGATAAAGCTCTTCTTTTGCCGACTTAGGCGTAGCGTCCATGATATTACGCATAAAGTGGGTTTGGCAGCGATGCCAGGTAACGCCCTGGAAGTAGCGGCGAACCGCCTTGACCAGGCCGCCATGGTCATCTGATACTACCAGTTCGACACCACGCAGGTTACGGCTTTTAAGCCAGGAAAAAAACTGGCTCCAACTGGCTTCGGATTCACTGTCGCCCAGCATGAGACCTAAAACTTCCCGGTAGCCTTCGGTATTTATGCCGATAGCGATCATAGCGCTCCGGGAACGGACGCGACCGTCTTCACGAATCTTCAGTACGAAAGCGTCCACCAAGACAAAAGGATAGCATTTTTCCCGCAAGTCCCGGTTATTCCAAGCGTTCACAATGGGGTCCAGTTTCTTGCACAACTCTGAAACAGTGGATTTGGAAAATTCGGTACCACACAGCTCTTCCGTTATCTGACTGACCTTGCGGGTAGAGACCCCGTTGATTACCATTTCCATCAGGGCCAGTATCAAGGCCTGTTCGCTCCGCTGGTAGCGGGCAAACATCTCGGTGGAAAACTGACCGTTACGAAAACGCGGAACATGTAAGGCTATGGTTCCCACCCGGGTGGTTAGTGTATGCGGGCGTGTGCCGTTACGGTACCCCTTCCTTTTATCAGTGCGTTCGTATGGTTCGGCTTGAAGCTGTTCGGTGGCTTGCGCCTGCAAAATCTGGTTCAATACCGATTCCAATAGCGCTGACACACCGGAATTCTTGTTATTGCCTAAAAATAGACGGTGCAAAAGTTCTTGATCTACGGTAATCTGGTATTGAGCCATTCAAATTCCTCCTCTTAGAATTTTGGTTTGTCTAACTTCTATTCTAACTGAGGAATTTGTTAATGGCTCCCTCTTTTTTAGGAAACCAATTTTACACCATTATACGGACTTAACTAATAGCCATGAGGATGACCTCCTTTACGTTTGTTTTTGGATAATTCAAACGTTCTTCATTTATGGAGGCTCATCCTCTTTTTTATGGGGTAAATTTTCCGATTTTATCCGTTATCTGCTCTGCATTTCCCTGTTTTTTGGTCTTTTCTCGGGGTAAAGTTTTTTTATCACGTCTTTCTATCCCTTATTTCATTGGCCTTTCTGGACAATGCAAATAGCTCCTTAAAGCCAGCGCCCATGCTGGCAAAGTCGTTCTTACGGCTATTATACCACAACAGTAACTTCTATTCCCTATTTATCAATTTAATTTTCTTTCCCAAACCGACTTATTTTCTTTATCAGGAGCGGCATGTACCAATAGTTTTCGTTGACAAGCTCAGTCCCATGCCAGCCGGGTCTTGCCGATCCATAACCTAAATCTTCATCATTAATCTTTTTTCCACCTAAAACCACATTAAAACGGGGGTTTTTCTCCACCCCACCCCATCCCTTTTGCATAACAAATAGTGAATCCCTGCCAGGATTTATCTATATTGAGATACTCGTCTTAATTATGATCTGCTCTATAAAGAAAGGTTTTATTTCGATTCTCCCGGTTTTAATCTGCTCAATCAGGTTTTCATCAACCATTAAATAGTTACCAATTATGGACATGCTCAATCACCCCCCAAATACTTCTTCATACTTTCCCTGTTATTGTCTTCTTTTTCTTAATTTTGTTTAGTAAAAATTGTAGGTCACCGGGAATAGGTCCAAATCATCCCATTTTTTCCTGGATACTTATTTAAATAATCTGTTAATTGTAAACCTTCAACGGTTAGTGTATAATTAAGTTCGCAATTTCATAAAGGAAAAGCCATCGGGACTCCGAAATGGTAAGTTGCTCAAAACAAACCCAAAAAGGAGTGTTGTCCGATGGCTTACCATAAGGATACCGCGAATTTAGAAAAAATGCTACTGAAATTTTTAGGCGAGCCGGATCCCATGCTCTCCATGCTTGAATGGCTATGCCATAAGATGATGGAAGTAGAAGTCGAAAACAAGCTTGGAGCCGGCAAAGGCGAACACTCCCCAAATAGAACCGGTTATCGCTCCGGAACACGGGTCAGGCGCTTTGATACCCGGATGGGAACAATTTATCTGCTAATACCAAAAGTTCGTAAAGGCGGCTACGTGCCCTTCTTTGTGACCGAAAAAAAGCGTTCCGAACAAGCGTTAATCCAGGTAGTCCAAGAAGCCTTTATTAACGGCGTTTCCACCCGCAAAATTGAACGGCTGGCCCGGAGTCTCGGCATTGAGTCAATTTCACCCAGCCAGGTTTCTCAGATTAATAAAGAACTGACTCTGCAGGTTGAAGAGTTTAGAAACCGTCCTCTTGCAGATACCTATCCAGTGATCTGGATTGATGCTTTATACGAAAAAATCCGGGATAACCATCGCGTCTGTAATATGGCAGTTCATGTCGTCTGTGGAGTTAATCTTGAAGGCAAACGCGAGGTTTTAGCGGTTGAGCCCATGTACGAAGAATCAGAAGCATCGTATACCGCTTTGTTCAATAGTCTTAAAAAACGAGGGCTGCAAAACGTATGGCTTGCGGTTTCCGATGCCCATCAGGGCCTGGTCGCTGCCATTCAAAAATCCTTTGTCGGGTGTAGTTGGCAATGGTGCAAGGTTCATTTTATGAGAAATATTCTCGCCCATGTCCCTGCTAAGGATAAAGAATCTTTTGCGGCAAAACTAAAACAGATTTGGCAGCAACCCGACTACGAATCCGCCAAACGCTACGCGGAGCTTCTTATTGAAGAATATGAAACCAGGTTTCCCAAAGCGGTCGAAGTCTTGGAGAACGGCCTTGAAGATTCTTTACAGTACTATGAGTTTCCAGAGATCGATGCAAAGAAAATCAGTTCAGGAGCGCTTGCATAAAGAAATCCGGCGCCGTTCCAAGGTAGTTGGGATCTTCCCTTCAATGGATTCCTATATACGGCTTATTAGTTGTTATCTAATTGAATACGCTGAAGATTGGGAGACTTCTAGATGCTATATCAGGAAAGATATTCTTCAGCATATCTTAGCCAGGCGCAAAGCAGCTTAGTCCAGTGGGGTCTCGATGGGAAATTGCGAACTATACTTGACACAATCAAAGCCTGTCACTGTGATAAGAGAATGTGCGTGAAGCACAATACGGCAAAACCCGTCAAATAAACCAAAAACCCGGGCTTTTTTGCCCGGGCTTGAAACTCCCTACAATATCTCTTTTCAATTATTCTTCTATTTTTCGCCAATTTCAACTTCAGATACCCGGTCCACACGGACGAGCTTTGTTTCTTTCTCCCCTTTCTTATTGGTCACTAAAATTTTAATCCACTCTTCATCAACATCTTCCACGTAGCATTTTACCTTATTCCCTATGCTTATTGGGGACTCTTCAAACCAAATTATACAATTACGGCCTTTTAAGCCTTCCAACATTTTGGACATCCCAAACACCTCTTTCCTGGTATACCCATCGTTTCTCTTTATACTTTTGATCTCGCGTTTTAACTTCTTAACTTTACCCGGTAGATCAACATAGCATAAGACTAAAACGAAAGCTAAAAAACCAAAATATTCCACAACATCACCCCTCGGCTCCAATTTATGACCACCGTTTTTATCACAGGATCTGATTCTTTTGCTCTTTCAAGATTTTTAGAACCATTGTTTCCCTTTGTACCCACGGGTTTAGTTCTTTCGTTCCTTTCCGCAGAATTTCCTCGTTAGCACAGAGCGCCTGGTCCAAGGGAACCCAGACCGGGCAAAAATCCAGCTCTTTTTCGTAAGCATCAAGCTTTTGAAAAGCCGGCCGGCCACTTACCCGGCATAAGTAATAATGGGATCTCATTTCAAAAAACGCGTCTTCTTCGTACGCATCGGCCTCTCTTTCGACCACGACCCCGATTTTCTCCAGTATTTCGCAGTCCGGATAACCGGTCTCTTCCCTCACTTCACGGCGCAAAGCCTCTTCATGGCTTTCGCCGGTATCAATCCCCCCGCCTGGAAACTTGTAATCGCCCGACTTCAACAAAACCATAAGGAGCTTATCCTCTTGCAAGATAACCCTGCGCACCGCTTCCCGGTGATGCACTTTGGCGTTTTCAGGACAACTCTCCTGCCGGCCCAGGGCAAAGTCAAAAAGCATACGACGGTCACTCCTTGTTCACTCTGCTGCTTCTTGTGTTCTCCATGCATCACGATCCGGCTACTTGGGGACAGCACCGCTTTACCCCTTGTCACGGAAGAACTGCTTCCGATTGCTTTCTTTCATATTCCAGGATTAATTCCAAATTTTTTTGTTCAACCACGCCCAACTGGATATTTTGGTTATCTGTCAGCACGATCCTTTTTATCATAAGCCGTCCCCCTCTACTCCTCATTTAGCACTATTTTAGGCTCCTTATAGAAAAACGCTTTCTCATCGATGGCCCGCATTGTCGCCAGGATGCCATCGAGATGGTCATATTCATGCTGTAACAGTTCGGACAGATCCCCTTCCAGTCTCATTTCCCGGTCGCGAAAATCCAGGTCCTTAAACCGGATTGTACAGCGCTTGTACCGCTTGACCCGGACCAGTAAGCCGGGGAACGACATGCAGTCGTCCAAAACCTCCATCATTTCATTATCTTCAAAATACAATGTCGGGTTGATAAAGACCACCGGTTCATCGATACACATATAGATCAATCGTTTAAAGACCCCGATTTGCGGGGCGGCAATGGCCCGCCCGGCCCCATACTTTTTCCGGAAATCCATCAGGATGTCATGCAAATCTTGAACAACCTCTTTGAGCGTGCCGACTTCTTCCTTTTCAACCGGCAAGCTTACTTGATATAACCTTGGGTCTCCCAATAAAAGAATCTCTCGTACCATCAGCGTACTCCTTTTTCTTGTCTAACTTGTTTTCAAGCAAACTCCAATTCTGGGTATAATCATTGATTTCAACCATATTGATAAGATCCCTCGTACTTTCGAGCGAAAACCCGGTTAGGGATGCCAGATATTTGCGTTTTCCGGCCACAACGTCTACACGAATCCTTTATGCTTTGATTGATCATTATAGCATATTTTGGCATGTATAACAAAAAATTAAATTTTTTGGATAGTGTCAAGACACTGTAGATTTTTGAACCTCACATTAGCGAACTTACCGTGGGAGGACGGCATTTTACCACATTGGCAATATAGGCATTCTTGTGGCGGTCGAATCCTCCAGCAGCCAAGATTTTATCCAGTAATTGACCGGCCCTGCCGACGAACGGCCGTCCGAGTCGATCCTCATCCCCGCCTGGCCCCTCGCCGATCATCATGAGACCGGGGCGTCCTTCACCAAAGACCACCTGCCGGCATCCGTCGCGCAGGCCGCAGTTCCGGCAGGATAAGACCTTCTTCTCCAACTCCTCAAGCTGTGCCATGATTGAATCGGTCAAAGAAAACACCCCCGGGATTATGCTCTTCTTTCTTTTAATTCCGCATAAAGAGGAAGAAACCTTCTTCGAAGCTCCAGCCGCCGGTGATTCTCATGAGCCAACTGGTAATAGTGGTTAAATTATCCGTCAACAGTAACAATCCCATCAAAATTAATAAAGCACCCGCGAACCATTGTTGATATTTTAAATATGGTTTTAGACGGTTTAATTTCCCGGAAATTTGCTCAAAAGCGATTGCCAAAAGTAGAAACGGGAGCCCAAATCCCAATGAATACATGGTTAATAAAAGTACCCCAGCCCCCATGGTGCTTTGATTCCCTGCCACTGTTAATATCCCGCCTAGAATCGGCCCCACACAGGGTGTCCAGCCAAAGGCAAACACTAAACCGGTTAAAAAGGCACCCGCAATGCCAATCCCCGGCTTGATTTTCACCCGGCGTTCTCGGTAAAGCCAAGCGATCGGTAAGAGACCGGTTTCATGGAGCCCTAGCAGGATCACCACAGTTCCGCTGATTTTGGTGAAAAGCATCCTTGAACTTGCCAATAATTGTCCAAGAAAAGTACTGGCCAGGCCTAAAATAATGAAGACCAGGCTAAAGCCAAAAATGAAGGCGAGCGTGGCCAAGATAATTTTCGGTTTACCGGCTGTTTCATCAGTATTTTTCGCTGTTGAAACACCGGAGACGATCCCCAAATAACCGAGGGCAAGCGGGAGGACACACGGTGAAAGGAAAGAGAGCAACCCGCCAACAAAGGCTATGATAATACTGATTGCATTCATTTGCTCTCTCCCTCCAGAAGGGCGTCGACTTTCGCCGCCAAGACTGCATAATTGGTGGCGCCAAAGATAATATCCCTGATTTTCCCTTGCTGATCGATTAAGAAAGTCCTTGGATAACCGCTGACTTGATAAAGGCTGGCGACTCTTTTCTCCAGATCCAATAAGACGGGAAAAGAGATCTTATTTTTCTCGACAAACGGAGGTATATTGCGCGGATTATCCCCGACATTAACAGCTAAAATTTCTACGCCGTGGGGGTGGTATTCACCATAAAACCTGACTAAATCAGGGATCTCCTTAAGGCAATACGGGCACCAGATCCCCCAAAAATTAACCAGGGTTACCCGGTGTTCTTTAATGATCTGTGACAGTATTACCTTCTCCGCGGCGATATTATTGAGAGTAAAATCCGGCGCCGTATAACCAATAGCAGGGCCAATCTTTTCGGCTGCCCAAGCAGACGGCATGGTCAAACCAAGGAAAATTAAATAACTAATCAAGCCCAAACCTGTCCAACGATGGTAAGAAGTTTTAATAAACTTGAGCATTTCAGACACCTCACGGCAAGTAAAGTATTAAAAACGGTCATCCTGGGTAAAACTTGACACATTGCCGGCGACAGCACGACTTACAGTTCAGGATCCCACCGGCGCAGGAGAGAGATTTCTCTGGATCGGCAAGTCTCTCTGACCGTTCATGGGCGGAACTTGGAACCGCCAGTTGGGCTGTCGCTAATTCATTGATCGCTTCTATTTGAGGTAAAACTCATGTAATGGGCGATAGCCGCGCTCGGTCATCAACTCATCCCAATTGGACGGCAGTTCGATTTTGATCGTGACGTAACCACCCCCGGGCATGGTTTGCACTTTATTGCGATCCGGGTCTCCGGTGACCAGAATCGCATTCATCCCCCGCTTCATCACGGCGACGGTATACATTTTTTCCATTCCTGGAATTTTCGGAAACCACGGCGGTAGATCGGTCAACTCGGCTTTCTCGTCTTTGATAATCTTTTTCAGGTGTTGTTCAAATGGGTACTTGGCAGGGTCAAAAGCGCTACCGGGGTTAGCCCAATAATTGGCATAAGCCCGTTGGTACGCCGGCCTTCGTGCTGTTGCCACTAAGGCCTCTTCCAGCTTCTCCTTTGTCTGATAACCGCGGGCTAAGTCCCGGGCGACGGACGGAGTGATTAGAATCGTCCGGTACGTGACTGCTGTGCCGCTCCCGGTCGCAAATTGCTGTTTTTCTACCACATCCCAGGCGATAAGTTCCATAATTTTTCTGGGGTTCGTTGTTGCCGGAGTGAGATTGTTCCCCCACAGCAGGGCAGAAGCGGCGGTCAAAGTGCTGTCATTCAGGTCAAACCCTTGTTGGACGTGGTAAGGCTCCCAGCCAATCGTGAGACAGGCTTCTTCATCTTCCGCCATTGCCCAGGGCATGAGGTAACCAAAGGTTCCCATCCGGTCCTGTTTAATGTAGTAACCGCCAAGATTCAACATGGCCAGATTAATAAACCGTCCAAGAACTGCGTTTTTTTCTTCCGAGATCAGCCCCTGCCCGGCGTCGATCCCCAGTTGCCTTGCAACGGGGCCGTTCACCCAGCAATAGGGAGTCCAGGCATGGGTGCTGGCCAAGGTGCGTCGAAAATGTGGGTCTGCCAGAGCTTTCGTATACGCGAGTAAAAGCGGCATGTACTCTGGCGGGCAACCGGCCATCACCCCATTGACCGCGACATGCCAGACTAATGTGTTACGGTAGGCGATCGGAAGGATACCTACCGACTCATTCCAGGGGAGATCGGTAAATTTCAGGAATTCCTCAACCTTTTCAATCGTCGGCGGGATGATCGGCAGCCCGTCAGACCAGCGCATCGCGGTGAAGTACTTATTTACCTCATCAACAGTACCAACGAAAACAATATCTTTCGCCTCGCCAACCAATGCTTTCCGGCCTTCCGCAATTTCCGCGGCGGTGATCGGTTTGGTCAATGCCTCAATTATCTGAGGCCAAACGACTTCCCGGGTATTTAAGATCAATTCCTCCTGGGTGTGGGTCGAAAAGGCGCCGGGGTAAGTGGCGGTTCGCGGCGCCGCGATGCCGTTATTGATGGCGATCGAACGGCTTTGCGCCACAAACGCCGGAGCGGCAATGGTTACGGCGGGGATACCTATGTACTCGGCAGCGATACTCGAGCCGGTCTCTTTGATGGTACATAATCCACAGCCACAGTTTCCGGAGATGACGGCATCGATCTCAAGTTCTTTGAGCTTTTTCTGAAAATCTTCGACGGACTTTCTGGTTACCCCGGGACCAGGAAATGGTCCGGCCGCTCCGATCTGATCATCGAGGACAAACACCTTGGCCGTGGGGTAGTGCTCCAGGATCAGCCGCTTAATTTCGGGATGGGTGACGCCGGCCATAAAGCTTCCACCCACGAGGGCAATGGTCTTTCCCTCCAACGTGTCCAAGCGGGGAGCCTGAGTGATCATCTGAATCGTTTGCTTACCCACCGGGGCGACAACGGCGTATCTCTTTTCCGGGCCGGTTGGGAGTTCATCTTCCGCGACCAGACAAGTTTCATCACACTCTTCAATTAAGATTTCTGGTTCCGGAAGGACTGCTTCTGCCGCGGTACCGGGAACGCCGGTCATTAACACGACCAAACAGATCAGGCAGAACACCAATGCCAATAAAATCATGGTTTTTATTCTTGCTTTCATCCTTCTCACACCTCCGCTTTAAATTGTCGAAAACAACTCAAGTTACAACTTGATTATAAAAATGCTTTGTGTCCGTTTGGTGAAGAAGGAAGGAACACTTGGTGGCGGTTCCTAATTGATGTTGTGCATACTTATCGCGAGGAACAAAGAAAGTTCCCCGCAAGGAAGGAGCTTATAAGCTATGACATGAAGCCATTTGGAATTTTTGCATTGAATCAGCCTAAGTGATTAATCCGTTTCAAAATGATCGGCGTTGTCCAGTTCAAACCAGAATTCAACCCCGCCGGTAATATTGTTGACGCCGTAAGCATTGCCATGAGCTTCTTGAATTGCCCGCACGATTGACATGCCCAAACCGGTCCCGCCGTCCCCTTCTCTGGTTCTGGCTTTATCGATCTTGTAGAAACTAATCCAGATTTTATCCAGTTCGTTTTCTGGAAGATGCTCTCCGGTATTGTAAACGGCGACTCTTGTTTTTCCCGACTGACGTCTGGCACTAACCCTAATGATCTTAAGTTAGTGTATAATTAAGTTCGCAATTTCATAAAAGGAAAAAGCCATCGGGAAAAGGAGTGTTGTCCGATGGCTTACCATAAGGATACCGCGAATTTAGAAAAAATGCTACTGAAATTTTTAAGTGAACCGGATTCCATGCTTTCCATGCTTCAATGGCTATGCCATAAAATGATGGAAGTAGAAGTTGAAAATAAGCTTGGAGCCGGCAAAGGTGAACACTCCCCAAATAGAACCGGTTATCGCTCCGGAACCCGGGTGAGGCGCTTTGATACTCGAATGGGAACGATGTATTTGTTAGTCCCGAAAGTTCGTAAAGGGGGGTACATACCGTTCTTTGTGACTGAAAGAAAACGTTCCGAGCAAGCATTAATCCAGGTAGTACAAGAAGCCTTTGTCAATGGTGTTTCCACCCGTAAAATAGAACGACTAGCCCAGAGTCTTGGCATAGAATCAATTTCAGCCAGTCAGGTTTCCCAGATCAATAAAGAACTAGTTGATTATAAATATGATACAGCTAACACCGGGGGAAGTCAACACTTTTCCGGACATTTCATTAAGCGACACTTTCTGAAACCAGTTCATGATAGCAATTAAGCCATTCGATGGGGCTAAGATAACCCAAACGTTTTTGGATGCGACGCGTGTTATAAAATCCTTCCGTATATGCAAAGATAGCTTGACGAGCTTCCTCGCGGGTTTGAAAATGTCTCCAGTGGACAGCCTCCTTCTTAAGGTTGGCAAAATAGCTTTCACTCCAGGCATTGTCTCCCGGTTTACCTACTCTGGAAAAGCTTTGGAGGATACCATACTCCTGCAGTAGCTTGGTCACTGATTCAGATGTATACTGACTCCCGAGGTCACTGTGGTGAATGCACCCAGCCGGCAAATTCCAACGCTTTTTAGCTTTTTTGATCGTTTCTGTCACCAAGTCCGTTTTCATCCTATCGGCCATAGTATAGGCCAAGACTATGCCACTGGCCACATCTTTTATCTTGCAGAGGTATTCAAAGCCCTCAGCGGTTCTAATGTAGCTAATGTCACTAGTGATTACCTGGAAGGGCTTGGTTATATCCAGACCACGTACTAAGTTCGGGTAGTCTTTGCCTCTGGCCCTTCGGCTATCTGTCAAGGAACGTTGACGACGCCGGCGGTGAACCGATACGAGACCCAAATCGTTCATGATTCTGGCTACACGTCTGTAGGAGGCAGTAAAACCACGTTTTCTAAGGGCGCCACAAACACGATCCACACCATAAGTATTATTGCTTTCACTAAAGATTCGTTTGATCTCATTTGCGTATTCTTTCCTTTTTCGATCCCGTTTTTCTTTGGTCCTCAACCAGTCGTAATAAGCGCTAGTTGAGACACCAAGTATAACGGCCCACTTTGTAACGGGATACTCGGAATGGCTCTCAATGAACTCATATTTTACTTCAGATTTTTCGCAAAGTAGGCCGCTGCTTTTTTTAGCATTTCGTTCTCCATTTTTAGTTCTGCATTTTCAATTTTCAGCTTTCTCAAAACATCTTGCTGCTCAGCCACCTTGGTCTTATCGCCTTGTTCGGTATAGATCTTTCTCCATCGGTAAATTAAACTGGAGTGAATCCCTAGGTCTTCAGCTAATGCCTTGATTGTTTTCGATGTGGCGTAACTGAGCTTGACCACATTCTTGCGGAAATCCTCATCATATTGTTGGCGGATTTTGGACATGATTTTCTCTCCTTTTCATTATGCTTCTATCTTATCATCATGTCCGGAATTATAACATAGACCCTTTTGCTTTAGGGTTTCGATGACATATCCCAATAAATCGCAACCTAGGCCGTCAAGCTCTTTCTTTAATTGAAGTTCAAAACTATGATAGTCGGTTTTACCTTCTAATACTGCAAAAATTATTTCTACAACCGAAAGGATTTTTTCTTCTACTAAACGAACTAAGTCCATGAGGAACCTCAGCCTCCTTCGGGGGTATTCATTCTTGGCGAATGTGAGGTTCCTCTTCTCTTTTAGTAAAGATATCTCCTCCATAAAATCTACAGTAATTTTACACTAACCCTTTCGCCCGGTTTTTATTTCCGGGATGAGTTTCCCGCCCCGTTTATGCAAAACCATACACCGGCGGTGGCGGGAACAAAAAAATGCCTTTCTCGTTTCCAACTAATAAGAAAAGGAAGGACATTTTATAAGTTAAGTAAGGATAATCGGGGGGAATTTGGCCCATGTTGGAAGGATTAACCGCCGTTAATGAAGCAATTAAAGCCCACGGCAGTTTTATTCCCAGGTTGAAGGAGGCGATCGGCCGCGTTGTCGTTGGCCAGGAAGAACTGGTTGACGGCCTGCTCACCGCACTTTTGGCGAACGGCCATGTTTTGCTGGAAGGCGTCCCCGGCCTGGCCAAAACGCTCTCGGTTAAGACTTTAGCCGCCGCCATCCAAGCCGAGTTCAAGCGGATTCAGTTTACGCCGGATTTGTTGCCGGCCGACCTGTTGGGAACCTTGATTTATAATCCCCAAACCGGTGAGTTCACCACGAAAAAAGGCCCCATCTTCGGCCATCTTATTCTGGCCGACGAGATCAACCGGGCGCCGGCCAAAGTACAAAGCGCCCTGCTGGAGGCCATGGAAGAAAAACAGGTTACCATCGGTGAGCAAACTTATCCCTTACCCGAGCCTTTTATGGTCTTGGCCACCCAAAACCCCCTTGAGCAACAGGGTACCTACCCGTTACCCGAAGCGCAGTTGGACCGGTTTATGTTGAAATTAAAGGTTTCTTACCCCGATAAAAAAGAGGAACTGATGATCTTGGAGCGCATGGGTCAGACTTCGCGGACGGTGGAGGTAACCCCGGTCATCACCCCCGAAGAAATTTTGGCCCTCCGAAAAGTGGTTGACCAGATTTATATGGATCCCAAGATCAAAGATTATATTGTCAACCTCGTGATCGCCACCAGGGAACCCGCCCGCTGCCTGCCGGAGTTAACCCCCTACATTGAATATGGCGCCTCCCCGCGCGCCACCCTCTGCCTAGCTCTGGCTGCCAAGGCCCGTGCTTTTATCGAAGGACGGGGTTACGTGATCCCGGGAGATATAAAAAAAGTGGGCCCCGATGTCTTACGACACCGGATCATCATTACTTACGAGGCGGAAGCGGAGGAAATTTCCGTGGAAGAGATTATCGAGCGGCTCTTCAGTGAAGTGGAGGTTCCCTGATTTTCCCATGTTATCCTCGGAACTCTTTAAGAAAGTTAGAAAAATTCAGTTTAAAGTAAGCAGGCTGATCAATGCCCCCCTGGCCGGGCAGTACGCTAGTGTCTTCAAAGGGACGGGCATTGAATTTGATGAAGTCCGGGAATATATACCCGGCGACGATGTCCGCACCATCGACTGGAATGTTACCGCCCGGGCCGGCCGGCCTCATGTCAAGCGTTATGTGGAAGAACGGGAACTCACCCTCATGCTGGTGGTCGACGTGAGCGGTTCGCAATACTTCGGCGCTTCCGGCCTTCTGAAAAGCGAGATTGCCGCGGAAATCTCGGCGCTTTTGGCCTTTCTGGCCATCGCCCACAACGACCGGGTCGGCCTGTTGCTTTTCAGCAACCGGCGGGAACTGTACCTGCCCCCGCGGAAAGGGCGCCGTCATGTTTTACGGGTAATCAGGGAGATTTTAAGCTACCGCCCGGCCGGACGAGGAACCGACCTTGCCGGGGCCCTTTCTTTCACCGGACGCCTCCTCAAACACCGCAGTATTATCTTTCTCATTTCCGATTTTTTCGCCCCGGAATGCGAATCCTCCTTACAAAGAATCGCCGGGAAACATGATACCATTGCCATCTTGATTTCCGATCCACGCGAGGAAGAGTTGCCCGCCGTAGGACTGGTGGATTTTGAGGACCTGGAAACCGGGGAAAAGATTCTTTACGATACTTCTCACCCCTCCGGTCACGAGATCCTGCGCCGGAAAATGAAGGAGCGTCGCGAATTGTTGTCTAAACTTTTTAAAACCCATAAGGTGGATTATATTGAAATCAGCACCGCCCGTCCTTATTTGGACGATTTGCAAAAATTCTTTATCACCCGCCAACAACGGCTACGGTAAACCGGAGGTGCCCGACATGCCGCCGAAACTCGCCGTAAAAAAGATCCCCCTTTTTTTTGCCGTGTTGATTCTTGCCGCTGCTTTCGTCCTTGTTCTCACTCTTTTTAAGGAAGATCTTTTTCCTCCGCCGCTTTCTCTTCCCCCGGGTGTGGAAATCAGCGTCCGGTGGCGGCTGGAAGAACCGGGTCCTTTTCACATCGGCGATTTGATCCCCGTTTGTCTTGAGGTTGAAGCGGTCGACGGCATTGACCTGCGCCTCTTTCCCCTTTCCCCGGCCGATCTCGGCGGCCTGGAACTGGTGGCGGAAGAAACTCCGGTCACCAAACGGCGCCGGGGAGGCTGGCAACGTATTGCCCGGTACTTTCTTTCCCCCTGGCGAACGGGAACGTACCGCCTGGCGCCAAAAGAGATCCGTTACCGTAATCCTTCCGGCGTTGAAGCAACAGTTACCGCCGAACCCTTGGAAATTAATGTTGCTTCCCTTCTTCCCGCCAATCTCAGCGCGGATGAACAGGCGGCTTTAACATTAAAAGAAGACAAAGGCCCGGTCGGGCTGCCTCCCAATTACCGCCTGTTGGCGTTGGCCCTGGCGGCCGCCATTTTCGGCCTTTTTCTTTATCTCCTTTTCCGCCGCTTTTTCCGTAAACCCGGCGCCAAAGACCATCTTGAACCGGAAACGGCGCCTCCCGCCGAACCGCCCCATCTTATAGCCCGGCGGCGGCTGGCCGCCCTCAAGGAAGCGGGTTTATTAGAAAACGGCCTCTTTAAACCGTATTACAGCGAATTGAGCGCCTGTCTCCGCGAATATTTGGCCAACAGATTTGCCCTCCCCGCCCTGGAGATGACCACTGCGGAAATTCTTAATTCCGTGCCGCAAAGGACCGGCCTTTTAACACCGGAGCAATATTCGGCTCTTACCCAAATTTTAAACATGTCTGATTTGGTTAAATTTGCCAAACACCGGCCCACGGCGGAGGCGGCTTTCGCTTGTTTTCTATTGGTGGAAAAGTTTATTGAAGAAACCAAGGAGGAGCCGTCCATTGAGCAAAACCCGGAGGATGCTTCCGCGGCCTCTTCTTAATTATCGACTTTCCGTGCGGAGGAGTAATAAACGATGATCTTTGCCAGCCCCCTTTTCCTGCTCCTTACACCGGTTATAATCTTTATCTTTCTTTATACAAAGAAAAAAGAGCGAAAAAAAGGAGCCGTCCGTTATCCGTCGCTCACTATTCTCAAAAAGGCGCCGGTCTCTCTCCGCGTTCGGTTGGCCCAACAACTGCCCTGGCTCCGCCTGCTCTGTTTATTGTTGCTTCTGTTTGCCCTTGCCCGCCCGCAGTATGGCCTTAAAGAGACCATCGTCCGGCAGGAAGGGATCGACATCGTTTTGGTGCTGGATGTTTCCACCAGTATGTTGGCGGAAGATTTTATCATCAGGGGCAGCCGTAAGAACCGCCTGGAGATTGTCAAAGAAGTGACCACCGATTTTATTGCCAAACGTCCCCATGACCGGATCGGACTTATCATCTTTGCCCGGCAGCCGTATATTCTTTCCCCTCTCACCTGGGACCATGATTTCTGCATCGCGCGACTCCGGGAGATCGAGGCGGGGATGATCGAAGACGGAACCGCCATCGGCTCTGCCCTGGCCACTGCTGTTAACCGGTTGCGTACCTCAACGGCTGAAAGCAAAGTCGTCATCCTTTTAACCGACGGGGTCAACAACGCCGGCGTCATCCATCCGTTGACCGCCGGTGAAGCTGCCGCCGCGCTGGAAATCACCGTTTTTACCATCGGCGCCGGTTCGGATCAGCCGGTCCCCTACCCGGTTGTCGATCCGTGGGGACGGAAGACGTATCAGTATGTTGAGATCGGGCTGGATGAAGAACTCCTGCGACAAGTGGCCGAAAAAACCGGCGGGCAGTATTTCCACGCCAATGACACCGACTCACTGGTGAAAATCTTTCAACAAATCGACAAGATGACTACCACCCCGTTGCAGATGCCGCTCTACCGGGAATACCGCGAACTGTATCCCTATTTTCTCCTGGCCGCTCTTTTCCTGCTCGGTCTGGAGATCATTTTAAAAAATACCATTTGCCGGAGGTTGCCGTGAGATTTGCCCAACCTGAATATACCGTTTTTTTACTGCTCCCGTTGTTGTTGCTGATTTTTCTGCGCGCCGCGGCCCGCAAAAACCGCCGCGTTCTGGAGCTTTTGGCCGCCAAAGGGACCTGGCCGACGATTATGGATTTTTCCGGTCAAAGGCTGTGGCGAAAACAATCGGTACTGCTTGTTGCCGCCGTCGCCTGTCTAACCTTTTCCCTTCCCGGTCCCCAGTGGGGATATGAATGGCAAGAAGTGAAGAGTGTAGGCCGGGAGATTATTTTCGCCCTGGACACCTCCAAAAGTATGCTGGCGATGGATGTAAAACCCACCCGCCTTGACCGGGCGAAACTGGCCGTCAAAGACCTGGTCACCCTGGTGCGGGGGGACAAGGTTGGCCTGGTGGCTTTTGCCGGGAGCAGCTTTTTGCAATGCCCCTTAACCCTTGACTACAGCGCTTTTATGACCGCTCTCGACGCGTTGGATGTTTACAGCATTCCGCGGGGCGGGACGGCTCTCGGCGAAGCGATCGTCACCGCGCAAAAAGCTTTTGCCACCGGCGCCGGCGGGGAAAAGATTTTGATCCTTATTACCGACGGTGAAAATCACGAAGGCGATCCCGTGGCGGCGGCCCAAAAAGCCCGGGAAGAAGGTATTACCATTTATACCGTGGGGATCGGGAGCCCGGAAGGGGAATTGATTTTGGTTGAAGACGAGGCGGGTAATCCCTCCTATTTACGGGACGCCCAGGGGCAGGTGGTCAAAACCGTCTTAAATGAGAGGATCCTACAGGAAATTGCCACCGCCGGAAATGGCCTTTACTTGCGGGGTCAAGGCCCCTCCTTGGGTTTGGATGCTTTGTACCGGGAAGAACTGGCCAGGTTTGAAGGAACCGAACTGAGCAGCAGTTTACAAAGGAGATACATCAACCGTTATCAGATTCCGCTTTTCCTGGCCCTCATCTTGTTGACTGCGGAAGCAATTTTAGGTTGTCAGCGCCGGCCCTCCGAATATCCGGATAAATAAGACCGGTTCAATAAATTGTACCCTAAAAGACAACCCGTTGTATTTCCCCCCTTTCCCGGTTAAGCTACCTTTATACCGGTAAAAAGGGGTAGACCAATGTCAGAACCTGTTGACAAGAAAAAAATCAGCATCATCCTGTTTAGCGGGGATATGGACAGGGCTATGGCTGCCTTTACCATTGCCTGCGCCGCCGCGGGCCGCGGTTATACGGCCCATATTTTTTTCACCTTTTGGGGCCTTGCTCTTTTGCGAAAAGAGCGGGGTAAAGGAAACGGGCTGCTGGAAAAGATGTTTAAACTGCTCCTCCCCGCCGGACCGGAGAAAACCGGCCTTTCCAAAATGAACTTTTCCGGAATGGGCGCTTCCCTGATGCGCCGTTTGCTCCGGAACCGGCGCAGTCAGACTTTACAGGACCTCATGGCCCTGGCGATGGAAAGAAAGGTTAATTTCATCGCTTGTCAGGCTTCCATGGAGATCCTGGGTCTTAGCCGTTCCGAATTGATTGACTATGAGTTGCTGACCGAAGGGAACGCCGAAACTTTTCTGGAGAGAGCGGAAGAATCAAAGATCCAATTGTTTGTTTAAAAGTTGAACTGATCCCCCTGGTACTTCACGGCTGGAAAAGCAAGTTCATATGATGATGAAGAAAAGCCTTCCGGAGTGGTAATTTTGAACCGGGATCAGCTCGCCTTTTTACGCTCGCAGATTGTCGGGGTGGAACACAAAGTACCAACCCGCGCCCGCCCGGGACAGCCTGGTATAAGAACGTATGTCAACTTTGACAATGCCGCCACCACCCCGCCTCTCAAAGCGGTAGTTCGAGCTTTGGAAACTTTTATGCCCTGGTATTCCAGTATTCACCGGGGCTTTGGCTTTAAATCCCAATTATCGACCGAGTTATACGACCGGATCAGGACTTACGTTACCAATTTCTTCGGCGGTTCCACCCGGGATTACATCGCCATCTTTGTTAAAAATACCACCGAAGCCTTGAATAAGCTTTCCTACAAAATTCCGCCCCATAAATTAATTCTAAGCACGCGCATGGAGCATCATTCCAACGACCTGCCGTGGCGGATCCGGCATCAAACCTCTTACGTCCGCTTGACCAAAGAAGGAACCTTGGATCTGAATGATCTGGAAAGCAAGCTACGAAGCGGCCGTATAAGTTTGGTCACGGTGGCCGGGGCTTCCAATGTGACCGGGTTGATTAATCCCATTTATACCATTGCCGAGATGGCCCATTATTACGGGGCCAAAATCTCGGTCGACGCGGCGCAGCTGGTTCCCCACCGCCCGCTGGTGCTGAAAAAAAACCACGTCCAACTTGACTTTCTTTCCTTTTCCGCCCATAAAATATACGCCCCTTACGGCACCGGGGTTTTAATTGGCGACCGTTCCCTCCTCCGGCAGGGTTGTCCCGAATACCTGGGAGGCGGAACCGTCATTTCCGTCTCTGAAGAAAATTTTACCCTCTCGCCGGTGCCCGCCCGGGACGAGGCCGGTACTCCCAATTTGACCGGCGCCTACGCCCTGGCCCAGGCCCTGCGCTGGCTGGAGAAACATGATTTTCCCCTGCTCTGCGCTTACGAAGAGGAATTAACGGTCTATGCCTATAGCCAACTCCAGAAAATTCCCGGGTTAATCCTCTACGGACCGCCGCCCACCAAGCATCCCCGGGTGGGAGTCATTACCTTCAATATTGACGGCTTGCCCCATGGCTTAACCGCCGCCGCTCTGGCCTACGAGGGCGGAATAGGGGTCCGCCACGGCTGTTTTTGCGCCCGGCCCTATGTCCATCATCTCCTGGGGTTAAGCCGGGAAGAAATCCGCTATTACGAAGCACTGGCGAGGAAAGGCCCGGAACAGAAAAACAAACTGCCCGGCCTGGTCCGGGTGAGTTTCGCGTTCTACAACACCTATGAAGAAATTAATTACCTGGTGGAGACGATCAAATATATAGTGGAAAATAAAAATAAGATCCGCAAGGAGTATATAATCGACGAGAAAACCGGAGAGTATAAACCCGCTTGCGGCGCGGAAAACTTCCGCGTTCAACTACAGGAACTTCTCACGGAACTATTTTAAAAGCCTGACGTTAGTTTTGAATAGTTGGTGGAAAACCTTGCAAAGGTCGTGTTGGCCATGAACGGGAAAAAACCTTTTCTTTTTGTCCTTGTATTGGCCCTGCTTTTCTTAATTTCTGTGCTGACCTGGGGAAAAACAGTACGGGTGGCCAAAGCCAACCGCCTTCTTGTTCCTCCGGTAGAACCGGACGGGCCGGCCAAAGCGCGGCGGGTTTACGAAGATCTCCTGGTTGACCAGCCCCGTTCCCCCTTTCTCTTGCATAACTTGGGTCTGACTTTTTACCGGGACGGTAATATGGAAGCGGCCGCCGAACATTTTCAGGCTGCCGGGGAAGAATTGGGGGAAACCATCCTCAACATGAAATACCGCCGCCATCTGACCCATAAATTCCATTACCACCAAGGCAACGCTTGCTTTGCTGCAGCCGAAAAAGCCCCTACTACCGAAGAAGCGGTTGCCCGATACCAGGAAGCGCTGGCCCATTTTCAACAGGCCATCAAGGCGGACCCGGTCGATCACGACGCCAAATATAATTACGAATTGACTCTTCTCCGTCTCAATGAGGCTGAAAGGGAAACAAACCCGGGTCAAGAGAACCGGCCGGAAGGAGAAGAAGACCGCGAAGACGACCCCCCGGAGCAAGAGAAGGAGAATGAGCATCAGGAGAATGACGAAGAGAAAAAAAGCGACTCCAGCCCATCTGCAGACGCCGGTCCTGAAAACCGGCAGGAAACAGGGGGTAAAGAGACGGATATGAGCAGGGAAGAGGCCCTCAGCCTCCTGGAAGCGCTGGAAAGCGGTCTTTTATACCAAGGGCCGCTGCTCCCGGAGGCGCCCCCGGTAGGCAAAGACTGGTAGAAAGGAGGAGATTGCTTGTTCAGAGGCGGTTTACGCCAAATTGTTCTGGTCTTGGTTTTCACCGGAAGTCTTTTTTCTCTTTTTCCCGTCCCCGCCGGCGCCTTTTCCGCCCGGGCGACCCTCGAGGCCGACCGGCTGTCCGTCGGCGAGATGACCAGGCTGTCGATTACCGTCTCCGGCGGCCGGCCAACCAGACCCCCGGAAATACAGCAGGTTGACGGCTTACAGATCCGGGCTGCCGGTACCGCGCAGCAGTTTCAAATTATCAACGGACAAGCCTCCTCCACCCTTACTTATAATTATTCGGTTTTGGCGGTGAAACCCGGCGAATATACCCTGGGTCCTTACCGGCTGACAACGAATAATGAGGAAACCTTGACCAATACGGTTGTCCTCACCGTGACCCACAGCCCCGGTTCTTCTCCCCGGACCGGCGGTGAGAACCCGCCCGGGGCACCGGAAGAGAAGCTTGCCGCTGAAGAGTCGCTTTTTTTGGAAATCTCTCTCCCTAAAACCCGCTTTTATCTCGGAGAAAAAATTCCGGTCACCATCAGCTTATTCGTGGGCCAAATCCCGGTCCGGGAGATTAATTACCCGGTCTTAAACCAACCGGAATTTCTCTATACTTTAACCGGCCCGCCGGCGGAAAAAAAGACCGTGATCAACGGTCTCTCTTACCAAGTGGTCGAGTTCCCGGCCACGCTCATCCCCGTTAAAACCGGTCATTTTGTCCTTGGCCCGGTGGAGTTGGAATGTACTATTTTGACGCGCCGCCGTACTCCCGGTGTTTTTCCGGACTTTTTCGATGAATTTTTCGCCGGTTATGAACGGCAACCGGTAACTTTGAAAAGCAACACCCGGGACCTGGAAGTCCTGCCCCTTCCCGGCGGCAAACCCGACGATTTCACCGGCGGCGTCGGGCAATTCAGCCTGACCGTTTCCGCTTCTCCTCAAGAAGTTCAGGCGGGCGATCCGGTAACCGTAACGCTGACCGTAACCGGCACCGGTGATCTTACCGCCCTTTCCCCGCCTGTTCTCTCCGCCGGCGACGGCTTTAAAATCTACGAAGCGCAAAAAAAGGTGCCGCCAAAAGAATCCGCTCTCGAAGCGGTTCTTTTTGAGCAGGTCCTGATCCCTCTCAGCCCGGAAGTTAACCAAATCGGCCCCTATCACTTTTCTTATTTCGATCCGGAGTCGGCAGAGTACAAAAGGGTCGCCACGGCCGCTGTCCCTTTGACGGTTAAACCCAATCCTCATTTCATCGTCTCCCCTGCCGTTACCGGCACTTCCCCCCGGACGGAACCCTCATACGGACGGGACTTGGTTTTTATTAAGGAAACGCCCGGGCGTTTACGTTTAAAAGACGAAGTCATTTACCGGCAATCCTGGTTTTGGCTGCTCCAATTGCTGCCGGTTATTGCGCTCTTTTCCGCCCTTTATTACCGGAAACGGACGGCCCTGCTCAACGCGGAAACTGCCCGGGCCAGGGCGCTCCGGGCGGCGAGGAAGAGCGCGAAACGGCTGAAAAAAGCCCAGGCTTTGCTGGAGAAAGGAGAGGTGGAACTCTTCTGCGACGAACTCCATTCCATTGTCCGGGAATACCTGGGCGAACGGTATAATCAGCCGGCGGCGGGCATGACCGGCGATGTAGTCGAGCAACTAAAAGACCAATCCCTCAGTGAAGAAGCCTTGCAAAATATTAAAGATTTCTTTAATCTTTATGATTTTTACCGTTTTACCGGGAAAGAACTGACCGCGGCCGAAGGGCAAAAATTAAAGGCTTTGGCCGATAAAATCCTCTCCGCCTGACGGACAATCCCCCGCGGGCAAAGCAGGATCAGGTACCGGGAAGGAGAGATTGCGTCATGAATTATATACGGACCTTTAAACCCATCCTCTTCTGTGTTTTACTCCTCCAGATCGCGGCCGGTACCCGGCTGAGCGCAGGGGAGGACCGGGACCGGACTTCCGGTCCCTACTCCCTCTTCTATCAAGCCAACGCCTTATACCAAGAGAGCCGGTATGAAGAAGCCGCCGCCCTCTACCGGGAACTGGTGGATAACGGGTATGAAAGTGGCAACCTCTATTTTAATCTGGGAAATACCTATTATAAACTGGGCCGGACCGGTCTGGCCGTCCTTTATTATGAAAAGGCCAGAAGGTTAATCCCCCGTGACGCCGATCTCCTCGCCAATCTTAATTATGTTTTGGAAGGAGTGGAAGAAGGAATTCCAGACTGGAAAAGCGAATTTTTCCGCAACCTGGTTACTTATTTACCCGCCGAACAAGTCGTGGTTTTAGCCTCTTGTTGTTTCTTTTTGTTCACGGCCCTAGTTATCGCCGGGCTTCTCTTCCCGGAAAAGATCCGGGCCGGATACCGTTCGCTGTGGTTGGTCTTTTGTTCTGTTTCCGGTTTTTTCTTCCTCTTTTTTCTCACTTTGAGCGGGTTACAATACTATGACCGCTTAACCCCCGCCGGGGTTGCCGTCGGGGACGGACTTGTCCGCTATGAACCGGCGGACCATGCCACCGTCCACTTTACGCTCGCCGAAGGAAGCCGCGTAAAAATTGCCGGCGAGAAGGATAACTGGTATCTGATCACCCGGCGGGACGGGAAGCGAGGATGGGTGGAAAAACTCTATATTGAAAAAATATAGAAATATAAAATTTGGAGTGAGAGAAGTAAAGAAAGATCATCACCGGCTCGGTTTACGCCTGATGGCGCTGGTTATTTTCCTTGCTCTCCTCATTTATTTGTCGGTTCACTATACGCCGCAAATTACGGAGCTGCTGGCGCGCAGGCACGAACTGAAACAGTACGTTGAAGCCCATGGTTTGACCGGGATCCTCTTTTTTATTCTTTTACAAATTTTCCAGGTGGTCATCGCGGCTGTACCCGGCGAAATTGTACAGGTGGCCGGGGGTTATTTTTACGGGCCTTTTTGGGGGACAGTATACCTTGTCATCGGGGTGATCATCGGCTCGACTTTCAATTTCCAGGCCGCCCGCCTGTTGGGCTGGGAAATTATCCGGAAGACGCTGCCCCGGAGGGTGCTGGAAAAAGCCTCTCTCCTGCTCAAGGAACCAAAGTCGGAATTGACCATCTTTCTCCTTTTCCTGATCCCTGGTTTACCAAAAGACGCCCTTACCTACCTTGCCGGTTTGACTCCTGTGCGCATGACCCGTTTTCTGGTGATCGCGGTTACCGGAAGGCTCCCCGCGCTTGTTGTTTCCACTTTTTTCGGCGCCGGTCTGCAGCAGGAAAACCCGGCCACTATTATAACGGCGCTGGCGGTTACGGTTCTCTTATTCTTAAGCAGCCTGCTTCTTAAAAATAAGTTAAACAGAACAAGCCAGTAAGGGGTTCTCTTTCTTTTTTACTCTAAATATGCTATAATTTTTCAATATTAATTGTAAAATCGTTAGGAGGAAGGCCCATGGTACACCAGGCAGTTAAAATATATCTGGAAAAAACGGAACCGGATAAGATCGACCCCGGATTTCTCGCTTATCTTACCAGCCTGGCTGAAGTAGCTTCCGTCTCTCCGCAAATCGCCGCTTCCATCGTCAAAGAACTGATCGACCAGCGCCGGAATTTAAAGCTCATCGCCAGTGAAAACTATTCTTCCCTCCCCACCCAGCTGGCCATGGGTAACTTGTTGACGGACAAGTATGCGGAGGGTTTCCCCGGTCACCGCTTTTACGCCGGTTGCGACAACGTGGATCTCATCGAATCCTATGCCTGTGAAACGGCCTGCCGCCTTTTTGGCTGCGACCATGCTTATGTGCAGCCCCACAGCGGGGCCGATGCCAATCTCATTGCTTTTTGGGCCATTCTTAACGCGCGGGTGCAAACCCCGGCCCTGGAAAAGCTGGGCGTCGAAAATCCTCTCCGTCTCTCCACTGAAGAATGGAATAAAATTCGCCGGGATTTAGGCAACCAACGCCTGGTCGGCCTCGATATGTTCTCCGGCGGGCATCTGACCCACGGCTACCGGCTTAATATCTCCGGATGCCTCTTTGAATCCTACAGTTACAGTGTGAACCCGGAAACCGGACTCCTGGATTACGACGACATCGAGAAATTGGTTATGAAGGTAAAGCCCCTCATCCTTCTGGCCGGGTATAGTGCTTACCCCCGTGCCATCAATTACCGGCGCCTGCGAGCCATCGCCGACAAGGTTGACGCCGTCTTCATGGTTGATATGGCCCATTTCGCCGGTCTGGTGGCGGGCGGAGTCTTCCAGGGGGATTTCAATCCCGTTCCCCACGCCCATATTGTCACCACCACCACTCATAAGACCTTGCGCGGTCCCCGCGGCGGCATGATTCTCTGTACCAAGGAATTCGCCGATTATGTGGATAAAGGCTGTCCCATGGTGATCGGCGGTCCCCTGCCTCACGTGATGGCGGCCAAGGCGGTTGCCTTATCCGAAGCCTGCAGCGACAGTTTTAAAGAATATGCCCACAGAATAGTAAAAAACGCCCAGGCCTTGGCCGAAGCGTGCATGCGGGAAGGAATGAAAGTTGCCACCAACGGTACGGACAATCATTTATTACTGCTTGATGTTTATTCTTCCTTTAATCTCACCGGCCGCCAGGCGGAAAGCGTCTTAAGGGACTGCGGGATCACTCTCAACCGCAACACTTTACCTTTTGATCCGCACGGTCCGTGGTACACCAGCGGCCTCCGGCTGGGAACCCCGGCCGTCACGACCCTGGGCATGGGGGAAGCGGAAATGAAAGAGATCGCCGCCATCATAAAATATATTTTGGCCAACACCCGGCCCGCGACGGCCGCTTCCGGAAAACCGAGCAAAGCCAAGTATATTATCGAGCAAGAGGTGCGGGAGGCCGCTCGGCAAAGGGTGCAGGCCTTATTAAAGGACTTCCCGGTATATCCCGAACTTGATCTGGAGATTTTGGAAAAATTTCTTGTTTAAACTTTGAACAAAATAAACACCGTTGCTCAACGGTGTTTATTAATAATTTCCAGACTGGTCTTCCCGGTCTTGGTACAAACCGCCTTGACCAAGAGGGCCACTTTGTTCTCCCGGTTCAGGAGATTCCAGTAGTAGGCGGCCGTTTCCCGCGGATCGTTAAAAACCTTCACCACCAGCGGTTCTCCGGCAAAGGACGGAAGAGGGTTTCCGTCGCCAGCATAAGTGTGAAGGCAATGACCCCACCCTGGAACGGCCTTTTCGTAGTGGAAAAAATACCGGGCGGCCACGGGCTCCCTTCCCACGGCTTTGATCAGAGACAAACGGTAGGCACATTTGGGATCATCCAAATCAAGCAGGCCGGAGATCCTGGGCGTGTAGTGGGGAGCATCCGGTTCGAAACTCCTTGTCTGTAAGGCGTCGTCAAAATCCTTTCCTTGTTGTAAAAACGAATAAATAGTCTCCGTTTGGTCGCCGTTGCTGACAATATGCGCATTTTTCCAGTGTTTAACCGGATAATAAACAAGGAGCGACGGATCCTTAACCTTGCCGGGATCCGGAATTGCGGTCCGGACGAAACCGTTCTCCGCCACCAGAACCCGGTTACGGCTGGCCGCGCTTCTTCCCATAAGCCAGTAAACCTGAAGATAACGCCCGCCATCCGGGGAGAGGCCGATAATAATCCCTCGTCCCGGATATTCATTGGCCTGCAACGACAAGAGATTGCTTTCCGCCGTCTCAGCCCACGTCATACCCCTTCTCCTTTCTCCCGGACAAAATTTCTCCTCTGCCCATGTCCTAATGATAGCTTACCTGAACCTAAATTAAGAAGAGGCCTTGCGGTAAGGCCTCTTGTTGCTAATTTCCGCTTTGTTTACTGGCACTTTTGCAAGAGTTTTTCCCATTCCTCGTCGACATATTTCTGGATCTCGGCCAGAATCTCTTCATTCCCCGCTTTAAACAGGTGCCGGAAGCGACCCTGTTTCTTAAGCCAATCAATAACGGGTTTTTTCTCTTTGGGTTTATAGGTCAATTTATACACGCCGTTTTCAACTTCGTATAGCGGCCAGAAACAGGTGTTCACGGCCTCTCTGGCGAGTTCGATGGTGTCTTCCGGGTTGAAGCCCCAGCCCAGACGACAAGGAGTGAGCACATTAATGAAGGAAGGTCCGTCTACGGCCAGCGCTTTTTGGACCTTGGTGCAAAGGTCGTTCCAATGGCTGACCGAAGTTTGCGCCACATAGGGAACGTTGTGGGCTACCATGATCGCTGTCAAGTCTTTGCGGTATTGTTTCTTCCCCGGACTCTTCTTCCCTACCGGACTCGTCGTGGTATGCGCTCCCAGCGGGGTGGCGCTGGAACGCTGAATTCCTGTGTTCATATAGGCATTATTGTCGTAACAGATATAGAGCATTCTGTGTCCGCGTTCCATGGCGCCCGAAAGGGACTGCAGGCCAATGTCATAAGTCCCGCCGTCGCCTCCGAAAGCAATGAACCGGACCTCTTTATCATATTTTCCCTGTTTTTTCAGGCTGGTATAGGCCGCTTGGACGCCGCTGACGGTCGCCGCTGAGTTTTCAAAAGCGTTATGAATAAACGGCACTTTCCAGGCTGTATAGGGAAAAAGGGTGGTGGTCACCTCCAGGCAACCGGTGGCGCAACCAACAACTACCGGGTTTTCAGCGGCCAACAGGACCTGCCGCACGACAATTGGTGCCGCACAACCGGCACAGGCCCGGTGTCCTCCGGTCAAAAGGTCTTCTTTGGCTGCCAATTGTTTCAAGCTTGCCATCCCTTACGCACCTCCTTATTCCCGAACGCCCAGATACTGAACGGTGTTCTGTATCTGACCGCCCTCGGATATTCTCTGCAGTTCCCGGTACACGTCGGCCAGCTGTTCCGGCACAATGTCACGGCCGCCCAGTCCGTAAATGTAGTTGACTACCGCGGGCCGTGCGGGCAAATCAAACAGAGCGGAGCGGACCTCGGCAAAGAGCGGTCCCCCGGCTGTCGAAAGCGAATCCGAACGGTCCAAAACCGCTATTGCTTTGAGATGGGCCAGAGCCTCTGCCAACTCCGGAGCAGGGAACGGGCGGAAAACTCTTAATTTCAGTAAGCCGCATTTAAGACCCTTCTCCCGGAGTTCGTCCACTACCACCTTGGCGGTTCCGGCCGTGGAACCGAGAACCACAATGGCGACTTCCGCATCCTCCAGCCGGTAACCTTCAAAAAAGCCGTAACTGCGGCCAAACTTCTCTCCGAATTCCCGGCCGACATCCAAAATAACTTTTTTGGCATTCATCATGGCTTGCGCCGTCTGCCGGCGGTGTTCAAAATAAAAGTCGGTAAAATCCAATCCTCCGACTGTAATCGGGTTGTCCACGTCCAAAAGGGAATAAGCCGCTTTATAAGGCCCAATAAACTCCTGAACATCCTGATCGGAAAGGATATTGATTGCTTCCATCCCGTGACTGATGATAAAACCGTCGGTAGTAACCATCACCGGGAGCCGGACATCCATATGCTCGGCGATGCGCACGGCCTGGATCATATTGTCGTACGCTTCTTGGGAGTTTTCAGAAAAAATCTGAATCCAGCCGCTGTCCCGGACACTCATCGTATCACTGTGATCGCAATGGATATTAATGGGCGAAGACAACGCCCGGTTGACTTCGGCAAGAACAATCGGGCACCGCAGCCCTGCCGCTATATAAAGAATCTCGGCCATCAGAATCAGACCTTGGGAAGAAGTCCCGGTCATGACCCGGGCGCCGGCAGCAGATGCGCCCACACATGCGCTCATGGCCGAGTGTTCACTCTCCACGGTCACGAATTCTGTATCGACCAGTCCGTCGGCGACGTAATTCGAAAACAACTGGACTATTTCCGTAGCCGGAGTTATGGGGTAAGCCGCCACAACATCCGGGTTGATTTGCCGCATGGCTTCGGCCATGGCTTCGTTTCCAGTACGAGCCACAAGCTTTTGCGTCTTGGTCGGCATAGTTTTTCCCCCTTTCTTTTAATCTTCGGGCTCATCCACCATTTTAAGGGCCTGGACCTTGTCGGGGCACTCCCGGGCACAGATCCCGCACCCTTTACAGTGGGCGTAGTCAATCCCCTGTACTTTCCCGTCCTGCACAATAATGGCAGAATCCGGACAATAGATCCAGCAAAAGAGACAATTAATACATTTCTCCGGATCGTGCACCGGACGTTTGCTCCGCCAGTCCCCGGTCTCGTACTTCCGGGCGTTACCGGCCTCGGTAATCAAACCGGCTTCCGTTAACTCTCTCCAGGAAGGTTCCGTCATTCCCCGCGCACCTCCTGATATGCCCGTTCAATTGCTTTAATATTTCCTTCAACAATTTCGGGCTTATTTCTAAATTTTTCGCTAAATTTTGCTCTGGTATCATTAATTAAATCTTCATAAGACACCACCCCGGTGATTTTGACCAGAGCACCCAGCATTGGGGTATTAGGAATGGGCCGTCCAATGGCCTCCTGGGATATTTGGTCGGCGTCAACCGTATATACTTTCCGCCCGGTTAATCCCAGTTTTTTCCGAATCTCGGCAGGTTCTTTAGCCGTATTCACCAGAAGAATACCGTCTTCGGAAAGGCCCTCGGTAACGTCGACCTTTCCCAACAGGGTAGCGTCCAAAACCACCACCACATGAGGAGAAGTAACGCCGGAATGAATAGTGATGGGTTCATCGCTGATCCTGTTGTAGGCTCTCATTGGCGCGCCCATCCGTTCCGGACCGTAATCAGGAAAAGCCTGCATAAACTTGCCGGTATTAACCAGTGCCTCTCCCAACAAAAGGGCGCCGGTTTTAGCTCCCTGACCACCGCGCCCGTGCCAACGGATTTCAAGAAGTTTCCCCATTTGTATATAACCTCCTTTCCAATTTCCCGGTTATAATTAATTTCCGGTTAACAACTGGTTTGTAATGAACGACCACTCTCTATCAGGATAAACTATTTTATCTGCGTACGAAAGGAATTTAACCAAAGTTTAACCGCTCTTCAAGAGAAATTAATACTGCATACTGAATACCGGAGATTCCACGGCAAAGACGGGAATTTTCCGGGGGAAAAACCCCCTGTTTTTACCGGCCCCTGGCGGACCAGCGTTCCTCGGTGGCCAGGCCGGCGGTGGAAATCCCGGGCATGGCGTTTCCCAGTCCACGGGATACTTCAGCCAGAAGCGCGGGGTTGTTGAATTCCTTAACCGCCTTTACTATAGCGCGGGCCCGGGCTTCGGGGTTCTCCGATTTAAAAATTCCCGACCCCACGAAAACACCGTCGCAACCCAATTGCATCATTAAAGCGGCATCGGCCGGCGTGGCGATACCACCGGCGGCAAAATTCATCACCGGGAGCCGGCCCAATTCTTTAACTTTTTGCACCAGGGACTCCGGCACTCGGAAGCGCTCAGCCGCCGCCTTAATCTCCTCCCCGCCCTGGGTCAATTCGGCAATCTCCGCCATCATGGTGCGCATGTGCCGGACCGCTTCCACCACGTTTCCGGTCCCGGCTTCACCTTTCGTCCGGATCATGACGGCCCCTTCGTTGATTCTCCGCAGGGCTTCCCCCAGGTTACGGGCTCCGCAGACAAAGGGCGTTTTAAACCGGCGCTTATCTATATGATACAGTTCATCGGCAGGGGTCAAGACTTCACTTTCGTCAATATAATCCACACCCAGCGCTTCCAGAATCTGTGCTTCCACAAAGTGCCCAATCCGCACTTTGGCCATTACGGGGATCTTCACGGCTTCTTTGATTTTTAAGATTATTTCCGGATCGGACATACGGGCCACTCCACCCTCGGCCCTGATATCCGCCGGAACTCTTTCCAAAGCCATAACCGCAACCGCTCCGGCCTCCTCGGCAATTTTCGCCTGTTCCGGGTTGGTGACGTCCATAATCACCCCGCCTTTTAATACGGCGGCCAAATCGTCCACATGCTTGTTCATCAAATGATCCCCCTTGTCTCATTGAATCCTTCAGTTGTTTATCAAGATACATTTTACAGTAACAGAAATAAAAAAACAAGATAAATCCTGACGCCACCAGGATCCGTCTCCTCTCTCCCTCCGGCGCCCCTCAGCCGTCCCCCGCAAACAAGGCGAATATATTCCGGTAACAAAGGGCGGCGTCTTTTGGTGTTAAAGCGCCGGCGGAAGCCAAAAAGGTTTTTACCTGTGCCAAGCCTATTTGCCGGTAGCGCTCTTCCCCGGTCTCCCGGTAGAGTAAAGCCAGGGCCGACGAAAAGGTGAGACCCCCTTCATTTTGAAGGTAACCGCGGCCGGGGTCCCAATAATGGAAAATCCCTTTGTCAACCGCGGATTGGATGCCGGCCAAAACCTCCGGCTCTTTTTGCCAGCGGTAATACTCGACCAGGCCCTCAACGGCCAGACCGGCCTGGTAGATAAAGTCGCTGGGAAAGCCTGCTTCGTGACTTTTCTCCCATTCCAGGGCGGCCCGGACTATTTCCCCGGCCCGCCGCCAATACTTTTCCTCCCCGGTGGCTTCATAGCCGGTAAGAGCGGCCAGGATTCCCAACCCGAAAGTTCGGGGTTCCCACGGGTTCACCCCGTCATGCAGGCAAACCCAGTCGGCCACCCGCACCGCCAGTTCCCGCCCCCGGTAGTCCCCCAACAGGTAATAACTGAGCAGGAGGCTCCGGTTTTTTGTGTGGCTAAAGGAGACGGCGGCGCCCAGTTCACCCGTATAATAGCTTCTCACTTGCTCCAGGCCGGGCGTAACCCGGTCGTTTCCCATGGGATGCGATAAATCCACATCACCCAGATGGGTGACGGCCGGGGAGGCCAGGTCCAGGAAGACCGGGTCTCCGGTACGGACAAACTCCAACATCAGCAAGTAAGGAAGGTCATAATAATTGTTGTTCCAGTATCTTCCCGGCGGCGCCCAGGGAAGGGAAAAATCAATTGTTAAATCCCCATAGTTGAAGAACCCCCAATGGCGGGGATTAATCGCCACCCCGTGGGCGGGCGGTCCGAATAAATTCAGGAGGCCGGTCTGGATTCTGGCCGTTAAAAGCAACAATTCTTCGCTTTCTTCCGGCGTCAAGGAAACTGGCTGGGAAAAAACCCCGGCCTCTTCATACCAGAAAGCGGGCAAGATGCCCACCGGCGGGCCGGCAAGAATCCCCTCCATGATCCGCCGGTAATCCCGGTCGTTTTTCGTGTGGAAGAATAAAAACAGGCGGTGGGTTTTGGCTGTTCCCCCTGGCCACTGAACCGGGGAACCGGGCGGAACCAGTTCGGCACGGATTTTACCGTCACCGGTAAGCGAGAGGCCTTTGGGGTATTGCGGCCAAAAATCTTTGATCCCGACCGCCGCTCCCCACGTTTTCCCGGTTAAATCCGCCCATCCCAGGGCGGCCGCTTTGCGGTCCTGCCGGCGAAGGGGTGAAGTAACTTTCCCTCCCCATTCTATCTCCGCCCGGCTTGAGGCCCTGACCCACGCCCTGTCTTCCGGAGCCAAGGCAACTTCCACCGGGGTATCTTCGCCGGAACCAAAAGCCGCCGCCAGTTGTGACGCGCCTTCCGCGGCCAAGGAAAACTCGAGCCACGCTTCGGCCACTTCCGTCCATTCCCGGCGGCTGTCATTGACCAGGGTCAGGTCGATTTGGAGAAAAGATGCTCCGGCATAAGCCTCCACCCGGCAGATATAAGTAAACTCTTTATTCCCCTCCGGGCTGCAAAGGTCACCCTCGATTTTGATCACCGCTTTCAGCGGACCCTGTTCTTCCAGGGTGATTGCCGCCGGGGCGGCCCCTTTGGCCCGGAAGACCTCATCGCCAATCCTTAACCCGACCTCGTCCGCCCCCGGCCTTAAAACGAGGTTGTTCTGGTTGTAATTCCCCCGGCCGGAGGCATCAAACCATACGCGATGAAATAAAGGCTCATCGGTCCTTATTTCCAAACAAACTTTCCCCGTATCCACCGTTATTCCCTCTTGGGTCTCGGTAACCGTCAACGGGTAGGACGGGGGTGCGGGCAGCCGGTCTCCGGCCACCAACCGGTAGCTGATCGAATCATTTCTATTAATGGAGGCTGGAAAAGTCAACAGCCACCAACGGGGAGTTTCTTCCCCGGGCCAGGTACCGGCAAGGACCGCCTGGGTGGGTACTTCCCGCCCCCAGGGATCAAGCAGGCGCGGAGGATTTTTCAGTTCCTTTGCGCCCCGGGGGACGGGTATGCCCACGGTTACCGGGTGATTCCGCCAATCCAAGCCGGCCCTTTCTTTAAGGATCAACGGAAGTTCCCAGTTTCCGGCGGCCTTCTCCAACGGCAACAGCAACATGACATTAAATATAAAAAAAAGACCGCCGAGGAGCGAAAAAAAACGCTTTTTCATTTCTTTCCCTCCTGCGATGAACAACCGCCGGCCGCCAACCGGTACATGGCGTCGGCGTAAATACGGGCGCACAGCAAAAGATCGGGCACGGAAATATATTCGCCCTTCTGGTGGGCTAATTTCTCCCGCCCGGGCAGGTTCGGGCCAAAAGCCACCCCGTTACCGAGAGCCACGGCATAGGTTCTTCCGCCAATAGCCAACGGGGGACGGCAATCGCCTGTTTCCTCCCGGTAGACCGCGAGCAGGGTCCTTACCAGCGGGCTTTCCACGGGCAGATAATGCGGCGGTACTTCCCGCAGCTTGGTCAGGGTAAAACCCGTTCCCGCCAGCTTTTCTTCAATGGCGCCGGTAATTCTCTTTTCATCGGTACAAAGAGGATATCTGATATCGACTTCCAATTGGCCTTTATCTCCGGAAAAATCGATCGTCCCCAGGTTCAGGGTAAGCGCCCCCGATCTCTCGTCCCGGCATGCGATGCCCAGTCCTTCGCCGTTATAACCGGCAAATTTTTCCGCCAGAAGCCGGATGAGATCCCATCGGCCGCCTTTCCATTCCAGGGCGGCCAAGAATTGCAGCAAATGAACGACGGCATTTTCCCCCAAGTGCGGGAGACTGGCGTGGGCCGACTTCCCTTTTACCTTCACCATGATTTCGGTGCCGGATTTATGCACCGAAATCCGCCCGTCGCCGGCGGCTTTTTCCTGCATCAAAGAAAAAACCTGGGGATCATCGGCCACCAGCAAGGCCTCGGCCTCCTCGGGGACAACATTAAGCCGGGTTCCACCTCTTAACCGCTTTACCACCGGTCCTTCGCCGGCGGGAAGCGCCGTCGTTTGCAGCAAGAGGCCGAGAAAACCTTTCTCGCAGTTAATCAAAGGAAAATCCCCGTCGGGAGCAAAACCGCAGGCCGGTTTTTCCACCTGTTGAAAATAATGTTCCATGCATTCCCAGTTGCTTTCCTCGTCACACCCGAAAATGACCCGGATTTTCCTTGCCGGCTTGACCCCTTCTTCCTTTAAAGCCTTGAGGGCGTACAAGACGGCTGTTACCGGCCCTTTGTCATCCACCGCTCCCCGGCCGTAAACCCGGTTGTTAATTTTTATTCCCTCAAACGGCGGGTACTGCCAGCCTTCGCCTGCCGGCACCACATCCAGATGCAACAAAACCCCCACCGTCTCTTTGCCTTCGCCATATTCAAGGTGACCGGCGTATCCGGAAAAATTCTCCGCCACAAAACCGTTTTTTTCTCCCCAGGCCAAAACATACTCCAGGGCCCGGGCGATTTCCCGGCCAAAAGGGGCGCCGGGTCCCGCGGGTTCGCTCTTCACGCTGGGAATGGCAATTAACTCCTTGAGGGTTTTCACCATTTCTTCTTCGTAGTGGGCAATCCTTTTTTTAAAGGCCATGCTCTCTCCCCCTTCCCGTGGCGTTTATGAAAGGAAAACCCGCGGGTTTAATGCCCAATCAGCCACCGCCAAAAGCGGAAACTGTTTTCCTGGATGAAACCTTCACCCGTCGCCCAACCCTTGTTGGCCACTGAAAACTCCCAAAACCATTTCCGGGTGAGTTCCGATAATTCCCTGACCGCCGGCGGACTCAGCGTCACCAAATTGCCGCCGAATCTCCACCGCAGATTGTTGTCCCCGGCCGGGACAATCCGGGACATGATAATATCGCCCTTCTCTATTTTTCCCGCATCCTGAACTATTACTTCGTGCTCGCTTCCCCGGTATAAATCGGTGACCAGCAAGCGGTGACTGCCCGCCACTCTTTTCACTTCAAAAAGGCTAAATTTGCTGGCTTTAATGGTCCGGAGAAATTTTTCTTCTTCCGGGCTTATCTCGCCGCCATGCTCAGCTAAGAAATAGTCAACAATTTTTTTCCCGTCGGGAAGGGTACGGTCACAAGTGATAAAAATTAAAAGTTCCAGAATGAGATCAATCGGCAACGGCGAGGCTTCCGTACCCACAAATTTAAAGAAAATTTCCCCCACATAGCTTTTCCATTTTTGGGAATTCTGTGTATAAGTCATTAATTTGCGAAAAACTTCAGCCGCCGCCGGCGTGAAAAAGGATTCCAGAGTCTGATCCGGGGCAGCCCGCCGGCCTTCCGCCTCCCGTAAGGTTCTGTTGATCTGCTGCCATCTCTGGCTGATACTGCCCGGGGAGACGGAAAAAGCTTTGGCCAGATAAGGCTGATTAAGCCATTTGTGACCGCGGATCTTCCCTAAAAAATAAATAACCGCCGCCGCCCATGTCCGGCTGTTGGCCCGGCAATTTTTGTTCGCTTTGATATAGCGCAGCCAGATTTCCTCCGCTTTGGCTATGTCGTCCGAGGAAAAGCTATGCCGGCGAAGCCAAGCTACGATTTGCACCAAGATTTCTTCCTGGGGTTTGGTAAGTAACTCTCTGCTGTATTCGGGGGTACGGTCTTTCACCGCGATCCCTCCATCAAAAATCACTTTTATTTTTCTATAAATATATGTTCCTCTTTATTTTCTTTACTCCTCCCTGCCGGCGGTGGATTTTTTATGCCATTTTGTAACTGTTTCGTTATAAATTCAAGAGTTTTCCTTCCACTTTAAAACGGGGTTGCGGGCGGCCCGCACTTCGTCAACACGACGCACCGGCGTTGTATGGGGCGCGGTTTTTAACCGCTCCGGCTCTTCCCGGGCTTGAACGGCGATTTCCTTCATGACGGCCACAAAGTAATCCAAAAGTTCCAGGGTGACGCTTTCCGTCGGCTCAATCATCAGGGCTTCGGGAACAACCTGGGGAAAATAGATGGTCGGCGGATGAATCCCGTAATCAAGAAGTCTTTTCGCCACGTCCAAAGTACGAACCCCGGGCGCCGGGTTTTTGACCCCGCCCAAAACAAACTCATGCATACAAGGCCGGTCATAAGGCAGGTGATAATCGTCTTTCAACTGTTCTTGCAGGTAATTGGCGGCCAGAACCGCATCTTGCGCCGCCTGTTTCAGTCCTTCTCCGCCCAAACTTAAAATATAGGCCAAAGCCTTAACAATAACGGAAAAGTGTCCCCAAAACCCTTTTACCTGCCCTATGCTGGAGGGGAAATCATAACTCCAGCTGTACCCCTCCGCTGTGGTTATGATACGGGGCACCGGCAGATACTTGGCAAGATGGGCTTTAACCCCCAACGGACCCGCCCCCGGACCGCCGCCGCCGTGGGGGGTGGCGAAGGTTTTATGCAAGTTCAGGTGCACCAGGTCAAACCCCATATCTCCCGGACGGGCATGGCCTAAAATGGCATTAAGATTGGCCCCGTCATAATAAACGAGTCCCCCGTGGTCGTGAATAAGGGCGGTGAGTTCCAGGATCCGCTCTTCGAAAAGACCCAGGGTGTTTGGGTTGGTCAACATCATTCCGGCGAGGGTAGGCCCTAAATAGGGTTCCAGAGCCGCCGGTTCAATAATCCCCTCCGGCGACGAAGGAATGGTACGCACCGTAAATCCAGCCAAGGCGGCGCTGGCCGGGTTGGTTCCATGAGCGGTGTCGGGAACCAGGATCACGTTGCGTTCGTCCTCCCCCCTCTCCTGCAAAGCGGCTTTCATAATAAAAAGCCCGGTCAACTCGCCGTGGGCCCCGGCCGCCGGCTGCAGGGTAAACTCATCCATCCCGGTGAGGGCGGCGAAAACCCGCTCGGCATAGTAACAAAGGGCCAGCGCTCCCTGGACGGTTTCTTCATCCTGTAACGGATGGAGATCTTTAAACCCCGGCAGGCCCGCCAGTTCCTCCAGAAACTTAGGGTTGTATTTCATCGTGCACGACCCAAGGGGGTAAAAGCCTTGATCCACCCCTAAATTACGCCGGGCCAGAGCGGTAAAATAACGGGTAACCTCCATTTCGCTTAATTCCGGCAACCGGAGAGGGGTCCGCCGGCGCAGACCGGGGGGAACAATCTCTTCTTCTGTTCCCGGTAGATCCGGCTGGGGAGGCAGGAAACCTCTCCGCCCGGGACGTGACATTTCCAAAAGCAGGGGCGGCTTCATTTCCTTCATCGTAATAATCCCTCCAGTTCATCGCAGAAACGATCCATTTCCTCTTTCGTGCGCAGCTCCGAGGTGTACAAAAGGATTCCGCCGGCATACTCCGCGCGGTATGCGGCCAGGGGGAAGCCGGCTAAAAACCCTTTTTCCTTCAGCCGGCGGGTGATCGCCGGCACGTCCCCGCGGATACGGACGGGAAACTCATGGAAAAACGGCCGGTTAATCAGGGGTTCCACCCCCGGACAGCGCATAAGTTCATGATAAAGATACCTGCTGTTGCGCACGGCGCCGGCGGCCGTCTCCTTAAGCCCCTCCGGGCCGAGGAGGGCCAGATAGATAACGGCCGCCAAAGCGCACAAAGCCTGGTTGGAGCAGATGTTCGAAGTTGCCCTTTCCCTCCTGATATGTTGCTCCCGGGCCTGGAGAGTCAAAACAAAACTCCTCTTTCCCTCCGCATCTACGGTTTCTCCGACGATCCGCCCGGGCAGCCGGCGAAGCAACTCCTGCCGGGCGGCGAAAAACCCCAAGTAGGGCCCGCCAAAGGATAAAGGCAGCCCGAAAGCCTGTCCCTCGCCCACCGTCAGGTCCACCCCGTATACCCCCGGCGCTTCCAAAAGGGCTAACGAAACAGGGTCATTAATGTAAACAATAAACAATGCGTTCATTTGGTGAACAATCTCCGGCAGGTCGCCAATCTCGGAAATAATCCCCATAAAATCGGGGTTTTGCAGCACCACGGCGGCTGTCCGGTCATCCAAACCCGCGGCCAGTTCTTCCCGGCGCTCTTCCCGGTAGGGCAAGCTCTCTACTTTTATTCCCAAAAACCGGGTATAAGTATGGAGAACCTTTTCCGCTTCCGGATTCAGCCCGGAAAAGAGCAACACTTTCGACCGGCGGGTGTAGGCACAGGCTAAAAGGACGGCCTCGGCCAGGGCGGTAGGACCGTCATAAAGCGAGGCATTGGCCACGTCCATCCCGGTAAGACCGGCAATCAGGGTCTGGAATTCAAAGATCGCCTGCAGCATTCCCTGGCTGATTTCCGGCTGGTAGGGCGTGTATGAAGTATAAAAGGCGGACTGGCCAAGTAAAGGCCCGACGGCCGCGGGGATGGCATGTTCGTAAGCGCCGGCGCCGAGAAAGGAGACATACCGGGAAGCGGGGATGTTTTTTTCCGCCCATTTGGTAAAAATCCTCCTGACTTCATGTTCCGTATGGGACGGCAAATCCAGCCGGGCCTTGCTCCTGATTTCCGCGGGAATCCCGGCAAAAAGGTCCTCCGGGGAAGCAAGATCCAGCTTTTCCAGGATCCTGCGGCGTTCCTCCCCGGTAAGCGGCAGATAGGGGTGGGTCATTTTTTCTCCTCCTTAATGGTTGTCCGGATTTTCCCCTCCCGTTTATAGAAGGGAAGAGGACTGACGACAGCTTCCCGTTCTTTCCCCCGGAGCCGGATTTTCACATCGGTACCGAGCGCCAAGACCGGTGACACCAGGGCCATGGCAATTCCTTTTTCCAGCGCGGGGGAGTAATTTCCGGACGTAACCTTGCCACATAATTTCCCCTCATAAATCACGTCACAGCCGGCACGGGGAATGACCGACCGTCCGAAAGTCATCAATCCGACCCGGCGCGCAAGCCCGGCCCGGTTTTTCTGGGCCAGCAGCGCCTCTTTCCCTTCAAAGCGGGGTTTTTCCCACTTTATGAACCTTTCCAGGCCTGCCTGGAGCGGAGAAATATCCGGTGACAATTCGTGACCGTAAAGAGGAAGGCCTGCTTCCAGCCGGAGCAGGTCGCGGGCGCCCAAACCGGCGGGAAGCAGTTCAAAGTCCCGGCCAACGTCCAGCAGCAAGTTCCATAACATTGCCGCCTGAGCCGCGGAGACATATAATTCAAATCCGTCTTCTCCGGTATAACCGGTCCGCGAGACAAGGCAGGCCTGGTCAAGGCCGGCCAAAGAAACGCGCTCCGCCCGGAAGGGTTTAAGTTTCGCCGCCGCGGGCGCGATTTTTTCCATCATCTCCCCCGCGGCGGGTCCTTGCAGCGCCAGCTGGGCGGTATCGGCCGTACGGTCATGAATCCCCAGCCCTGGCCGGTGATGGCGTTCCCGGAGCAAATTCAGGACTCTTTCTTTATTCACGGCATTGGTGACCAACAATAAATGTTCAGAATTAAAACGGTAGACCAGGAGATCATCGGCGGTCCCGCCCGAAGGGAAACAAAGAGGAGTATAGATTACATTCGCCTCCCGCTCCAGCTCGTTGGTGACCAGTGAATTAAGAAAGGTCAGCGCGTCCGGACCCTTAACTTCTATTCTGCCCATATGGGAAACATCAAACAAGCCTGCTCTCTCTCTTACTGCCTTATGTTCCCGGAGAATGCCGGTAAATTCCAAGGGCAACTGCCAACCGGCAAAATTGGTCCATTTGCCGACTTTTTTTTCATAAACCGAATATAATGCCGTTTTATTCATAACATCCCTTCTTACATTTTTTTCTATAAAGAAGTACCGGGCAGATTGGTCGCCGCCCGGTCGTAATTCCCCGCCTCTTACCGGCCCCTTGCAAGCCCGTTTAAATGCTTTGACGGTCAGTTTCGCCGGGGTAACTCGATCACGCCTCGCTCTCCCTCTATTTTTATACGGGTATTAAACGCCGTGGAAAGCTCTTGGATCTCCCTTAGCACTGCTTTGGCTTCTTCTCCCCTGAAGAGTTGCGGCCGGAAATTCACTTCATGATTATTGATGTTGATCGGGTAGATGCAGGCCTCTTTCAAACCGGCCGGGTCCATTTTAACCGCAAGGAGCAAAGATTCCCGGACCCGTGTTGAGTAAGAAGCAAATATAAAATTACCCAGGCTGTAAGCGATCAGCCCGTGCTTGTAAACCTCCAAGCCCTGGGGGACATGGGGATGGTGGCCAAAAACCAGGTGGGCCCCGGAATCAATACACAACCGGCCGAATTGTCGCTGATACTCCCGGGGCGTCTTGACTCCTTCCCCGCTCCAGTGAAACGAGACAATCACCAAATCCGCCTGGGCGGCAGCTTTTTTCACATCAGCGCGGATTTTTTCCCATTCGCCGCGGGCCGTGCCCGGCCGCGTATCCGTAGCGTTAAATTCCAAAGGAAAAGTATTGTTGTAAGCCAGAAAGGCTACTTTTAGCCCCTTACACTCCAGGAGCGCCGGAGTCCGCGCCTCGGCCAGATTTTTTCCCGCCCCGGCATATTTTATGCCGTGTTCCGCCAATGTTCTCATCGTGTCCGCCAGGGCTTCGGGACCGAAGTCCATAATATGGTTATTGGCCAGGGATACGGCGGCAAAACCTCCGGCCGTCAAGGTACGGACAACTTCTGGATCACACCGGAAGGTGTAAGTTTTTTCGACGTAAACCTCACCCCGCCGGGAAAGAGGGGCTTCCAGATTACCGATAACCAAATCCCCCTGGTTTAAAATTTCCCGGACTCCCGCGTATGGATAGGCGGGATCCTTTAACAACCGTGGTTCCAGCCAGCTGCCCAGGTAGAGATCGCCGGTCAAAACCACTGTAATCTCCGGTCCGGAGCCCCCTGTTCTCCAGGAAAGGATTAAAACCAGAACCAACAAGACCGTCACCGGCAGGAGCCGGCGGATACCCCGTCTCTTCATCTCTCATCCTCCTTCCCTTCTCTCCCCAAAGGCCTCACCCTTTCTTCCTTCCCCTTTTCCCACGGTCCCGACCATTTCCTGCCCTTGGCCCCGGTGACCCGTCCTTGCTTTGACCATCTTCTTTTTCTTTCAGCCCGGTTAAAATTTGTTTTAACTCTTTATGCCAGGTTTCTTCCGCCGGCTCTACCTTTGCCGCCTCTTTTACTTTAGTTTTGTGCCCATGAATTAAGTGTTCCACTTTTCTGACACAGGAGTCGCAATCCTCATAAATCTCCGTGTTGGTAAAGCGGACCACATGATAACCGGCAGCCGTTAATTGTCTTGTCTTTTCTTCATCCTTCTCTTTTTGTGTTTTGCTCAGATGATAAAACCCGTCAATTTCCACTGCCAGATGATACGGGGGTATTAAAATATCAACCTCCCACCCGTCAATTTTTATATTTTCCAAACAGGAAATTTTTCTCTCTTGTAATTTTTTCACCAGTCTTTTTTGCGCCGCTGTCGGGGAAGGTTGAAACAACATTTCTTTCACCTTTTGTTATTTATGATTCCTCTCTTTCTTGACAGAGGATTTTTAATCCTGTATAGTCTGTATAGTAAAGTTTATATAAAAAGTCTGGTCTTGGTAAGAAAATAAAAATCAGATCCCTGGTTATCCTTTACAACCTTAAATCCTTATCTACAGCATAATATGAATCAAGGAGGTGTTTGCCATAGCCAAAAAAGAGCTTCTGAAAAAAGCCGCCGCTCTGAACGTCAAATTCGTTCACCTGCAGTTTACCGACATTCTGGGTGTGGTCAAAAATGTGGCGATTCCCGTTACGCAACTGGAAAAGGCTTTGGACAACAAGATCATGTTCGACGGTTCATCAATTGAGGGTTTTACCCGTATTGAAGAATCGGATATGAATCTCCGTCCGGATCCGGATTCTTTTACCCTGTTCCCGTGGGAAAACGGTGCCAGCCGGGTAGCAAGACTGATTTGTGATGTTTACACTCATGACGGGAAACCGTTCAGCGGAGACCCGCGGTATGCTTTAAAACGGGTGGTGGCAGAAGCCAAGAGCATGGGCTATACTATCAATACCGGCCCGGAATGCGAATTCTTCCTTTTCCGTTTTGACGAAAAAGGGGTTCCCACCACTGTCACCCATGACCAGGGCGGATACTTTGATCTTTATCCGATCGACCGGGGTGAAGACGCCCGGCGGGATATCGTCCTTACCCTCAGCGAAATGGGTTTCGAAGTTGAAGCTTCCCACCATGAAGTCGCCCCCGGCCAACACGAAATTGATTTTAAGTATGCGGATCCCGTCTTGACGGCCGACCGTGTTGCCACTTTAAAATTTGTCACCCGGATTATTGCCCAAAAACATGGTCTGCATGCCACCTTTATGCCCAAACCCATTTACGGGATCCATGGTTCGGGGATGCACACCCATTTTTCTCTCTACCGGGACGGGCAAAACGTCTTTTATGACCCGGACGGGCCTTTTCAGTTGAGTGAAACCGCCCTTTATTTTATCGGCGGACTCCTGGCTCATGCCAAGGCCTTTACGGCGATCACCAACCCCCTGGTCAATTCCTATAAGCGCCTGGTTCCTGGATATGAAGCTCCTGTTTACATCTCTTGGTCGGCGGGCAACCGGAGCGCCCTGGTCCGGGTCCCGGCCGCCCGGGGAGAGAATACCCGGGTGGAAATAAGGAGTCCCGACCCGAGTTGTAACCCTTATTTGGCCTTTGCCGTCATGATCGCCGCCGGCCTGGACGGCATAAAGAAAAAAATACAGCCTCCCGCTTCCGCCCAAAAAAACATCTACCAAATGTCCCCGGCGGAACGTTTGGACAACGAAATACACAGTCTCCCAACAAGCCTGCGGGAAGGCCTGGATTGGATGGAACGCGACCCGCTGATCCGGGAAACCCTGGGCGATCATATCTACGAACACTTCCTCAATGCCAAGTCCATTGAATGGGACATCTACCGCTCGCAGGTCCACGGCTGGGAAATCCAGGAGTATCTGGGTAAATATTAAATTCCTTATCCTTTCCCAATCTGCCCTTTACTTCAGGAAAAGCCCCGTAAGGGGCTTTTTCATTTCTCTCTTGCCGTGGTCTTGTCAACTATTTAGGCTTGATTATTCCTTTTTGGGGTCGGCGCCCAGAGGGGTTTCAATTTTTAACGGTTTCCCCTTTTGGTCTTTGGGCAACTGTTGACAGTTCCCCTGAAAAACCGCGCCTTCCTCCACGACGAGTAAAGACATCTTGGCTTCGCCTTGCACATTGGCGGTGGGGATTAATTCTAATTTTCCGGTGGCCTCCAGTTCTCCTTTAATGACCCCGGCTACCGTGATGTTTCTCGCTTTTATTTTCCCGATCACCACTCCGTTTTCTCCGACTACCAAGTCGCTTTTGGTTATGATATCGCCTTCGAACTTACCGTCCACCCGGATGGTTCCGCTTGATTCCAAAGATCCCGTAACACTGGATTCTTTACCGATCAGCGTGTCGATTTTTTTATTTCCCAAGTCATGATTCCCCCGCTTCACTTTGATTCCTCCTCAAATTAATATTATTGCCAGTTTACTGCCAGAGATAAGTAGTGGGATTAACAGTTTTGCCATTTACGTGTACCTCGTAATGAAGATGGGGGCCTGTAGAATTCCCGCTGTTGCCGGAGTAGGCTATCACCTGGCCTTTGGTCACCCATTGCCCCTGCTTGGCTACTAAATTACGGTTGTGGGCATAAAGGGTTCGGTAGCCGTAACCATGATCAATAATCACCGTCCAACCGTAGCCGCCGTAATAATTGGCCCGCACCACCCGGCCGCCGGCGGCCGCACGGACGGGGGTTCCCATCCGGGCGGAAATATCAATCCCGGAGTGAAAGTCTTGTTTCCGCGTGATCGGGTGGATCCGGTAACCGTATCCCGAGGTTATCCTCCCGTAAACCGGCCAAATCGTAGGGGTGTAGTCCAGTTCTTTGTCAAAGGAACGTAAATCGGCATACAACTGTTCCAGATTGGCCTCGGATTTTTCGATTTCTCTTTCCATAAATTCCAGGTTGGCATTTAAGATTTCCAGTTTCGTCAGGTCATTATCGGCGCTGGAGAGTGTATACTGGGGCAGCTGGATCGGGCGGAACTCAAAACTCCGGCTGGCTGCCCTGCTCTGCCCGGCCTTTTGCAGGATGGAATTAAGGGTCTCCCTTATTTCCGCGATTAACTTGTTCGTGTTGTTAAGCCGTTCCTCCATCTCGTGGGTTTTTTCAATTGACGGGTTGATCTGTTTAAGATCCCTTTCCTGCCGGTCGATAATATCGCTTAATTGGTAGATTTTCTGCTCTAAATGGATGATTTTCTTAATCCGCATGGGATAACGGAATAAAAAATACAGGTTGGCGGCGAGCAAACAAAAGAAAAAGAGGGTAAGAAAAAAAGGGATATTTATACTTTTTGTCGTACCCTGAAAATTGGGCACGACCATCACCGTATAACCTTTTCCCCGCTTTTTCTTTATGTATTTTAAAAGGTTACGAAACATCCTTCATACACTCTCCCTTTAAACCCGTTTCCTCACCGAAAATAAAGCTGTTTTCAACGGTGAAAAAAGGGACCCCTTCCCGCTTTATGTTTCCCGGGATTCCCCCGGCCCGGCAAAGAAGAGCCTCTATTTATGATTCTCCATTTTTTTCTTAAATCCTTCTTCATTTTTCATCTAATTTTAAAGATTTATCGCTCAAGGCCCTGGCCAAAACCTTTTGTTCTTCATCGGACAGCGGATAGCCGGATTTCCCATTTTTAATGGCCTTGGCATACACCCGCGATTCCTCCCGTCCGTAAATGCTACTCAGAATAAAACCATCTCCTCTGTGGTTCAAGACGGCCAGGGAGAAACTTTGCTCACCCCCGGTATTAGCGAAGGCCTTATACCGTAATAAGGCCCACTTTTGCAGATGGTTGCGGGATTCTTCCCCCAAGTTATCAAGGTCTTTTTCCACTCTCCCCAAACGGTCTTCCAAATTGTCGGCTCTTTTCCCCAACCGGAGCAGTACCTCTTCCAAGTTCTCTCCGGTCTTACCTTTTAAAAGAGACCGGTATTGCCGGATTAATCTTTTCAAGCGCCAGCCGATAATAATCAAAACTATAACTCCTACCGCCTGCAGAATAAAAAAGAGAGTTATCAGTCGTTCGTCAGCGAAAAAAGGCAAGGCAAAATCCAACCACCCCATTATAAGTCTCCCCTTTTTATTACGATTTAATAATCTTCTGCTAAAAAAGACACAATCTGCTGCCAATAGTATTATTATTTTTTAGTCATAAGATCCTTTATTACTTGTCAACAATCTTTTTTACTTCATCATCAGCCACTTCAAACGGCAGGTTTAAGGCTTGCTTTCCGGCGTCCATATTTTACTCCGGTGTTATTTGTAAATTTTTTCCTTGCAAAACCCCTTTTACTCCGGACCTTTCTCCTGAAAACTTCCTCCTTCTCCCGTCAGTACCGGCCCTCATTCCCCGGTTCCGGCAGGGGCCAAAGAAGGCGGTTTCTTAACCCCTAACCTCCGTATAACCGGTAACGCTGTTGCCGGCTCTGCCGCTACCGTAAGATTATTCCCCGGGCGTCTCTTTTTCATCATTGCCGGTCTTTTCCGGAAACCGCCGCTCTGGCAACCTTTCCCCCGGAGACGGAACAAACTCCGTTATATCTCCCCTCGTGGTGTCGCAGCCGGTTGGCGTTTCGCCAAACCGGCATCGTAACCCTTTATCTACAGCAACCAGCGGAATCTCCTGCTGTTCATGCTTAAGCAATTCGCCTACCCGTTTCCGCGCGTGTGCTCCGTTCCCGGGAATTCATACCGGAGGGGCTGCATAGATACAGGCGAACCATACGCGCGCGGGTGTTCCGTTCCCGGCATACGCACCGGGAAAACCTTTTCCCAACGGCAGGGTGCCCGTCACCAGGAATCCTTCCCCGCGCCCAGGAGAAGTTCTGTTATTCTTTCCAGTTCTTCCTGGGAATAATACTCGATCTCGATTTTTCCGCCTTTTTTCCCCTTTTTGATACTAACCTTCGTCCCCAACGACCTTGTTAATTCTTCAACCACGGCCTGTAATTCCAGGTCAGCTGCTGGTTTTTTAACCGGCGGGTCCATACTGCGCCGCAATGTTTCACGTGAAACATCTTCTCTGGCTATTTCACGGACCAGTCTTTCTGTTTCCCGTACGGAAAGGTTGTGGGCGATGATCTTCTCGCAGGCGGCAATTTGTGCTTCGGGAGATTCAACCGCCAGAAGGGCGCGGGCATGTCCGGACGAAATTTTGTTCTCAATCAGGCAGGCCTGGATCTCGGGCGGAAGGTTGAGAAGGCGCAGGGTGTTGGTAATGGCTGAACGGCTTTTCCCGACGGTCTTGGCCACCTGTTCCTGGGTGAGTTGAAATTCATCGATGAGTCTACGGTACCCTTCAGCCTCTTCAATGGGGTTAAGATCTTCCCGTTGTAAATTTTCGACCAGGGTTATCTCTATGATCATCCGGTCGTCCATCTCTTTGACAATAACCGGTACGGTAGACAAGCCGGCCATTTTGGCCGCCCGCAGGCGCCGTTCCCCGGCAATTAACTGGTAGCCGTCGTCCTGTTTCTTTACCAGCAGGGGTTGAAGAATGCCGTGGGTTTTGATGGATTGGGCCAATTCTTCCAGGGTCTCTTGATTAAAATCGCGACGGGGTTGGAAAGGGTTGGGAGCAATCTTTTCTACCGGGACCTCTGTGGTATTATGGGCTTCTACTTCCTCCATTTCCGGGAAGAAAGCCGCCAATCCTCTGCCTAAACCGCGCGGTTGTTTACTCATCACCGATCACTTCTTTCGCCAAATCCATATATGCTTCAGCTCCTTTGGATTTATCATCATAAATATTTATGGGCAACCCGTAGCTGGGCGCCTCGCTAAGTCTAATGTTGCGGGGGATGATTGTTTTATAGGTCTTGTCCGGGAAAAATTTACGGACTTCTTCCGCCACCTGCTGAGAAAGGTTTGTTCTGTTATCATACATGGTTAAAATAACGCCTTCAATTGTGAGCGAGGGGTTGGAATACTTTTGTACCAATTGTAAGGTTTTCATCAATTGTCCCAACCCTTCAAGGGCATAATATTCGCATTGGATGGGGATCAATACGGCATCGGCGGCCGCCAAAGCGTTTAGCGTTAAATTGCCCAGGGAAGGTGGACAATCAATAAGAACGAAGTCATAGTCGTTGCGTATGGGCTCCAAGGCACGGCGCAGGCGTTGGTCGCGGGACATCATCCCGACCAGTTCCGCTTCGGCCCCGGCCAGTTTTAAGGTGGAGGGGACGGCCCATAAGCCTTGGATCTGGGTGGGAAGAATAACTTCCTTAAGCGGAACTTCGCTGATTAGCACATCATAAAGACATTTTTTTATTTCACTTTTTTGTAAACCCATGCCGCTGGTGGCGTTACCTTGGGGATCGTTATCAACGACCAGAATTTCCTTCCCAAATTGGGCAAGACAGGCCCCTAGATTAACAGCGGTGGTGGTTTTTCCGACGCCTCCCTTTTGGTTGGTGATGGCATAAACTTTGCTCACTTTTCCGCCAACCTCCCTTTTCACTAAATTCTCGAATCGCCAAAAATCCCTGTAGGCCTTGGTCAAGATCTTTTGGATTTTTTCGTCCTTTGCGCTCATCTGTCACGGGAAATCGCACCGGCCGTTTGTTGATTTGCAGCCGGGTAATAACCCGATGTCACTTCCGGATAGAACCCGCCGACCGGATCGCCTGTTTAAACAACATTTTGGAAAAAATTCGCGGTTCAGACCGGATCTTCCTGCCTTGTTGTGGATAAATTTGCGGGCCGGCTCTCACCGCATTTTTAGATCAAGGGTCTTTTCTCCGGGATGCCGGGACGCCGGGGGTATTTCTCAGGCGTAACGGAGATTTTTTTAAAGACCAGCAAAATTCTTTCCCCTTTGTCACGAGGCAGTTGATACAGATAAGAGGAAACAAAACTGGCCCCCAGGATTTGGCCGGCTTTTTGGGCTTCCGCCAACTCTTCCCGGGCCCGGGGACCTTTATAGGCAATAAAAAAACCGCCCACACGGCAGAAGGGAAGGGTCAGTTCCAATAAGGCGGGAAGACGGGCCACTGCTCTGGCGATGACCAGAGAAAACGTTTCCCGGTAGGAAGGTTGACGGGCCAGGGTTTCCGCCCGCCCGGACAGGATGTTAAGGGAAGTGAGCCCCTGTTCTTTTTTTATTGACTCTAAAAAACGGACCTTTTTTGTATTGGCCTCTACCAAAAAAACCGGTTTCTCAGGGAAAAGAAGTGCCAAAGGCAGGCCGGGAAATCCGGCGCCGGAGCCCACGTCCAATAACGAACCCTTCTCTCGCCACCAGGGTGTCTTCAACAAAACCAAAGAATCCAATAGATGCTTGATGACCATCTCATCCCAAGCGACAATGGAAGTCAGGTTGGTTTTTTGGTTTGCCTCGGCCAGCCGGAGCAGAAAAAAGTACAATTGATGGATTTTTTCTTCCGGCAGGGAGAGACCAAATTTTAAGAGATATCTCTGTAAAAAAGTAAATTTTGTGTTCATTTTCTCTTCTTATCCAGCCAAATTAAGAGGGCGGCCAAATCGGCGGGGCCAACACCGTTAATACGGGAGGCCTGCCCAAGGGTGCGGGGGGCAACGGCCGTTAGTTTCTCACGGGCGACAAAGGATAAGTTGGGTACCTGGTTATAATCAAACCCTTCAGGAATTTTTTTCTCTTCCATTTTTTTTAACCGCTCGGCCATCTTGGTCTCCCTGGCCAAATAGCCGTGGTATTTGATTTGATTTTCCACTACTTCGCTTTCGCCTACCCCCTCCGGAAGCTCGTCAAAAATCTCGCGCAGTAAGTCATAGGTAACGTCGGGGTTTTGTAAGGCCGCTTTCAGGGTGATCTTTTGTTTGACCGGAACCCCGGTTTTACTGGAAAAAAGGAGGGCTCTTTCCGAATCCGGGTCAATGGCTGTCTTTTCCAGCGTTTTGATCATCTCGTTGATCTTTGCTTTCCGCGCCAAAAAACGGCTGTACTCTTCTTCGGAAAGAAGTTTGTAACGGTAGCCGTATTCGGCCAGGCGCAGATCGGCATTATCCTGCCGTAACGACAACCGGAATTCGGCCCGGGAGGTCATGATCCGGTAGGGTTCATCAAGTTCTTTGGTTATTAAGTCATCCAACATGACGCCGATATAGGCTTCATCGCGCCGCAGGAAAAAGGGATCCTCTCCTTTTAAATAAAGCCCGGCGTTGATGCCGGCCATTATGCCCTGGGCGGCCGCTTCTTCATAGCCGGAAGTGCCGTTAATCTGCCCGGCGGAGAACAACCCCGGCAGTTCCTTAAACTGAAGGGAAAGTGTCAGCTGTTCCGGGTCGATGACATCATACTCGATGGCGTAGCCTGGACGGACAATCTCGGCGTTTTCCAGACCGGGTACGGTTGGGATAAATAGTTCCTGAATCTCCTCGGGGAGGCTGGTTGAGAGTCCGGAAGCATAGACCTCATCTGTTCCTTCACTTTCCGGTTCGATAAAAACCTGGTGGCGTTCACGGTGGGGAAAATTGACGACCTTCCCTTCAAGGGAAGGGCAGTATCTGGTCCCTACTCCTTTGATAGCGCCGCAATAGAGGGCGGCACGGTGCAAATTGGCACGGATAATCTCGTGGGTCTTTTCCGTGGTATAAGTAAGCCAACAGGAAACCGGCGGGCGGCGGGGTTGCCAGGGCAGCCAAAAAGAGAACCCGTGGGCTGTAATCTCGCCCGGCTGCTCCTTCATGACGGAGAAGTTCAAGGACCGGCGGCGGAGGCGGGCGGGTGTTCCGGTCTTAAAACGCCGGAACTTGATTCCTTCTTTTTCCAGTTGTTGCGGCAGGGCAATGGCGGGCTGTTGTCCTTGCGGACCGGAAGAAAAATTATTCAAGCCAATATGAACACGGCCTCGTAAAAACGTTCCCGGCGCCAATATTACCGCCGGCGCCTCAAAAACGATCCCCGTGGAAAGGCCCACCCGCCAACTGTTATTCTTGCGAAGCAAAGAGACTACTTCTCCCTGTTTCAATTCGATAAGGGGTTCTTTTTCCAGGATGCTCTGCATTACTTCCTGATAACGGCGCTTGTCAACCTGAGCCCGTAAAGCGCGGACCGCAGGCCCTTTTTGCGTGTTCAAAGCGCGAACTTGCAAATGAGTGAGGTCGGTTACCCTTCCGATGAGGCCGCCTAAAGCGTCGACTTCTCTTACCAGATGGCTTTTGCCGGGTCCTCCCACCGATGGATTGCATGGCATAAAGGCAATGTTGTTGAAATTGAGGGTTAAAAGAAGCGTTCTCAAGCCCATTTTCGCCGTGACATGGGCCGCTTCACAGCCGGCATGTCCGGCGCCAATAACAATAACATCATAAACTCTTTCCCGCCGAGCCATTTCTCCCAACCTACTTTCCCACACAAAACTGGCTAAAGATAGCGTTAATGATCTCTTCCGACACGGTGCGCCCGGTTATTTCGCCCAAAGCTTCCAGGGCCGCCCGCAGATCAATAGCCAGAAGATCTTCGGATAAGTTGTTTTCCAACCCTTCCTCGACATTTTTTAAAAACTGCCCGGCTTTCTCCAAAGCGGTTTTGTGTCGAAGCCTGGTGACCAGCACCGGGTGTTCCCCGAAATCTTTGCCTACCAGTTGTTGGCGGATTCTCCGCCGCAATTCGTCCACTCCTTCCCCGGTAACCGCGGAGACCGTAAGCACGGTTAACTCCGGAAACCGCTCCGCCAGAATGTCGGCGGTAAGGCGGGGAGGGAGATCCGACTTGTTTAAGACGACAAAAAAGGGTCTGTTTTTTACTTTTTCAAGCAGCTGATAATCGTCTTCGGTCAGTCCGGCGGCGGAGTCAAGGACGACCAAAATCAATTCGGCCTGTTTTACCCATTGCCAGGCGCGCCGGACCCCTTCTTTCTCCAGGGGATCGCCGGTCGTTCTCATTCCGGCCGTATCAACCAGGCGCACGGGCAACCCATCAAAATTTATAATTTCCGAAACGAAATCCCTGGTCGTACCCGGTATGGGGGTAACGATTGCTCTTTCTTCACCCAACAACCGGTTGAGAAGGCTGGATTTGCCCACATTGGGGCGGCCGGCCAGGACTACGGTGGCCGCTTCTCGCAGAATTCTGCCCTTCTCAGCCTGGGCGGCCAGCTCGGCCAAATCTTTGCGCACCAACGCCACGGTCTGCCGGAGGGTTTGGCGGTCCAATTCATCAATATCGTCTTCCGGGTAGTCGAGGGCGGCTTCTATATGAGCCAGGATCCTTAGTAATTTCTCTTCCCTCTTGGCAAGGTAAGCGGATAATTGTCCGCTCAATTGTTGCTGTGCCGCCCGGTGGGCCAGCTCCGTCCGGGCGCGAATCAGATCAATCACCGCTTCGGCCTGGGAAAGATCCAACCTTCCATTAAGAAAGGCACGCTTGGTAAATTCTCCGGGTTCCGCCAGCCGGGCCCCGGCCGCCAGACAGGCGGAGAGTACCAGGTCGAGGTTTTTTTCTCCGCCATGGGCCTGAATCTCCAAAACATCTTCACCGGTATAACTGCGGGGGGCCTTAAAGAAAAAAAAGATAACTTCATCAATAACTTGCCGGTCCGGGGAAATAACCGTTCCCAACCGGACCTTCCGTTCCGGCCAAGAAGTAATCTTTCTCCCGGAAGGGTGACGAAGAATCTTTTCTCCTATATCCTGAGCTTTCTTTCCACTCACCCGGATTATACCGATTCCGCCTTCTCCGGGTGGAGTAGCCACCGCGGCAATCGTATCTTCATCGGGCATGAAATTCTTTCTCTCCTATGAGGAATTTCCACCTTATTGTTTAGGACTGTTTTCTTTGGGGGAAATAACTACTCTCCGGTAAGGTTCTTTCCCTTCACTATGCGTAGATACTTCGTTATTGTTTTGCAAAGCCAGGTGTATGATTCTCCGTTCATAAGGGGTCATCGGATACAAGGCTTCCTTCTTCCCTCGCTGGGAAACACGATTGGCGGTACGGTAAGCTAGCTTTTTCAGGTTTTCTTCTTTGCGCCGGCGGTACCCGCCGACGTCAATAATAATTTTCTCTTTATCCTCGTTGTCTTTGTTGACGGCCAAATTCAACAAATATTGTAAAGAGTTGAGGGTTTGTCCCCGCCGCCCGATCAGGCGCCCAACATCATCACCGTTTATATTCAACAATATGTGGTCTTCTTTTTGAAACGTTTCTATTTCAGCGGAAATGGCCATGTTGACGAGGATTTCCCGTAAAAGTCTTACCGCTTTTTGTGCCGTCTCCTCCTTAACTTTAACTCGCAGACGTACCCGGTTCAGGTTGATTAAGCCAAGCAATCCCTTGTTGGCTTTTTCCTCCAAAACTTCGACTTTCACTTTGTTGCGGTCCACTTTTAATTCTTTTAAAGCAATATTCAAGGCTTCTTCTTTCGTCCGGCCGACAACTTCCACAGATCGCATCCAGCGATTCCTCCTTTTCTTTGGAAGCGGCATTTACGACTTAGAAGTCTTTTTAGCACTTCCCTTTAACTTGGTTGTTTCCTTTTTTTCCCAGCCGGGCCGGGGTTTTCCTGGGCAATAAAGCGGCTGAGAATCCATTGTTGGGCAATCCCCAACAGGGTACTGGCCACCCAGTATAATCCGACTCCCGCGGTTAGAGAATATGTTAACCAACCCAGAAAAAAAGGCATCACGTATAACATAGTGCTTTGGGAAGATTCATCCCCTCCCGGTGAAAAGAGCTTCTGCTGGAGAAAGGTTGACCCTCCGGAGATAATAGCCAGCCCCAAATAGCCCTTATCCAGAAGATTCATTCCTAAAAAAGTGGCGTTGGTCATGTCGATATTAAATTGCTGGGGATCCCTGAGAACTCCGAATAAAGCCCATAAAAAGGGAATCTGGATGAGCATCGGCAAACATCCGCCCAGAGGATTTACATTATGTGTTTTATAAAGTTCCAAAGTCCTTCTTTGCATTTCCTCCGGATTTTTCTTATATTTTTCCTGAATCTCTTTCATCTTTGGCTGGATTTTTTTCATGGCTTCGATGGACCGTGCCTGACTGAGGCTGGTCGGAAAAAGGATTATCTTAATCAAGACGGTCAACAAAATAATTGACCATCCCCAACTTACGCCCAGGAAGTCGTGGAAATATTTTAAGATATTGGCCATCAGCGCGGAAAAAGCACCCATTCCTTTTTGTTCACCCTTTCTCTTGATCAAGAGATCTCGCATCCTTAGTATTTCTCTTTAACCTACGGATCTCCTTTCTTTTTATAGCTGCGGCAATAGTTTTTAAATAAAAAAAGGGCTAAGCCCTTTTCCGGAAAAGAATCTCCTTCCATCCGGGCCGGTGATCGGGTACGGGATCATAAAGCCATTTTTTCCGGGAACAACAGGATAAAATGCGCCTTAATCCCATAACCGTCCCTTTACAGGCGCCGAATCTTTTCACCGCTTCCAGAGTATACGCGGAGCAGGAAGGGAGATACCGACAAGAAGGATAAGTCAAAGGAGAGATAAATCGTTGATATAAAATTATTAAAAAACAGATTACTCTAGTCATTTTTCCCCGCTTTCACCGTAAATACCCGCCTGACGAAAAACTTTCACCAAAAAGGATTTGAGCAGCTCAAACTGGATTTTATCCACTCCCGGACGCGCAATAATTACCAGATTATACCCGGGAGAGATTCCTGCCTCCACTTGCCGGAAAGCCTCTCGCGTCCTGCGGCGGATATGGTTGCGGACCACAGCCTTCCCGGCTGCTTTGCCTACACAAAAAGCCACTTTATTATAGTTTTTCCCGTTGGGGAGGAGGTATAAAACAAAGCAGGGATTGGCAACAGAGCGGCCTTTGTTGAATACTTCCTTTATCTCCCGGCCTCTTTTTAAAATAAAAAAACGGGTCACGCGGAGAGTACTTTTCTCCCTTTGGCCCGGCGCCGGGAGATAACTTTCCGCCCGTTCCGGGTCCTCATTCTAACTAAAAAACCGTGATCTTTCTTTCTTTTTCTGACGTTGGGCTGGAATGTCCTCTTCATTTTTTTCTTCCTTTCTAGCTAACTCTTAGTTAATTATAATCACCGTTCCCTGGGTTGTCAATATTTCCGCCTGAAGTTATCCACAATTCCTTCGATTTAATCAATTTTTTTCCCTGGAGGATTATATAAAAGACTTTTTCCACTCTAAACTGTCAGATTGAGAATTGCGAATCTCGTGTAAATTTGATATCATTAATTCCAGTTTCCCTTTATTTCTCTACAATTTAACCTTCATTTATACTGCTTCCCTTGACTTATCCACAACTTATCAACAGGTGTGAGTGTTATTTTGTCCTAAATTGCAGAGAGAAGGAGGTGTCGCTCCACATTCCGGTGGAGAAGAGAAAGATGGCTGTTAATAATTTGGCAGAAATTTGGGAAAAAACCCTACAAGCCGTAGAACCGCACATGAATAAACCCAGCTTTGAAACTTGGCTTAAACTGACCAGGCCTTTGAAAATGGAAGATAATTGTTTGATTATTGAGGCGCCTAACGAATTTGCCCGCGACTGGGTGGAAAGCAGGTACTCCCCGCTGTTGACTTCTGCTTTACGCAGTCTTGTACAGGACGATTTGGAAATGAAATTTGTCATCAGGAACGACCTCCAACAAAAACAAAGGGTGGAATCCCCGCCGTCGGTTAAAATTAATGATGAGCCCGTCTACCCTCATTTAAACCCCAAATATACTTTTGAATCTTTTGTCGTAGGGAAAGGAAACCGCCTGGCCCATGCCGCATCCCTTGCGGTGGCGGAAGCGCCTGCCAAAGCCTACAACCCCCTTTTTATTTACGGGGGTGTGGGTCTGGGCAAAACCCATATATTACAGGCCATCGGTCACTTTGTTCTGCAAAACAGCCCTCATTATCGAGTAGTTTATGTATCTTCCGAGAAATTCACCAACGAATTGATTAATGCCATCCGCAACAACAAAACTCCTTCGTTCAGGGACAAATACCGGAATGTGGACTTATTGCTTATTGATGATATACAATTTTTAGCGGGTAAAGAAAGCACCCAGGAAGAATTCTTCCATACTTTTAATGCCCTTTATGAAGCGCGCAAACAAATCGTCATCTCCAGTGACCGGCCGCCCAAAGAAATCCCCACGCTGGAAGATCGTCTCCGTTCCCGTTTTGAATGGGGATTAATCACAGATATTCAAGCTCCCGATCTGGAGACCAGAATCGCCATTTTAAGAAAAAAAGCCGCCCTGGAAGGTTGGATTCTTCCGGACGATGTCATTACCTATATTGCCGAACACATAGACTCCAACATCAGAGAACTGGAAGGAGCTTTAATCCGGGTTATCGCCTATTCTTCTCTGACCAACCAGCCGATTACTTTGGAAATGACGGTTAATTTTTTGAAAGACATTATCGTCTCCCAAGAGCAAAAAAAAGTTGATATTCCCTTGATCCAACAGACCGTTGCCGAATATTTCCATATTAACCCTGAAGATCTGAAGGCCAAAAAAAGAACAAAAGAGGTGGTAATTCCCAGGCAACTGGCGATGTATCTTTGTCGGGAATTGACCGATGCCTCCCTGCCGAAGATCGGGGAAGAATTCGGCGGCAGGGACCATACGACCGTTCTTTACGCCTGTGAAAGAATCCGGAAATATATGGCTACTGACGATAAATTTAACCGCACGGTTAAAGATCTGATTTTGAAGCTTAAATGATCTGGATAACCTGGGGATAAAATGAGGAGAGCATGTGGTTATTTTTACTCACACCCTTTTTAATTTTGTGGATATTGTGGGAAAGTGCATAACCAAAAAAATAATGAACAGGTCTTTTCCCTGATGGAATCGGTATTATCTCCTTTTTTCCACAAATCTTATTCCCTAACTACTTCTTTTATAAAAATATTTATCTATTGCATTTCATATAATAATAGAATATTGTTTTAAGATAGGAGAAAATTTTTCCTTTGCTGGAGACGGAAAAAATCGAGGTGTTAAATGATGAAATTCCTTTGCCGACAGGAAAATTTATTAAAAGCACTGAACCTGGGAACCAGGGCTTTGGTAGCCAAAAGTACTTTGCCTATATTAAGCGGCCTTCTTCTAGAGATAAAAGATAACTCCCTTTATTGTTCTTCCACTGATTTGGAGATTGGAATCGAAGCCAAAGTACCCGAAGTCACAGTTATCAATCCCGGCCGGGTGGTGGTGCCGGGGAAGATTTTTTATGATTTTATCCGCCATCTGTCCCCGGGGGAACTGGAATTGGAACTGAACGAAGAAGAGAATTATTTTACGATCAAAGGAAACAGTTCCTCTTTTCAATTGCATGTTTTACCCGCGGAAGAGTTTCCCGTCCTCCCGGAAGGCTTCCGTGAACTGGAAAAATTAAGCGAAAAGGAGTTTGGCGACGAAGAAACGCCGGTTTTTAACATCCCGGTGGATTCTTTTCGGGAGGCGATCAGATGTACTACCTATGCCACCGTGCCCGAAGACCCGCGTCCATTTCTCTCCAGTGTCCTGGCGGAATTCACCCCGGAAAGGCTCCGTTTGGTGGGAACGGATATTAACCGTCTGGTGATAAAGGAGATCGCCATTGAAGGGGAGAACGAATTTACCACTTTGATTCCAGTAAATTCCTTGCGGGAAATGGGGAATATTTTGGCGGGGGAGACAGGCGGGCATTTTAAAATGATCTTTTATAAAAAACTTCTCTATTTACTCACAGGGGACGTCGCCTTTTCCACGCGCCTCGTGGACGCCCAGTATCCCCGCTACCAACAGGTCATACCGGAAAAATTTGACGGAACGGCGCAGATTAAGAGAGAGCCCTTCCTTCGGGCCCTGGAGAGAAGTTCTCTGGTGGACCGGGCGGTCAGAATGAACTTCCGCCCGGGAAGTATTGAACTATCCGCGCAGGAACCGGAACTGGGAACAGCCTATGAAAAAGTGGACTGTGTTTATGAAGGAGAAGAAGTGGAAGTAGGGTTTAACGCTCTCTTTCTGCTTAATTTTTTAAAAGTAATCCCCCATGAAGAAGTCGTTTTTCGCGTGGCCGCCGGGATGAAGGCCTCCTTAATGAAACCGGCGGATGATGACAATTATACCTATGTGATTATGCCTTTACGGATGAATGCCTGAGCAAAATGCTTCAGAAAAGAATGGCGCTTAAAAATTTCCGCAACTACAAACTGGCCAGTGTCGAACTTTCCCCGCAGGTGAACGTCTTTTATGGTAAGAACGCCCAGGGAAAAACCAATTTTTTAGAGGCTGTTTCCTATCTGGTTTTAGGGCGCTCGTTCCGGACTTACCGGGATGAGGAACTGATCCGGGAGGGCGCGGAGAGTTTTTTTCTCAAAGGAGAGTTTTCCGCCCTCAAGGAAGGCAATCCGCTCCTCACCATCGAAATCGGCCGCAGTAACCGGCAGTTTTTGGCCAGAATAAACGGGGTAAAATATTATAAAAAGAATGACCTTTTCGGCCGGGTAAAGATGGTCATTTTCTCCCCTGATGATCTGCAGCTCATCAAGGGCGGACCGGTTTACCGCCGGGATTATCTCGATCTCTACCTGGCCCAGGCTTATCCGGCTTACCGGGAAGCGCTCCGGAAGTTTTTTCGCATCTTAAAGCAAAGAAACAAACTCCTCAAAGAGCTTCAGGAAGAATGGAAAGACGATCATTTACTGGAATCTTGGACGCAGGAGTTCATCACCTGCAGTAGTCGGGTGATTTTTTACCGTTTAAGGGGCTTAAAAGCGATTGCTCCCTGGGTCAAAGAGTACCACCGCCGGATTGCCGGCGCCGGGGAAGAGTTGGAATTTTCTTATCAAGGCTGTGCCTCTGATCTGGAAATGGAAGAAGCGGCCATTGAAGAGCAACTCCGCCGCTGCCTGGAGAGGAATAAAAGGGCGGAATTAAGAAGGGGTATGACCCTGGTGGGACCGCACCGGGACGACTTGGTCTTGTCCTTAAAAAACATAGGGGATTTACGGACCTACGGTTCGCAAGGACAACAAAGAACGGCCGCCCTGGCTTTAAAACTGGCGATGGTGGATCTCCTGACCAAAGTGGAGGGAACCTCTCCCCTTTTGTTGCTGGACGACGTTTTTTCCGAATTTGATGACCGCCGGAAGCGGGAGTTATTAAAAGTACTGGCGTCGAGAACCCAAACTTTGATTACTACTACGAAACCGGAAAACGTTGAAGACTTGGGCGGAGAGATTAAATTTTTTCATGTCGAAGACGGGATGATTGATGAAACAAAACAGTTATAAAACAAAAACCCTGGGCCAAATTTACCGGGAACTAATGAAAGGATGGAAGGGATACCGTCGGCTCAAAGAAGGACTGGCCTTATATTACTGGCCGCAGGTGGCCGGTAAAGATCTGCAGAACAAGACGGAAGCCGAGAGAGTCAGCAATGGGATCTTGTGGGTTAAGTGTAAAGATCCATCTTTAAGTTATCATTTAAATTTTTTTAAAAGGGAAATTATAAAAAAATATCGGAAAATATTAGGAGCGGGTGTCATCCGTTCCGTCCGCATTGTGGTAGGGGAAATTGAAGAAAAACCACAAGAAGAAAGAGAAAAGAAAGAAAAAAGGGAGGTTGGACCTCCTCCGGGAATAGAGAACATAAAGGATGAGAAAATCCGGGAATCTTTTCTAAGTCTGTACCGGGTGATGAATAACAAAGAATGTTTGTGAAAAATTTACGGGGAAAAGATAAAAAAGAAAGATTGGGGGAGAACAGGGTGTTTTTGCATTTAGGCGGGTTGGAAGTAACGCAGGTAAAAAAAATAATCGCCATCTTAAATATGGAAAAGACGTCTTTATTAAAAGAGTCCCAAAATAAACTTTACGGAAAAGAAGTAAAGGACATTTCCGGAGGAAAAGCGAAATCAGCCGTGATTACAGACGACAAGATTATCATCACCCCGATTTCCTCTTTTACCCTTGCCAAACGCACCAAACAAAATAAAAAAGTCTACGCCATGCAGGAGGTATAATGTTGAAGGATAAGAAAAAGGAAACGAACAACTACAATGCCGAACAAATTCAAATTCTTGAAGGATTAGAAGCAGTCCGCTGCCGTCCCAGCATGTATATAGGAAGTACGGGAAGCCGCGGCCTTCATCATTTGGTCTATGAGGCGGTGGATAACAGTATTGATGAGGCGATGGCCGGATATTGTGATCATATCCGGGTCATTATAAGAAAAGACGGTTCGGTTACGGTGGAAGACAACGGCCGGGGAATCCCTGTGGATATCCATGCCAAGGAGAAATTGTCCGCTCTGGAAATCGTCATGACCCGGCTGCACGCCGGAGGAAAATTTGGCGGCGGCGGATATAAAGTCTCCGGGGGCTTGCACGGAGTAGGCATCTCAGTGGTCAACGCGCTCTCCGAATGGATGAAAGTGGAAGTGTGCCGGGATGGCAAGCTTTATTTCCAGAGCTACAAAAGGGGAAAACCGGAGGAACCGGTAAAAGTAATCGGCCAGGCTGAATCCTCTGGCACCCGGATCACTTTTTTACCGGACGCAGATATTTTTGAAAACCGCGAATTTAATGCGGAGATTCTCGCTGCCCGCCTGCGGGAACTGGCTTTTCTCAACGGGGGAGTAAAGATCGATTTAATCGACGAAAGAGTAGGTAAAGAGGCTACTTTTTTATACGAAGGAGGAATCGTCTCCTTTGTCCAACATCTGAACAAAACAAAAGAACCCATCCATGATGATGTTATTTATATAAAAAAAGAAGTCGATGATACTTTAATCGAAGCGGCCATCCAGTATAACGACAGTTATATGGAGAATGTGTTCTCCTTTGCCAACAATATTAACACCCACGAGGGAGGGACCCACCTTTCGGGGTTTCGGGCGGCTTTAACCAGAACCTTAAATGATTATGCCCGTAAGTACAATCTGCTAAAAGAGAACGAGCCCAGTCTCACCGGGGAGGATGTCAGGGAGGGGCTGACGGCCGTACTCAGCGTCAAGCTCCCCTTCCCGCAGTTCGAGGGGCAAACGAAGACCAAGTTGGGGAATAGCGAAATGCGCGGCTTGGTGGAATCGGTGATCAACGAAGGACTTGGCGATTTTCTTGAAGAAAACCCCACGCCCAGCAGGAAAATTATTGAGAAATGTATCATGGCCTCCCGGGCCCGGGAGGCGGCGCGGAAAGCCCGGGAACTGACAAGAAGGAAATCGGCACTGGAGATTAGTTCTCTCCCCGGTACGCTGGCGGATTGCACAATAAAAGAACCGGAACTGGCCGAACTTTTCCTGGTCGAGGGAGATTCCGCCGGCGGTTCCGCCAAGCAAGGCCGGGAAAGAAAATACCAGGCCATCTTGCCGCTGCGGGGAAAAATTCTAAATGTGGAAAAAGCCCGGCTGGATAAGATCTTAAACAACGACGTCATTCGTATGATGGTAACGGCCTTAGGATGCGGAATCGGTGAAGAGTTTGATCTGGCCAAATTAAGATATCATAAGGTTATTATCATGACCGATGCCGATGTGGACGGCGCTCATATCCGCACCCTTTTGCTCACCTTCTTCTACCGGTACATGCGGCCGTTGATTGAAAGAGGGTACATTTATATTGCCATGCCTCCTTTGTTTCTGGTCAAGAAGGGAAAATTCGAGAAGTATTGTTTTTCCGAACAAGAACTGGAAGCGACCCTGGAAGAGATCGGGCGCCAGGGCGTAACGGTTCAAAGGTACAAAGGGCTGGGTGAAATGAATGCCGAACAATTATGGGAGACAACAATGAACCCGGAAACGCGCTCGATTTTGCAAGTAACGATTGAAGATGCGGTCGAGGCCGACGCCCTGTTCTCCATTTTGATGGGAGACAAAGTGGAGCCGCGCCGGGATTTCATCCAAACCCACGCCCGGGAAGTAGTAAATCTCGATATTTAGTTATATATTTAGTTTTGAGCAGATGGAGGGAACAAATTGGCGGAAGTAACAGAAGGAAGAATCATACCGGTCAATATTGAAGAAGAAATGAAACGATCCTACATGGATTATGCCATGAGTGTGATTGTCAGCAGGGCGATTCCGGATGTGCGGGACGGATTAAAGCCTGTTCACAGGAGAATTCTTTACGGGATGTACGAATCCGGCACCACACCGGACAAGCCGTATAAAAAATCCGCGCGGGTTGTCGGCGATGTCATGGGGAGATACCATCCCCACGGCGACAAAGCCATTTATGATACGCTGGTCCGGCTGGCCCAGGATTTTTCTTCCCGTTATCCCCTGGTGGACGGACACGGAAACTTCGGCTCCATTGACGATGATCCGCCGGCGGCCATGCGCTATACGGAAGCCCGCCTCTCCAGTCTGTCCATGGAGATGTTAAGGGATATTGAAAAAGATACGGTAGATTTTATGCCCAATTTTGATGAAAGTTTGAAAGAACCGGTGGTACTTCCTGCACGGTTCCCCAATCTTCTGGTCAACGGAACCTCCGGGATTGCCGTGGGCATGGCCACCAATATCCCCCCCCACAACCTGGGGGAGGTTATTGACGGGGCCGTGCTCCTGATCGACGATCCGGACACAGACGACGAGACTCTTTTACGCATCGTAAAAGGGCCGGATTTTCCCACCGGCGGGTTAATCCTCGGGCGGGAAGGAATACGTGAAGCCTACCTCACCGGGCGGGGCAGTATAAAGATGAGGGCCCGCACCAGAATTGAAAATATTAGCGGCGGAAAGACGTTGATTGTGGTGACGGAAATTCCGTATCTGGTCACCAAGGCCCGCCTGGTGGAGAAAATTGCCGAACTGGTCAGGGAAAAAGTGATTGAAGGCGTGTCGGATCTAAGGGACGAGTCGGACCGGTCCGGAATGAGGATCGTCATTGAGCTGAAAAAAGATGTTAATCCTCACGTAATCCTGAACAAGTTGTATAAACATACGCAACTGCAGGACACCTTCGGCGTCATCATGCTGGTCCTGGTGGATAAGGAACCGCGGATTTTGAGCCTGCGGGAAGTGCTCCATTATTATCTCCAACACCAGCAGGAAGTAATAACGAGAAGAACCCGGCATGACCTGCGTCGGGCGGAAGAAAGAGCGCATATCTTGGAAGGCCTGCAGATTGCGTTGGACCATATTGATGAGGTCATTAATTTGATTCGCTCGTCCCGTACGCCGGAGAAAGCCCGGGAAGGGTTGATCAGCCGGTTTGGTTTAACGGAAAAACAAGCGCAGGCCATTCTGGATATGCGCCTTCAGCGCCTGACCGGTCTGGAAAGGGAAAAGATTAAAGAGGAATATAACGAGCTTTTGAAGACCATCGCTTATTACCGGGAATTATTGGCTGACACCAAAAAGATCATGGGCGTCGTCAAAAAAGAGTTGCTGGAAATTAAAGAGCGCTTCGCCGACCCCCGCCGGACGCAGATTGTCGACGAGGAAGGGGATTTTTCCCCCGAGGAACTGGTGGCCGAAGAGGATATCGTGGTAACCATCACCCATTTCGGTTATATAAAGAGGCTGCCGGTGAATACCTACAGGAGCCAACGCCGGGGCGGAAGGGGAATAACCGCTCTGCAAACCAAGGAAGAAGATTTCGTGGAGCATCTTTTTATCACTTCCACCCATGATTACGTCCTCTTTTTCACCAATACCGGCCGGGTTTACCAACTGCGGGGTTACGAAATCCCGGAGGCTTCCCGCCAAGCCAGGGGGACTGCGATTATCAATTTAATCAACGTTGATCCGGGAGAAAGAGTTACCGCGGTCATTCCAGTGAAGGATTTCGATGAGGATCATTATTTGGTGATGGGTACCCAGAAAGGGTTGGTGAAAAAGACAAAACTTTACGAGTACCGGAATGGCCGGAAACACGGCCTGCTGGGAATTTCCCTCCTGGAGGATGACGAATTAATCAGTGTCCGCCTCACGGACGGGAAACAGGAACTTACCATGGTAACCAAGAACGGGCAGTCGATTCGCTTTTCGGAGACGGAAATCCGTCCCATGGGCAGGGTGACGCGGGGAGTAAAAGGGATAACCCTGCGCCCCGGGGATCAAGTGGTGGGTATGGATGTGGTCAAGGACGATGCCGAGCTGTTGGTGGTTACTTCCGCCGGTTTTGGGAAAAGGACGCCCTTTACCCAGTACCGCCGGCAGTCCCGCGGGGGCATAGGTATAAAAACTTTGCGCAAGACGGCGAAAAACGGGGAAATCGTTGGTATAAAGGTGGTATACCCGGAGCATGAACTAATGCTGATTACGGCCAGTGGCATAATAATCAGAGTGGCCATGGAGGATATTTCCTTGCAAGGCCGGGACACGCAAGGAGTAAAAATCATGCGCGTTGAAGAAGAGGAAAGAGTGGTAGCTCTAGCCAGAGTCGTCGGTAAAGAGGAGGAGAATGGAGAGTGATCCGGTGCGGCTGCAAAAACTGATCCTTAACAGTTTTGGCGAGTATATTGATACCGAAATTAATCTGGATGCTCCCAGAAAAATCTTTACCGGGAAAGCGACCGCCGGGAAAACAATTGTCGACGCGGTAGTGGGCATCCTTTACGGCTGCCCGCCCGACCGCAGGAGAGAGTTCCTCCGTTATGCCCCTCCGGAAGGAACCAGGGAAAATTTTTCCGCTTCTTTATTTCTGACTACGGACGACGGAACCGAATACCTGATCGGTAAAGATTTTCACCATGAACGGTTGGAAGTTTTCCGGCAGGAAGGTTTTAGGATGAAGCGGCTTTTTCCCGCCACGGTAATAGAGATCCTCCGTAAAGAGCTGGGAACTTTAAATCCCTTGGATTTTGAAGCTTTTTTTGTTTTTCCGCCCGGCGCGGTGGAAATCAACTGGGAATCGCCACTGCTCAGGGAAGAATGGTTAAAAATAAGCAGCAAAAGTAAAGAAGAGGCTTTCCTTCCCGTCCCGGAAGCGCCCGGCGAAAGGAGTTCCCTAACCGGGGACGCCGCGGCCGAGGCTGCAGCGGCCTTGGAGGAGGAGCCGGCAGCCGGGGAAGGGATCAAAGAACGGATCATCGAAATCGAAGAGAAGATTAAAAAAATAAAAGAATTGACGGATGAACTCTCACGCCTCAGGGCGGACATGAAAGAACTGGCTCTTTACGAACCTTTCATCATTGATGACCGGAGCACGCTGCTGGAGGAGTTATCCAAACAGTTAACCACCACTACCTTGGAAAGAAAATATATTGAAGAAAAAATTAGGGAAAACCGGGAAAATGAAGAGACCATTCGCCGGGAGATCGCCGATCTCAAGAAGAAAGTGGCCGCTTTTCCCCAAGAATATTTATCCCCGGAATTTCAAGAGAAGATAAAACAGTTGGCCGCGGAAAAAGAGAAAAAGGTTGCCCTCTTAAAAAACCTGGAAGAACAATTGAAAGACGTTATTGGCAGAAAGGGGCTTTTTTCCGGCCGTTCCCGGCGGGAAGAAAGGGTCGCCCTTGAAGAGAAAATTGCTCGCTGTACGGAGGAAATTTCCGCGCTCCGGAAGAAACTCGCCACCCTGTTGGGAAAGCAAACGGCGGAAGAGTTTTTTCACCGCCTGGAGCTTCATCAAAAGGACCGGGCTGATCTGGCGCGCCTGGAAAAACACCCCATTCATAAAACAGAAAGTTATAAAGAGGAACATCGCCGGCTTTTACAGCGGGAGGCGGAGATTCGCCGGCAAATGCAGGATCTGCTTTCTCTGGCCGGATCCGAGGATTACGACGTTTTAAAGGAGAAAATTGGCCGTTTACAGGGTTTACGCCGTAAAGAACGGGAGATTGAAGAAGAAATAAGAAGACTGGGCGGGAATGGCGAAGCGGTGCTGGCTGCCTTGGAAAAAGAGAAACAGCGTTTACTGGAGGAAGAAGAGAAACAGCGCTTGCTACAGGAAGAAGCAAAAAAATTACAGGCGGGACAAAAAACTGATCCGGCACCGGTGAGCAACGATCCTTTTCTCGACTTGTACCGGCGCGTTGGTGAACTGGCCGCGGAACTGACCGGGGGGGAGTATACCGGAATTCTTACCGAATTCCGCGAAGGAAAATACCTGGTTTATGCCAGGGAGAAGGCGACCGCCACCTGGGTTCCGGAAGAGTTATTGCCGGCTGGGAAGAGAGATCTGGTGCGACTCGCCATTCGTCTTTTTTTGGCCCGTTTTCATACTCCGGCCCGGAGTTTTCCCCTGTTCTTCGCGGCGCCGTCTTTTCTTGACGGCCGGGAGAGATGGGAGAAGTTAACGGCTTTGTTAAGCGCGTTTGTTCCGGAGGCCCAGATTATTGTCTTTGCACCCGAAACGGCAACGGGTGGGTACCCGGCCCTGTAAGAGTTATGCCGCTTGGGCCGGATCTTGGTAGTAGTAGACAACCGGCCCGCGATTTTGGGCAGGAGGTGAGGAAAGTGGATGAATACCGGTGGCGAAAAAACCCCTCCCAGTTGAGTTTTTTTGGGATGATGTTGATTGCCGCTTTTATGGGCGGGTTATTGGTTCTTTTGGCGGTAAAATTTACCGGGTTGGGCCGGTATTTGGTATATTATCCTCCTGTACAGGAAGATCCGGGCTCCGTTCCGCAAGAACTGCCGATGATGGAGATTACCGATTTCGAGACCGCCACCATCCGTGTGGTGGAAAAGGTCGGGCCGGCGGTGGTAATGATCACCACCACCAAACTGGTGGAAGTAAGCGATTTCTTCGGGTTTATGTGGTTCCCCCGTGAAGTTCAAGGACTGGGCTCGGGAGTGATTTTTAAAGAGGAGGGCTATATTCTCACCAATCAACATGTGATTAAAGACGCCAAAGAGATCCGGGTGATCTTGCCGGACGGGCGTTCCTTCGACGCCCGGGTGATCGGCGATGACCGCTATACGGATCTGGCGGTCTTAAAAATCCAGGGCGACAATTTACCGGTGGCGCCGTTCGGCAATTCGGACGAATTGCGTGTGGGACAACTGGCGGTGGCGATCGGGAACCCGATTGGGGAAGGCCTAAAAAACACAGTAACCACAGGAGTGATCAGCGCCCTGGGACGCACTTTGGAGCTGGGCAACAATATCACCCTCCGGGATGTCATCCAGACCGACGCTTCGATTAACCCGGGCAACTCCGGGGGCCCGTTATTGAACAGCAAGGGTGAAGTGATCGGGATCAATACGGCGATCATCCAGGACGCCCAGGGCATTGGGTTTGCCATCCCTATCAACAAAGCCCGGGAGATCGCGGAGATTCTGATTGCCGAAGGCCGGGTGCCCAGGGGCGGGATAGGTATTACTTATATGCCCTTTGACCGGACTAACCGGCGCCAGGTGGAAGCCCGTTACCGGATCCGCCTGCCGGTGGAGGAAGGGTTTCTCATTACCCGGGTTGTTCCCGGCGGCCCGGCGGCCCGGGCGGGCATACGTGCCGGTGATGTGGTGGTGGCCATTAACAGGCAAAAAGTCAGCATGAAGACGGATTTTCAAGGCCTGGATCTGCGGGTGGGCGACCCCGTGCTTTTGGAGATTTACCGTAACAACCAGCGGCTGGAAGTGGAGATCATCGCCGCGGATCTGGGCCTGTAAGGGATTAAGGAGCGGTTCTTTTGTTGCACTTGAAAATTGCGGCGGTGGGAAAAATCAAAGAAAGGTATTTAAGAGAAGGCATCGCCGAGTACCAAAAACGCCTGCGCCCCTACGTCCGCCTGGTGATTGAAGAAGTACCCGACGAACCGCTGGGGAAAGAACCCTATAAAGCGGCGGAAGTGGAAGGAAACCGCTTGCTGGAGAAGATTGGTCCCGCCGCTTATGTTGCCGCCTTGGACCGCCAGGGGCGCGAATTTTCCTCGGAGGAACTTGCCTCCTGGTTTGCCGCGCGGGAGATGGAAGGTAGAGAAGTGGTGCTGACCGTGGGCGGTGCGTCCGGTCTTTCTCCCTCGGTCCTGGCCCGGGCCGAGGAGAAGATCTCCTTTTCCCGGTTGACCTTTCCCCATCAATTGTTCCGCTTGCTTTTGCTGGAACAAATATACCGGGCGTACAAGATCCTGCGCGGTGAACCCTACCACTGGTAATCCGTTTTGGAGTATTACAACCAGCGCCGTCGCCATGGAAGCTTGAAAAACATGGCTCCGGAAAAATATTACCAGGCTATTATTAGTAATTCTATAAAACCTCAAGTTTTAGTGGCATAATCTCCGGAATTAGGGGGTCAGGGCGGCTTTTTCTTATAACCAGTATGTAAATCACCTTTTTCTCTATACTCTTTGTACCACTTAATAAGAGTCTTATGAGTTGGGTAACCTAGTTCCCTGATTGTATCTGCTACACTAAAGTCATATTTAACATAAAGTTTCACTGCTCTAATACGATCCTCGTATGAGTACATGGACATCCTCCTGACTATTCCAAGTCCAGGATTCTGTCCGCACCCCCAACTATGGAATTCATAATTGCCAAACACAGCTGGTTGCATGAAGGTAAAAATGTTACTCTTTATTGGAATGACACAGGGGCTGACAGGAATATAATTTGGGTTTATCTCTATAGCGTAGACGATAGTTTTATAAGTGCGTGCGGGATAGTTAGACCATCTGGGGAAACGTGTTATGATTTGAATGAGGCCCGGGAATGGTTTTTAGAAAAATACGAAAAAGGTTGTTATGCTACTATATATATAGAGCCGGAGAATGTCTGTCATTTCCCAAACGGCGAATTTACTACCGCCTCTTATAGTGAAAATGTAATTACCAACCGTCCTGATCCGGGTGCGGAAAGTGATAGTACGAAAGCACAAAGATCTTTCCGATTATTACCACCTGTTGAACCCCTTGATACGCTGATGTAAAGAGGTCTTTAATGTTCAATTATTGAACCTATAGACGGCAGGACAGAGAAACGCCGCAGCCTTCGACGGTGTGGTTCCAGGCTGTGGCGTTTAATTTATATAAAATGAGTTTTCCGGCAAGCGGGTTATAAGCTAAGGGCCTATTAGACAACCATAATAATTACCGGCAGGAGGAAAAAGGTAAACTGATGTTGTAATAGATGGGTATACCAGCCGTGCGCCTGACTGTAAACCCTATGCTGCCCAGGCGGCGGCCTTAGGGTTTATATACCTCTAGTAAGATTTAAAAGAAATGAAAAAGGAGGAAAAGGGGATGGAATACAGGCAAGTAGGAAGAAGCGGCCTTAGAGTGAGCGTCATCGCTTTGGGAAGCTGGTTGACCTATGGCGCTTCCGTGGAGAAAGATGTTGCCCTGGCCTGTATCAAAAAAGCCTATGACTTGGGAGTTAACTTTTTTGATACAGCCAACGTCTACGGCGGAGGGGCGGCGGAAAAAGTAGTCGGTGAAGCCTTGCGCTCATATCCCCGGGAAAGTTATGTCCTGGCTACCAAGGTCTATTTCCCGATGGGCGACGGTCCGAATGACCGCGGACTCAGCCGCAAACATATTATGGAACAGTGCCACGCCAGCTTGCGGCGGCTGGGAACCGACTACATCGATCTTTACCAGTGTCACCGTTACGACTCTTCGGTTCCCTTGGAGGAGACTTTGCGGGCCTTGGATGATTTGATTACCCAGGGAAAAGTTCTTTACGCGGGGGTTAGTGAATGGTCGGCGGCACAGATTACCGACGCCGTGCGCACCGGCGAGCTACTGGGCCTGCACCGGATTGTCTCCAACCAGCCCCGCTACAACATGTTTGAGCGGGGAATTGAAGAAGAAATTCTCCCCGTCTGTGAGCGGGAGGGCATCGGGCAGGTGGTTTTCTCGCCTTTAGCCCAGGGGGTGTTGACCGGCAAGTACCGGCTCGACTGCCCTGTCCCCGAAGGGAGCAGAGCCGCCTCCGCCCAAGGGAAAATGTTTATGCAGCGGCTGCTCACCGGGGAAAATCTGCGTAAGGTGGAGCAACTACGGGAGATTGCCGGGGCAGCCGGAATCCCCCTCGCCCGCATGGCTTTGGCCTGGGTCTTGCGGCTGCCGGGAATCAGTGCGGCGATTATCGGCGCCACCCGTCCGGAACAGGTGGAGGAAAATGTCAAAGCCGCCGGTCTACGGCTGGAACCGGAACTTCTCCAAAAAATTGAGGAGGTACTCGAAGGCGGCGCCAACTAATCACTGTCCGTTCCCGGCAACCACAGATTGAGATTATAGCAATGCATGCGTCCAACAGATTATAAACCCAGCATCGAAGTGGCAATCCAGAAATAAATCAGTAAAGAAAGGGCGTCTACAATCGTTGTAATAAAGGGACTGGCCATCACTACCGGATCAAAACCCGCCTTTTGGGCCAGCATGGGCAAGATACATCCGGTCAACTTCGCCACAAAGACTGTTAACATAAGGGTTAGACAGATCACCAGGGACACTAAAAGGCCGACTTGGTCAAAGAACATTAGCTTTATAAAGTTGAAAACCGCCAGGGTGGCACCGGCCAAGATAGCGACTTGGAATTCTTTCCAAACCACCCGGAAAAGATCACGAAACTCCAACTCATGCAAGGATAGGCCGCGGATGATAGTAACCGATGCCTGGCTGCCGGAATTACCGCCGGTATCCATCAGCATGGGAATATAAGCCGTCAACAAGACATAAGCTTTCAAGGCATCCTCGAAGTGGTTAATAATCAACCCGGTAAAAGTGGCAGAGATCATTAATATTAAGAGCCAGGGAATCCGGCTTTTCCAGATTTCCAGCACCGATGTTTTCAAGTACGGCCGGTCCGTTGGGGTAATCGCCGCCATTTTTTCAAAGTCCTCAGTGGTTTCTTCCTGCAACACGTCGAGGGCATCGTCCACTGTGACAATCCCAACCAGCCGGTTCTCCCCGTCAACTACCGGGAGCACGGTTAAGTCATATTTGGCAAACATTCTGGCCACTGTTTCCTGGTCTTCTGTGGTCCGCACCGAGACAACATAGCGGTTCATCACATCTTCAATCCGTTCATGCGGCTCGGCTAAAATAATGGTGCGGATTGTAACAACCCCGATTAGTCGCCTTTCGTCGTCCGTAACATAACAGGCATCAATGGTCTCGCTGTCAAACCCCTGCTGGCGGATGCGTTCCAGCGCGTCGGTAATTGTCATCTGCGCGCGGAGACTTACAAATTCCGTTGTCATAATGCTCCCGGCTGAATCTTCCGGGTATTTAAGGATCTCATTGATTTGCCGGCGGGTTTCCGGATGGGCCTGACTAAGAATACGTTTAACCACGTTAGCCGGCATCTCCTCGACCAGGGCCGCGGCGTCATCTACATAAAGTTCATTGACCACTTCCTGAAGTTCGGTATCGGAAAAGCCTTGGATCAAAAGGTGCTGCAAATCGCTGTCCATCTCAACGAAGGTCTCAGCGGCCAAATCCTTTGGTAATAACCGGAAGACCAGGGGCAGAGTTTTTTCCGACAACTCGCCAAAGAGCCCGGCAATATCCACCGGTTGCATGGTCGTAAGAATATCCCTTAGTTGTTGAAAGTTTTTCTCCTCAAGAAGTGTAAGCACGGTCTTTTTAAGTTCGGCAAAATTTTCCCTCATTGGTCTTTTCTCCTTTCTGCAGGTACTGTAAACACCTCGGGTATACGTTACCCTTCTGACTCAGGAGTAAGACACAATCAGGCTGAAGCATTGGTGAAAAGGTGGACGCCTTTGTAGTGAACATCCCCTTTTCATTAAACTTCGGCCTAATACTGTGCCATTACTACTGTCAGCGTCCACCGTTTTCACCTCACTTTTCTATTAAATTAAAATATCCATGTTTCCGTAAAAGCAGCAACAAGAAAACAAGAAAAGCTGCATCAAGTTTTATAGGTCTTAACCTTCCAGTAGAAGGTAATATGGTCGTTTATCCGGCTTTTATAAGAATTTTGAAATTTAACCCGGCGCGGTTTTTCCATGATCATCTGTCCATAATTGGGGATTGCTATACAAGAAACCGCCAGGATCATCAGAAACTTACAGCGGGTTCGATCACCGGTACTCTCGTCAATTCGACCCATTTTTCCCCCGGTAAAACCCGGTAGGCATAGAATTCAACTCCGGCCTTGATCGCCTTGTGCATGGCGGCGGCAAATTCCGGATCCATTTCCTCGTTGGCCCCGGCTTTTTTCCCCGCCGGGTGCTGCAGGAAGAAAATTACTACTGACCGGCGGCCATTACTGGCCAATTGGGCCAATTCAAGCAAATGTTTTCTTCCCCTTTCCGTCGGGGCGTCCGGAAAAAGACCGGTCTCCTCCCGGACTAGAGTGACGCATTTGGCTTCTAAAAAAGTTGTCTCCGGCGGCTCCCCTCTCTGCAACACCAGGTCAAAACGGCTGGCACCACTGGATTTTTCCGGGTAAGCCTCCTCGTAACCGCTGAGTTGGGGGAAGGCTCGCCAATGTCTGGCTAAAATCCGGTTTGGTAACCGGGAGTCAATAAAAGCCCATCCGGAGGAGGTTTGGGCTTTAACCAGGGTATAGCGGGTTTTTCGTCCTTTTCCCCCTTCGAAGTGCAAATCCACTTGATTCCCGGGGAAAAGAAGCTCCCGCAGGCGTCCGGAGTTGGGGATATGTACCTCTTCTTCTCCCTCTTCGGTCACTACCCGGGCGGCAAACCTGTGCAGACGTTGCTGAAAAACAGCAGGCACGATCCGGCTGTAGAAAGAGTTGGGGATCAGAATTGTTTTGTCCATTGTTATATCCTTTGTTCAATTATTGGACAATCTGTTAACGACGGAAAACTTCGTACAGCGTCCAGAATATTATAATATCACTTAAAACCAGCTAAAGATAAGCAAAACGGGGAAATTGATAGTGTCAAGACACTGTAGGTTTTTTAACCTCACATTCAGCAAACATGCACTAAACAACAGCATTGTCAATAAGATTTTTTAAAGCTACCCTGGTGAAATTATAACCGCTCCGTAATAGTGGAATATTATTGATGTTTTCTACCCCTAACAGCTTTCTATTGGATAAACACTTCAGTTTTTCCTGGACTGCTTCTTTTATCTCGACAGGAAACAGACTCGATGCTTGCATTGCCAAGTATTGTTTCCGGATCGACTCTCCATTAGCTACAGCCACCCGCATAGCGGCCATGTTCTCTGCCCCTTGTAAACTCCAGGCCATCGGACAGCTGCTCAACCTGGCTGCCAAGATGTGACTGACATGCCCTTCGGCACTACAGCCGATCCCGGGATGCCTGACCCCATTTTCTATTCCGTCCCAGTTGCGCTCAACATACCTGATGGCCTCAACAATCCGTTTCCTTCTTGGCTTTTCGTCAGTGCGCCATAATGCTTCATGAAGATGAGCCAGGACTGCCTCCTTGTTTAAGGATTTGATCCCCCGGTGAATCAACCTCTTAAGCTCGGGTGCATGTGCGGTAGCCATTTGTATATATTTTTCTAAATGATACTTATCTAGGATAAAAATAGTTTGCGGCGGTAAGTATTGTAGTCCAGCCCGGATCCAAGAAGCCCCGTCTCCCAATAAATAGATCCTTTCAACCTTTGAAAGATCATAACGGGCTTCCAGGTAATCCAAAACCTCCCACCATAACTCTTCCGATTTTCCCCAGGGCTTCGTAAAATACTTCGCGTTTTTAAGACGACGCGAACCCTCCTCGATTACCCCTTCGTGAACATAGATAAGCAACGAGGGCTTTTTCCGCTTATGATCTCTGATTCTTACATGATCTTCATCGGCCTCTATGTACAATTCCCGCACATACCGTTTCTCTTGCGGTGACAACGATTTCACAGGAGTAAACTTTTTAACGGTCAATGCTACTGTTTGCCTGCTCACTTTCAGTTCAGGATTATAGCTGCTTTCTTGCACCGTGGCTTCTTCGTAGGACATTTTACTGGATGCCTCCAGCAAGGCGGCTTTGAGATTGGGCCCTACCCGTGCATGAGGGGTAATCCCTATTTGTGCGTCTACCAAGTACGCATAGTGCTTACTTTCTTTATGCTGGTAATAGCTCCGTTCATAGGTCAGTTGACCAAAAGGGGTCAATATCGCTTTTTGGTCTCTTCTCCGTACGACTTTCCAGTCTCGTTTGCGCTCTTCGCTTTCGTGAATCTTTTCCTCAAGAGTCTCCAAAACCAGTTGCAGCAGGTCACGGCCTAAACTGTCAAGCTCTTTCTTTAATCGAACCTCAAAGGTTAGATAGTCAATCTCGCCTTCGAAAATTTTTGATATTTCGTTCACTACCGAAAGGATTTTTTCTTCTACTAAACGAATTAGATCCATAAGGAACCTCAGCCTCCTTGGGGGGGGGTATTCATTCATCGCTGAATGTGAGGTTCCTCTTCTTTTTTTCATAAGTTATTTCCTGCAAAGACCTACAGTAATTTTACACTAACCCTGTTAGGCAGAAGGGCAATCTTCTGCTTTGTAGGCCTCCCCTGCCCGGCTGATCGCCAGCTTCACACAGAAGGGGCCAATAATCTCATAAATCACTACGGAGGCCAGGATAACCGGGGTAATGAGCCGGGTATAGGCAGGGAAATCGTTCGCCAGGATGAGCGTGAGCCCGATCGCTACCCCGGCCTGCGGGATCAAACCGAGCCCCAGATATTTCCGGACCACCGGGGCAGCCCGGCCGATCAGGCCGCCCAAACCGGCGCCGGCCATTTTCCCCAGAACACGGGCGATGATATAAACCGCTCCCACCGTCCCCAATTTCGCCAGTTCAGAAAGGTGCAGGTTGGCGCCGGCCGCCACGAAAAACATGACATAAACCGGTGTATCCAATGACTTTATAATCCGGAAGATCTTCCCGGTCTCGCCGGGGGCCAGGTTAACGGCGAAGAACCCCAAACTCATACAGACGAGAAGCGGGGACAAACCCAAAAACTCAGATCCTCCGGCCAAAAGGAAGATCACGCCCAAGGCCAGTACCAGACTGTCGTCGCGATCCCCCATCTTTTTGCTGAGCCAAACCAGGATAAAGCCTGCCGCCGCCCCGCCCAGGAGGGAAACGGTCAATTCCCAGAAGGGCTTGAGGATGGCCATGGCCAAACTGATATCCTCCCCCACCATCACCTTGGCCACGGCAACGGCTATGGCATAAAAGACCAGGCAGACCGCATCGTCCAGCGCCACAACAGCCAGAAGGTTATCGGTTACCGGCCCTTTTGCCTTGTATTCCCGTAAGACCATCATCACCGCTGCCGGAGCCGTGGCACAGGAAATAGCGCCAAAAAGCAATGCGGCGGGGAATTCAACTTTCGCCAGTAAAGGCATGGAGAGGGTAACCATGGAAAAAGCCCCGAACACCTGGGTAAAGGTGATCCATAGGACGCTTTGCCCGCACTTGCGTAAATTGGCCAGAGAAAGCTCTCCGCCGATTAAAAAAGCGATTAAACCCAGGGCAATACTGTTTATGGGGGCAAGATTGACAACGATTTCCGTATTTAAAATATTCAATAATGAAGGACCGAGCAGCATCCCGAGGATCAGATACCCCGTGACTGCCGGTAATTTACAACGATAAATCAGTTTCTCTGCGGTCAAGCCCAATAGTAAAATCAAGCCGAGATAAAAGACTAACTGCATATTCCTCGCCTTCCTTGTCTATCCGTCAGATCATCTGTCCCTCAGATGATTTACCAGTTACACCATCTGTCAACCAGATCATTTATTAATAACATCTATTAATAACATCATTCATTATTAGTCACTATCATCAGCTCATCATCCGTCACATCTTATCCGTCACATTTTGTATCGTTCCCGCCTCCCGGCTTTTCCCTGAGGCTTCTTTTCCCCAGCCCCACGGCACTCAGCACCGGGATGGTAAACATCAGGCCGGAACAGGGCTCTTCAAAATCACGGAACCGCTCGGCGATCTTTTTCATGGCCCGTTCAAACTTCTCCGGATGCTGGGAAAGGGTAAAGATGGTCTTGTTCTGCTTGCGCTCTCCCAACAACCCGCTTAAGCCGGCAAAAAAGGGAACCCGGCCGGACAAAACCTTCGCCATACCCTGGCTGTCGATAATGGTCGCCCCCCGCAACTCACATTCCAGGAGGATCTCCAAAACCTCCTCCAGGCGTTCCGGCTCATCAATAACAATAAACAAAGCCTGCAGATTTTTTACTTCCATCTGGTCACTCCCCCACTCAATTCTCGGTCATTTTGTGCGGTATTCCCGGTTGTAAAGTAAAATACGCCGTAACCCACAGCCTGCCTCCAGGCGAGACCAGTCACGGCGGCAACTTCATCATGGATACGCCTCCTCTTCCCCGGTGGCTTAAATCACCGGCTACCGGCTTAATTTTATCACAAAAAAGAGGATTAATATAGAATGGCCAGTTTAATTTTTTTGTTTTTTACCGGCCTTTTTGTCAAAGACTAATGGTGGAGACAAAAGGCAGCCGGGAGAGGCCGCCAGGAGAAGCCGCCGGCAAGCAGCCGGGACGGTAAAGGCGAAGGGAAAAAAAAGGCGGCACAGCGGGAGGGGATAAAAAGTGAAAAACATTGTTATTTTGGGCGGTGGAGTGGGAGGCCTGGCAACCGCCACCAGGCTCCGGCGTCTCCTCCCCCGGGAAAACCGGGTGACCGTCATTGACCGCCTGGAGAAACAATACTACTACCCGGGACTCGTCTGGCTAATCTCAGGAACCAGAAAACCGGAGGCCCTCTACCGCAGCCTTTCGGTCCTGCCGGAAAAAGGGATCAATTTTATCCATGACGAAGCCGTCAATATTGACTTCAGGAAAAGGGAAGTGGTCTGCAAGCAAAACCGGGTCCCCTACGACCTCCTGGTGGTGGCCACCGGCGCGGATTATGACGACCAGGCCTATCCCGGCCTGACCGCCGGCGGCTACAATATCTGGACCATGGAAGGGGCCACCGCCCTCTGTAAAGCCCTGGACACCTTCTCCGGCGGGCGGGTTGCCCTTGTCCTCCCCCGGTTGCCAGTGAAATGTACCGGCGCCCTTTATGAGGTGGCCTTCATCCTGCAGGACATCTTCCGGGCAAAAGGCGAAAAAATGGCAGACGCCGTAGAAATCACCATCTATACCACGGAAAAATCCCCCTTGGAAGCCTTCGGCCCGCGGATTTCCGCTTTTCTCACCGGCTTGCTGGAAAAGGCCCGGATTCCGGTGGTGACCGGTTGTACGGTGCGGGACGCCGACCCTTCCCGGAAAAAACTCTTGACAAAAGGCGGCGAATACCATTATGACCTGCTTTTATACGCCCCGGTGCACCGGGGCAGCGCGGTGGTGAAAAAAAGCGGCCTCGGCAATAAAGAGGGCTGGATCTCGGCGGACCCTTACCGCCTGGAAACCGCCAAGGAAGGTGTTTTTGTCCTGGGTGATGCCGCAGAGATAAAACTTCCCGGCGGCGGCGAGTTGTCCAAATGCGGGGCAATCGCTACTTTTCAATCATACAAACTGGCCGCCAATATCGCGGCGCTGGTCGCCGGCAAAAAACCCACGGCCGATTATAAAGGTAACACGGTGACCCTGTTTGAGGAAAAAAACGGGGTTATCCACCCGTTTTTCGGCAGTTTCTATCCGGAACCCTCTCCCCGCTTTCGTATCCTGCCCGCCTCCAGGCTTTGGAGGGCGGCAAAAGTTCTTGTTGAATACAACTGGTTGCGGAAAGGCAGCCGGCCCCCAAACTCCGCCGGATAAACAGCTATAAGGATTACTCTTTGTCATTTAAAGGAAAATTGGGGGTAATGGAGAAAAGATCCCATATCGTAAAATTCACCTTATTGATATTGAACAAGTTGAGTTCTACTCTGACGAAGAGGGGATGTTTCAAGTGTCATCACATGACAGCGAAAGGATTAACATCGTTGATATCGGGGAGGAGCATGTAAACAGTATAGCCGAGATCTCAAAATTATGCTTTAGTAATATCTATGAATTCGACTGGTATGAAAACGCCGGTAATATGCTTAAATTGTTCAAGCAGGGAAGGGTCGTGGTGAGAGTAATTAAAAAAGGGGAAGAAGTAACCGGCTTTTGTAACTTACGATCTTGGCCCGGTGGCGGATGGATTGATTTAATAGCAATTAATCCAAAAGATCAGAAGAAAGGACTAGGCAGTTTGCTATTGAAAGACATAAAAGAAAAAGCCAAAGCAACCGGATATTGGAAGATAAGCTTAATTGTTTCCGAGAAAGCAAAGTCAGTTATATCATTTTATAAAAGGAATGGCTTTGTTATTGTCGGAAAAATGATCGATCAGATTAAAATAGGAGAAAATGGGGTTTTAATGAGTTGTATAGTTGACTATGGGTTACATCCCAATCCCGGCGTTAAACAGTAACAGGATCCCTCCTCTTAGACCCACTAAGCAAAAGGAGGTGTACATAAATTGAACAAGCTTTTGTGTACACTTCTGCCGGTTAGGGGCTTGTCGTTCCGGCTCCTCCCGGGGTTGTTTAAACAGGAAGGGTATCCCGGGACAAGGGGCAAGCCGGGAGGGACTCCGCACTGTACGGCAAAAATAGTCCGACCCCTAAAAGAAGCACCCGGGTTCCGGGTGCTTCTTGGGGGGAAGTAATCTTTGTGTAGTGGAGAAAAATACAGAAAGGAGTAGCACAATGAGAAAAAAAGCCGGTTTAACTCTTGGTTTCTCCTTGTTGTTCATCATCTCTTTGGCGGTTATGGCGGATTTCCCGGCGGAGACCCCGTTTGTTTTTGACCCGGAGAAACTGGATACCGGAAATGTTTACCTGTATCACCTTTCAGGGAATCCGAAGGAATTTGAGCTCGATCGCCTTGTTTATTATTACTACAAAGCCTTCTCCGGTCATCACCTGGATATTGAAGAGGCTATGGTCCGGCTTAACCAGGAAAAATCCGAATACCGTTGCACCTACAGAATTAATCTTGACCGGATGATGTTGGAAAGATCGACATTTCAATATCTACCGGATAAAAACTCCCTGTCCCCGAATATGACCTACCAGGGTGAGACAACAGTGGATTTTGCCAAGAAACACATGAAATTTGATTACCTGAACCGGACAGAAAAGGGGTTTCAGAGATATTATAAGACCGTTGAATATAAGATTATACCCACATTCAGCTACACTACCTACCATGTGGATGGCTGGACGGTTATGCGGTTTTATCCCTATCCGGAAAAGCGAATCCGGGTTGGTGAAATCAACAGTAGTTTATTTTATGTTGATGCCGACGTGGAATACCTGGGACGGGAGGCCGTGGAAGTACCTTACGGGAAAATTGGTTGTCACAAGTTCGAAATAACCGGCAGGGGAATGCTGGCACGGTTGTACGGGAAAAAAGCCTGGATCTGGATGAGTGCCGAGGATGAACGGAATTACATGGTGAAATACAGGAACGACAATGTAAGATCAACTTTTCTGCCTGTTGTGGAAATGAGACTGGCGGACATAAAAAAGATGACGCCGGAAGAGTGGACAGAGCTGTTTGTTACAGCCGAAGAGGCCTTTCATATAGTGGACGGCAGTATTGTCCGTGTGTCATTGAGTGGCAACTCAGAATGACGGCCTCACGATTGAGCCCGGAATGCCGGAATGCTTATCAGCCTGGCAGGCGAGGGCTGTCAGGATTTTTTATGTACATTTTCCCTTTAACAACAAAGACCGCAGCAACCAATAGAATTATTACTGTTTGAATGATAAAATAATGGGGATTCACTTTGGGAAAAGATTCTATTCCCGTCAGGGTTATATCAGTCAAAAATATTACACTGGTACAATTCATCATCCAATGGAAAAAGACCCCTGACAAAAATAGGTTTTTATTGCTCTTTATATAGAACCAGGTCATTATGATCGAAAAAACAATTTCCGTAATTATAAACACAGGGTAATACTCAAGACCAATAGCATATTGGGAAGAACCGGGCCGGTAAAACTCCACCAGATGCCAGGCGCCAAAATAGGCTCCGACAATTATTGAGCTTATCAACGGGGATTTTGTTTTCAGCAATTCCGGGAGAGCATAGCCACGAAGGCCGAATACTTCTTCAAAGATCGGGCCGCCATACAATATTGCCAAAAAGAGCAGAGGGATTAGCTGCGGCTCAGTTCTAATCATCTTAAATGAGGGAACATCTCCAAACAATAGATACGATATAAACAAGGTGAGCAAAGCTGCTGATATGAGAATTCCCAGTATTCCAAGATAATGACCGGTTTTTGCTTTTACCCTGACCGCTGATTTCAGTTGTTCTTTAATGCCTTTTTTCCCTTGCGTGATACCAACCAATACGATCCCGGTTATCGGCATTCCTAACATGAACCAAACGGGTTCACCGAAAACATACCACGGCCAGTATCCCAAGATCGTTGAAAAAAGGAAAAAAAGCAATATTTGATATTTCTCTATAAACCGGCGGATTTTAATCACAAAATTACCCCCCTTCAGTTGCGCTATTTTTCGCAAATACCGGTGGTGGGGCTCATTCTTGCTATACCGTACGCGTATTTCGGTCAATTCGATCACCTAATACGCTTCATGCCGATCGCGCGATACGCTTGAATCCGATCACTGATTACGGTTTAATCCGATCGCGCAATTCGGTTCATGGCGATCACTTATGAGTCCAATTATGGTTTACACTGAAGGGGTATCCCCCATCTTGATTGTAATCAGTCGCTCTGGTTGTTGTTAAATTCGGTCTCAGTGTCTAGAACCCTTTTAATCTTCCTCATCGATTCACCTCGCAGCACAACTTTGTAGGCATTGTGGATGATCCTGTCTAGAATCGCATCGGCAACAGTGGAGTCTCCAAGACACTGATGCCAATGCTCTATGGGTAGTTGGCTGGCTACCAGTGTTGAATGGTACTGCGCACGGTCCTCAAGCACTTCCAAGAGATCGCGGGATTCCGCCGGAAGTAGATTGGCCAGGCCCCAATCATCGAGAATTAGTAGTTGCGCTTTCCTGACCGTTTTTAGAAGCTCGAAGTACTGCCCATCACCCTGGGTAATGGCAAGCTCACGGAGAAGTGTCGGAATGCGGTAATATTTGACCGATAGCCCCTCTCGACAGGCTGCGTTGCCCAGGGCACAGGCAAGAAAGGTTTTGCCAACACCTGTTGGACCAATGATAAGGACGTTGTAACCTTTGCGGATCCAGTCGCAACGCAGCAACTCTTGAAAAAGCCGGCGCTTAAGTCCACGAGGATGCTCGTAGTCGATATCTTCAGGCATAGCATCAATACGAAACCGGGCTTTTTTACGCAGGCGGGCAATACGGTTAGATTCCTGCAGAGTCCATTCATGGTCCACCATTAGGGCCAGGCGTTCTTCAAATGACAACTCGGAGATGCCTTCCGTCTGGGAATCTCTTAAGTATGCCTGAACCATGCCAGACAAGCGCATTTTGCGCATGCGCTCTAGTGTCTGTTCAGTACCCATCTTTCATCACCCCCTTTCTCCGCGTAGTAAGCAGCTCCCCGGATGTTTTCGTGTTCCGGTAGTGCAAGTTGTGGGGGGTGATCAACAGGAACTCTGTCTAAGCCCTTCTCAAGGATGGATTTGATACTGCGGTATGAATAGGCGCCATAGGTAATCGCTCTTTTGCAGGCATTGTTTACCCGCTTGGCAGAATACTTTTTGGCTAGCTGAATAAGACCCAAAACCGCACGGTATCCTTGTTCGGGGTGTTCAGGAGTTTAAGAGTTACACCTGGTCTGGACAGCTCTTTATGAACCTGCTGCCAATCAGGCATTACATGAGGCGGCTTTCTGGTGCTGACATCAACGTAGAGCAGTGCTTCCAGTTCCTTATCAGTCATCTGTTGCACCGATGGCCACGAAAGGCCTGCATGTGTAGCTCTTTGAATGAGGTCACTTACAGTACTGGGCGAAACATTGCAGTTAACAGCAATCTGGCGGTTACTTAACCCGTCTTGCCATTTGAGCTTTAATATTTCCAAGATTTTTCGCACGGATATCCTCCTCGCGGCCATAGTCTCGCATCCACCTTTCTCATCTAAGTTATCTGAGAACTTAGATTCGGTGACGCAGATGTCCTATGGCAAATTGGTGATCAAAATTGGTGATTAGAGGATACCCCGCCAAAAGTGATCGGTTTGAACCGTATTAGGCGATCGGGATAAACCGTTTTGGGCGATCGGCATGAACCGTATCACGCGATCGCAATGAACCGTATTGGGTGATCGGCTTGAGCCGTATTAGGTGATCGAGATGAACCGTATTTCGCGGGAAACATCTAGATGCTATATTAGAAAAGACATACTTCAGCAAATCCTGGCCAGGAAAAAAGCGGCTTAACCTGAGGAGTCCCGATGCGAAATTGCGAACTAGACTAGACACAATCCATCCAACGAATTCATACTTGGTACCCTAAATCTTGATAAAAGCAAATGCGCAGGCTAAACCTGTGTGAGAACGTTGAGGACTAGAAAACCTTAAGGTGGAATGCAAGCACAACCTCATACAAAAGAAAAAGGCACTGAATATTTCAGTACCTTCAACGACTATTTCCTTTATTTAAGCTTCTCCTGCAAGAAGTTCCCAAATATCCTTGTAATCCTTACCACTTAAAAAAGATTTTTTATCGCGTAAATCATCCCAATTCTTTACATCAAGCGATTTAATAAACTCTCGTGCTTCCTGCACTGTATACTTATCAGCCTCCTCAGCGTATTTTTTTCCCATTTGGTGCGCAATACTTCTAGGCACGGCGTTCATTCGCATCAAAACCGCTTCCGGAGTATTAACCCCATGGTAAATCATAGCCGGAAGAGAATTTATCTCTCGTTTCTTTTCATCTGGAAGTGAATCAAAATCAATTCCAGACAATTTAGTAATAGCTTTAGTTAAAACCGAAAGACCCCATGTACTATAGTTAGCTATTTGTTTATAGATTGCTCTACATGCGTTTGTTATTTTATCAGTATCACTGTTTCCAGTAAAATAGCTCATCGCTATTTCTTTAATTGTTTTTCCTGAAACCCAATCTGTCGTAATAGCAGCAATCCTCTTTCTATCCATTCCAGATCCTGCAATTTCAGCTAATTGCCTAAGTTGAGGAAGTCTTAACATTATCCCATATAAATTTGCTAATTCACTTCCATCTCCAAAAATACTTTGTGATTCCAGATTATCAACAGTTATTGCTTGTCTAAGATCTCTTACCTCTCTTAAGGCAGCATTTATACCTTCGGGCGAAAAACCGGTTTGATCTGCCATTGATATTATATACTTGGGATATCCTTTTAGTTTTGTGGCATAGGCTTTAGCTATATCAAGTAGAACCTTGGCTTTTTTTCCATCTCTCGTTGATTTTAACACATTATACCCATATGTATTACGCAGTAATTGTTCCATATCAGATATTATTTCATCAAGAGACTCTTTTTCATTACACATATGTGCAATATAACATCTAAAGTCTGTCCATTCTTCGTTATATATAACGTTTAAATTAAACAATTTACCTGTTTCATATAAATCGTTAATCATCGATACTAATCTGGAAATAAGTTCTCCAGTTTTTTCTCTCACAAAAGAAGTTATTATAGCCTCATCTTCATCATCCTCGCATGCGATCCCTATAACACCTACGCTACTATGACCAATTCTTCCAGCTCTCCCAGCTAAATTCCAAAATTCTCTCGGCTTCATTTGTCTACCATAGCTATCATCAGAAAGATATATACTTTGCATAAAAACAGAAGAAACTGGAAAATTAATTCCTTGTGCCACAGTCGTAGTTGCACACAATACTCTCAATACCCCTTCTTCAGCAAGCCATTCCATTAATTGTCTTGCTTCATCCGAAAGTCCAGCATTATGAACCCCGACACCCTTTGAAAGCATATCAACTAATTCAAAATCTGGACTTATTTCTGATTTTAAATACTTCTGTACAAGCAATATTTGTTCAGGAATTGGATTAAGAATGTCCAACTCATTACTAATTCTTCTAGCCATATTCCAAGAATCGTTAATCGTTCTTCCAATCGCTAAACTAGTCCCTCTTTCTGACATTGTTTTTGCCATTGCTGCTGTTAAGATAGTTTTATTAACACTTGATTGTGGTACCCCAAAATGTTTTGTACCCGTGATCGAATATTCCCCATCAAAGTTTATTGTCTTAGGAGTGGTCGCTAATGTTTTGAATTTAATCTGCCAGTTTCCTCTAATATCATCATTAATGACCGATTTTCTATATAATCCAACAATTCGTTCATTGGGTTGCCAAGGTGTACTTCCTATACTAATGGCTTTTCCTGAACTAATATCAGAAGACAACCATTTTGATAAAGTATGGGCATTTTCAACATAGGGCATAAGTAATAAAAAGTTAGCTGTTGGACAGTCGGATTTTACTGTTGCCAATAGTAACTCTATTCTTAAACCTCTTTCATCATCCTCTATATTATGGGCTTCATCCATAACAACCAAAGCTAAAGGTCTAGGTACCCTTTTATTTCGAATGACAAGATTTAGTTTTTCTGGTGTGGCTACTAAAACATCAAATGAACGTTCTTTATCAGACAGCATCATCTCTTCAAATGTATCTATGTCAACTGCTGCTGATAATTGTTCAACTTTAATTTTGGGACCAAAGTCTTTTCTTAATCTACGCGTAATCTGAGAAACAAGAGCTCTAGTAGGAGCAACATATGCAACCCACCCCTTATCAGCAGCAAACTGATTAAGTGCTTGAAGTATTTTAAATTCGGCTAATAAGGTCTTGCCACCCGATGTAGGCATTTCAACTACTATAGCAGTTGATGCTTGGTCTAGTAAACCTTGTTCTCGGATGGCAGCTTTTTGCGGTGGCAACATTTCAAATAGTGCACGAGCTTTCGTAACGTGTTTTACAAAATCAGTAGTTTTCGAATTAATTGTCCGAGCAATCCACCATATAGAACTTTCAATCATCTGTCTTGAAGCACAATATAACCAATATAAAATTACTTCTAATTCCGGATCACCGCTTAAAGTCGCACCTTCAATAGCAGCCTCAAAATGCTTGTCTAATTGGGTCGTAATATTTGCGGGCTCACCTTGGGTAATATATAAAGCAAGTAATTCAGTGCATTTAGCCCAATGGTAAATTGATAAAAGCCTAAAAGCAGCAGGCTTTTTCAGATTTCCTTGTGACTCAAGAAATACTTTTTCAAATTGTGATTGCTTTTGTCTTAATTCAACAATATGAGATTGAATCTCATTGAGCTTAGCCCATTCGTCCTTTGTAAACAATGACACCCAGCATTCATACAAAGTTGTAAGCATATGCATATCCCATTCATGATCTTGGGGAATATATTTGTTCTTCTTAATTTTATTATTATTCTCTGCATACCAGCGTCTCAAATCATTCCATCGTTCACCACAATAAGCTATTGCGGAAATATGTAACACAAAAAATATCTTTTGCTGATAATCATCCGGGATTTCCATCGACCGATAAAGTTCATAAGCTTTCCACGATGCGGCAATAAATACGCCTCGATCTAGCGTTGTATTTGTTTGATTTATCATACTACCAATATTCTCAATTGCTGCTAGCTCATAAGCTGCAGCTATTTTACGAATTTCATCCTCCAATTGATTAGAAATAGAAAAATTGAATTCAATTTGATTTCCAACAGATTTTTGGACAATAATTTTTTCGATTTCACGAAAACAACTTTCCCGAACATCCTTAGGAATAGCAGCAACCGCCCAATGCTGTTCAAGCCGATCTAAATCATCGTATTTCAACATTTGGCAGATAGCCTCCTTTCATGTTCGGATTTTACTATTGCCACAAATTTAGGGATAGCTCCTTGTGGTAAATATATTGCTAGGAGATTTATTTGTCTTCCATTTATACAATACGAACTTAAAGAATTAACTTTTGCAGATAAATCTTTTTTGTTAGGTACAACATCTCTTACCAATACTCCTATTATATGTACATTAAAATTATTTATATAGTAGTTTCTAAAAGCATTCTGATATAATGACCAGTGTTGAGTACCTTTTAAGCGAAATCCTAAATATGATATCAAAGAAAGTATAGTGTTTTGTTCTGTACAAAGATCTTCTAATTGTTTTGTTAGTCCCGTTGGACCATACATTAAACTTGGTGGATAATTTCGATCAGAAGAAGTTTTAATTTCGCCAAATAGAAAATATACTGTCTCGTCTTGCAAATGAAAGCCCACAATATCAGCCCCAGGCAAACTTGAACCTGGTTTCTTTATGTCTCGTCTTAGATTCCAAGGCAAAATAGAGGAAAAATTATCTTCTAAATATGCTTGAGCATAAGCTTCTCCAATTACCCAATCCTCAATACAATCGTCATTCATACTTGTAAAGATTTGCATCAATAAGCTATTATCGAAACCTGTATCAGTTAAATTTATTAAAACCGAGTCAACTAAATCAGTAATACCAGAAACATCATATACTTTTTCATAGACCTCGTTAGTTAATGCATCAATCATTTCTTCATCAGTATGGGATACACCATAAGCGATAATCTGTGGAGCGTCAATTTCATATTCTTTTTTCCCAAAAGCAACCGACAAATTATCGCCACCTTTTATAAAATCATAATTTATAATATTATACACTATTACTATATCATTTACAATTAACTGTTTTATTCGATGACACCTAATTAGCCAAGTTGTATAACCACGACCAATAAGCCATATCCAGTAACAATTGTCGGTTCAACATTGCCTAGTTCATTCGCATGTCGTTAAGCTCACTCTCTTCCAATAACCACCGTCTCCGTGGCCCCTTTCTCGACTCACTAAAATTCTTCCACTTCCGCCCAGGCTGCTTTTGCCTGGAGAAGTTCAAGAAAGCCTTGTTTAACAGATCCCATCGCCACCTAATGTTGCTGTTTGATCCACTCCAGCACCGGGTCGGTCCCCTTCCGGTAAGCGGCAAAAGATTCCTTAATCTCCACGTCCGGCGCCAAAGTATCAGCTTCCTGATTGTACCAGCGGAAATACTTGGTGGAATAGCGGATCGTCTTTTTACTGTTGGGCAGCTGAAAGGTCCTGACTTCTCCGTGGTGGTTGGGCTGGCCGCCCGTAGGCTCCCCCACAAAACAGGCTACGGTTTCCTTCCTCAAGCGAATGGCATTCAAAATCCCGGAAGAATAAGTGTCCTTGCCGATAATCACATACAACCTGCCTTCCCGGTTGAAACTGCTTTTTTTCAGCGTATTGATAAATTGGTCGAGGATTGCTGAACTGCCGCCCCGGTTTTTCCTGAGGTCGACCACCAGTTTCTCCACCTCATGACTGTCGATAAAGGCCCATAATTCTTTATGGAAGGCGCTGAACGGCTTGCTTTTCATCTGTTGGCAGCGCCGGTAGTTAAAATAAAGGATCTTCCCTTCCGCCAAATATTCGTATCAGTAATTTTCCCCGGGATGGCGAAGGTACAGGGGAAGGGCTCTTTCCGGCGGGTCCGCCGGGATATACTCCCCGTAGCTCACCGGCCGCAATTGTACAGTTTTCTTCTCGCCGCTTGCAAGTTCAATCTCCAGTTCGATCTCATCCCCGTTGCTCAGGCCAAAGTATTTCAAAACACCGGGGATGGGCAAATAGTAGACAACCTGGGTCTTGAACCAACTGTCATTGGCGCCGGCCAGGAGCGGCCGGAGGGTGTTCGCAACTTCTTCGATTTCTTTCCCGTTCAAAGAAAGGATTTTCGCATCCAACAATTCTTCATATCCCCGGGCGGCGCCGGTAATATAAATACCCTCGTCAAACCAGTACAATTCCAACGGATACATGAACTCCGAGCCGATGCTTGCTCCGGTGTGCGTATCTCCGACACTGGCGATGATGATGCTGAGGGCGATTTCAATTTCTTCATCGGTATACTCAGGTACCTTCGCTTTGAGATCGTTCAGTTGCCGGTTAAATTCAGCGGCGGAAAGCCGGAAAAATAAGTTCTTGTGGACCAGCGGCAAAGTTTCCTGGAGATAAGTAAGGTCATTCACCCAGCGGGTGTTCCGGTCGGTGGCCAGGTACGGTTTGGGCGAAGGCAGCTTGCTGCAGCCGGTCGCAGTAAATAAAAGCAAAATCAAGAGAACGGCCAACCGGGAAACGGCTGTCCGCTCGTTTTTTCTTTGAAAGTAAGATCTGACCATGCCAACTCACCTATCCCCGCGGAAATATGCTTTCCGCTCATCTGGTAAATCAAGGGATATTATAGCATAAATTTAAAAAACAAACCGGTCAATATGTACCGGCTTATAGTGCTATAGGTATTGAAAAATATCCGCAAGACAGGAAATGTTTTCACCTTCCGCGTAGTGTATACTGAAACCACCGGACGGAGGGAGGGAGACCATGCCATACCTCGAGGTCATCAAAGCCGCCCTGGACTACATCGAGGAAAACCTAAAAACCCGGATTACAGCAGAGGAATTGGCGCAGCGGGCCAATTATTCCACCTATCATTTCTGCCGTTTATTCTCCATGGTGACAGGTTCTTCGGTGGCGGGCTACATTTTAAAGCGCCGTCTTGACCACGCGCTGGCCGAAATCGCCGGAGGCCGCCGGGCCATCAAGGTGGTACTGGAATACGGCTTTGATACTTATGCCGGGTTTTACAAGGCCTTTATCAAGATGTATGGTTGCTCCCCCCGCCAGTACCTTCGTCTTTATCAAGGACATCAACCGACAAAACCGGAGGTGGTTAAGGTGTATACCGAAAAAGAACTACGGAAAATTTTAGCCAATTGGGCGATCCCGGAAAATCTACCCGTCCGCGATCTCTACCGCACGGACGGCGCCAAAGTTTCCGGCAAGGTTTGGCAGGTAGGAGAAGATTATCTTTTGAAAGCCGGCGACCGCGGGAAAATGATGAAAAACCTGAAAATAGCCAAAGCCCTGCACGGGCAGGGCTTTGCCTCTTCCCTCCCCGTCCCCACCAAAACCGGGCATGATTATTGGGAAGAGCAAGAGGTATTTATTCTCACGCGCGGTTTAAAAGGCGGCCCGCTGCCCAAAGCCGAGCGTTTTGGCGCCAGGCGGGTCAAGTTTGCCGAGGAATATGGCCGGAGCATCGCCAGACTCCACAAGGCGCTGAAGTCCATCCAGAAGGAGCTTTTATGCGATGAGGTAAATCTCGATCAGCATGTGCGCGCGTGGGCCCTGCCGAGTGTGGAACGGCAAAACATCCAGTGGCGGATGGGGCTGGCGGACAGCTTCTTTCAGGACTTTGGCGAAGGCTTTGGTCTTCTCTATGCCAAGCTGCCGAAACAACTCATTCACCGGGACCCCAACCCCTGCAATATCCTGTTTGACGGTGAGACGGTCAGCGGGTTTATCGATTTTGAGCTGAGTGAAATTAACATTCGCTTATGGGATGTCTGTTACTGCGCAACGGGAATCTTATCAGAAAGCAGCGACGAAGCCTATGCGCAATGGTTGGAGATCCTCGGCAGCATCCTTAGGGGTTACGACCGGGAGGAAAGACTGACCCCGGAAGAAAAAGAGGCCGTCTTCTATGTGATCTGCGCCATTCAGATGGTTTGTATCGCTTTTTTTGCCGGCCATGACCAGTACGAGGAACTTGCCAAAACCAACCGCCGGATGCTCCAATTTATCGTTGCCCGGAAAGATAATATTAATCAGCTCACTCGCTTCTGAAAACCACCGTCACCGCGGTCCCCTTTCCCGGCTCGCTGTCGAGTTCAAGCCGGGCCTGATGCAATTCGGCGCCGTGCTTGACAATGGAAAGGCCCAGCCCCGTCCCGCCGGTCGCCCGGGAATGGGATCGGTCGATCCGGTAAAAGCGTTCAAAGATCCGGCCTTGGTGCTCCCGGGGGATGCCGAAACCGTTGTCCTGAACGGTCAAACGGACTTCTCCGGCGGCCGCGGCGACCTTCACTTCCACCCGGCCTTTTTCCCAATTGTATTTAATGGCATTATCGCACAGGTTGTAGACTATGTCCTCAAGAATGGGCCTGACCCCGGAGACGACCGCCCTTTCCCCGCTGACGGAGAGACTAATCTGTTTTTCCTGGGCCAACGGGGCGAGTCGCCCCGCCACTTCTTGCGCCAAGGCCAATAAATCAATCTTCTCCCAGGGAAGCTGGAGATTTTGCTCATCCAGCCGGGAGAGTTTAATGGTATCTTCGACCAGCCGGAGGAGATGCCTGGCTTCCGCATAGATGCGGCCGGCGGCAGCGGCCATATCTTCCGGTTTTACCATGCCGTTCTTCATCAGTTCGGCATAACCCAGAATGGAGGTGAGGGGTGTTTTGAGCTCATGAGAGACATTGGCCGTAAACTCCCGGCGCATTTTTTCCGCGTTATGTTTTTCCGTAATGTCCAAAATGAAGAGAATCACCCCCCGGACCTGTTGCCCGGCCAGGACCGGACTGGCCAGCAAATCAAAGGTATTTTCCCCCTTCGTCAGAGTATCTTCATAGGGTTGCCCGCCCAGCGCCGCCGCCACGGCTTTTTGCAGGGGGATGCTCCGGTTGAGGGTTGAGAAATGCCGGTTAAGATTTTCACCAGCGCCAACTCCAAAAATCGCCGCGGCGCTTTTATTAAGCGACAGGATCTGTCCCTTGCTGTTTAAGATAATGATTCCTTCCCGGATATTTTCCGTGATGGCGTTGAACTCTTCCTGCTTCTCCCGGAGCTTTTGGAATTGCCTTGCGATCTCCTCCTTTTGCCTGGCCATCCGGGTAAGCAAGGGGGATAATTCATCATAAACCTCATTGGCCAGCGGCTCGTCCAAATTCAGGTTGTTGAGGGGGACAATGATCTTCCCGGTCAACAGGTTGGCCAGGAGCATGGTGAGGGCAAAGACCAGCAATAGCATCAGGGCGATATAGGGGAGCAATCCGAAAACGGCTTTGAAGACACTGTGGATGGAGGCGGACACCCGGAGCACGGTTCCGTCCGTCAGGCGTACCGCCCGGTAAAAGGTCTGGGTCCCAAGGGTTTTCGAAAGATGGACCGCCTCCCCGGCCCCGTCCCGCAACGCCGCCATGATTTCCGGCCGGTTGCCATGGTTTTCCATGCCGGCAGGCTCCGCCCGGTTATCAAACAAGACCGTCCCATCCTCTGCTACCCAGGTGATTCTGCTGGTAGTATCCTCCATGGCCAGCTTGGAAAAGTCCAATGGCCCGTTCTGGTTGTAACTGGCCGCCAACAAAAGCGCTTCATTCCGGATTTCCTGTTGCATGCGGCGGTAGAATTCCCGGTAGATCACCCCGGTAATCAGCAAGGAAGTACAGAAGATCGTGACGAGCGCCAGCAAAAGCATGCTTTGGTAAATCCGCTTTTTCATGTTTCTCCTCCAATTTTGTAGCCAACCCCCCGGACTGTTTCAATCACGGAACCGGCTGCACCAAGCTTTTGCCGGAGGGTTCGGATATGCACATCCACGGTCCGGGTTTCCCCTTGGTAATCATAACCCCACACTTCCTGCAGGAGCTGATCCCTGGTCAGCACAATCCCTTTGTTTTCCAACAAATATTTGAGGAGCATAAATTCCTTCAGGGTCAGCGTCACTTCCCGCCCGTCAACCAGGACAAGGTGGCGCGCCACATCCATCATCAGCCGGCCGGCGGTTAATTCGCTGGGGTTGACCGGCTGACCCGCCCGGCGGAGAACCGCTTTCACCCGGGAAAGGAATTCCATAATCCCGAAAGGCTTGGTGATATAATCATCCGCCCCGCTGTCCAGGCCGACCACTTTATCATATTCGGCGCCCTTGGCCGTGATCATGACGACGGGAATCGCCCGGGTGCGCGCGGAAGCCTTGAGGCGTTTTAGGATGGTAAGGCCGTCTTCGCCGGGGAGCATAATATCAAGGAGGATCAAAGACGGCAAAGCATTCTCCAGGGCGGCATAAAAAGGCCCGCTTTCACTGAAACCGCGTGCTTCATAACCGTTGACTTTTAGGGCATAAATGATGAGCTCCCGGATGCTGCTGTCATCTTCCACACAATAGATCATTTCCCCACCCCGTTTCGATGCCGGCCGGTGATGGCAAACTCAACCCATTCGGCGATATTGGTGGCATGGTCACCGATCCGCTCAAAATACTTGGCGATCATGATCAGGTCAATGGCAAATTCGCCGCTTTTGGCATCTTTGTTGATTAGCCGGATCAAATCTTTTTTTACCTGAATAAACAACTCGTCAACCACATCATCGTACTCGATGACCGCTTTGGCCAGCTCCAAATCCTGCCGGACAAAGGCATCGATACTGCCGGTCACCATCTTAATCGTGGCTTCCGCCATCGCGGCGATGGGTTTGGTCTCCGGTGCCGCCTCAATCTTGGCCTGTATAGTGATCTCCGCAATATCGCCGGCTTGATCGCCGATGCGTTCCAGATCGGTGATCATTTTCAACGCCGACGAAATCTGCCTTAAATCCCTGGCCACCGGTTGCTGCTGGAGGAGGAGCTTCAGGCAGAGTCCTTCAATCTCCCTTTCCTGCTGGTCGATTTCGACATCGGCCTCCACCGCCTTTTTAGCCAGGGCAAGGTCATTATTTAGCAAAGCCTTGACCGCATTGGCGATGGCTTCTTCGCAGAGGGCGCCCATCCGGATCAGCCGGGTTTTCAAGAGTTCCAGTTGTTCATCGAATTTACTCCGCATTACCCGTACCTCCCCGTGATATACTCCTCCGTCCGTCGATCCTTCGGCATGGCGAAGAGCTCCTCCGCACTGGCATATTCAATCAGTTCGCCTTGGAGAAAAAAGGCGGTAGCGTCGGCGATCCGCACGGCTTGTTGCATATTATGGGTAACAACGACTATAGTATATTTCTTTTTTAATTCGCTAACCAGGTCTTCAATCTTGGCGGTGGAAACCGGATCCAGGGCCGAGGTGGGTTCATCCATCAGCAACACTTCCGGTTCTACCGCCAACGCCCGGGCAATGCAGAGCCGCTGCTGCTGGCCGCCGGAGAGCTCCAGGGCGCTTTTTTTGAGGCGGTCCTTCAACTCCTCCCAAATCGCCGCCTGCCGCAAGGAGTGCTCAACGATCTCATCCAATCTGATTTTGCTGCGGATGCCATGGGTCCGCGGGCCGAAGGCCACATTATCATAAACGCTCATCGGGAAGGGATTGGGCTTTTGAAAGACCATCCCCACCCGTTTCCGCAGGAAGTTTACATCCATCTCCCCATAAATATTTACGTTATCCAAAAAAACCGCTCCGCTGATCCGGCAACCCGCCACCAGCTCATTCAAGCGGTTCAGGCTTTTGAGCAGCGTTGACTTTCCGCAGCCGGAGGGCCCAATCAAAGCGGTAATTACGTTTGCTTTGATCGTCATGTTGATTTGTTTCAAGGCCTGAAAATCTCCGTAGTAGACATCAAGGTTTTCGATGCGGATTTTATCCATAAGGCCTCCCTTCTCCTTTTATGGCATTAAACTTTTCCCAGCTTTTTACCGGCCAATTCCGAGAGCCAGTTGATTAAGGCCACCATCATAAACAGAACAACCGCGGTGGCCGCTGCCTGGTTGACATGCAATCCCTCGCTGGCCAGGGCAAAGAGGTGGACCGCCAAGGTGCGGGTGGAGTCGAAGAGAAAGTCCCTGCCCCCGGGTATTTCGGCAACCGTGCCGGCGGTATAGATCAGGGCCGCCGTCTCGCCGACCACCCGGCCGATCCCCAGGATGACGCCGGCCAATATTCCGCGCGCCGCCGAAGGAAGCACAATTTGAAAGACGGTCCTTAACTTACCGGCACCCAGCCCGTAGCTGCCTTCCCGGTAGGCCGCGGGGACTGCCTTCAGGGCTTCCTCCGCCGTCCGCATGATCAGCGGCAAAATCATCATGGCCAACGTGAAGGCGCCGGCCAGCAGCGACATTCCCCAACCGAGGGCGGTGACAAAAAACAGCAGACCAAAGAGGCCGTAAACAATTGAAGGGATCCCGGCCAAGGTCTCGGCGGTAATCCGGACCATCCCAACAAACCCATTTCTTTTCTGCGCATATTCCACCAGATAAATGGCGGCAAAGATGCCAACCGGCGCGGCCAGAAGCAGCGCGATCAAGGTCATCAGCACCGTATTGATCAGCGCGGGCATTAGCGACATGTTCACAGTATTATATTTCCACGCAAAAAGCCCGGGTTTGAGGTGGGGGATCCCCTTGATCATGATATATCCGGTTAAAAAGAGGAGACTTCCGAGCGTGAGCAGAGCGGCAGCCATCACCAGGAGAAACAAAAGAAGGGACAGAGGGCTACGCTGGTAGGCGTTGAGCTTGCACCGTAATGACCTTTTATAGCTCGCTTCCATCAACCCGCCCTCCTTTTCAGAAAGGATAATCCTAAATTGAGCAAAAGAATGAAGGCAAAAAGCACCACCGCGGTGGCAATCAAGGCCTCCCGGTGCAGGTCCGCCGCATAACCCATTTCCAGCACAATGTTGGCCGTCAGCGTCCGGACGCCTTTCAGCAGTCCGGCCGGCATTCTGGCCTGATTCCCGGCCACCATGACGACGGCCATGGTCTCGCCGATCGCCCGGCCGACGCCGAGGACGACCGCCGTCATGATCCCGGATTTGGCGGCCGGCAGTTCAATAAAGAAGATACTCCTTTCCCGGCTCGCCCCCAGGGCCAAACCGCCTTCGTAATAGCTTTGCGGCACCGCCCGGAGCGCCGCTTCGCTGACACTGGTAACCGTCGGCAAGATCATCAGGCCCAACAGAAGCGAAGCCGTCAAGATGCTGTGGCCGGTCCCCCCAAAAGTATCACGGATCAGGGGCACGAGCACAACCAGGCCGAAAAAGCCGTACACGACGGAAGGGATTCCGGCCAGCAGGTTGATGGCCGGCTTGAAAAAACGGTACAATTTGGCTGGACAGTACCGGGCCATGAAGATGGCGGTCAGGATCCCGACGGGAACCCCGATCCCGGCCGCGCCGGCGGTCACAGAGATGCTGCCCAGGATCATCGGAAGGATCCCGTAGGCCGGCGGCACATTATTTGGCTTCCAGCCTCTCCCCAGTAAAAAATCGAAGACCCCGATTTTAACCATCGCCGGAATGCCGTTGCGCAACAAGAACAAACAAATGAGGAGCACCGCCAGGATAGAGGTACCGGCGGCCATAAGGAAGATTCCTTGCATGATCCTTTCCTGGTATTTCCCCATCAATTTCCACTCCTTATCAGCTGGATCCGCCCGCTTATGGTTTAACCCGTACGGCAACGGCCGGGCCCGGTAGCCAGCGTGCGCGCTACTCGGTAATCTGCGCCCAAGAGGTGATTTCCCCTTTGAAAATCTCTCTAATTTGCTCGCTGGTCAGATTAGCCACGGGATTTTCCTTATGCACAATCACCGCCAGCCCGTCGAGGGTGATCACGGTCGCCTGCAGTCTTTTTCGTTCGTTTTCCTTCAGTTCGCGGGAGGCCATCGCAATCTCGCAAGTTCCTTCGATGGCCGAGTTTAGACCGGTGGTGGAATCACTGAGCTGAATTTCTATTTCGGCCTTGCTGTTCAATTGCAAGTAAGCTTCTTTCAACTTTTCCATCACCGGTGTGACCGAGGAAGAGCCCGCCACCACTATTTTCCCTGCCGGTCGGGTGCCGCGGTAGGGCTCTCCTGATCCGGCGGCAAGATAACCAAGGTCTTCAATTATCTTTTGCCCGTCGCTGCTCAGGATAAAGTCGATAAAATCCCGGGTCAATGCGCTGGTCTCGGCTTTAGTGGCGATATTGAACGGCCTGAAGACTTTGTAAGATTTATTTTTAATATTCTCCACGCTTGCTTCTACCCCATCCACTTGCAAAGCCTTGACGGTGTCATCCAGCGCACCCAGGGAGATATAGCCAATGGCATTTCTGTTCCCCGCCACCGTTGTCATGACCGCCGACGTACTGTTAACGACAATCGCTTCGTCGGTGGTCCGGTCTGCCTTATGGCCGGAAGCGTCCTTTTCCTCAAGGCCAAAAAGTTCAATAAAGGCGCCTCTGGTCCCGGAACCGTCCTCCCGGGAGACCACAACAATTTTGTCATTTTTTCCCCCACCGGTGCAGCCGTTGAGGAAAAGAGTAAGCAGAATCCCCGCCAGCACAATCCCTTTTCCCATTTTCATGCCTTTAACTCCTTTTCTTTAATTTTTTGGTCAGTCCAAACTTACCATACCTAAGTTAAAGGCAAAGACAATCTTAAGTAAAATCTAAATAAAATCAATTAAAACAAACGCCGGAGGGCAAGGAAGAAACTGGCCCTCCGGCAGCTACGAATCCCTCGTTTTCGCTCAGCGGTTTAAAATCCAGTTTTCCGCTTCCTCTTTACTGCTGAATACCTTAAAACTGTTTCCCCGGTTGGCTTCGGTGATGAATTCCCTGAACTTGCCCTTCACTCTTTGCTGATCCGCCATGACAAGTGCCACTTTTAGCCCGTAATTGCTGAACTTTTGCAGGACACTCCCGGCCAAACCCGTCCGGAGGTTAAAAAAGTCCTCCGGCAAGGTGAAGTAAAATTGGATAAAAATTTGCCGATATTTTATGTAAGAAAAGAAGTCATTAACAAGAGCGAGGTTTCACCATGTTAAAGATTTTAGTTGTCGACGACTCGGTAATGGACAGATTCATCATCAAGAGGGCGTTAAGCGAATATTGTGTCTTGACGGCCGTTGACGGTCTGGAAGCTATGCGTGTGCTTAAAGAGGATGAGGGGATTAACTTGCTCATTCTTGATCTTGATGTGCCCAAAATGAACGGGTTTCAGGTTCTGAAAGCCCTGCCAAAAGAGGGGCGCTTCAGGAAGCCGCGCACCATAATCCTAACCGATGTTGCCAACTGGGAAAACGAAAGCAAGGGCTTGAAGCTTGGCGCCGTAGACTTTATCCGGAAACCAATCCACATGGCCTCCTTAAAAGCCAGGATCGATCTGCACGTGGCGCTTTTCCGCGCCGAGCAGGGGTTGGTGAAAGAACGGAAAACGATTGAAAAAGCATTGCATGAGAGCGAGCGAAGTAAAGCTGTTTTCCTTTCCCACCTCCCGGGACTCGCCTACCGTTGCAATTATGATCCTGACTGGACAATGCAGTATGTATCCCAGGGCTGTTTTAACCTCACCGGTTATCCCCCGGAGAGCCTGCTCTATAACAGAGATTTGTCTTATAATGACCTCATCTCCCCCGAATACCGCGAAGCTTTATGGAATGAATGGAAACGAATTTTACCCGCTAAGCAGCCGTTTAAATATGAATACGAGATTATCACCGCTACCGGCGAGCGGAAATGGGTTTTGGAACTGGGCCAGGGGATTTACAACGAAAAAGGAGAAGTTGAAGCGCTGGAAGGAATTATTCTTGATATATCCGAACGAAAAGCAATGGAAGATACCTTGAAGTATAACAATGAGCACGTTCAATGGACCGGGTTGTATAACCGCGACTATTTGGTGTCCTTCCTTGCCAAGGAGATCAAAAGAAAGCAAGCGTCAAAAAAAGCACTCATTGGTATCAACTTGAGTATGGTCCAGCTCATAATAGCCAATTACGGGTTCCAGTATGCGCAGAATCTGCTCAAAAAAGCCGCCGAAGCCCTGAGCCGGCATTGCGCCAGTAACCGGTTATTGTTCCATGTCCAGGAAAACCGCTTTGTTTTCTATCTCTGCGACTACAAAGACAAAAACGAACTTGTTGGGTTTAGCAATGTCATTATCGAAACATTAGAATCCTTATTTGTGACCGACCGAATCAGCGGGGGAATTGGGATCGTCGAAATTGAGCCGGACCTAAATGAAGCGGATATCGATCTTCTTTTGGGCAAACTCCAGATTGCCTCGGAAAGATCGGTCAACTTGGTGGGAAGAAACTTTGAGATTTGCTTTTTCGACCAAGAGCTGGAAGCTTTGGTTAACCGCGAAAGGGAGATCATGGAAGCCCTCCAAGCGATCGCCGCGGAGGAGCAGACCAATGATCAACTGTTCTTGCAATATCAGCCGATTCTGAATCTAAGAACCGGCTTAATCTGCGGCTTTGAAGCTTTGGCCAGATTAAGGACGGAGAAGCTCGGCCTGGTGTCGCCGGTTGAATTCATTCCGCTTGCGGAGAAAACAAAGCTCATTCTGGCGATTGGTGAAAAAGTGATCATGAATGCCTTCCGTTTTCTAAACAAGCTGAAGGAGAAGGGTTATGATCAAATCAGCGTCTCCATCAACGTTTCCGTGATTCAATTATTGAATCCCGACTTCGCCGACCGGCTGTTTGCGTTAATCAACGAGATGCAGGTTAATCCGAAAAATGTCGGTATTGAGATTACAGAATCGGTCTTTGCTTCCGATTTTGCCAAAATCAACAATGTGATTGGCCGACTGAGGGGTGCGGGGCTCCACGTGGCGATCGATGACTTCGGGACCGGCTATTCTTCCCCGCGTATTTCGGTCAATTCGATCACCTAATACGCTTCATGCCGATCGCGCGATACGCTTGAATCCGATCACTGATTACGGTTTAATCCGATCGCGCAATTCGGTTCATGGCGATCACTTATGAGTCCAATTATGGTTTACACTGAAGGGGTATCCCCCATCTTGATTGTAATCAGTCGCTCTGGTTGTTGTTAAATTCGGTCTCAGTGTCTAGAACCCTTTTAATCTTCCTCATCGATTCACCTCGCAGCACAACTTTGTAGGCATTGTGGATGATCCTGTCTAGAATCGCATCGGCAACAGTGGAGTCTCCAAGACACTGATGCCAATGCTCTATGGGTAGTTGGCTGGCTACCAGTGTTGAATGGTACTGCGCACGGTCCTCAAGCACTTCCAAGAGATCGCGGGATTCCGCCGGAAGTAGATTGGCCAGGCCCCAATCATCGAGAATTAGTAGTTGCGCTTTCCTGACCGTTTTTAGAAGCTCGAAGTACTGCCCATCACCCTGGGCAATGGCAAGCTCACGGAGAAGTGTCGGAATGCGGTAATATTTGACCGATAGCCCCTCTCGACAGGCTGCGTTGCCCAGGGCACAGGCAAGAAAGGTTTTGCCAACACCTGTTGGACCAATGATAAGGACGTTGTAACCTTTGCGGATCCAGTCGCAACGCAGCAACTCTTGAAAAAGCCGGCGCTTAAGTCCACGAGGATGCTCGTAGTCGATATCTTCAGGCATAGCATCAATACGAAACCGGGCTTTTTTACGCAGGCGGGCAATACGGTTAGATTCCCGCAGAGTCCATTCATGGTCCACCATTAGGGCCAGGCGTTCTTCAAATGACAACTCGGAGATGCCTTCCGTCTGGGAATCTCTTAAGTATGCCTGAACCATGCCAGACAAGCGCATTTTGCGCATGCGCTCTAGTGTCTGTTCAGTACCCATCTTTCATCACCCCCTTTCTCCGCGTAGTAAGCAGCTCCCCGGATGTTTTCGTGTTCCGGTAGTGCAAGTTGTGGGGGGTGATCAACAGGAACTCTGTCTAAGCCCTTCTCAAGGATGGATTTGATACTGCGGTATGAATAGGCGCCATAGGTAATCGCTCTTTTGCAGGCATTGTTTACCCGCTTGGCAGAATACTTTTTGGCTAGCTGAATAAGACCCAAAACCGCACGGTATCCTTGTTCGGGGTGTTCGCACCGCTCAAACAGCCCATGGGCCCATTCTTCGGCATGTTTTCCCAACTTACCAGCCCGGGCCGCCATATCTTCCGGGCTCCGGTAAGCATACTTCTGATGGGAAGAGGGCATATGTTCCTTGATTGTTGAAAAGCGCTGGTAAGGGCCGCAGCGTTTGTGCCTGGCCACGAGCATTCCTTGATGGTAGATCTCAACTATCGTCTGAGTGGCTAAAATCTCGACAGATTTTCCAACAAGCTTGTATGGGACGCTGTAAAGGCTCTTCTCAAACTCCACATGGTAGTCCATGTGAACCGTAGCTTTCTTCCATTGGCGCATTTCATACCGCTTCTCAGGTAGAGGCTTGAGTGCCGGTTTGTCGATTTCCAGGAACCATGAGGTTCTTGAACCATGCAGTTTCTGAAAAGGACGATTATTCAACGCTTCAAGCTCTTTAAGAACCGCGGCATTTGCCTCGTCAAGGCTAAAGAATGTGTAGTCCCTCAGGGCTGCCAAAATGTTGCGCTCCACATGAAGAACCGCGTTTTCGACTTTGGCTTTGTCATTCGGTTTGCGCACTCTCGTGGGGAGAACAACTACTCCATAGTGACGGGCCATGTCGGCATAGGTCGGATTGATCTCAGGATCATAATAATTGGCCTTTGTAACACCAGTTTTCAGGTTGTCTGGCACTACTATGACAGGTATTCCGCCAAAGAACTCAAAGGCCAAACAGTGGCCAAGAATCCAGTAATTTAGCTCCATAGCCGGAAACAGATGCGCAAAACAGTAATTACTGGCTCCTAAGACGGCTACGAACATATACGCTGGATGAATATCACCGGTAACCGGGTCGTAGATGGGAAAAGTCTGTCCAGCCCAGTCAACAAAGACCTTTTCTCCGGCCTTATGGTGCTGGCGCATGACAACATCAAGATGCTTGGCCCACTGCCGGTAATGGTAACAAAACTGTGTGTACTGAAACCCATCGGGATGTAGCTCTTTGTATTCCCACCACAGGAGTTTAAGAGTTACACCTGGTCTGGACAGCTCTTTATGAACCTGCTGCCAATCAGGCATTACATGAGGCGGCTTTCTGGTGCTGACATCAACGTAGAGCAGTGCTTCCAGTTCCTTATCAGTCATCTGTTGCACCGATGGCCACGAAAGGCCTGCATGTGTAGCTCTTTGAATGAGGTCACTTACAGTACTGGGCGAAACATTGCAGTTAACAGCAATCTGGCGGTTACTTAACCCGTCTTGCCATTTGAGCTTTAATATTTCCAAGATTTTTCGCACGGATATCCTCCTCGCGGCCATAGTCTCGCATCCACCTTTCTCATCTAAGTTATCTGAGAACTTAGATTCGGTGACGCAGATGTCCTATGGCAAATTGGTGATCAAAATTGGTGATTAGAGGATACCCCGCCAAAAGTGATCGGTTTGAACCGTATTAGGCGATCGGGATAAACCGTTTTGGGCGATCGGCATGAACCGTATCACGCGATCGCAATGAACCGTATTGGGTGATCGGCTTGAGCCGTATTAGGTGATCGAGATGAACCGTATTTCGCGCCGTAAATTTAATGAGGTTTTCTACTATTAGGTCGCATACTAATAGTACTCTAATTTCACGACTTTGATGTTCCCCGCACCTGCCTCAAGCAGGTAGTTTGCAGTAAAAAGTGTGTATAATCATAGAGGCAAAAAAAATAAAATAGTGGAAATTAACAATGGGAGTAGTAAAAAGCTACGTTTGGCCTGGTTTATAGAAAAAGTATGTTCAATGACCAATTATAGCCATTATTTAAGTTTGGGTTATTTTTTCTTTTTATGGTGAGAACAAAAGTTTTGGCTATAGATCTCTTTTTTCCAAGAAGCCCAATTGTCTACTTTAGAGGATGCATATACATAATGCCAATTTTGATCTCTCTTATGGGCTTGAACACTCGTGCTCTTTTTCTGAACACTCATAAACTACACCTCATTTCATTAAATTTAAGGGTGGCAAAAGTTTCCTTTTCTAGATATGAATATGGAAGCAATTGTGTTCTTAATCTGCCTTTTTTAGGATTCCATTCGATGGTATACCCCGCTTTATTTTTTCTAATCACTTTATATCCAGGACTTAATGATACTGAGAAAAGCTCGAAAAATCTTCGGGGCCCAATACCCATAAAAGGCAAAAAAGCAACACGATCTTCCCTTGCGGGATCATCACTTATAGCATCATCATGAAATTCAAAAGCTTTGCTTTTTGGATAGGGTTCAATATAAAACACTTTCTTTATTCCTGCCGCAATAATGTGCTTCGCACAATTATGACACAGGAATGTAGTACAATACATTACTCCTCCACGTGCAGAAGTGTTTGTCCTCGCACACATCAATAAAGCTTCCATTTCTGCATGAACAACTCTGCCGTATTCGGTTATATCCTTTATTCTACTCGCTTCCAGCTTTTCCTTTATGATTTTTTTTGTTTTCGAATCGAGGTCCAGTTCTCCAATAATATCATTTATTATTCTCGCTTGTTCTATTTTATTGGAATCTCCTCCTCTCGTATAGTCTCGACCTCTACTAACATCGCATATTTCTTTATTTGTTTCATCAAAGACAGGCCAATAAAGCCCTCCACCTTTTTGAGGACAATCATTTGCTCCCGATGCTATGATTTCATTATCACACGCTATTACAGCTCCAACTTGTCTGGACAAATCAGCTGATCGTAAAGACGAAGCAAAAGCCATAAACATAGCAAACTCATCAAAAGTAGGAGTTAGGTAAGGGTTCCCAAAGATTAAATCAAGTATTCTCCAAATACTTTTTTTAACTCTTTCTATATTGCTATCACGATCGATAAAAAAATCTGCCATTTGGAATGTATCTCGAGTATGTTGACCATGTCCATGTTTTTCATCCGCATCCCTTTCAATTAATTCTTCGGCTTGTGATTCTGTCATGTCTTTTCCAATGAGATAATTCTTTCTCTTTTCTTGTGATGAAAAAACTCCAATTAAGTAAAAACCACATCCGTACAATTCCCTTAATCTTTCAACCTCTTCAGGATGCTTTAGTGATTTTATAATATATGCCATACGTCGTTGAGGTTTTATATCTCCTTTCTCATCAAGAACTCGCATTTTCATAATTTCCGAAGCAATTCCTAATACTAAAACAGAATTATCACCAGTCTTTTTTCGAGCAAGATTGCCATATTCAATAAACTGTGTAATTCTCTCATATTCGTTATTATAATTGATTTTGTTTGGAAAAAGTTGGGTAAGTATATCTTTAGAAATTGTAATCACTCTACTCTTATATTCATATTCTAGAAGTCTCTTAGTAAGGATGTTTATTATTTCATCTAAATTTGTACCTACAGCACCAACCAAGCCAATTATTAATTCAGAATCTGAATATTTACCTTGAGATATATGATCAACCGGATAGTATTTATTATCGACGCCTTTTTTGTAAATCATATCATATACTCACCTTCTTTTATATTTTCTTTTTTATGTCAGCCATACGCACTTGTTTTTAAGGATGCCATTCTCTAATCTGCTTTTCTCCATTATTAATCAAGATATCAAGAGAAAGCTGTGCATTAGCTTTATTAATTAAGCGCGAAGGATTCTTGGCATCTAAATAATACTCCCGGATCTTATGATATAGATCTGTGCCTCTGTCATTTCCCCAAAAGTTCTGGAGTAATTTTAATAATTTAGCTTCAGCAATCTGAAAATATACTCAGAGTACATCCACTCAAATAACTCTTCTATAAGCTTGTGACTTTTTCCACCATCTAAAGAAAGCGCGGCAATCTTTAGAGCTAATACATAATTACAACGCCAGACCTTCAACGGCGTACAAAAATTAAATTGTTTTTTTACGATCTTGGTTTTTATATCTAGAGGCACAGGGCCATTCTCATATCGACCAAAAGCCACGTCAGCCCACACACGAGGATTAGTGTTATCAATCACCCGAAAGATGCTCTTTCGAAATTAGCAGCTTCATTACCAAATTTTGCAGCGAGTTCGTAGAATGCTATGTTTGGCTCTATCAAAATTCCGCAACACTGACAGAAGGCAAGTGTTGCAGCTGACACTCTATGGTCTTCTGTAATTTTGCATGATTTACCAAGAGCAAGCCACCGACTGACTAAATTCCGATCAGCTATTAAATAAGTACCAGTATCGTAAGCTTCTTTCTGTATCAGATGAGTCATTGGATTGTATGGGTCCCCGTCCTCTATATCAAAACCAGGAGTCAATAGGTCACGACTACGCATCATTTCAGCGAGATTGAGTAACTCGTTTGCTGCTACAGGAAACTGATGGACAACTAATTTCATCATTTTTACCTCGCATCTGGTAACATCATTACAACTGAACATAGTTCAGTTCGACCCATCCGAGTTAATGTAGTGCCAGAGATTAGTCTAAAGTTGGTTGGGTATGAACAGCTTGCCACATTGCCATAGGTAAACTCTTAATAACATTTTGCTAACTAATTGTCAAAATCCCACTCTTTTTCACGGGGCTTTCCTGGCCTCATAGGGCGAAATATGACACTTTCACCTTCTCTTTCAATTAAGGCGGCTTTGAGCAGTTGTTCCCAAGCTGTAATTGACATAATAACAAATCCATCCAAACGGTTTTCGATGGAAGGGCGATTATAGAGTTCAAGAGCAAGAATCATATTCTCCCTAGATTTTTTTACAAACCCCCGCGCGAGCTTAGAACGACAGAAAGCACCCACTTCTCTAATAGTTTGTGTCTGGGTAATGGAGCTAAGAAACTCAGCTTCGGACATCCCAAGTACACCCTTAACCGTATACTCATCATTACCACAAGGAGAAAGATGGGAAGAAAAATATCCTTTATGTAGATATGTTTCCAAGGTTGATTTTTTCCAACCAGTGGCTGAAAGATATCTTCGGCGCAAAGAAGCCCCCGTCCGCCACCACCGTGTAGGGTATGTCATACCGGCCCAGGGCCTCCAGATAATTCTCAGCGTGGTATTTGACACTGCGGAAAAGGATCGCCACGCAACTATAATTAGGGAACAACTCCTCTTCCCGCCTCTGTTTTATGATCCGGGTTACTTTCTCCGCCTCTTCGGCGCAGTTGTCGGCCTGGATCAACACCGGGGGGATCTCCTGGGTCATTTTCCTGTTGGAAACGAGCGCTTTTTCTGTCCGTTCGGGGGCGTTATGCCGGATCAGGGAGAGAGCCGTCTCTACCAGTACGGGGGTAGCCCGGAAGTTAATATCCAGATCAATCCGGTGGGCGCCGGGAAAATCCTGTTCAAAATGGAGGAAACTGCTAGGGGTGGCGCCCCTGAACCGGTAGATGCTCTGGTCATCATCGCCCACAGCAGTGATCCGGTAATGGAGATGAACGATCTTTTTGAAGATCTCCACCTGTAGCCGGTTGGTGTCCTGGTACTCGTCAACCAGCAGATAGCGGTAGCGCGCGGCGATCTTCTCCCGGAGATCCTCGTGCCGGGAGAGCATCTCGTAGACGCTACTCTGAAGCATGCCGTAGTCAAGGAGCCCTTCATTCTGCAAAAGCTCCAGGTAGCGGGGGTAAGCTTCCGCCACCGCCAGATATTCCTCCACCGCCTCGGAGGTTTCCTTCTTCAGCTCCAATAGTTCGCTGCCCCGCTCCCGGATCATCGCAAGCAGGGTTTCAATGGGGAGTTTCTCTTCCGTACAGAGGTTGAAGAAGCTGATTACATCAAAAAGAAAATCGCCCAGCTTCCCTTTGGGGAAACGGTGGAGCCCCAGGTCCCGCAGGTGGGCGTAGACAAAGAGGAATTGTTCCTGCTCGTCAAGGACCTGGTAACCGCCGCCCCACGGGTGGGCGTCTGGATACTCGGTAAGCAAGGTGTTGCAGAAGGAATGAATGGTGGAGATATGCACCCGGTGGGCTGTAGAGCCCAAGAACGACCACAGCCTGTCATAGAGTTCATCCGCGGCCTTGTTGGTAAAGGTTGTGACCAGAATCTGCTCGGGGGCCACTTGCCGCTCAGCCACCAGATAGGCGGTCCGGCGGACAATAGTGTCTGTTTTTCCGGCGCCGGGACCGGCAACAATGAGAAGAGGACCCTTGTCGTATAGGATGGCTTCACGTTGGCTGCCGGTCAAACTGTCGACAATTATTTCCCGACGGTTCTCCCCTGCCATGACCATATCCTCTTTAATCTTTTTTGGAATGAGTTGGCTTGCCCATCCCTTACCTTGGCTTGACAGGATGACCAACAGGACTGGTGGTATATTTCTTACCAAGATCTTCTACATTCATTCATATTTTCCTTTTTCTCATCAATAACCGCAATCCCATAACCAATCAGACCGCCAACAATAACGTCCGATGGATAGTGGACGCCGAATCCAGCTAATTATTGGGGAACAGTAAATTCACCCAGGAAATCCGGAAGAAATGTCGAAAGAGAAAAATAAAATTGAAATGCAGCCGGATACCGGAGAACCGGACCAGGGGGTGTGCTCCATGCCAATTGACGGCAAGGCGGGAAAAGAACCGGTCTTTTTTTTAAATAAAATTCTTCCGTACATAAAAGAAGATGAGGCTCTGGACGGCGCCCATGGTCTCGGGGGATTTATTGATGTGGAAACCACCGGCTTGGACGCTTGCCGGGACGAGATTATCGAGTTGTCCATCGTTTTATTTGCTTATAACAGAAAAACAGGACAGATTACTGGAATCGTCGATGAATATACGGGACTGCGGGAACCCTCCGTACCAATAAGTAAGGCGGCGTCCAGGGTGAATGGCCTTACTTTACGGAAGGTCCGCGGCCGGCGTCTTGATATGGAGAAAATCCAAAGCATACTGGCGCGGGCGGAATTTTTGGTGGCCCATAACGCCGCCTTTGATAAAGGATTTGTCTGCCAGTTGTTTGCCGAAGCCGCGCAAAAACCCTGGTTATGTTCGATGCGGGGCGTGAATTGGCGGCAAAAAGGCTATGCCTCCCGTAGCCTGCAAAATCTGTTGCAGGCCCATGCCATTCAAGTGGAAAGGGCGCACCGGGCGGAAAATGACGTCAAGGCCGCGTTGGTGCTTTTGTCGTGTTCCGGTCCGGACGGGCGCAGTTACTTTTCGGAGCTATTAGGGAAGCTGGCTTAAAACAGCTTAAATTAAAGATAAAGGGCAGAGAAAAGACCCGGGGCCTGTTGACACCTGGCCTGGCCGGGTCTTTTCCGTTTTCTGCCGGGTACGTTATTTTACTAAAGTAATTACGGTTTTGGCGCGGATATCCCGGGAAGAACTGCCGGCGAGAATTTCAAACTCCCCTGGCTCGGCGATCCATTGTTTTTTATAGGGATCATAGAAGGAAAAAGCTCTTTGGTCCAGTTCAAAATGGACGGTAACGGTTTCCCCGGGCGCCAGCTCTATTTTACTAAAGGCCTTCAGTTCTTTGGGCGGCCGGGGAAGGGAGGATTGCCGGTCATGAATGTATAATTGAACCACTTCCTTACCCGCCAGCCGGCCGGTGTTTGTTACCGGGACGGAAACCCGGACCGTCTCGCCCGGCCGGAAGGTTGCCGGCGCCTCGAGCGGCCCGTAGGCGAAGGAGGTATAAGAAAGGCCGTGACCAAAGGGGAAAAGAGGCTCAATTTGCCGTTGGTCATAATAGCGGTACCCAACGAAGATACCCTCTCCGTACAAGACCTCGCGGGTACCCGGGTAATTTATGTAAGCCGGGGTATCTTCCAGTCGTTGGGGGAAGGTAACGGGTAATTTTCCGGACGGGTTGATTTCCCCCAGAAGAATGCCGGCCAGAGCATTTCCCCCTTCCTGGCCGGGGTAATAAGCGGCCAGGATGGCCGGAACCTCGTTAACCCAGGGCATGGTAACCGGGGCGCCGCAGTTAAGAACGACTACCGTGTTGGGGTTGGCCCGGACCACCGCCTGGATGAGTTCGTTTTGCCGGCCCGGCAGTTCCATATCCGGCCGGTCCGTACCTTCCGTTTCAAATTCTTCGGGCATGCCCGCAAAAACAATGGCGACATCGGCTTCTTCCGCCAGCGCGGCGGCCCGCTCAATCTCCTGTTTTTCCTCTTCCGGATCCGGGTTGAATCCGAGTAAGAAAGTGATATGGGCCCGGTCTTCATCGACCGCGGTATTTCTGTATTCGATCCGCAATTGGTAAGGCCGGCCGGCAGCCAGTTTTACCCGGGTTGCGGAGCGGGGACTGTCAAACCCCTCCTGTCCCTCCGCTTGGTCCGGGTTTTTCAGAATCATCCTTTCATCAAGGTATAACAGCGACTCGCCGGTACTGGCAAGCACAAAGGTATAGTCACCGGCGGCCGGTACCGTCAGGCTGCCGGTCCACCGCACGGCAAATTGGGGGCTTTTGATCCTTGGGTCCGGTCCGTTTTGAAACCACCAAAAGGAGATTTTTTTATCCACCCGTTCGATGACCGGCGGGCCGGAAAAATCCGGACCGGAAAAATATTCGCCCCATAAACCTTCCCCTTCGCCCCGGGCCGGAGTGAGATATTCCGGTTTGACGGGCTGGGGGGTGATGTTGGTGTGGCAGCCCGGTGCATAATCCAGTTTTATTTCTCCCCCCAATTTTTCCTGCAAAGCTTTTAAAGGACTGATACAGTAAGGAGGTCTCACATTGGAACTGCCGCCCCCGCTTATCACCAAATCGGCCGCATTCGGACCGATGACCGCCACGGATTTTAAGGTTTCTTTTTTCAGCGGCAACAGCCCGTGATCATTTTTAAGGAGAGTAATTGATTCCTCGGCGACTTTCCGTGCCAGGGCTTGATGTTGTGGAGTGTTTATCGCACCCGGGGGTAAAGAAGCGGGGTCGGTTTGGCCGGAAAGAAGTATGGTTCTTAGTACCCGGGCGACGCTCCGGTTAATTGTTTCCTCATCAATCCGCCAGGTCAGGACTGCTTCAACCAGCAAGTTGCCGTAATATTTGGCCGGACCCGGCATCTCCAGGTCCAGGCCGCCCTTTATCGAGGCGACCGTGGAGTGGTTTCCCCCCCAGTCGGAGACAACCATCCCTTCAAAACCCCATTCTTCCCTCAATATTTCGGTTAAAAGCCGGTAATGTTCAGCGGCATATACCCCGTTAATCCGGTTGTAAGAACTCATGACCGCCCAGGGCTTTTCTTCTTTAACAATTGTTTCGAAGGCGGCCAGGTAGATTTCCCGCAGCGTTCTTTCGTCCACAACCGAGTTGCCCCGGAAACGTTCAATCTCCTGGTTGTTACAGGCAAAATGTTTTACGCAAGCTCCGATTCGCCTGCTTTGTAGCCCTCTGACATAAGCGGCGCCAATTTGCCCCGCCAGATAAGGATCTTCGGAGTAAGTTTCAAAATTGCGACCGGTTATTGGATGGCGAATAATATTGATACAGGGACCCAAAAGGATATTGCAGCCCAGGGCCCGGGTCTCCTCGGCCAGGGCGATTCCGGTTTCTTCTATTAATTTTGTGTCCCACGAAGCGGCCATGGCGATGCCCGTGGGGAAAGAGGTGGCGGGACCGGTTTTTCTATTTCCGCCGGGAACAGCCCGGACACCGTGGGGACCGTCGGTCATGACCAAAGAAGGAATACCCAAGCGCTCAACCGGCATAGTACTCCAGGTGTCTTTTCCAGAAAGTAACGAGACTTTCTCCCGTAAGGTCATTTTCTTTAACCAGTCTTCTATACGTTTCTGGAGCTCCATCAAATCACCCCGCTTGTTTTTACTGCCGGTTATTTCGAGTGAAACCAGGAAAATCCTTCTTTTATAATTTTTAAATAAAAAAACCCCCCGGGCCGGTAGGCGTGGCGCCGGGGGGAATTATACGGTCTTTTTGGGGTTTTATTGTCTTAAAACCTCAAAACCGGACGCCGAACCGGAGGGTGATTTCCCAGTTGTCGCGGGAATTGACCATTTCCCCCTGTAGAGTAAGATGCTCGGCCGGGCGGTACCGGATCCCGCCCACCACTAGGTCACGGGTCAGCTCTTCGGTAAAAAACAGGCCGGCATAGCCGGTACAGGCCGGGGAGAAAGGGTGGGAACCCTCGAGATAAAAACCGGAAGCGTAATCAACGGTACTTAAATTACTGATGACCGCTTCTCCCAGGACGGAAAAGGACCGGCCGGTGTAAAGGACGTCGATAAGGACGGCCTGACGGGGATCGCGGGAAAAGAAGCCTCCTCCGGCGAGGGCGACACCGGCCTCCCAGTGGGGCGCCGGTTGGAACATTAGACGGCCGGCCAGCATCGTTCGCGCGTGGCGGCCGGGAGTGGTGGCCACCGAAGCGACCAGCAAAGATTTATCCAGGGTTGTCCGGTACTTAAAACCCGTTCCCGTAGAATATCCTCTGATTACCCGATCCGCCAGGCTCCCTTTTAGGGACAGCGAATTGCCGGAAGCCCAGTCGAGAACGAACCGGCCCAAATGCAGTTCATCGTAGGCTTTGAGGATATGGTAACGGTAATAGTAGGCGGTGAAGGGGCGCTCGCTTTCGAACTGAAGGTTGGCTTCAATCCCCTCGTCGGGGCCGAGGGGGTGAGCCAACTCCAGAGTCAGGCCGTCAAAAACGAATCCGGAGTTATCAGGATCCATCTCGTACTTCACTCCGAGCTCACCGTGGGCGCCGGTGATACCGGCGGCCGGCATGGAAACTGCGGTTATGAGGAGGAAAACTAAGGGCGGCAGGATTTTCTTCATCAAGATTCCCCTTTCTGAATTTGATAAATTACTCCGGCGGGCAAGCCGGCTAGGGCGGAAAACCGTGGTCAAACCGGGCCGTTCCACTCTAAAGAGGAATAATATCAGCAATAACAGAAACAGGCACTAGAGATCAAATCATAGTATCCACCGGGAAGACAAATTTATTCATTAATGGAAGATACCGGAGTCATTTTATTCGACAAGAGAGGTTAAACTCCTTTTGCCATTTTTATCTGGTGTTTCAGGGCTTTGGGTATTGTTAATAATGGACGCGGACCAGCCAAAATCTTGTTTGCCGGTCATTCCAGCCCAGATCCCAGGGGACCCGGTACCGGTCAACATTATGGCTGTTCACCAGGGTGTATCCCCGGGAATCGGCCCCTGTCACGATCGAGATATGGGCAATTTCCCCTTTTTTCTCATAAGCAATGAAGTCCCCGGGCAGCAACTCATAGGAAGCCCGGAGAACTTCACTGTAACTCCCCCGGGCGAGCAAGGAGGCCCGGCCGCTGTATAACATAAAGTTGGTAAAGGCCTCGGCATTGACCCAGGCTCTGCTGCCTTCTCTCTGGTAGTTCCAGGTGTAGGTTTTGGGGAACCCGCCGCCTTCATGCAGTACTTGCGAGGCGTAATTGGTACAATCGCCGCCCAAATAATTGTAATTTTTATAGGCGCGGTTGTACGGAAAACCACTGTCCGGGGCGGCAGCAGCCCCGGCATACTGGTCGGCATATTCCACCGCCGCTCTCCGGCGGGGATTAAGGTTGGTAAAATCCCGGGCTCGGCGGGATAAAATATAATCCTTATTTTTTTCGCTCGTTTCCGGCGGTAATGAACCGGCGAAAGGATCCGTATACCATTCCCTCCCGATCAGCCAAGTTTCTTCCTGGCAGACAAGATCCGCCGAATGATAACTGCCGATCCGGAAAGAGTTGACGGTCAACGGTTCATCGACATAAACGTATTTATAGGTGGTGGAGGCGAGAAAATTAACGGAAAACCCGGAAGGAATGGGCTTACTCCTGTTCACCCGGATGGTGCTATGGATATCGACAAAGCGGACGCCCTGTTTTTCAGCCCAGGCGGCTAGATATTTTCTTCTGGCTGCCTGATGTTCATAAGCCCAGGCTCCGAAGGTGGTTGTCCGGTTATAAAGGGAGGCCAGCAACTGGAGATCACCGGTCATAACAGCCCGGTTGCGCAGGATAATAATTTTTTCCAAGGAACGGAAGAGTTCTTCCTCGGTAAGACGGGCGTCAACGTAAGCCGTTGAGAAGAGGTTTTTAAGCACAGGAGAAAGCGAGAGCAAGAGAAAAGCGGCCAGACCCGCGCCAACCAGTTTTTTTTTGCTGATGACCACAAACATAATGACCTCTCTCTTCACCTCAGGCGGTTTCATCTTACTTTATTTTTCTTTCTTAGGTAATATGAATCGATTACGCCCGCCGGGTGAAGAGTGAGGTCAAGATGGTTGTTGATGGGGCCGGCCGTCGTTGGCCTCCTTGAGCAAAAGATGATAAGCCTGTAAAGAACGGACCGGTACCCGGCCCTGCCGGCAGGCGGCTATCCCCTTGACCGAAGCCAGGGCGGCGGGAATAGTCGTTATATAGGGGACCTTGTACCTGATGGCGGTTTTGCGGATATAGGAGTCATCATGCTGGCTCCGCTTCCCCGCGGGGGTATTAATCACAATATGGACCTCCTTGTTCACAATTCGGTCCACGAGGTTGGGCCGCCCTTCGTACAATTTGTGAACAGGTTCGGATTTGATGCCGTGCCGGGTTAAAAAGGCGTGGGTCCCCGCGGTGGCGATTATCTTGAAACCCAGTTCTTCGAATTTACGGGCCACTTTCAAAGCCGCTTCCTTGTCCCGGTCGGCGATGCTAAAAAGAACGGTCCCGGAAAGGGGTAATAATTGACCGGCGGCTTCCTGGGATTTATAGTAGGCCAGGCCAAAGGAGTCGGCCAGACCCAGGACTTCGCCGGTGGAACGCATTTCCGGGCCGAGAATGGGGTCGACTTCAGGAAACATGTTAAAGGGAAAAACCGCTTCTTTCACACCAAAATGGGGGATAGCGGGGATCTGTAAAGTATTTAAACCCGTCTCGGTTAGTTTTTTACCCCCCAGAGACGCGGGCAACATGAGCAAGGTGGCCAGGCGGACCAGGGAGACGTTGCAAATCTTGGAGACCAGTGGTACAGTCCGGGAGGCCCGGGGATTGGCTTCCAAGACATAAACCCGGTCCCCGGCGATGGCGTATTGAACATTCATCAGGCCTTCCACTTTTAGTTCGCGGGCTATTTTCGCGGTATACTCGTGGATGGTGGACAAGTGCCGGGGGGGAATACTGACCGACGGGAGGACACAGGCGGAATCGCCGGAATGGACGCCGGCGAATTCAATATGTTCCATGACGACCGGAACAAAGGTATCGCTTCCGTCGGAGACGGCATCGGCTTCAGCTTCGATGGCGTTGTCCAGAAAACGGTCGATTAATACCGGACGCTCCGGGGTGATTTCTACCGCTGCGGCCAGGTACTCCCGGAGCATTTCCTCGTCATGGATAATTTCCATCCCCCGCCCGCCCAGGACGTACGAGGGACGGACCATGAGGGGGTAGCCGATTTTCTCGGCCAGAGCCAGTGCTTCCTCTATATTGCTGGCCATGCCCGATTCGGGCATGGGGATTCCCAACTTATCCATCATCCGGCGGAAACGATCCCGGTCTTCCGCCAGGTCGATAATATCGGGCGGGGTGCCGAGGATCCGTACGCCGGCCCGGGCCAAGTCAGCGGCGATATTGAGCGGTGTTTGTCCGCCGAACTGGACGATCACCCCCTCCGGCTGTTCGTGTTCGTAAATCCCCAGCACTTCCTCGACGGTGAGGGGTTCGAAGTACAACCTGTCGGAAGTGTCATAGTCGGTGGAGACTGTTTCCGGGTTACAATTGACCATGATGGTTTCCAGTCCCGCTTCCCGGAGGGCAAAAGCCGCGTGGACGCAACAATAGTCAAACTCGATTCCCTGTCCGATCCGGTTGGGGCCGCTGCCCAAAATCATTACTCTTCGCCGGGCAGGGCCGGAACCGGACTTGGCGGTTTTCTTTTGCCCGGTCCCGTGGTAAGTGGAGTAATAATAGACGGCGTCGTCGTTGACCCCGCTGACCGGTACCGGTTCCCACGACTTGGTTAACCCCAAGGCACGGCGGCGGGTGCGAATGTTTTCTTCGGTCGTTTTCAGCAGATCGGCCAGGTAGCGGTCGGAAAAGCCGTCTTTTTTCGCTTGAACTAAAAGGCCGGCGGGGATTTCTTTTCCGCGGTAGGCGAGGATTTCCTCCTCCAAAGCCACCAGTTCCTGCAATTGCTGAATGAACCAGGGTTTAATCCGGGTCAGCCGGTATAGATCGTCAACCCGGGCGCCTTTTCTCAGGGCTTCGTACATGATAAACTGGCGTCTTCCGGAAGGATCGTGGAGCATTTCCAGAAGTTCATCCAGAGTCCGGTGGTGGAAATTTTCGGCGAAGCCCAGTCCGTACCTGCCGATTTCCAGGGAACGGACGGCTTTCTGCAGCGCCTCTTTATAAGTTTTTCCGATACTCATCACTTCGCCTACGGCCCGCATTTGCGTGCCCAGTTTGTCTTCCACGCCTTTGAACTTCTCAAAAGCCCAGCGGGCAAATTTAACGACCACATAATCCTGGGTTGGGGTATACTGGTCCAAAGTCTTCCCCTCCCTGTAGGGAAGCTCGTCCAGGGTCAGGCCGGCGGCCAGCATGGCCGAGACAAAGGCGATGGGGAAGCCGGTGGCTTTGGAAGCCAGAGCCGAGGACCGGGAAGTACGGGGGTTGATTTCAATTACGACCACCCGTCCGGTTTCCGGATTATGGGCGAATTGGACATTGGTCCCGCCGATGACACCAATGGCTTCAACAATGGCATGGGCCTGTTGTTCCAGTCTCCTCTGGAGTTCGGGACTGATCGTGAGCATGGGGGAGGTACAAATGGAGTCGCCGGTGTGAACGCCTACGGGATCCACATTTTCGATAAAACAAACGGTAATCATCTGGTTTTTGGCGTCCCTTACCACTTCCAACTCCAATTCTTCCCAGCCGAGGATTGACTCTTCGACCAAGACTTGTCCCACAGGGCTGGCGGCAATCCCGCGGCCGGCAACGGTCCGCAGTTCTTCGGCATTATAGACAAGACCGCCGCCGGTTCCGCCCAGGGTGTAGGCTGGGCGGATTACAACCGGATATCCCAGTTCGGCGGCGATTTTCTCCGCCTCTTCCACACTGTAGGCCGGCTTGCTGCGGGCTGTTTCCACGCCAAGACGGGCCATGGTTTCCTTGAAGACAATCCGGTCTTCTCCTCTTTTAATGGCCTCGGCCTGCACGCCCAGAAGCTCAACTCCGTAGCGATCCAGGAGGCCGGCGTTGAACAACTCGATGCTGAGGTTGAGGGCGGATTGACCGCCCAGGTTCGGTAAAAGCGCATCCGGCCGCTCTTTTTTTATTATCTCGGCGACTGTTTTCAGGTTGAGGGGTTCTATATATGTGATGTCGGCCATTTCGGGATCGGTCATGATCGTCGCCGGGTTGGAATTTACCAGAACTATTTCATAACCCAGCCGGCGGAGGGCCTTACAAGCTTGGGTCCCGGAGTAATCGAACTCGCAGGCTTGGCCGATTATAATCGGGCCGGAGCCGATAATCATTACTTTTTTTATGTCTTTGCGTTTGGGAATGGTAACCACCTCATTTTTCTGCGTTTAGCGACCGCGGGGATTTCTCCTGATAAAATATATCATTTAAATATTATATAGTCTCCCCCTGTTTTTGCAAGAAGAATTTTGTTCTCTTTCCGGTAACTATCTGGAACAAACCGGCAGGGGCGCGGGCTGTTTTAATAGTAAATTTATGATGATCAATAATTAAAATCCATGTAAAAATTACCTTGCTTCCCTGGGAGAAATATGTTAAAATACGGGCGATTTTACAGGATAAGTTTTCCTTTCCGGTTTATATCAGTGGTGCGCGGCCTGCTTGAAGTACGGGCCGGATTAAGGTACGGATGGGGAAAAAAGAAGGACATGACCAAACAGAGCCGGGCATAGAAAGAAAAAGGAGGGGGTCGAAGATGAAATTCACCGACGGGCAGTGGTTAATCAAAAAGGGTTACACAGTGTTAAACCCGCAGATGGTTTTTGATCATCATTTTGACGGAAAAGACCTCTATGTTTATACTTCAACCAGGGTGATCAGGGAAAGAGGAAACGTTTTAGATTCAGGCACAATAACGTTTAGATTCAGTTCTCCCTTGTCCGATATTATCCGGGTGCAAATCACCCATTTTGCCGGAAAGAAGGAGACCGGGCCCTGCTTTCCTTTGCACTTTGACCCTGATGTAAGCCCCGCTTTTGCGCAAGACGGCCCCTATCTGGTCTTTACCTCCGGGAAGTTGGCGGTCAGGATCAACGCCGTGGAATTTGCCATGGACTTTTTATACGATAACAAAACCATAACCTCGAGTGTAAAAAAGTCCACGGGCTACGTGCTCAGTGACCGGGGTGAGCCCTTTATGAAACAACAGCTCCAGTTGGATGTGGGTGAATGTGTCTACGGACTGGGCGAAAGATTTACCCCGTTTGTGAAAAACGGTCAAGTGGTTGAGATGTGGAACGAGGACGGGGGAACCTCTTCCGAAGTGGCATACAAAAATATTCCTTTTTACCTCACCAATAAGAATTACGGCGTCTTTGTCAATCACCCGGAAAAGGTCTCCTATGAAGTGGCGTCGGAAAACGTCCAAAATGTTCAGTTTTCCGTGCCCGGGGAAAAGCTGGACTTTTTTGTGATCGGCGGGGGTACCATGCGCGAGGTGTTACAGAATTATACCAGCCTGACCGGCAAACCCTCCCTTCCTCCCGCCTGGTCCTTTGGCTTGTGGCTTTCCACCTCCTTTACCACGGATTACGATGAGAAGACGATAACCGGTTATATAGACGGGATGGCGGAAAGAGATCTTCCCCTGGAGGTTTTTCACTTTGACTGTTTTTGGATGAAAGAGTTTCAGTGGTGCGATTTTACCTGGGATGAGCGGATGTTTCCGGATCCGGCCGGTATGCTCAAAAAGCTGAAGGAGAGAGGATTGAAGATCTGCGTCTGGATTAACCCGTACATCGCCCAGAAATCCAAGTTGTTCGCCGAAGCCAGGGAGAAGGGGTATCTTCTCAAAGATAAAAACGGGGATGTATGGCAGACTGATATGTGGCAGGCGGGAATGGGCATTGTCGATTTTACCAACAAGGAAGCGTGTGAATGGTATAAAAGGCAGTTAAAAGCCTTGCTTGACATGGGGGTCGATTGTTTTAAAACCGATTTTGGGGAAAGGATCCCGACCGATGTTGAGTATGCCGACGGTTCCGACCCGCTGAAGATGCATAACTACTATTCCTATCTGTATAACAAAACCGTCTATGAACTCTTGGCCGAGGTCAAAGGGAAAGATCAAGCCATCGTCTTCGCCCGTTCGGCGACCGCCGGTTGCCAGAAGTACCCGGTCCATTGGGGGGGTGACTGCTGGGCAACCTATCAGTCGATGGCGGAGAGTTTAAGAGCGGGCTTATCCTTGTGCATGTCCGGTTTTGGTTTTTGGAGTCATGACATTGGCGGCTTTGAAGACACCGCCACCCCGGATATCTACAAAAGATGGGTGGCCTTTGGGCTGCTTTCCTCCCACAGCCGGTTGCACGGCAGCAGGGCAATAAAGGTCCCCTGGGTGTTTGATGAAGAAGCCGTGGATGTCCTGCGCTTTTTCACCAAGCTGAAATGCCGCTTGATGCCGTATTTATACGAGAGCGCGGTCCGGACCAGTGCAACCGGGTATCCGATGATGCGGGCGATGGTTATGGAATTTACCGACGATCCGGCCTGCAAGTACCTGGATACCCAGTATATGCTCGGTGATTCGTTGCTGGTCGCCCCGGTCTTCAGTGCCTCCGGGGAGGTCACGTACTATTTGCCGGAAGGGCGGTGGACCAATTTTATCACCGGCCAAGAGGTGAACGGGGGCAGATATGTAACGGAAAATCATGATTATTTCAGTCTGCCGCTGATGGTAAAACCCAACTCCCTTATTCCTGTGGGTAAAAGCGATCACCAAGCCGAATACGACTACGCCGGGGATGTGACGTTCCATCTCTTTTCTTTGGACTACGGAAAACAGGCGGCGGCCACCGTCAGAAACGTCAAGGGCCAGGCGGAGCTTTCTGTTTCCATCGCAAGAAACGGCGATACCTTATATATCAAAGCCGATGCCGCGGAAAAACCGTGGCATCTTCTCCTCAGAAATATTCACGAATTATCTGACGCCAAAGGTTGTACCGTGGGAAAAACGGCGCAAGGGATAAAGCTTACCGGCTGCCATAAGTATAAAGGTGAGTTTAGCGTTGTCTTGTAATCCCGTTCCGGCCGTCCGGGACCGGATTATAGCCGGCCTTCCAAAAGGCCGGAGCGGCACGGAGAATATGAAGAAGGAGAATTTTTAGGCCGGCGGGAGAAAGGGGGGCATAAGAATCAACCGGCTCCAAAGAGAAGAGGAGTATCTAATCCGTTCTTACCTTAGTCTCCGTAAAGCGGTTGGCGCCATCGGCCTCGGGTTGCCGTTTGTCCTGGCCGTGGGCGGCTTGTTTCTCGGAATTGAGCTCCAGAAGTCAATCAGTTTGTACTATCATACGGAGATGCGGGATCTGTTCGTCGGAAGCATGTCGGCCATTGCCGTCTTTCTATGGTCGTACCGCGGTTACGACCGGAGAGACAATATTGCCGCCAACCTAGTCTGCCTTTTTGCCCTGGGGATAGCGTTCTTTCCGGCTACTCCCGGTCCGGACGCCACACGGTCGCAGGTTATTTTAGGCCGCTTGCATACCATCTCCTCGGCCGGGTTTTTTCTTACTTTGACTTATTTTTCGCTTTTCCTTTTTCGCTTGAGCGACCAGGAAACACCTACCGACGAAAAACTGGTACGTAATTTAATCTATCTGCTCTGCGGCTATGCCATGCTCGCCTGCCTGCTTCTCATGGGCCTTGTCAGCATCCCCGTCATTGATTCGGTGGTCGGCGTCTACAAACCCGTGTTCTGGCTTGAGGCCTGCGCCATAATGTTCTTTGGGGTCTCCTGGTTTGTTAAGGGCGGGGCCATCTTGCCGGACCGGGCACCGGCGCCGGCGACCCGGTTGGTTGCTCCGCGGATCCCCATGTGACGGGCGCTTTCCTTTGCGCCGGCCCGGCTTTTTCCAACCGGAGGTTTTTCCGGTTTTATTTTTCTTTATTCTTTTTCTCCCGTACCGGTCTTTTACAGCCGGCCCCGGGCAGCAAGATGAAAAAACGGCGGTGATGACGGAGTGGATGAATACCGTTGGGATTGGGGGAAAAACCAAAGACGGTTTAGCGGAGGGTGGTAGACCACCCTTGCAGTTTTCGGGGAGTTTAATTATACTTTATTTTAAAGCCGGGGTGTGGTTTTTTCCCCGCGGGGGGAAAACTTTTAACAGAAAACGAGGTGGCAGCCATGGAAAAGGTGTCGATTAAGGAACTTTTTCGCGCGGGCCGGTCTTATCTCGGGAAACAGGTGGAAATATCCGGCTGGGTAAGGACAGCCCGGGACTCCAAGAATCTGGGGTTTATTGAAGTCAATGACGGTACTTTCTTTAAAAACCTCCAGGTGGTGGTGGAGGAGAGTCTGCCCAATTTCCGGGAGGCCGCCAGATTGCCGGTGGGTTCGGCCATCCGCGCCCGAGGAGAACTGGTGGATAGTCCCGGCCCCGGCCAGCCCTTTGAGTTGAAAGCTTCCAAAGTGGAAGTAGTGGGGGAGGTCGCGGCGGGTTACCCGTTGCAAAAAAAGAGACATTCTTTTGAATTTCTCAGAACAATAGCGCACCTGCGTCCCCGGACCAACACGTTTTTGGCGGTGTTCCGGGTCCGTTCCTTAGCCGCCCAGGCCCTTCATAATTTTTTTCAGGATAGAGGCTTTGTTTATGTTCATACTCCGATCATCACCGGCAACGATTGTGAGGGCGCTGGACAGCTTTTTACCGTTTCCACCCTCGATCCGTTGCACCCGGTGAAAAATGAAGAAGGAGAAATCGATTACAGTAAAGACTTCTTCGGCCGGCGGACTTATCTTACCGTCAGCGGGCAGTTGCAGGCCGAAGCCTTTTGCCTGGCTTTCCGCAAGGTCTATACCTTCGGGCCGACTTTCCGGGCGGAAAACTCCAATACGCCCCGGCACGCGGCGGAGTTCTGGATGGTTGAGCCGGAAATGGCCTTTGCCGGTCTGGAAGAGATTATGGATCTGGCGGAAGAAATGTTAAAATACCTTATTGGATATGTCCGGGAAAAGGCTCCGGAGGAGATGGAGTTTTTCCAGCGTTTTGTGGACAAAGATCTCTTTTCCCGTCTGGATAATGTCATGAATTCGGAGTTTGCCCGTATAACTTATACCGAGGCTATTGACTTACTGAAAAAAGCCGGGGTTGACTTCGAGTATCCTGTGGCCTGGGGCAAGGATCTCCAGACCGAACACGAGCGTTACTTAACGGAGAAGATTTTTCAAAAACCGGTTTTTGTCACTGACTACCCGAAGGATATTAAAGCTTTCTATATGAGGTTAAACGATGATCAAAAGACTGTGGCCGCCATGGATCTCCTCGTGCCCGGGGTGGGTGAACTCATCGGCGGCAGCCAGCGGGAGGAGAGATTGGACTTGCTGGAGAAGAGGATAGACGAGTTGGGCATGAAAAAAGAGAATTACTGGTGGTACCTGGAGACCAGGAAATACGGCGGAGTAAAACATGCCGGTTACGGCCTGGGTTTCGAGCGGGCGTTGATGTATATAACCGGGATGTCCAATATCAGAGATGTGATTCCTTTTCCGCGTACTGTCCGTTCGGCGGAATTTTGAAGCAGCGTCATGAAGAAAAACAGGGGGGAAACATATTTATGAGTATTTCTAAACGGCCGGCCCCGACGAATTTCATTGAAGAAATTATCACCAGGGACTTGGAGACCAAAAAGTACGGGGGACGGGTTCACACCCGTTTTCCACCGGAACCCAACGGTTATCTTCATATCGGACACGCCAAAGCGATTTGTCTCAACTACGGCCTGGCCGTCAAGTATGGCGGACTTTTTAACCTGCGGTTTGACGACACCAATCCCTGCAAAGAAGAGACCGAGTACGTAGAGGCGATCAAGGAGGACGTCCGGTGGCTAGGATGCGATTGGGAGGACCGGTTATACTATGCCTCCGACTATTTTGAACAGTTGTACGAGTATGCTGTCCAACTGATTAAATCCGGACACGCCTATGTTTGTGATTTGAGTCCGGAGGAGATCCGGGAATACCGCGGCACCCTTACCGAACCCGGTAAAGAGAGCCCTTACCGGAACCGTTCGGTTGAGGAAAATCTGGATCTCTTCCGGCGGATGCGGGCGGGAGAGTTCCCTGAAGGGTCCCGGGTCTTAAGGGCCAAGATAGATATGGCTTCACCCAATCTGAACATGCGGGATCCGGTCTTGTACCGTATTTTGCATGCCCCCCATCACCGGACAGGGGAGAAGTGGTGCATTTATCCGATGTATGATTATGCCCATCCGCTCTCCGACGCGATTGAGGGGATCACCCATTCCATCTGCAGTCTGGAATTTGAAGATCACCGCCCCTTATACAATTGGGTCCTCGACACGCTGGGGATAGAAAGTCCACCACAACAGATCGAATTTGCCCGGCTCAATCTTTCTTACACGGTGATGAGCAAAAGAAAACTCCGGCAATTGGTCGAGGAAGGACTGGTCAGCGGGTGGGATGATCCCCGGATGCCGACGTTGTCGGGGTTGCGGCGGCGCGGTTACACGCCGGAGGCGATCCGCGATTTTTGTGAACGGATTGGCGTGGCCAAGAGCAACAGCGTGGTCGATATCGCCCTCCTCGAGCACTGCCTACGGGAGGATTTGAACCGGCGGGCCCTTCGGCGCATGGCTGTTCTGCGCCCCTTGCGGCTGGTGATTGAGAATTATCCGGAAGGAAAGGTGGAAGAGGTGGAGGCGGTTAACAATCCGGAAGACCCGGCGGCGGGGACGCGGAAAGTACCGTTTTCCCGTGTGCTCTATATTGAACGGGACGATTTCCGGGAAGACCCGCCGAAAAAGTTTTATCGTTTGGCGCCCGGCCGCGAGGTCAGATTGAAATACGCTTACCTGGTGACATGCACCGGCGTGGTCAAGGATGAATCGGGTGAAATAAAGGAAATCCGCTGTGTTTATGATCCGCAAAGCCGGGGCGGCTCCGCACCGGACGGGCGTAAGGTTAAGGGCACGATTCACTGGGTTTCCGCGGCCCATGCCAAGGAGGCGGAAGTCCGTCTCTATGACCGCCTGTTTACCAAGGAAATTCCCGATAGCGGCGAGGATTTTAAGGAGTTTATTAACCCGAAATCCCTGGAGATCCTAAGGTCTTGCCGGATCGAGCCCGACCTGGCCAACGCCAGACCCGGCGTCCCCTATCAATTTGAGCGGATCGGATATTTTTGTCTGGACAGTGTTGACTCTTCCCCGGAAAACCCGGTATTTAACCGTTCGGTTCCCCTGCGGGACTCCTGGGCGAAGATTGAAAAAAAACTGACGGCCGGAGAGGAATAGAAAACCAGGCTGTAACGGCAATGAGGGGGTACGGGAAAAACAGCCGGAAAGAACATCCTGGAGGAGATTGCGGATTTAAGGAGGAATAACCGGTGGGTATCCCAATTTTTCAAGTCGATGCTTTTACCAACAAAGCCTTTGCCGGGAATCCGGCGGCAGTCTGTATTCTTGATCAGCCGGCAGAAGAAGAATGGATGCAAAAGATCGCGGAGGAAATGAATCTTTCCGAGACGGCATTTTTGTACCGGGAGGATGATACTTTTGCTTTGCGGTGGTTTACTCCGGTGGCCGAGATTGAGCTGTGCGGCCACGCGACCTTGGCCAGCGCCCATGTGCTCTGGGAAAACGGATATTTGCCTCCCGGGGAAACCGCCAAGTTTACAACCAAAAGCGGGCTGCTGAAGGCGGAACGAAAAGGAAACCTGATTGAATTGGATTTTCCGGCGGAGTTGGAGCACCCGCTCCCTCCTCCCCCGGAATTGGTGCGGGGATTGGGGATCCGCCTGAAATACACAGGGAAAACCGGCGCCAATTTCCTGGTGGAGGTGGAATCAGAAGAAGTTTTACGCGGTTTGCAACCGGACTGTTCCGAACTGGCCGCCCTGCCCGTACAGGGAGTCATCGTCACCAGCCGCGCCGCGGCCAACGGGTTTGATTTTGTAACACGCTTTTTTGCCCCGCGGCTGGGGATTAACGAGGATCCGGTAACCGGTTCGGCCTTTTCGGCGCTCGGTCCGTACTGGAGCGCGCGTTTGAAGAAGGACGAATTCCTGGCCTGCCAGGTTTCGAAGCGCGGCGGGGTCGTCCGGGTGCGGTTATGTGGCAACCGTGTGTATATAGGGGGAGAAGCGGTCACCGTTTTCCAGGGAGAACTCCTGGTGTGAAACGGGGTTAGAAAAAGAAAGGAACCAAACGGGGAAAAAATTATTCTGGCCTGGTATTTTCCCGGCCTCCTGGTAATATGATGGTTTTTGTGGAAAAAACCATTAACCAGGAGGTATTTTTTTTGAAGGATCCCGCATTGCAAAAACTGGTCAGACACCTGCTTTTACTCGGCGATAACGCCGGGTTAAAAGAGCTTGTTTCTTTGCAAAAGAAAGATACCGGCAAGCAGATTAATAAGTAGAACTTATAGGCGGATCATTAAAGAAGGATAAACATAGAAGGGTAAACCGGCCACCCGGGAAGAAAACGGGATGTTTTGCATAAGCCGCGACGGACAGGGCATATTACCAATGAAACGTTATTGTATTGAAAGGAAGGGTTCGGGAATGGACGAAGAAAGAAGAAGGGAATGGTTCCAACCCCGTTTTCTCCTCCCGGTGTTGGCGGTAGCCCTTGTTATGTCCTTGGCTTGGGGGTATACCCAATACCGTGAGAAGCGCGCCTGGGAAACCCGGGCGGAAAACCAGTATAACCGGTCCTTTTCTGAGCTGGCCCTCCATGTGGCGGGATTGGAGTCGCAACTGGCGAAAGCGGCGGTTTCGAATAGCCCTTCGCACCTGGTGCGCCTGTTGACCGACGTCTGGCGTCAAGCCTATTTGGCCCAGGAAGATATAGGGCAATTACCTTTGGCCTCGGTGGACCTTTCCAGGACCAAGAATTTTTTAGCCAGGGTGCAGTCGTTTTCTTTCAATACCCTGCTCGAAATAGACAGCGGGAAAACCTTACCCGAAGATAAATGGGAAAATCTGCGCGACTTTTACCGGCAGGCCCGTTATGTTACGGAGGAGCTTTTTGCCCTGCAGGAACGGATTTTGGAAGACGGGGAACGCTGGTTGAATGTGGACCGGGTGGATATGGCCGCCGCCAGGACGGATCTTTCGCGACGGCTGGAAGCCAACAAAGTGACCAAGAGTTTTACCATGTTGGAGGACGGTTTACGGCGTCTGCCCGAACCGGAAATCGAAGGGCCTTTGCCGGGATTCAAGCCGGAACCGAAAGGGTTGACCGGGCTCAAAATTGGGAAGGAAGAGGCCCGGGAGATCGCCCTTCGTTTCCTGGAACGCGACGGTGGAGAATACCAGGCTGAATATGAGGGGGAAATAAAGGGGGAGATGCCTCTTTATCTTTTCCGCTTGACAGAAGCCCGGAGAAAAGACGGCTCCGCCCCTTCCCGCCTGGCGGTAAGTGTGCAAGGCGGCCATGTGGCCTGGATGCTTAAAGAGAGGATGTGTGAGGAAAAAGAGCTGTCCCTCGAAGAAGCGGCGCAAAAAGCGCGGGAGTTTCTTAAGAAACGTGATTATCCGGAAATGACGCCCGTTGCCGTTGAAGAGTACAGAAATGTGGCTGCGGTCAGCCTGGCGCGGGAGGCTCAAGACACTCTCATCTACCCCGAGCTGATCAAGGTAAAAGTAGCTCTGGACAACGGGGAAGTTCTGGGCATGGAAGCCGTTCCTTATCTGACTTTTCGGGACCAGGACCGCCAAATTCCCGCCGCCCGTCTCTCTTTAGAAGAAATAAAGAAGAAATTGAATCCCCATCTCCGGGTCGCCCAAATTAAAAAGGCGATTGTTCTCAATGACCGCTTTCAAGAGATTCTTTGCTATGAATGTGATGTGGAACTGGATAAACAACGGTTTTTGGTTTATATCAACGCCCGGACCGGAGAGGAAGAAAACATCAAAAGAGTTGACCGGCACGGGGTGGAAACCGAATAACCGGTCAAAAGGCCCGGCGGGACGGCCCGGGCGGTCCTTTGTATCTTAGAATAAAGTTTGGTTAAAGATCTCTTAAGATCTTTTTTTTTATTTTTTTAAAATTTATATACATATTTTCCCGCCCGTGCTTGCGGCTTTACCATGCCAAGCTTCACCCCGCGGGTACGGCGGCGCGGGCGGGGATATAAAACTGTAACATTACCGGAGCAGGAAAAGAGCGGGTTTGTGTGGTAATAATGATAAACTTATCCTGTCCGGTCTACGCCGGAAGAAATTTCCGGAAGCGGGCGTATGAGGTAATGACGAAAAACCCTGTCAATAAAGGGTAATATTGTACCGGGCAAAAAAGAGGGAACCCGACGGCTGGGACGAAAGAAACGTCTGTCCCGTGCGCTTTATATGTTTTCCAATTCGAACAGGAGGTTTCTTCATGAAGGAACGTATAATGCTGGTTGATGACGCAAAGGTGATCAGGTTGATGTTGACACGGATCCTTACCGAAGCCGGGTACGAGATTGCCGGGGAAGCGTCCACCGGCAAGGAAGCGGTGGAGAAGTACCAACAAATCAAACCGGATCTGGTGATGATGGATATCACAATGCCGGAAATGTCGGGGATCGAGGCGGTCAAAGAAATTAAGAAAATTGATCCCAAAGCGCGGGTGATTATGTGTTCGGCCATGGGACAGAAATATTTGGTCCTCGAAGCCATTGAGGCCGGGGCCTTGAACTACATAGTCAAGCCTTTTGAGCCGGCAAAAGTATTGACGGCGGTGGCCGCAGCCCTGAAAAAGTAGGCCGGCGGGTGTCTCTCGTTAAAAACAGAGGATTCTGAACCGCAGCAACCCCGGAATTTATCTCTTCAGGAGCAGGTACGCCCCGCCCGCCATGAGGAGGATCCCGAGCAGTTTAAGCCAGGTAAACGGGATGTGTTCCCGCCCCAGCAGCCCCCAGTGATCAATAAAATAAGCGGTGAGCAGTTGAAAAAAGATGATCCCGGTTGTTGCCACCCCCACCCCGAGGTGGGGAATGGAGACTGCGACCCCGTAGATAATAGCCACCCCAATGGGCCCTCCGAGCCAGGCGTAAAGGGGAACCGAGGGAATTTTTTTGAGCAGGCCGGCCGGGGGAAAGATTAAAAGCAGGAGGCCGGCGGTGACCGTGCCCAGGAGATGAACAAGAAAGGTGGCGGGCAACAAACCGGTGATCTTTCCGGCCAGGGCGTTGAGGGTGCCCTGGATGGCCATTAAAGAACCGGCTGCCCCGGCTGTAAACAACGGCCATATTTTCTTCCAGGAAAACAAAAACCTCTTCAGCTCCTTTGTCCACACTCAGTGTTATTCTCTCCTTTTTTCAAGCGCCTATCCCCAAGCCGGAAAGGAAGAGTATAAATACCGGTTAACGCCATGGAGCAGCCGGGACGGGCCGGGCGCCGGCCGCCACCCAGCCGTGAATGATTTACGGTTATTTTAGAGATAATAGGTTTAAAGGAGGTTGGCAGATGGCGCAAGGCTATTTGGAAGTCAAATGTTATGTGGACAGTTGTCACTATTGGACAAAGGACAATTATTGCGGGGCCGATTCTATTGAAGTTGATAATAGAAGCCAGATGAAGGGAAACGACATGGAAATCGGCACTCTTGGGACCGGGACCGGTGAAGCAGTTACCTCCGAAGGGACCTGCTGCCGGACGTATAAACCCCGGAAAAGAAAGGAGGGGTGAGGAACGCCCGGACATTCCGTCCGGGCGTTCCTTATGTTCTGAACCGGCTTAACCGCCTCTCCTGCCGGAGAGAGAAAAAGGATTTTATGGGAGGGTAACGAATAATCAAAAAATCAAATTAATGATAAGGATGTGAGGAAGTTGCGGAGTGATCGGGTGAAAAAAGGCTGGCAACGCGCGCCCCACAGGTCACTTTTTAAGGCAATGGGTTATACTGACGAGGAATTGGCCGGACCGTTGATTGGTGTGGCCAATTCTTTCAATGAAATCATTCCGGGTCATTTTCATCTCCGGGCTGTCACCGAAGCGGTAAAGAGCGGAATCCGGGCGGCCGGCGGGACGCCGGTGGAATTCGGCGTCCCCGGGGTTTGCGACGGGATTGCCATGGGGCACGAAGGGATGAGATACTCCCTGCCCAGCAGGGAACTGATCGCCGACGCCGTGGAGATTATGGCCCAGGCCCACATGTTCGACGGACTGGTTTTGGTCCCCAATTGCGACAAAATAGTCCCCGGCATGCTGATGGCCGCCGGCCGGCTTAATCTTCCGGCCGTGGTGGTTAGCGGCGGTCCCATGCTGGCCGGAGAGTTGGACGGGGAAAAAATCGATTTAAACACCGTCTTTGAAGGAGTGGGCGCCCACGCCGCCGGGAAAATACCGGCGGAGCAGTTGCAGAGAATTGAGGACCGGGCCTGTCCCGGTTGCGGTTCCTGTTCCGGCATGTTTACCGCCAATACCATGAATTGCCTGGCGGAAGTACTGGGAATGGCCCTTCCGGGGAACGGTACCATTCCGGCTGTTGACGCCCGCCGGATCCGGCTGGCCAAAGCGGCAGGGCGCAAAGTGATGGAATTGGTTAGAGCCGGTCTCCGGCCGCGGAAGATTATGACCAAAACCGCTTTTGTCAATGCTTTCACCGTGGATATGGCGATTGGCGGTTCCACCAATACCATCTTGCATCTGCCCGCTATTGCCCGGGAGGTGGGGGTGGAGATTGATTTAAACCAGATTAATGAGATCAGCCGCCGGACTCCCCATCTTTGCCATCTGCGGCCGGCCGGACCCCATCACATTGAGGACTTGGACACCGCCGGGGGAATTCCGGCGGTGATGGCCGTCCTGGCGGAAAAGGAACTGGTTGACACTTCCTGCCGGACAGTAACCGGCCGCACGGTGGGGGAGAATATCGAAGGGGCAAGAGTCTTGCGTTCCGATGTCATCCGGCCCCTGGACAACCCCCATAACCAACAGGGAGGGCTGGCCGTGCTCTTCGGGTCGCTGGCCCCGGGCGGGGCGGTGGTGAAACAAGCGGCGGTGGATCCGGCGATGTTAATCCATGAAGGGCCGGCCCGGGTCTTTGACAGTGAAGAAGAAGCTGTCGAGGCGATTATGGGCGGGCGGATCAACCCCGGAGATGTGGTGGTGATCAGATACGAAGGACCGAAAGGCGGTCCCGGGATGCGGGAGATGCTGACGCCGACTTCCGCCATTGCCGGGATGGGACTGGACAAGGAAGTGGCCTTGCTGACCGACGGGCGGTTCTCCGGCGCCACCCGGGGGGCCTCCATTGGCCATGTTTCCCCGGAAGCGGCCGAAGGCGGGCCCATAGCCTTGGTTGAAGAGGGAGACCGGATTCGAATCGATATTCCCGGCTGCCGCCTGGATCTGCTGGTCAGCGGGGAAGAACTGGCCGCACGGCAAAAAAAATGGCGGGCTCCGTCACCCCGGATTACCCACGGGTACCTTGCCCGTTACACAAAACAGGTTAGGTCGGCCGGAACGGGAGCGATTACTGATGCCGGATAAACGGAGAAAATTAGTGACCTTGATCGAAGTTGACAACCTGGTTAAAGCCGATTTAATCCAGAGCATTTTACGGGGGTCGGGGATTTTTTCCTGTATTCCGGATCAAGCTTTCGGGATGGCTTTCAGTGGCGTTCTCGGCCTGAAAATTCAAGTGTACGAGGAAGATTTGGAAAAAGCCCGGGAACTTCTCCAGGCGGTGGAAGACGGGAGTAATAATTATTCATAAAAAACGTATTAATATTATTGCCAACGCAGCCGCTTTGGTATATAATAGGGAGCAAACAAGTTACAGGGGGGAGAGTATTGCTCACTGCCGGAATCATCGGTGTCAACGGTTACGCCGGCGGAGAATTGCTGCGGCTTTTAGCCGGCCATCCGGAAGTCAAAGTAATAACCGCGGCCTCCAGGTCTCAGGCCGGGTGCCGGGTGGAAGAGGTTTTCCCGACTTTCCGCGGGGAGGATCTTGGGCGGTTGCAAATCGTCCCGCCCGAGGTGCCGTCTTTTAAAGGATGTGATGTGGTTTTTCTTTCGACGCCGCACGGAACCTCGGCCCGGCTGGTACCGGACCTTTTGCAGCTGGGCGCCAAAGTAATTGACCTGGGAGCGGATTTCCGGTTCCGCCGGGTGAATATTTATGAAGAATGGTACGGAGTAACGCATCCCGCTCCTTTTCTTCTTGAGGAGGCCGTTTACGGCCTGCCGGAACTGAAAAACAGGGAAGAAATAAGAAAAGCCCGTCTGGTGGGAAATCCGGGTTGCTACCCGACGGCGATTCTTTTGGGTCTGGCCCCCCTGTTGCAAGCCGGCCTCCTTGGCGACGGTCCGGTGATTGCCGATGCCAAGTCCGGGGTCTCCGGGGCCGGACGTTTGCCCAAACCCGAGTTGCACCATGCGGAAGTGGAAAATGATTTTCGCGCCTACGGGCTGGTCCGCCACCGGCACATCCCGGAGATTGAGGAAGTGGCCGGCCGTCTGGCCGGTCGGGAGATAAAAGTTTCCTTCACCCCGCATCTGGTGCCGATGAGCAGGGGGTTATTTGCCACTGTTTACCTGACGGCCGGAGAAAAGCTTACCAATGCGCAATTATTCCAGATTTATCAGGATTATTACCATGGGGAACCCTTCATTGTTCCCCTGCCGGAACCGTTTTTACCGCAGACCAAAGCGGTGATCTATACTAACCGGTGCCAGCTGGGGGTGCGCTATGATCCCCGGACCGGCCAGGTGATCGTCCTTTCCGCTTTGGACAATCTGGGAAAAGGCGCTGCGGGACAGGCGGTACAGAATATGAATATTATGTTCGGTTTTGAAGAAACACTGGGGCTGGCCGCGCCGGGGATCTGGCCGTGAAGATACGGCTTGGGGAAGAAAAACGGGCCGGATTGCCGGCAGGGCGGCCGGGCGGACGAGCGAAAGAGGGGTTTTTTCTTGTCATGAAGGCGACAGGAAAGGGTGGGGGAAAATGACTGGGAATTCCAGCAGCGGGGTAACCGCACCCCGCGGTTTTTTGGCGGCGGGTGTCGCTTGCGGGTTAAAAAAGACGGAAACTCCCGATCTGGCGCTGGTTTATTCCGGGACGCCCGCGGTGGCGGCCGCTGTTTTCACCCGTAACCGGGTTCAGGCCGCTCCGGTGCTGATCAGCCGGGAACACCTGCGGGCGGAGTTCGCCCGGGCAGTCGTGCTTAACAGCGGAAATGCCAATGCCTGCCTGGGGGAGCAAGGTTTAAAAGACGCGGCTCTGATTGCTGGCAGAACCGCGGAGATCTTAAAGATCTCCCCGCAAGAAGTCCTCCTGGGCTCGACAGGTGTGATCGGGGTGCCGTTGCCGGTGGGCCGCATTTTGGACAGCCTGCCCGCCCTGGTAGAAAGGTTGGCCCCGTCGGGCGGAAGAACGGCGGCCGAAGCGATCATGACGACGGATACTTTTCCCAAAGAGTGGGCTACCGTTCTGGACTTGGGCGGCCGCGAGGTCCGGATTGGGGGAATGGCGAAAGGGGCGGGGATGATTGCGCCCAATATGGCAACTATGCTGGCGGTGGTCACCACCGATGCCAAGGTGGAGAAACCGCTTTTGCAAAGGGCTTTGCAGGAGGTGACCGCTCTCACCTTTAACCGGGTCATCGTGGACGGGGACACCAGCACCAACGATACCGTGTTCCTTCTGGCCAACGGTGCGGCGGACGCCCCGCCTGTCACCGGGGGGAGCGTTTATGAAGATTTTCTCTCCGGCCTGCACGAAGTCTGCCTCCGGCTGGCCCATATGATTGTTAAAGACGGCGAAGGAGCGACCAAATTTATTACCGTCCGGGTAAAAAAGGCCGCCACGGAGAAGGAAGCCGAAACCGCCGCCCGGGCGGTGGCTACTTCCCCTTTGGTAAAGACGGCTTTTTTCGGTGAAGATGCCAATTGGGGCCGGATTTTGGCGGCCGTGGGCTACTCCGGGATTGATTTTTCCCCGGAGACCACCGAGATCTCCCTCGGCGGGTTGACGGTCTTTCGCAACGGGCGGGGACTGCCCTTCGACGAGGAACAGGCCAAACGGGTTCTTAAAGAACAGGAGGTGGAGGTGGAGATCACCCTCCACCGGGGAGAGGCGGAAGCCGTCGTTTGGACCTGCGATTTTTCTTATGATTATGTAAGAATCAACGCCGATTACCGGTCCTGAACCGCTGTGACGCCCCGGCCGCCTGTGCCAAAACCGTACCCGTTCATGGTATACGCCCCGGAGACGGAGCGGCGGCCGGGTTTAAGGCACGCGCCGGCGCGCGCGTGTTTGTCTTTGTGACGGTCATTAAACATATGTAGACTGGAGAGAAAGCGGGGGGAAGCAATGGAAAAGGTTATGAACCGGGCACAAGTCTTAATCGAAGCAATCCCTTACATACGGGCCTTTCACGGGAAAACGTTTGTGATTAAATACGGCGGGCACGCCATGGTTGACCAGGAATTAAAGCGCAGTGTCATGCTGGATATTGTTCTCCTTAAATATCTGGGGCTTAACCCGGTCCTGGTGCACGGAGGCGGGCCGGAGATCACCCAAATGCTGGAGAAGACAGGGAAGAAAAGCATAAGTCTGCACGGGCAAAGGGTGACCGACCAGGAAACGATGGAGATTGTCAATATGGTTCTCGCCGGCAAGATCAATAAGGAACTGGTCACCCTGCTCAACCACTACGGGGTGAAAGCGGCCGGTCTTTCCGGACAGGACGGGGGCCTGCTGCAGGCGGTGAAGAAAAATATGCCCGGCGGGGAGGATCTGGGTTTTGTCGGCGAAGTGAAGCGGGTCAACCCGGAACTGCTCCATACTTTGCTGGCCAAAGGATATATCCCGGTGGTGGCCACGGTCGGAGTGGGCGAGGAGGGCGAGAATTACAATATCAACGCCGATACGGTGGCCGGGGAATTGGCGGCCGCGTTGCCGGCGGAAAAGCTTATTATCCTTACGGATGTGGAAGGGATTCACGAAGACCCGGCGGATAATTCTACCTTAATCTCGAACCTGAAAATCGAGAAGGCTCTGGAAATGATCGCGGACGGCCGGATTGGCGGCGGAATGATTCCCAAGGTTCATGCCTGTATCCATGCGCTGCGGCATGGGGTAAGCCGGGCCCATATTATTGACGGGCGACGTCCTCATTCTTTGTTGCTGGAGATTTTAACGGACAAAGGAATCGGCACGATGGTGGAGGAATAGGATTTAGGGAGGTAATGGCATGTCAATGCAGGAGCTCCTGGCGAGAGGAGCAAGGGTGATGATGAACAATGTTTCGCGCTTGCCGGCGGTTTTTACCCGCGGTCAAGGTGCTTATCTCTATGATGCCGACGGCCAAGAGTATCTTGATTTTTTGAGCGGGATCGCCGTTTTGGCCCTTGGCCATTCCCATCCCCGTTTGGTCGCTGCCATGCAGCGGCAGGCGGAAAAGGTTCTCCATGTCTCCAACTACTTTTTCCTGGAGGAGCAGGTGGAACTGGCAGAAAAACTGCGGGAACTCTCCGGCCTGGACCGGGTTTTCTTCTGCAACAGCGGGGCCGAGGCCAACGAGGCCGCGATTAAGCTGGCCCGGAAATACGGACGGAAACTGGGGGGCAAATACGAGATTATTACGGCGGTCAATTCTTTCCACGGCCGGACAATGGGGGCGTTGGCTGCAACCGGTCAACCCAAATATCAGGAGATGTTTTCCCCGCTGCCGGAGGGATTCCGTTATGCGCCCCTTAACGACCTCGCCGCCTGGGAAGAGGCGATCAATGACCGGACCTGTGCCGTGTTGGTCGAACCGGTTCAGGGGGAGGGAGGAGTGTACCCGGCAAGCAAAGAGTTTCTCCAGGGCCTGGCGGAACTCTGCCGGAAACACCGGCTGCTCTTGATGATGGATGAGGTTCAGACCGGCCTTGGCCGGACCGGGCGGTTTTTCGCCTGGCAACATGCGGGGGTTAAACCCGATGTCCTGACCCTGGCCAAAGCTTTGGGCCATGGGATTCCTTTCGGCGCCCTCCTGGCCCGGGAGGAGGTGGCCGTCCTGGAGCCGGGGGACCACAGTACGACTGTGGGCGGCGGGGGGATGGCTTTTGCCGTGGCCCTGGAAGTGCTGCGGATAATGGAAGAGGAGGACCTGCCGGACAGGGCCGGCCAGCTGGGCCGGGAATTAACGGCGCTGTTCGGGGAATGGCAAAGAAAACTCCCGGTGATCAAGGAAGTAAGGGGACTAGGGCTTATGCTGGCCTTGGAACTTTCCTGCCCGGCCAAGCCCGTGGTGGAAGCCTGTCTCAAGCGGGGGTTGGTGATCAACGCGGTGACCCCGACAACCCTCCGGCTTTTACCCCCTTTGAACATCAGCCGGGAGGATTTAAAAAAAGGCCTGGATCTTCTCTATGAAGTTCTGGCAAACATGGGGTGAACAGGGCAAAAAGCCGGGTTTACTTCCTTTGTTCTTGCCGCTGTGTTATAATTATGATACGGCTATTGGCAATGATAGCCGGCCGTAACGGCACCGCTTATACGCCCGTGCCGGCGGCGCTGTTACGCACGAAGCGAGCGTTATCGCCCCCAAAGGCCGGGAACTGCGTGCATACGGTTATGACGGTTAGGTAAGAGGAAAACCCGGCGCCCGGAGAGCGAAGGAAAGAAAAATCCCTACCCCAAAAAGGGTAGGGATTCTTTTATCCCAGTTTCTCCCTGATGATCTCCTCCAGGGTCGGCCGGCCGATCTCCTGCAACTCGTAACGGACCCGCACCGCCGGTTTGTTGATCTTAATCAGACGCCGGAGGTCAATGGGCGTACCGATGACCACGGCCTCGGCGTCGGCCCGGTTGATTGTCTCCTCCAGTTCCGCGATTTGTTTCTTGCCGTATCCCATGGCCGGGAGGACATGGGAGAGGTGGCTGTATTGGGCGAAGGTATCAACGATACTCCCGACCGCGTAGGGACGGGGATCAACCAGTTCGGCGGCGCCAAATTTGCGGGCGGCCACGGCGCCGGCGCCGTATTCCATGTTGCCGTGGGTGAGGGTGGGTCCGTCCTCGACCACTAAAACCCGCTTGCCGGCCAAAAGGGAGGGTTCGTCAAGAAAGATGGGTGAAGCAGCCTCCACCACGGTGGCTTTTGGGTTGACCAGGCGGATGTTTTCCCGGACCTTCTCCACATTCTCCGGGTAACTGGTTTCGATTTTATTGAGGAGCAGGACATCGGCCATGCGGAAATTGGTTTCCCCGGGATGATACCTTAGCTCATGCCCGGGCCGGTGCGGGTCGACCAGGACGATATGCAACAGGGGACGGTAGAAGGGCAGATCGTTATTGCCGCCGTCCCAAAGGATGACGTCGGCCTCCTTCTCGGCCTCGGCCAGTATTTTTTGGTAGTCGACGCCGGCATAAACCACCAAGCCGTTGTCAATGTGGGGTTCATACTCCTCCCGCTCTTCAATGGTACACTCGTGTTTATCCAAATCTTCATAGGAAGCAAAACGTTGACAAACCTGCTTTTCCAGGTCCCCGTAGGGCATGGGGTGGCGGATGACCACCACTTTTTTCCCTAATTCCTGAAGAATTTTCGCCACTTTTCTTGTGGTCTGGCTTTTGCCGGCACCGGTCCGGACGGCGCAGACCGAGAGCACCGGAACCGCAGCTTCCAACATGGTGGTCTTCGGCCCCATCAGGCGGAAATCCGCGCCGGCGGCCAGGGCACGGGAGGCTCGGTTCATCACATCTACGTGGGAAGCATCGCTGTAAGCGAAGATCACTTCGTCCACGCCGTTCTTTTTAATCAAGGCCTCCAACTCCGCCTCGTCGTAAATGGGGATCCCTTCCGGATAAAGCGGTCCGCTCAGAGCCGGGGGATATTTTCTCCCGTGGATATCGGGGATCTGGGTTGCGGTAAAGGCCAGGACTTCATACTTCTCGTTATCCCGGAAATAGGTGTTAAAATTATGGAAATCCCTTCCTGCCGCGCCCATAATAATTACTTTTTTCTTCACTCGCGCCAACCTCCTGATCAATATGATGCCCCACCGGGAAAAACCCGTTGCTTAAACGGGGCCTGTCCCGCAGGAACATACCGTGGATACAACTTTTTATTCCGTGGAAAAGGGCAACCTCCTGCCATAACGGGCGTATTTTTTGTAAATTTTTACGTAAATTTTGGCTTGCGGCCAATCCCGGTCCGGGCCGGTAACAAGCGGTTCTTACAATTTTAAGAGCAGTTCCCGGGCGGATTAATTTTACGTGATATCCCCGTGCCGCCCGCCAGAAAGTTCATAATCCCTGGGCCGGCTTGACAATTCATCCTCTATGATCTCGAGGATCCGGTGAACATTTTTTGGGGGTTCAAAGCAGCGGAGATACAGGTTGTCCAAAGTTTCCAGAAGGTCGTCTTCACCTACTCCACCCGGAAGAGCCGCGCCGGACAAAAAGAGCAAAACACAGAAAATTCGAAGAAGGTTTGTGTAAGTGATTTGGACATAACAGTCGCCTCCGTAACCTCAGAATAACTTTAATTTGAATACCGTGAAGAAAATTCTTTCTTTATTTTCCATTCACACCTGCTACGGCTACAATGCGGTGTTATCCTTGAAAGGTATAGGTGAGTTTACCGGTCCGCGCGGACAAAAAGGAATGGAACTCCGGGAAGTTTTTTTGGTAATTGGGGTCGGCCTCGGCGGCGATCCTGGCAAAGGAATAGGCATCATCCCATTGCAATTCCTGGGGTTTGTAGCCGGTCCCAAGCTTGCGCAGGATGGCAATATTGGCGGCGACAAAGGGCAGTTCGACGAGGAGCGGCTTAAGGCGGACCGCATAAGCAAAATCAATCAGGACGATCTTAAGGTAAGGATGGTCTTTCTTCGTGCGGATTATTAAATTCGGCGGGCGGACATCGCGATGGACCACTTTGGCCCGGTGCAAAATTTCCAAAATCGAACACATCTGTTCCAGTAAGGAGGGAAGGACTTTCCGGTCGGGAGGTTTGCGGAGGAAATGCTCGAGCGTCTCTCCTTTGATGAATTCCGTAGCAATGAAAGGAAAGGGTTCTTTAGTTTGACAAGCGATAATTTTGGGGAAAAATCCGGCCTTGCCCGATTGCCGTAGAAGATTGATGAAAAAGGCCTCGCGTGCGGAAGCGTATGCCACCCTTCCCTCCATTTTAATAAAGACCTTCTTTTCATCGGGCGTTTCGCCGGTGAAGTACTGAAAATCCAATTTATTGGGCGGGGCAAAAGGCTTAACCTTGACAATTCCGTGTTCCCGCTCTAAATATCGGATAAAATCAGGTGCCGGCCGCATAAAAACGCTCCTCTTGAGGAGTAGTATTTTATTATATGGAAACGCCGGTAATTATGATCCCCAATACCCCCTTCCTTTCCTCTTGGTGGATTTTCTCCATCAGTCCCTACAGGAAGTGCGGCGGGTTTGTCGAAGTAACAGGGGGAAAAGGATGAGGGAAAATGAAGCATCAGGCAGACAGTTATAAGCACAAAGCAGGCAGCGCGGATATTTATGCCGCCGCCAGGCCTTTTTTAAAATGGGCCGGGGGAAAGCAGCAGCTATTGGCGGATTACGAACCTTATTTCCCCGGTGCTTTCCGTCGCTATTTTGAGCCTTTTCTGGGGGGCGGCGCCGTTTTTTTCCATCTCCGGAAGACAGGAAGACTGCCCGGCGCCGTTTTTCTCTTTGACAACAACGAGGAACTTATCAATGCCTATAGGGCGGTCCGGGACCACCCGGAGGAGTTGATAAACCTCCTTGCGGTACATCAGGCAAGACATTGCCGGGAGTATTACTACGAAATCCGCAATCTCGACCGGAAGAAAGGCGGCCTGAACGCTTTGAGCGCTCTGGAAAGAGCGGCGCGCACCATCTACTTGAACCGGACCTGTTATAACGGTCTTTACCGGGTGAACAAAAAAGGCCATTTTAACGTGCCGCTCGGCCGTTACAAAAAGCCCAACATTTTGGATGCCGAGTTGCTGCGCGTAGACAGCAGGGCGCTGCAAGGGGTTACGCTTGCGGTCCGGGATTTTCGTTCAGTAGTTGAACTTGCCGAACCGGGGGATTTTTTCTATTTTGACCCGCCGTACCACCCCGTGAGTAAAACCGCCAATTTTACCGGCTATACGGCAGGAAGTTTTTCCGAACAGGACCAGCGGGATTTGGCGGCGGTCTTTGCCCGTCTGACCGCCAAAAACTGCCTTTGTATGCTCAGTAACTCGCATACCCCCTTTGTCCTGGAATTGTACAAGCAATTTCGCATTGAAACGGTCCGGGCGAAACGGGCGATCAACGCGGACAGCAGCGGCCGGGGGGCCGTTGCGGAAGTAGTGGTCCTAAATTATTAAGTAAGGGGACTTAATTACCGGTTCGGCAACCGGACTTGGACGGATAAAGTAGTATTTTTAGGATAGAAAAAGTTTCCGTTTCGGCCGCGGATTATGATATAATAAAAGGCATATTCCGGTAACCAACGAGGGTGGAGCGGGCCTAAGTGCAGCAAAAGAGGGGTGCTTAATCTGGTCCGCGGTCGCGGTAATCCGGTAATCAATTGGAGGTGATGAACAATGGCCATGACGATGACCGAAAAGATCCTGGCCGCTCATGCCGGGAAAAAAGAGGTTAAACCGGGAGAACTGATTAAGGCCCGGGTCGACTTGGTGCTGGGGAATGATATTACGGCGCCGGTCGCGATTAAGGAGTTTGCCAAAATCGGAACGGATCAGGTGTTTGACCGGGAACGGATTGCTTTGGTCCCGGATCACTTCACCCCCAACAAAGACATCAAATCAGCGGAACAAGCGAAGATTCTGCGGGATTTTGCCAGGCAGTACGGAATTGTCCATTACTTTGAAATTGGCCGGATGGGCATTGAACACTGCCTCTTACCGGAACAAGGCCTGGTCGGACCGGGCGACCTGGTAATCGGCGCCGACTCCCACACCTGTACCTATGGCGCGTTGGGCGCTTTCTCCACCGGCGTGGGCAGCACGGATATGGCGGCGGCCATGGCCCTCGGCGAGGTCTGGTTGAAGGTTCCGCCTTCGCTCCGGTTTCATTATTACGGGAGCCTCCCCCCCTGGGTGGGCGGGAAAGACTTGATCCTTTACACCATCGGACAAATCGGGGTGGACGGCGCCCTTTATTCGGCCATGGAGTTCACCGGTGAGGCGGTAAGTGCTTTGACCATGGACGACCGGTTCACCATGGCGAACATGGCGATCGAAGCGGGAGCGAAAAACGGTATTTTCCCGGTGGATGAGAAGACCCTCGCCTACATCGAAGGCCGGCTTAAACGATCTTATAAAGTATATCAGAGCGATCCGGAGGCGGAATACGCCAAAGAGTACGAGTTTGACGTCTCCCGGCTGGAACCGCAGGTAGCCCTCCCCCACTTGCCGGAGAACGTCCGGCCGGTGAGCGAAGTGACCGGTGTTTATATTGACCAGGTCGTGATTGGTTCCTGTACCAACGGGCGGATTAAGGACCTGCGGGAGGCGGCGGAGATCTTGAAGGGGCGAAAGGTTCATCCGGAGGTCCGCCTGATTGTGATTCCGGGAACGCAAGAAATTTATCTGCAGGCTTTGCAAGAAGGGCTGGTTGCGATCTTTATCGAGGCCGGCGGAGTTGTCTCCACTCCCACCTGCGGGCCGTGTCTCGGCGGGCACATGGGGATCATGGCCCGGGGGGAAAAAGCGGTCGCTACTACCAACCGGAATTTTATCGGGAGAATGGGCCATCCCGAAAGCGAAGTTTACCTGGCCGGACCGGCGGTGGCGGCGGCTTCGGCGGTGAAGGGCAGGATTGCCCATCCTAAGGAGGTGCTTGGTAATGATCATTAAAGGAAAAGTATGGCGGTTTGGCGATAATATCGATACGGATCTGATCATTCCCGCCCGCTATCTCAATACTTCCGACCCGAAAGAACTGGCGGCCCATTGCCTGGAAGACGCCAACCCGGAGTTTGTCCGGAAGGTTCAGCCGGGAGAGATTATTGTTGCCGGGAAAAATTTTGGCTGCGGAAGTTCGCGGGAGCACGCCCCGCTGACCATTAAGGCGGCCGGGATCGCCTGTGTTATTGCTGTTTCCTTTGCCAGGATCTTTTACCGGAATGCCATCAATATCGGGCTGCCAATTTTGGAAGCGGAAGAAGCGGTCCGGGAGGTAAGAGAAGGGGCGGTTCTCGAAATTAACCTGGAGGAAGGAAAGATTATCCATGTTGAGACGGGCCGGGTTTACCGGGCGGCGCCTTTTCCCGGGTTTATGCAGGAGATAATAACCGCCGGCGGGTTGATCCCTTATGTCCGTTCCCGCTTAAGCCGTTAACAGGACGGCAGGCCTTTACTTTATAAACAAGCAGTTTTATTCAATAGTGGCGACAATTGTCGGCAGGAAGATTAACCGGCGGCGTCGAAAGAATTACCCGGATTATCAGATAAATAAAGAGGTGCTCAATTGATTCTGGCGAAAAACCTGACCAAAAAATATAGTAACGGCGTGGTGGCCCTCAGGGATTTCTCCCTGGAGATAAAGAAAGGGGAGTTCGTTTTCCTGGTCGGGCCCAGCGGGGCGGGGAAAACGACCTTTATTAATCTGGTCATCCGCAGGGAAATCCCAACTGCCGGTTATCTGTCGGTGGCCGGGAAAAATGTGGCCGAATTAAAAAAGCAGGAAATACCGCTTTTCCGGCGGAGAATAGGCGTTATTTTTCAAGATTACAAATTATTTCCCAACAAGACGGTGAGGGAAAATGTGGCGTTCGCTTTGGAAGTAATTGAAGTGGATCCGTGGGAGATCCGGCAACGCGTAAACTATGTTTTGGATCTGGTGGGCCTGACCCATAAAATGGATGTCTTCCCCTCCGAGTTGTCCGGCGGCGAACAGCAGCGGGTTTCGTTGGCCCGGGTGATTGTCAACCGCCCCCTTCTCCTCCTGGCCGACGAGCCGACGGGGAATCTTGATCCGGAAACTTCATGGGATATCATGGAGCTTTTACGGGAAATAAACCGGCGGGGAACCACCATTGTGATGGCCACCCATAACCGGGAGATCGTTAACCGCCTGCAAAAAAGGGTTGTTGCGCTGGAAAAAGGGATGCTGGTCCGGGATGAGAGCAAAGGAGGTTATACCCTTGAAGCTTAGAACCTTCAAGTATTTTTTCCGCGAAGCCGGACACGGCCTTGCCCGGAACGCATGGATGTCTTTGGTGGCTATAGGGACAATTACCATAGCCTTAATTCTCTTTGGCGGGTTTTACCTTATTACCACCAATCTTCACCATTTCGGCCAATTGGCGCTGGGAAGGATTGAAATCCGGGTTTTTCTGGCCGACAACGTACAGAATAAACCGCAGATCGAGGAGAAGCTTCTGGCAATTCCCGGTGTGAAAAAAGTGGAGTTTGTTTCTAAAGAAGAAGGCGCCCGTACTCTCGAGCGGATGTTGGGCGGGGGAAATTTGTTTATCGACGGTGAGAACCCCCTGCCGGACAGCTTTAATGTGCACCCGGCCGCCGGGGCGGATCTGGAAAGGATTGTCGCCCAAGCTCGGGGGATTGACGGGGTTGACGAGATCGTTTACGGGCAGAATTTTGTCAAGGTTCTTAATATAGCGGTGCGGGTGGTCTGGGCGGCCGGCCTGGGCTTCCTCTTCCTGGTGGTCCTGGCGGTTTTATATATCGTGATTAATACCATTCAGATGACCGTGTACGCCCGGCGCCAGGAGATTGAAATCATGAAGCTGGTGGGGGCGACCGACTGGTTCGTGCGTTGGCCGTTTTTGCTGGAAGGGATCCTGCTTGGGCTGGGAGGAGCGGCTATTTCTTCCCTGCTCCTGCTGGAGGGTTATACGTTCCTTTATCGTAAGTTGCGGGAGGTCTCGGCCGTTTTTACCCTGTTGACGAGAGCGGAAATTACGCCGCATCTCATCGGGGGATTTTTCCTCATGGGGATATTTTTCGGCGCTTTGGGCAGCCTTTTGTCGGTAAAGAAATACCTTAATGTTTAGGACCGGCGCCGGAACAACCGTTTTAACGGGCGGTTAAAATATCCGTCCGGTTTAGGTCTATCCTGAACTGCCGGTTCATATAGGTGTAAAAAAGAGATCCGGTTTGGTTGTGGAGGCGTTTATGAAGATGAAACCAAGAGAAGCAGCGGGTAACCGGCGCAAGGTTACCAGAATAATCAGCTTCTTTTTTCTTTTTTTGCTTCTGCTCGGCCTCGGCCGTGAGATCGGCCGGGGAAAATACCGGGATTTTGGTTTGGCCCTTTATGTCATTCCAGTGGTCCGCTATTATTATCTAGAGCCGGTCTCCTTTTCCCAACTTATCGGCAGCTACCTGCGGAGCGGCAACATCCGGGATATGCTGGCCGGTTTGAAAGATCCTTACACCCGCTATCTCAACCCGCGGGAATACCGGGACCTGTTGTCCCAGACGGAAGGAACCTACGGAGGCGCCGGGTTTTACGTTGTTTATAAAGAAGAAAAAATCACGATCATGAAGCCGATCAAGAACACCCCGGCCGCGGAGGTGGATTTGCGGGCGGGGGACCGGATTCTGGCGATCAACGGGGAATCCACCAGCGGGATGGCTTTGGAAGTTGCCGTGGCCAAGATTAAAGGACCGCCGGGGACCAAAGTCACCCTCACGATTGAACGGGGAGAAGGTGACGACCGGCAGATTAAAGAGGTGGAACTAACGCGGGCTTTAATCGTTATTCCCACGGTGGAACGGTGGGTGGAAAACGATCCGGCAGCCGGTAAGATTGGACGGGTGGACATTCTGCAGTTTAGTGAGAAAACGCCTCAGGATTTACGGGAGGCCCTGGCTTTTCTGACCGCGGAGGGGGTAAGGGGCGTCCTTTTGGACCTCCGGTATAACCCCGGCGGGCTGCTGACCGCCGCCGTGGAAGCCGCCGGTTGTTTCGTGGGGGAAAGGCCGGTGGTTTATGTAACGCGGCGGGGAGAAAGGGTCCGTACTTTTACGCCATCGCAGACTGAAGAGTGGCATTGGCCGTTGGTCGTGATGATTAACGGGTGGAGCGCCAGCGGCGCCGAAATCTTGGCCGGGGCGATTAAAGATTATGAAGTTGGAACACTGGTGGGAAACACTACTTTCGGCAAAGGAGTGGTTCAGGATATTATACCCCTGGCCAACGGCGGGGCGATCACCCTGACCGTGGCCGGTTATTTGACGGCCGGAGGCCATTCTATTCACGGCAAAGGAATCGAACCCGATGTTGAGGTCGAAATTGGAAAGGAACTGGAAAAAGCGATTCAGCGCGGGGATTTTGACACGGTGCAGAAAATAGAAGAGAAAACAGAAGAAAAAGCCAAGGAGATTCTAAGGGAAAAGATTTTCCGGGCCCGGCCGGAAACGCCGGCGGCCTGACAACGGGAAGCCATGTTTAGGGGGAAAGACCGGGAGAAGGGGAGCGGGTTGCCGGCGGTAATCTTGTTTTTTCTTCTTTATCTGTTGCCGCTGATTATTGCTCATCCGGAACCGGCTAGTTTTCCGGGGCCCGGAAAAGAGCATTTGTCCGGCGGTTATCAGGAGAACTTGCGGCCGGCGGTCCTCCGGAGCGGCCTATGGCGCGCTTGGGGGCCCGTCCTGCGGGACAACCCGCCCGTACAGGTGGAAGCCGGGTCTTTAGGCAAGCTATTGCCCGTGCGGCGTTTTCCACCGCTTCTTCCTCCCGCAAGGGAAACACCGGTCCCCGTCGCCCCGGCCGGCGGCCCGCGGGTGGCGATTATCGTTGACGATGTCGGGTTTGTCCGCGCGCCGGTGGAGGCTTTTTTCCCTATTCAGGCTCCTCTAACCATGGCGGTTCTTCCCTGGGGTGAATACTCGCAAGAACATGCCCGGCGGGCAAAAGCCGCCGGTTTTGAGGTTATTCTTCATCTCCCCCTGGAACCGTTGGACCCGGAGATTTGCCCTGGTCCGGGCGCCGTTTACGGGGATGCTTCCCCGGAAGAGATCCGGCGGCAAATAAGGGCCAATATCAACAATGTTCCGGAGGTCGTGGGCGTGAATAACCACATGGGCTCCAAAGGAACACAGGATCCTGTTCTGATGCGCCTGCTCATGGAAGAATTGAAAGCGAACGGGCTTTTTTTTGTCGATAGTTTGACGATCGGCTCGTCCGTGGCCGGGCAAACCGCCCGGAAACAAGGAGTGCCGGTTACGGAACGGGATATTTTTTTGGATCACTACGGCGTGGAGGACATCCCCCGGCAAATGGAAAAATTACTGCAAAAGGCGGTCGCCAAAGGAAAAGCGGTGGGAATTGTCCATCCGCACCCGGGCGCCGCCGGGGCGGTGGCGGATTTTCTCCCGCGTTTTGCCGAAGCGGGGGTGGCGCTTGTCCCGGTCTCGGATTTGGTGGAATAAAATCGTTGCCGGGACAATTCCCCGCCGAACTTGTTCTGCCCGGGAAGGCTGTCAACCCGGAAGTTACAGTCATCAACCGGGGTGCCCCGTCAATTACGGGCGGGAATAAAGACCGGTAATCAGAACAGCCGGCAGTAGGGTGACGGAGTCCGGGAAAACCAACTTGTTAAATTTGTATTAACGAAGAGGAGACAAAAGCTTTTTAACGAATATATGTTCGATTGAAAAATAATGCCGAATTGATATAATCATCACACAAAGACGAATTACTGGGGGAAGAAGCGATGCCGAAATTCAAATTGGTTGCCCCCTTTCAACCCAAAGGGGACCAACCGGAAGCCATCGCAGCCTTGGTCGCCGGGATAGAGAAGGGATTTCGGGATCAGGTTTTACTGGGGGTCACCGGGTCGGGTAAAACCTTTACCATGGCGGCGGTTGTAGAACGGGTGCAAAAACCGACCCTGGTTATCGCCCACAACAAGACGTTGGCCGCCCAGTTGTACAGCGAGTTCAAGGAATTTTTCCCGGAAAACGCCGTCGAGTATTTTGTCAGCTACTATGATTATTACCAGCCCGAGGCTTATATCCCCCAAACCGACACCTATATTGAAAAAGACGCCAGTATCAACGAGGAGATCGACCGGCTCCGCCATGCCGCCACTTCCGCCTTGTTCGAGCGGAGAGATGTTTTAATTGTGGCCAGCGTTTCCTGCATCTACGGATTAGGTTCTCCGGAGGATTATAAAGTGATGACCATTTCCCTCGCCCGGGGCGATTTCCGGGGCAGGGATAAAATCCTGCGCCAACTGGTGGGCATCCAGTATTCCAGAAACGACGTGGGTTTCACCAGGGGGACTTTCCGGGTCCGCGGTGATGTGCTGGAGATCATCCCCGCCTACGAGGAGAACATCATCCGGGTCCAGTTTTTCGGGGACGAGGTGGAAAAGATTTTAGAGATCGATCCCCTCACCGGAGAAGTGCTCGGGGAACGGGAAGCGGTAACCATCTATCCGGCCACCCATTATATTACCACGGAAGAAAAGATGAAACGCGCCCTGGTTTCCATAGAAAAGGAACTGGAAGAGAGACTGGCTGAGCTTCAGGCGCAAGGACGTCTTTTGGAAGCCCAGCGGCTGGAGCAGAGAACCCGCTTTGATCTGGAGATGCTGCGGGAAGTCGGGTACTGCCAGGGGATTGAGAACTACTCGCGGCACCTGACCGGGCGGGCTCCGGGGCAGGCGCCCGCCACCTTGCTGGATTATTTTCCCGATGATTTTCTGGTTTTTATCGACGAATCCCATGTCACCATCCCGCAGTTGCGGGCAATGTACGCCGGGGACCGTTCCCGCAAGGAGAATCTGGTACATTACGGGTTCCGGCTTCCCTCGGCCCTGGACAACCGCCCGCTCCGGTTCGACGAATTTGAAAAAGCCGTGAACCAGGTGATTTACGTTTCCGCCACCCCCGGGCCTTATGAAATGGAACGCTGCCGGCAACTGGTGGAACAGGTGATTCGCCCCACAGGGCTGGTGGATCCGGAAGTGGAAGTCCGGCCGGTCCAGGGCCAGATTGACGATCTGATGGAAGAGATCCGGGTACGGGTGGAAAAGAACGAACGGGTACTGGTAACTACGCTGACCAAGCGGATGGCCGAGGATCTTACGGAATATCTGGAAGAAGCCGGCCTGCGGGTACGCTATTTGCACTCGGAAGTCCATACCCTGGACCGGGTGGCGATTCTGCGCGACCTGCGCCTGGGGAAATTCGATGTCCTGGTCGGCATTAATTTGCTCCGGGAAGGGCTAGATTTGCCCGAGGTCAGTCTGGTGGCGATTTTGGACGCGGATAAGGAAGGGTTTCTCCGTTCCGAAACCACTTTGATTCAGATTATCGGGCGGGCGGCCCGCAATGTTTCGGGAAAGGTGATTATGTACGCCGATGAGATCACCGATTCCATGGCCCGGGCGTTGAAAGAGACCAACAGGCGGCGGGAAAAACAGCTGGCCTACAATAAAAAACACGGGATTACTCCGGTTACTGTTCAAAAGGCGGTGCGGGATCTGGTCCGGGCCGGGAAAGTCGCTGAAGAGAAGGTGCGGTATGAGGTGGAAAAGGGTTTGAGCAGGGAAGAGATTGCGGCGACCGTTTCCCGGTTGGAAACAGAGATGCTGGCGGCGGCCGAGAAACTGGAGTTTGAGACCGCGGCCAAGCTCCGCGATGAACTGAGGGAATGGCTAAAATTACTGGAGGAATGAGCAGTGGCCAAAGAGACAATTCTTGTCCAGGGAGCCCGGGTGCATAACCTGAAGAATGTTACCGTGGAGATTCCCCGTGACCGGCTGGTGGTTTTTACCGGGCTTTCCGGTTCCGGCAAATCCTCGCTGGCTTTTGATACGATTTATGCCGAAGGGCAGCGGCGGTATGTGGAATCCCTCTCCGCTTACGCCCGGCAGTTTTTGGGCCAGATGGACAAGCCCGATGTGGATGATATTGAAGGGCTTTCTCCGGCCATCTCCATCGACCAGAAGACCACTTCGAACAATCCCCGCTCCACGGTGGGGACGGTCACGGAGATCTATGATTACCTGCGCCTGCTTTATGCCCGGATCGGTCATCCCCATTGCCCCGATTGCGGGCTGGAGATCAAGCGCCAGACTGTAGAACAGATTGTCGACCAGATTAGCCGCCTGCCGGAGGGGACCAGATTCTACATCCTGGCGCCGGTGGTCCGGGGGAGAAAAGGCGAATACGCCAAACTTTTTTCCGACCTGAAAAAAGAGGGATATGTCCGGGTGCGGATAGACGGGGAAATCCGGGAACTGGAAGAAGAGATCAGACTGGAGAAATACAAGCAACACTGGATCGAGGTGGTGGTGGACCGCTTAATTGCCCGGCCGGGCAATACCTCCCGGTTGGCGGATTCGGTGGAGACGGCCCTGCGTTTGGCCGGCGGTTTGGTGATTGTGGCCCCTCTTTCTCAAGAAGAACAGTTGTACAGTGAAAACTATGCCTGTCCCAACTGCGGATTCAGTGTGGAAGAATTGACTCCCCGGATGTTCTCGTTTAATTCTCCCTACGGCGCCTGCCCGGAATGTGACGGTTTGGGGATGAAGATGGAGATCGACCCGGAGAAGGTTCTGGATTTGAACAAATCGCTTCAGGAGGGCGCGGTCCTGGCCTGGAGCGCTTACCGGAATTCCTGGTCCCTCCAGTATTTAACCAGTGTGGGAAAGTATTACGGGCTGGATCCGGCCACCCCTTTACGGGAGGCAACCCCCGAACAGATCGAGGTGATTCTTTACGGAACGAAAGGAAAGAAGGTTCCTGTTACTTACCGGGGGGAGGACGGCCGGGAATGGCGGCACGAAGTCCGGTTTGAAGGGGTTGTCAACAATCTGGCCCGGCGCTACCGGGAGACCAATTCCGAGAGTATACGTCAGGAGATCCAGGAGAAGTATATGGCGATCCGTCCCTGCCAGGCCTGCCGGGGGACCCGTTTACGCCGGGAGAGCCTGGCGGTGACAGTGAACGGGAAGAATATCAGCGAGGTGACGGCCTTATCCGTCTCCGCCGCCCGCCGGTTCCTGCAGGGGTTGACCCTAAGCAAGAAAGAGCGGATGATTGCCGAACGGTTGTTAAAGGAGATCGATCTCCGGCTGGGCTTTTTGGAGAATGTCGGCCTCGAGTACCTGACTTTGGACCGGGTCTCCGGCACTCTTTCCGGGGGGGAGGCCCAGCGGATCCGTTTGGCTACCCAAGTGGGGTCGGGTCTGGTCGGCGTCTTGTATATTTTGGACGAGCCCAGCATCGGCCTGCACCAGCGGGATAACCGCCGTCTGATTGAAGCCTTGAAGGACTTGCGCAACCTGGGAAACACCTTGATCGTGGTAGAACATGACGAGGAGATCATAAGGGAGGCGGATTATATAATCGATATTGGACCGGGAGCCGGGAGCCACGGCGGGGAGATTGTGGCCGCCGGGGATCTGGAAACGATCATGAATTGCCCGGCCTCGCTGACCGGCCAGTATCTCTCCGGAAAACGCCGGATTCCTGTTCCCGCCCGGCGCCGCAAGGGAAACGGCGCCTGGCTGGAGGTGAAGGGGGCGCGGGAGCATAACCTGAAAGGGATCGATGTTCGCTTTCCCCTGGGTTGCTTTATTTGTGTCACCGGAGTCTCCGGTTCCGGGAAAAGTACCCTGGTTAATGAGATCCTCTATCCGGCGCTGGCCCTCAAGCTGAACAGAGCGACCATGCTCACCCCCGGGGCCCATGCCGGGGTGGAAGGACTGGAACACCTTGATAAAGTGATCTGTATTGACCAGTCGCCAATCGGACGGACGCCCCGTTCCAACCCGGCCACGTATACGGGGGTCTTCAATGACATCCGGGCGGTTTTTGCCGAGACGCCGGAGGCGAAAATGCGGGGGTACAAGCCGGGCCGGTTTTCTTTTAATGTCAAGGGCGGACGTTGCGAAGCCTGCGAAGGGGACGGGATCATCAAGATCGAGATGCATTTTCTCCCGGACATTTATGTACCCTGCGAGGTTTGTAACGGCAAGCGTTACAATCGGGAGACCCTGGAGGTTAAGTACAAGGGAAAGACCATTGCCGATGTTTTGGAGATGCGGGCGGAGGAAGCTTTGGTGTTTTTCGAGAATCATCCCCGGATCAAACAGCGGCTCCAGACCATCTGCGATGTGGGGCTCGACTATATCAAGCTGGGGCAGCCCGCTCCCACCCTCTCCGGGGGCGAAGCCCAGCGGGTGAAGTTGGCCACGGAACTTTCCAAACGCAGCACCGGCCGGACCTTTTATATCCTAGACGAGCCCACCACCGGTCTGCACTTTGCCGATGTCCAAAAGCTTTTGGAAGTCTTGGACCGGCTGGTGGAAGCGGGCAATACCGTGGTGGTGATCGAGCACAACCTGGATGTGATTAAAACCGCCGATTATATTATTGATTTGGGGCCGGAAGGAGGCGACGCCGGCGGACAGGTGGTGGCCACCGGAACCCCGGAAGAAGTTGCCGCCCACCCTACTTCGTACACCGGAGCGTTCCTGCGGAAAGTATTAAGAGCGTATTAACTACCGGCTATTCTAACTATTTCTGCTATCTGGAATATATTCTCCTGGTTAATGATGACGCGTAAAGAAAAAATTATTTAGTCAGGAGGCATTTCAGTTGTAAATGAACCGCAAAAACATGCGGTCTTTTTTTTTGTAATTAGAATGCCCAAAGGAGCCCGGGCAGGCTAAGAGCCGGCCTAAAACGGCTTTTCTTGCCGGGTGGTCGCTCCTTTGCCTAAGGTTTGTTGAGAATTTGTTTATAACGGTCTCTTATAATAACTTCTGTGAACTTTTTCCATAATGAAGGTGATATTTGAAAAAATCGGATTAAAAAAGGGGGAATCAGTTAAAATGTCGCGGCAAAAGGTTTTTTGGGGGCAGGCTGGCAGATTATTCAGTATCATATTGATCTTGGTTGTTTTTGCGTCAGTTTTTTCCGGGTGTAACCGCGGAGGCGGCGGAGGCGGGGGAATTGGTGGTGGGGGAGGCGGGAATGGAGGAGACGGAGACTACGACGCTTTTAACGTACTTATAGGGGTATGGAATAGTGTGGGCTTATCTCCTGGTGTTACAATTACGATCAGCGAGCAGATTGCCGACCCTCTTCCGCAGTATCAATACTTCGGAGGAAGGGTGACCTTCGATTTTTTCAGCCAGGGATACGTGGATATTACCGAGGACGTATATCCTGAAAAGTACATCATGGCAATGTCAGACAGGGACAGGACCGAACCGTCGGCAGAGTTAAGTATTTCAGTTTCGGCCTGGGAATTATTGGACGATCCTTTGGGAGGACCCCCTATTATGAATAAGCTTGATTTGATTGGTTGGATGACAGATGATAATACTTTCATAGCAAGCTGGTTGCAATTTGTCCATGAAGATAGGATCAAGTCCAAATTAGTGTGTAAATTCCTCAGTTATCATTAAATTTATCTGATATACGCGACATTACTTCGGTCGCTAGTTTGTTTTTGCTCTTCTTGCCACTGGAGGTATTCACTCATATCCAGATACTTTTTGCCGGCTATCCACTTGTCGTCAATTTCCATAAGTAAGGCTCCAATTAGGCGAATTGCCGATTCCCGGTTCGGGAAAATATGGATAACTCGTTCCCTGCGCCTAATCTCTTCGATAAGACGCTCGACAGCGTTTGTAGTACGCAGACGCCGGCGATATTTTTCCGGCAGCATAAGGACCGCGGTAGCGTCATCAAAGCCCATTTCAAGTATTTGCATGGCCTTGGGTGCTTTTTTCTCAAATGTCTCCAAGGTTTGATTCAATAACAACCGGGCAGTACCGATATCAGGCGCATCCAGAATAGCTCGCAGATGTGGATAAAGCTCTTCTTTTGCCGACCTAGGCGTAGCGTCCATGATATTACGCATAAAGTGGGTTTGGCAGCGATGCCAGGTAACGCCCTGGAAGTAGCGGCGAACCGCCTTGACCAGGCCGCCATGGTCATCTGATACTACCAGTTCGACACCACGCAGGTTACGGCTTTTAAGCCAGGAAAAGAACTGGCTCCAACTGGCTTCGGATTCACTGTCGCCAATCATAAGCCCTAGAACTTCCCGGTATCCTTTAGTGTTTATGCCGATAGCAATCATAACACTCCGGGAACGGACACGGCCATCTTCACGAATTTTCAGTACCAAAGCATCCACCAATACAAAAGGATAACACTTCTCACTCAAGTCCCGGTTATTCCAGGCGTTCACAATGGGGTCCAGTTTCTTGCACAACTCTGAAACAGTGGATTTGGAAAATTCGGTACCACATAACTCTTCCGTTATCTGACTGACCTTACGGGTAGAGACCCCGTTAATTACCATTTCCATCAAGGCCAGCACCAAGGCCTGTTCGCTCCGCTGATAGCGGGCAAACATCTCAGTGGAAAACTGGCCGTTACGAAAACGCGGAACACGTAGGGTTATGGTTCCGACCCGGGTGGTAAGAGGATGCTCGCGTGTGCCGTTACGGTACCCCTTCCTTTTATCAGTGCGTTCGTATGGCTCGGCTTGAAGCTGTTCGGTGGCTTGCGCCTGCAAAATCTGGTTCAATACCGATTCCAATAGCGCTGACACACCGGAATCCTTGTTATTGCCTAAAAATAGACGATGCAAAAGTTCTTGATCTACGGTAATCTGGTATTGAGCCATTCAAATTCCTCCTCTTAGAATTTTGGTTTGTCCAACTTCTATTCTAACTGAGGAATTTGTTAATGGCTCCCTCTTTTTTAGGAAACCAATTTTACACCATTATACGGACTTAACTCTGACAAGGGACGGGGTTTTGTTATTCTTTACAACGCTCTCCCTTCCTTCCAACATTAGTTGTTTCAGCTTGCTCTCGTATTCTTTACTCAACCTGTCAAATTGTTCATAGTTTGGTGGAACTAAAAAGGTGTATTCTTCATACATCTGGATGGCTGTTTTCAGTAATTTCTGGAGATTCGGGGTTTTTGCCGTGTAAATCTCCCGTTTCATGTGGTTGTCAAAGGCTTCTTTGGTTACCGGCAGATAACCGGTGGCATAGACAAAGCGCAAATTTTGCTCGGGTTGGGTGAACCATTTTAAAAACAACGCGGCGGCATATTCCTTTTTGGCGGAAGAACGTTTGACACACATGCCTCCGCCTCGTTGTATAGCGATTTTTTTACCGCCCCGAAAGACGGGATAAGGCAAGATAGCATAGGTAGCAGCTTCAGTAGTATTATCAGGATAAGTAATGCTGTCGCCGTAAAAAAGAATTCCTGCCGTCGATCCGAGCGAACAGACGATCTCACCTGTTTTCGACAGATCGGAGGAATAACCGTCGGTCACAGCGTAACCGCCGGAAAGGGCAGGAGGAACACTAAAGTCCCAGATACGGCGGAAGAGATCTGAAGTGGTATTCAGATTATCGGGATGGACAAATACGCCGCCCAGTTGGGCGACGCCTACCTGGGCAATATTGAACCACGAATCGGCGGTGAAGAAGGTTTTGGCGTACGGTTAAATCCCGTGATCTCTTGGCCTACCTTGCCCATCAAGATAAACCGGTGAGTACCGATCAAATCCTGGAGGATTTATGGCCGGATGTTTGTTTAGATAAAGCTTCCGCCGTGTTTCACACGACACTTTATTATTTGCGCCGGCTTTTACAACAGTATACGCATAAAAAGATTATTATTTACGGTTCCAGACGCTATCAACTACGCCCCGGAAGTATTTGGATCGACAAGTGTCAATTTGAGGAAGCCGCGCAAAGAACGTTGAGAAAAACTATGACGGCGGCTTTGGCGAATGAACTGGAAACCATAGTTTCCCTTTACCGTGGCGATTATCTTGAGGATCTTGACTACCAATGGGTGATCCCGGTCCAAGAAAAACTGAAAAATATTAACATCAGTTTAAAAATGAAACTTGCCGTTTATTATCTGGAGAATAAGATGTACCCACAGGCGTTGGTTCACTTACGTCAACTAATGGCGGAAAATCCGTATTCCGAAAAAGTGTTGCGTTTGTTGTTAACAACCCTTGCCGGAATGGGAGATCTCTTGGCTGTTAAAAAAGAATATAGCGGTTTTGTTAAAACCCTCCTTAAGGAATTGGGCATCAAGCCCTCTTTGGCCATAACGGCTTTTTATAAAGAACTGTGCGCGGTGCAACCGGTGTAAGGCATGCTTAAATCCTCTCCCGGTAATATCACCCTCCGCTTAACCGGGTCTCTTCGTTAATAAGCTCTACACCCTTTTTATCTTTTCTCTGTTTAATGATGACAAATTTTCCAACATGAACGGGCAGTGAGTGATGGTAAACATTTGGACTCTTCTTTTGCTCTAAAAACTTTGCTTTCTCTTGCACATGATCCTCTTTATGTGATACCATTGTTATAACTGTAAATATAAACGGCGTTGGCAATAAACCGGCGGCCGGCGAGGATGATTTATGTCTGCAGGGGGCGTTCCGGCCGTTAAGATCTTTGTTACGCCCTCTACAATTACGAGGTGTAATGGAGAATGAAACGACTCATGCTCGGAAATGAAGCAGTGGCCAGAGGGGCTTATGAGGCCGGCGTCACGGTGGCTACAGCCTATCCCGGGACGCCAAGCACGGAAATAACCGAAGCAATCGCCAAATATGAGGAGGTTTACTGTGAATGGGCGCCCAATGAGAAGGTGGCGCTGGAAGTGGCGGCCGGCGCCGCGATCGCCGGGGCGCGGGCCCTTTGTGCCATGAAACATGTAGGCCTCAATGTAGCGGCTGATCCGCTCTTTACCCTCTCTTATACCGGCATCAACGGCGGGTTGGTGGTGGTGGTGGCTGACGATCCGGGAATGCACAGCTCACAAAACCAACAAGACAGCCGGTTTTATGCCCGCGCGGCGAATCTTCCCCTGTTGGAACCGACGGATGCCCAGGAATGCCGGGATTTCCTTCTGGAAGCCTTTTCTTTAAGTGAAGAATTTGACTGCCCGGTTCTGGTGAGGCTGACCACCAGGGTCGCCCATACGCGGGGCGTGGTCGAAACCGGCGAACGGATGGCTGTCCCCCTCCGGGATTATGTTAAGAACATTCCCAAATACGTGATGATGCCGGCCATGGCCCGCCGGCGCCATGAAATTGTGGAGCGGAGGATGGCCCGTATGGCGGAGGCGGCGAATACCTGCTCCTTGAACCGGATCGAGCGCGGCTCCGGAGAAACGGGAGTCATTACATCCGGGATCGCCTACCAGTACGCCAGGGAGGTCTTTGGTGACGTCTCCTATCTAAAGCTGGGAACGGTCTACCCTTTCCCGGAAAATTTGGCCGCCGCTTTCGCCCAGGGGATGAAAGACCTGTATGTGGTGGAAGAAGGGGAACCGTTCATTGAGTTGCTGTGCAAACAGATGGGGTTGAAGGTGAAAGGCAAGGACTTGTTGCCGGTGACCGGGGAATTGAGCCCCGCTTTGCTGCGGGAGAAGATTTTCGGGGAAAAACCGCCGGCAGGCCGGCAACCGGCGGCAGAGATTCCCGCCCGACCGCCCGTTATGTGTCCGGGTTGTCCCCACCGGGGAGTTTTTTATGTTTTAAAAAAATTACGGCTCACGGTCACCGGGGATATCGGCTGTTATACCCTTGGCGCCCTCCCGCCCCACGAGGCCCTTGACACCTGTGTCTGTATGGGCGCCAGCATCGGGATGTTACACGGGATGGAAAAAGCCCGCGGCCCCGGGTTTGTGCAAAAAGCCGTGGCGGTCATCGGCGATTCCACTTTCTTTCACTCGGGAATCACCGGGTTGATTGATCTGGTGTACAACAAGGGAAGGTCGACGGTAATAATTCTGGACAACGCCACGACCGGCATGACCGGGCACCAGGACCATCCGGGCACCGGGCGCACCCTCCGGGGAGCGGTTGCGGAAAAGCTTGACCCGGCCGTACTGGCCAAAGCAGTGGGGGTGCGGCGGGTGAAAGTCGTGGATCCCTTTGACCTTGACGCCTTGGAAAAGACAGTCCGGGAAGAGACGGAGGCCGGTGAACCGTCGGTGATCATCGCCCGGCGCCCCTGTGCGCTGCTGGACAAGGAGGAGAAGGGCCGGGTGGTGCGGGTGAACCGGGAAAAATGCCGGCAATGCCGGCGGTGTCTGGCTCTGGGCTGTCCGGCGGTGGCGGATAAAGAAGGGCAAATTTACATCAACGAAGTGCTTTGCACCGGATGTCTGCTCTGCAGCAAATTGTGCCCGTTCGCGGCGGTGGAGAGGGTGGAGAGATAAAATGAAAAGCTACAATGTGATGCTGGCCGGCGTAGGAGGCCAGGGAATTTTATTTGCCGCCCGGGTTTTGGGAACGGCCGCCCTGAAAGAATCCTATGATGTCAAAATTTCCGAAGTGCACGGCATGGCCCAGCGGGGCGGGAGTGTGGTCACCCATGCCCGCCTCGGCCGGAAAATTTACGCGCCGGTGGTGGAGAAAGGCCGGTGTGACCTGCTGATTGCCTTTGAAGAACTGGAAGCCTTGCGGTGGGCGGATTATCTAAAGAAGGACGGCAGGGTGATCATCAACCAACAGCAGATTGCTCCCATGCCGGTGATAACCGGAAAGGCCGAATATCCCCGGGGGATCCCGGCCGAAATTCGCGAGCGCGGCGGGGATGTCCTGGTTGTCGATGCCCTTGCCACCGCGGAAAAATGCGGCAACCCCCGGGCGGTAAATATGGTTCTGCTGGGCCTGGCCGCACCGTACCTGCCGCTTAAAGAAGAGACCTGGCTTGAGGCCATCACGGAAGTGACCCCCCCGCGGTTTGCCGCTGTAAACGTGCAGGCCTTCAGGGAAGGGTACCAGGCGGGTTCCCGGTAACGGACTACAATATTTTCCGGCACTCCATGTAGAAACGCTTCTCTTCGGCCCGGCCGATGGAAAAAGTCTTTTTGGGCAGGGAACCGTAGGCGGCAATGGTTTTAAACAGGTCCTTTTTCTCCAGCGGGGGCAAGAAGAAACCGGCATTTCCAGGTTTGGCCCCCAGCGCGGAAACGACTTCTTCTTCGTGAATGTAATCAATCCTGGCCCGGGGGTGCCGGGCGAGGAAAGTTTCCAAAAAAGGTTGTAAATTGGCGACCGCCGGGTTAACGGCGGAATTTTTTATGCTGATTATTCCGTACCGCCCTTCCTGAATGAAACCGATGTTTTGTGTATTTGCTTCTCCTGCTCTCTTTTTCAAGCCATCTTTCATGGCTGCTTTATTGTCGAAATACGCCACCGCACAGTCATAGAATGATTTTATCTCCGAAAAAAGTTGGCGGCAGTCCACATTGAGGAGAACCCGGTGGATCGGTTCAAAAAGCAGGTTCTCGTCGTGAAGGTTAATCACCTCGACCAAGGCGAACCGGGCCGGGTGGGCGTGGCGGCTTATTTCGCCGGGGAGGTGTTCTTTTATTTTTTCCCACACGGCTTTGGCCGTCGCCAGGGAATGATTGCCGTCGCCTACGGCCATAAAAAGGTTGTTTGTCCGCCCGTCACCGGCGAGTTTTGTTAACCCTTCGACCACACCGGACAAGAGCAAGGGGTCATCCACTCTGAAGCCCCGGAGGCGGCCGCCGTCCATCATTAGTTCGAAATTGTACAATTCGGGCAAAGCGTCAAGATGACGGGCTAAAGGTTCAATTACCCTCCGGTCCGGGTCGTCAATGAGCACGATAACGTGGGGAACCTCCAGGACGGCGTTTTCCCGTATTTTGAGGCGGGGAGGAAGCCGGTCAAGGATGGTCTCTTCGGTGGCCTGGATTAAACTTCCCGGTTCCTTCCGGTACGAATATTTCTCCAGATCCACGGCGAGAAAGAGACCTTTACGGGACTTGGTGTATTTGGTTTGCCGGTCGACAAGGATTAAGCCCGGCGGTTGCGGACGGAGGATCTTTTTGGCCAGATATTCCTGCATGCAAGAATGAATGCGGGCAATTCTTTCCCCGGCGTCCCGGTCCTCAAGGTAGCATTCGGGGAAGATCAGATGTAAGGTGGAGGGGGAATCCCCCACAAAGGCCGCCACCTTTTCCCAGTAGTCTTTCTGTGAAGTATACTGGTCGCAGGCAATAACCGACCATTTGGTCAAGTCCACTCCTTTGGCCGGCAACAAGACTTTTGGCAGGCGCAGGCCGATTTTTTCCAATTGGTCCTGGTATTTTTCGATGTTCGATCACTCCCGGTCAAGGGTGGTTCGTTCTCCCGGAACAGGGAATTTACTTTGCTTTTGGCAGTTTATTGTTTGTCGGAAAAGTATTCGGACCGGCTCCGGACTTTTCCTGCTTTTTTTGCGCAGAAGGCTTCATTTTTAATTTATTGTTCATAAAGCCAAACTTATGCCGGTCTTTTTCCGGAAAGAACCCGCCGGGACGCCGGGGTAACAGTAAAGAAAAAGGAGAGAGGGAGAACAAGAGACAGGATAAAGTTTAAAGAAGGAGAAAACGGTCGGGAAGAGAATAATACCTTGAGCAATTCCTGTTAGGCTTGGTAAAATTATGGTCGCTTACCGGCAGTTTATGTTAATGTTTTAACATAACTTATGACAGCAACAGAAAAAGATCTATTCGTAACCGGGTATGGGGGATTTTAAATGAAAAAAAGGTTTTTCCGAATATTGCTGGGGATTATTCTCTTTGTTTTGCTGGTGACCGGGGGTTTGGTTTTTAATACGCCGCTGCGGGTTTTTTATCAACGATGGATGGGCCGAAGCAGAAATGCCCTTTTGGAAGAGGCTTTGCAAAAAGATTGGCTGAAGATCTATTCGCATGAGATCGAAATCAGGTTTTCCCCGGGTATGATCACCGGGAAAAGTATAATCGAATACGAAACCGGTGGGGAACAGGCACAGGCAGATTTTCAGCCGTTTGCCCTCAATAAAAATTTTACTTTTGATTCCATAAAACTCAACGGTAAAGACGTGGATTTTGAAAAGTGGTTCACCTGTGAAGAGGTGACTTTTTGGAAGGTTTATCTGACGCCCGACGGGGAGAACGAAGCGAAGCGGGAAAATCTCTGCCTGCTCTACGCCGGAAAACTCCCCCGGAAAAATGAAGCTTACTTTTTCCCCCCGGATCAGTTTTGGTATGCCCGGACACCGGGAATGCTCCGGGAAGAAAAACTCTCCTTGTTTAAGTGCATCGTTGACCAAAATTGGGTGCCTGTTTTTTCCGGGATCCTGGACTCGGTTACGGACATAAGGGATGACGTCAAGGCCTATCAATTCGTGATGCCCCACCCCGCCTCCGCGGCCATGCTTTATGTGGGAAAGAAGGAGAAAGTGCAAACAGTGGAGACCGGTGATTTCCTCTATGACTTTTACGGCACGGAGACGAACGGGTCCCTTTTTTCTTTGTTGATCGACAAAACCCTGGAAACAACGGCTTATTTCCGCGAACTCTTTGGGGATTTACCCCTCCGGGAACACAGTTTTATCTTTGAACAATACGCGCCGGTTGCCGGCGATGCCACCATATACCAAACCGTATTGCATCTTGGTTTCCAGCGTCCGGCTTTTTACCAGAACCGGGAACGCGCTTATCAACTGGAGGATGACATTAATCTGGCCGATAAAATCGCCCGGGCCTGGTGGACCGGGGCCGTTATGGGCTCGGCGGAGAAAGGCGGCTCTTTGGCGGCAGGGCTGGCCCGCTACGCAGCTTATCTGGCCCTTTGCCGGCTGCAGCCCCCGGAGCAGGCCCGGGTTTTTCTGGAGGATTGCTACCATAATTACCTGGTGCACCGGGGGAAATACGGGAAATATGAAAAGGCGCTTTTTGAGATCTTTCCCGTCTTAGACTGGCAAAAGGATTTACTTCATTACAAAGCGCCCTTGGTTTGGCATGCTTTCCGGTATCAACTGGGCGACGATCTTTTTCTGGAATTATTACGCCGTTTCTACGGGGAATACAGGGGGCGTGTCGGAACCGTCCAAGCTTTTCAGGAGTTGGCGGCCAAGGTTAGTGAAATGGAACTGGACTGGTTTTTCGATTATTTTTTCTATTCCAACGCCGCCCTCGATTTACGGGTTGAAGAAGTGACAACAACGGCCCGGGAAGAGGAAGAAGGTTATTTGACCAGAATCCGGATGGAGCACGGGGAAAACAGCCGCCCATTCCGGGGCCGGGTGCTTTTACGGGTGGAAACGGCGGAAGAGGTGCAGGAGGAAACTCTTATCTGGTCCGGAGGTGGAGAGGAGGTTTTGGTGACAACCCTTGCCCCGCCCCTGACGGTAACGCTCGATCCCGAAGAATGGTGGCCGGATGTTAACCGGGAAAATAACCGGTGGTATGCTGAGATTGAAAGTGAGAGCGGAAGTGACAGTGAGAGTGAGAGTGAGAGCGGGAGTGACAATGAGAGTGATAGCGAGAGCGGGAGTGAGGGTGAGAGTGAGGACGGGAGTGAAAATGAAAGGGAAAGTGCAAGTGACTTACCGATTTAGTTAACGTTGGGAGGGCCGGGTTTGACCGGGCGGCCGGTGACAGATTATTACCAAAAGGAGTATTCCTTTCTCCGGCGAAAAGATATTGTTATTGTCAGGAATAACGGTTCATACCTTCGAAACAGGGAGGAACAATACCGATGAAAAGATGGAACTTTTTCTTGATTGGCCTCTTGTTACTGCTTTTTTCGGCCCGGGCAGGCTTGGCGGCCGCACCCAGCTGGGGGGCCAGGGCGATTGGGATGGGAGGCGCTTATTCTGCCGTAGCTGATGACGGAACGGCCGTTTACTGGAATCCGGCGGGGATCACCCAGTCACGGTTTGTTTTTATGCCTGTGGCCGGCGGGAGCGGGGAATGGGACGGAATATTTGCTTTCCTGAGAGAATTAAGTGAAGGAGAGAGTTATCCGGAGCTGAAGGCTGGAACAGTCTCCGGCGCGGCCAATTTGGGTTTGGGCTTTAATACTTCCGGCTTCGGGTTGCATGTTTTCGGGGACATGACCATGTATTCCTCGAAAGAAGCGGGGAAAATGGATATTACCGGCAAGGCGCAGGGCGCCCTTACCCTGGCGCGGACATTTACCCCCCTTCTGGCCGTGGGCGGAAATATCAAATATGTTCATGTCCTGCAGGGAACGACTGAGATTAATAAAGAGATCCGCTACGGCGGCGGTTCCGGTTGGGCAGTGGATCTGGGCGGTATGTTCCGGTTGGGAGAAACGGTGCGGGCGGCGGCGGTGGTCCGGGATTTCCCCTTGGGTGAGATCAAGCTGAGCGGTGACAGGTATACCGGCTCCACCCTTGCCCATCAGGAATGGGAGGGCAGGTACAGCCTTCCCACCGTGCTGGTGGTGGGCGGCGCCGTTAAAGTACCGGTCCTGGGGACACTGGTGGCCGCGGATTTGGAAACACCGCTGGGAGGCGGCCAAACCAGCCTCCGGGTGGGACTGGAACAACCGGTGCTCCCCCTCGGCCTGCTGGCGGTGAGGGTCGGCGGGTATACGGAGGAAGGGGACTTTAATCTTACCGGCGGCCTCGGGACCAGGCTGGGCCCGGTTAAGGTGGACGTGGCCGGGGTTTGGGCTGACAAAGCAATAAGCGGCCTCTATTTGACGGCCGGGTTACAGTTCTAGTTGCTCGAACCTCGCCGCTTGCCGCCCGTAAGGGGCTCGCTCCCCGTTGTCCGCTGCCCGTTACACGTCGCGCTATGGTTCTCGGAACCTCGTTGTTCGTCGCCCGTAAGGGGCGCCGGGGGAGTATCCTTGCCGGCTTATTGGCAGCTGCTTCATTGCGTTATGCGCGGTGTCAGCGGTAAGGAGAGCAGAGAGCCCCTGTTTTAGAGGGGTGGTGGACTGCTTTATGGATATGGATATGGATAAGGGCTCCAGCTGGAGCCCGTTTTTTGTTAATACCGTTCCCGTCACCTCAGCGGACGGCTTAATTGGGTTTAATTGGGGCTTAAGATTTCCAAACTGATATCCAGGGCTTTTACGGAATGGGTCAAGGAACCGACGGAAATAATATCAACCCCGGCTTCGGCAACAACCTTGATGTTTTCGGCCGTAATGTTGCCGGAAGCTTCCACCAGAGCGCGGCCGTTGATCAGTTTGACCATTTCTCTTATTTGTTCCGGCGTCATGTTGTCCAGCATAATGAGGTCAACGCCGGCGGCCAGCGCTTCTTTTACTTGTTCTTCGGTTTCCACTTCCACTTCCACGGTCATGGTATGGGGGATGTTGTTCCGGACGGAGGTTACCGCTTGCTGCACGCCTCCGGCTACGGTCAGGTGATTGTCTTTGATTAAAACCGAGTCCGCCAGGTTGAAACGGTGGTTATGTCCGCCGCCGACCCGCACGGCGTATTTTTCCAGAGCCCGAAGGCCGGGAGTGGTTTTTCTTGTATCCACCAGTTTCACGTGGGGGAACCCGGCCAGCAGGTCGCGGAAGAAACGGGTCCGGGTGGCAATTCCGGAGAGCCGCTGGAGAAAATTAAGGGCGGTCCTTTCCCCGGAAAGGATCTCCCGCAGCGGGCCTTTTACCTTGGCCAGGAGATCGCCGGGACTAATGGCGGCCCCTTCCAGACAGTGCAATTCCAGTTCAATGGCGGGATTTAATTGGCGAAAAACCTCTTCCACCACCGGCCAGCCGCAGATGATCCCGGCTTCTTTGGCGACAAACCGCCCGGTCCCCTTCAGATACCGGGGAACGGTGAGCGCCGAGGTGATATCGCCGCTTCCCAGGTCTTCCTCCAGCGCGAGGCCGACTATTTTTTTGATTAAGTAATCCGGAGGGATAAGCAAACGCGGTCACCTGCCCTTCTTTTCTTCCCGGTCCCCGGAGCTTTTTTCCTGCCGCCAATTTACGACGGTTGGGACGAGAAGGCGATCATTCTTTCCAGAGCAAGCTTAGCCCGGGAACGGATTGGTTCGGGTACGGAAATTACCGGTTTCATGTCCCGGAGGGCGCAGAAGATTTTGTGGAGGGTAACTTTTTTCATGTCCGCGCACTCAAGCTCCGGCGAGAGGAGGAAAAACTGTTTGTCCGGGTATTTTTTTCTCAAGATGTGCAGCACTCCCTTTTCGGTACCAATGATGAAGCGGGAAGCCTTTGCTTTTTCCACCCGCTCAATAATCTGGGTCGTGCTGCCGATGAAATCGGCCAGGGCCAAGACTTCTGGGCGGCATTCCGGGTGAATCAGGGCCTCGGCTCCGGGGTGAAGAGACTTTAACCGGGTTACTTCGTCCGCCGTTACCTTGTGGTGGATGGGACAGTTGCCCGGCCAGAGATGGACTGTCTTCTCCGGAATTTGCGCGGCCACATAGGAACCCAGGTTTTGGTCGGGTAAAAAGATGATCTCCTTACTCTCCAACGAACGGACGATTTGGACGGCATTTAAGGAAGTACAGCAGATATCGCTTTCCGCTTTGACGGCGGCCGAAGAATTAATATACGCGACTATGGCGGCCTGGGGGTACTTTTTTTTCCAGCTCCGGACCGTCTCCGGTTCCGCCGTTTCCGCTAAAGGACAACCGGCGTCCGGCTCCGGTAAAAGAACGGTTTTTCCGGGAGCAAGAATGGCGGCGCTTTCCGCCATAAAATGAACCCCGCAGAGGACGATTACTGGATGGGGGGTTTTCGCCGCCAGCCGGCTGAGGGCAAAGGAGTCGCCGATATAGTCGGCTATCTCCTGCACCTCGTCATTTTGATAGTTGTGGGCTAAAATTAAAGCGTTTCTTTGCTTTTTAAGTTTGATGATTTCCGCTTGGAGACTGGATTGATTGTTCAAAAGTGCCACTCCTTATCTTTATCATGTTTAATTGTACATTTGCCGGAGCGGGTTTGTCAACAAAAAGCCCTTTTTGCAACCGGGGCAATCATTTAACAATAACCGGGTTAACAGGAATTTTAATAATCATCGCCAAGAAGTAGGGAAAAAACTATTCACATATCGGTCTTCATGAGGTACAATGGTAAATAAGAAAGAAGGGATAAATAGTGGCTCGCGACCGGCTGATTCTAAAAAATATGGTCTTCTACGGTTACCACGGCGCCTTTGCCGCGGAAAAAGAGTTGGGACAGAGAATCGAGGTTGATGTGGAATTATATCTCGATCTGAAACCTTCCGCCGCGGCCGACGATTTGGACCTTGGTATAAATTATGTGGAAGTATATACTCTAATCAAGGATATCGTCGAAGAACGGGAATTTAATTTATTGGAGACCATAGCCGAAACAATTGCCGACGAGATCCTCTCCGCCTACACGGTAGAGGAAGTGGTGGTCCGGGTGAGAAAACCGTTTCCTCCCAGCGGCGGGATTTTGGATTACGCGGAGGTGGAGATCAGCCGAAAAGCGCAAGAATAGCAATTTACGGCGGTAAAAGATGGAAGGATGGCTCCTCCATACTTTTCTGGCCGCCGGTTATTATAAATAATAAACAACATCAGATTTTCAACAACCGCTGGGATCCGGACGGACCGAGACGGCAGAAGACGTGGGTAAAGCAAGGGAAATACCTTCCGCCCGGTGGAGGGTATTTTTATTTTCCATAAGAGGCAGGAGGTTTAAAACGTGAAGAAAGTGACAGTAAGACAGATTTTGAAGTTAAAGGAGTCGGGGGAAAAGATCACCATGGTGACGGCTTATGATTACCCCAGCGCCCGTTTGGCGGAAGAAGCAGGTGTGGAGATGATTTTGGTCGGGGACAGTCTGGGGATGGTGGTTTTGGGGTACGAAACCACGCTGGAAGTGACGATGGACCAGATGATCCATCATACGAAAGCGGTGGCCAGAGGCGCGAAAAAATCTCTAATCGTCGCGGACCTGCCTTTTCTTTCTTACCAAGTGACCCTGGAAGAAGCTTTGCGCAATGCCGGGCGGCTTATTCAGGAAGGGGGAGCGCAGGCCGTTAAACTGGAGGGCGGACGGGAAGCGGTGCCCGCGGTAGAAAAATTAACGGCCGCCGGGATCCCGGTCATGGGCCACCTGGGATTTACCCCCCAGTTTATTCATAGGATCGGCGGCTTCTTCGTGCAGGGGAAAACCGGAACGGAGGCGCTGCGACTGGTTGAAGATGCCCGCCTGTTACAGGAAGCCGGGGCTTTCGCCCTGGTCTTGGAGTTGGTACCGTGGGAGGTGGCGCGGGAGGTTACCCGGGAATTACAGATTCCGACCATTGGTATTGGTTCCGGACCGGAATGCGACGGCCAGGTCCAGGTTTTTCACGATCTCTTCGGTCTCTATGGCGATTTCCAGCCCCGGCACAGCAAAAGATATGCCGACGCGGGGAAGGCAATCAAAGAAGGTTTACAACAGTATGTCCGGGAAGTAAAAGCGGGAGTCTTCCCCGGCGAGGAACAGTCGCGAAGAATGAATGAAGAAGAGTTGCAACTCTTTCTCCAAAAGAAAGAAGAGGCCAAAGACGGATTGAAAGGCTGACCGCGAAGGAGGGAGACCCTTTGCAGTGGATAACAACTATTCCGGAGATGCGAAATTTGACGGCCAAATGGCGCCGGGCGGGGGAAAAGATTGCCCTGGTTCCGACCATGGGCTATTTTCACCGGGGGCATCTGGCCTTGATGGAGGCGGCCCGGCGGGAAAACGACCGGGTGGTCGTTTCCCTTTTTGTTAATCCTACGCAATTCGGTCCCGGTGAGGATTATGACCGTTACCCCAGGGATCCGGAACGGGACCGGCGGGCCGCGGAAGAGATCGGGGTGGACGCCATCTTTCATCCTGAGCCGGAAGAGATGTATCCTCCCGGTTACCAGACTTATGTCGAAGTAAGCCGGCTCTCCCAGGGTTTATGTGGGGCGCACCGGCCCGGTCATTTCCGGGGGGTGGCCACGGTGGTGACCAAGCTTTTTAATATTGTCCAGCCGGACCGGGCTTATTTCGGGGAAAAAGACGCCCAACAACTCCGGGTAATCCGGAGAATGGTTTTCGACCTTAACCTGCCGGTGGAAATCAGGGCCATCCCTACCGTCCGGGAAGAGGACGGGTTGGCCATGAGTTCCCGGAACACCTATCTTTCCGCCGACGAACGGCGCCAGGCTACGGTCCTTTCCCGAAGCCTGTTTTATGCGCGGGAACAGGTGGAAAAGGGCGAAACCGATACCGCCCGCCTCGCCGCCGGTATGCGCCGGCTGATTGCCGGGTCTCCTTTGGTGGAGTTGGAGTACCTTGAATTCAGGGATGACGAAACCTGGGAACCGGTCCGGGAGATAAAGGGAAAAACTTTAATTGCTTTGGCGGCCCGCGTGGGAAAAACCCGCCTGATTGATAATATTACAATAGACTGCCCGGCAAAGGGGGGGACGGGATGTTCAGGATAATGTGTAAGAGTAAACTTCACCGGGGGACGGTAACCGAAACCAACTTGAATTACGAGGGAAGCCTTACCGTTGACCGGGAACTGCTGGCCGCGGCGGATATCTTGCCCTATGAGCGGGTGCAGGTGGTAAACGTCAACAACGGGGCCAGATTTGAAACTTATATAATGGAGGGTGAAGCCGGCAGCGGAACGATCTGTGTCAACGGTGCGGCGGCCCGGCTGGCGCAACCGGGTGACAAGGTGATTATTATCTCCTACGTGCTGGTGGATAAAGAAGAAGAAAAAAATTTTACCCCCCGTATCATCCTTTTGGATGAAAAAAACAGAATAAAAAGCAACTAGGCACCGGGCGGATAAGCCCGGTTTTTTTTTGTCCTTTCCGGGTATGCCGCCCCTCCTTTACGGACAAACTAAAGATGTCTTATGACCAAAGGCCTTTGCAAAGGCCGGCACCTCTCCTGCTGCTTAATTGGGTATTTTTTCATCCTTTATTTCCTGTTCACCACTAAGAAAGGACGGAAGCAGGCATTTGACCGGTTTTCCTCCGCCGCTTGCCGCCTCGTCCGTCCGGTCCGGCCGGGGCGGGTCTTCCCCGGCGGCGCCGGGGGAAAGAGGAGACTGTTTCCGGGTGCAAATAAAGGATAAAACCAAAGCGAGGTGAGGCAATGAAAATACTGATGCTGAGCTGGGAATTTCCTCCCAAGGCGGTGGGAGGGATTGCCGCCCACGTCCATGACCTATCCCTGGCTTTGGCGGCCATAGGACAAGAGGTTCATGTGTTGACTACGGGATTGCCGGGGGCGCCGCTCCGGGAAAAGATGGACGGCGTAACCGTACACCGGGTGCCAATGAACAACCCGGAACCGCCGGATTTTTTACCCTGGGTGTTGCAACTGAATTTGAATCTGACGGAAAGAGCTTTCACTTTGGAACGGGAAGGGATAGAATTTCAGCTGCTTCACGCCCATGACTGGCTGGTTGCCTACGCGGGCAAGCTTTTGAAACATGTATGGCGTCTGCCGCTGGTGGCCACGATTCACGCCACCGAGTGGGGCAGGAACAACGGGCTGCATAATCTTTTACAGCGGTATATAAGTGACGTCGAGTGGTGGCTCGGCTTTGAAAGCTGGCGGGTAATCTGCTGCAGCCGTTACATGTTTTCCGAATTGCGTCAGGTTTTTCAATTGCCTGCGGATAAATTAAGAGTCATTCCCAACGGGGTTTATCCGGAAAAATTCCGCCTTCCCGCCGGAGAAGCGGAGAAAATACGGGGAAAGTTTGCCGCGCCGGACGAAAAAATCATCTTTTCCATCGGCCGCCTGGTCAGGGAGAAAGGCCTGGACAATCTCCTGGAAGCCACGGCAAAAGTTTTAAAACAGGACCACCGGATAAAACTGGTCATTGCCGGTAAAGGCCCCCATGAGCCGGCTTTGCAAGAAAAAGCCCGGCAGCTGGGTATTTACGACAAGGTTTATTTCAGCGGGTATTTGGACGACACCACCCGGAACGCCCTTTTCCACCTGGCCGCAATGGCGGTTTTTCCCAGTCTCTACGAACCTTTTGGTATTGTGGCTCTGGAAGCAATGGCCGCCGGCTCACCGGTAATCGTAAATGATACCGGAGGCTTGGGGGAAGTTGTCCGCCACGGGGAAAACGGACTAAAAGCCTTCACCAACAGTATTGATTCGCTGGCCGACAATATTCTCTGGCTTCTTGCCCATCCCGAACACGGCGAAAAAATGCAACAACAGGCCCGGCGGGAAATTGAAGAGGTATACAACTGGGGGAAAATAGCCCGCTCCACGCTGGGCGTTTATGAAGAAGTCTGGCGGGATTACCTCTGCTCCACCTGGAAACCGGCGACCGGCGAGACGGCGGGCCGGAAAAGCGTGCCGCCTTTTCCGGTCCGCGTTGAGGACGCGGCTGTTTTTCACCGTTACATCCGGGTGTAAGAGTAAACAGTCAACGGCCGCCGGTGGCTCAAAGAGAAAGGCGGGACCGGAAGCGGCCGGTGAAAAACGACAGGAGGTTTGTAAAATGAAAGCGGTTATCATGGCGGGAGGGACAGGAACACGACTGAGGCCTCTGACCTGCAAACAACCAAAACCCATGGTTCCCCTGGCGACCCGCCCGGTCATGGAATACATTGTCGGGCTCCTTCGCCGGCATGGTTTGACCGAGATTGGGGTAACCCTTTTTTATCTTCCGGAAATAATCCGGAACTATTTCGGCCAAGGAGATGAATTCGGGGTTACCCTGCATTATTTTATTGAAAAAACGCCTCTGGGCACCGCCGGCAGTGTCAAAAACGCCGAACAATTTCTGGATCGGACCTTTCTGGTGATCAGCGGCGACGCCCTGACCGATTTTAATCTGGAAGAGGCCATCGCTTATCACCAAAGTAAAAGAGCTTTGGCCACTTTGGTATTGACCAGAGTGAACAATCCTTTGGAGTACGGGGTGGTCATCACCGACGAAGAGGGCAGGATCCGGCGTTTTCTGGAAAAACCGGGCTGGGGTGAAGTCTTCAGCGACACGGTAAACACCGGAATTTACCTCTTGGAACCGGAAATTTTTAAATTTTATGAACCGGGTAAGGCCGTGGATTTCAGCAAAGATCTTTTTCCCCGCTTGCTGGCGGAGGGACAGCCTTTATATGGATATGTGGCCGACGGGTACTGGTCGGACATAGGAAATCTCGACCAATACCGGCAGGCCAATTACGACCTGTTAAGCGGAAAAGTGCGGCTGCCCCTCCCCGGCCGGGAAATTTCCTCGGGGATCTGGGCCGGCGCAGGTGCGGAAATTCACCGGGAAAGCGAGCTTAAACCCCCGGTGGTAATTGGAGAATACGCCCGGATTAAAAAAGGGGTCAAGGTGGACGGGTATTCGGTTTTTGGCCATTATACCCATCTCCAGGAAAATGTTTCCGTAAAGCGAAGTATTCTTTGGAACCATGTTTACGTGGGGAACGATTCCCAGTTGCGGGGGGCGATTTTATCCCACCGCACCCATTTGAAATCCCAGGTGGCGGTCTATGAAGGGGCGGTTTTGGGCGAAGGGTGTACGGTGGGTAACCGGTCATTGATTCGCTCGGAAGTTAAAGTCTGGCCGGAAAAATATATAGAGAGCGGTTCCACGCTCAACAACAGTTTGGTGTGGGGAACCCGCTGGAGCAATACGCTCTTTGGCACCCTGGGGGTGGACAAGACGGTCAACCGCGAATTGACGCCGGAATTTGTCGCCCGCCTGGGGGTGGCCTACGGTTCTTTATTGCCGGAGAAAAGCCGGGTCGTGATTAGCGCCGACCACTCCCGACCGGCCCGGATGTTAAAAAGAGCCATGATTGCCGGGTTTATGGCCACCGGGGTGAACCTGTTTGACCTGGGGATGATGACGACCCCGATTACCCGGTATGCGGTGGTGACCCTGGAGGCCGCCGGGGGAGTTCACCTCCGGACTTCCCCCCGCAATACGGACGGGGTGTTGATAGAGTTTCTGGATGAGAAAGGATTTTCCATCGACCGGGCGCTGGAGAGGAAAATTGAACAGATTTTTTTCACCGAGGAATACCGGCGGGTGGCCGAGGACAAAATCGGGGAAGTTTTTTACATGCCCTACCTTTTCCAGCGGTATGTGGCCGGCATTCTCTCCACCACCGACCCGGAACTGATCCGTAAGGCCCACTTTAAAGTGGTGGCCAATTATGACAGCGGGATTCTCTCCCTTCTCCTCCCCACTTTATTACAAAACTTGGGATGTACCGTTGTGCATTGCCAGACCATGGACGACAACCAAGAGGCCAGGGTGAAAACCTTAAAAGAACTCCTTTCGGTTTTGGATGAAGTCGGGGAGCGTGTCCGGCAAGAAGGGGCGGACCTGGGTATCGTCGTGGACAATAACGCGGAAAGATTGATCCTGTTGGATGAGAAAGGCCGGCTGGTCCAGGACGAACAGTTCGTAGCCTTGATTGCCTTTTTAATCTTAAAATACTCGCAGCATAATACCATCGCCGTACCGGTTACCGCGCCAAGGATTATTGAAGAACTGTCGCGGGCTTACCGGGGGAAGGTGATCCGGACCAAGGCCAATTCCCGTTCCTTAATGGAAAAGGTGGCGGAAGAAAAAATCTTTGCCGGCCGTGACGGGAAAACCCAATTCCAACCGGCTTTTGACGCCATGCTTTCTTTGGTCAAGATTATGGAGTTGACCGCCCGGGAACAGGTGAGCCTTTCGGAACTGGTCGCGACCTTACCCCCGTATTATATGGACCATAAGGCGGTGGAATGTTCCTGGGATGACAAGGGACGGGTCATGAGAACTCTTTTTGAACAGAACAAGGACCGGGAAATTGAAACGGTGGACGGATTAAAGGTTTTTCATGATGAAGGATGGGCCCTTGTTCTTCCCGACGCGGAAGAACCGGTGATCCGCATCTACAGTGAGGCCGGTTCCCCGGAACAGGCGGCGGAACTCACCAAGTTTTATATGGAAACCATTAATGAACTGCAGATGAAATAGACGGCGGACGGGCCAAGCGTGGGCCGAGCGGATATTGGATTCCGGAAATCCCTTCTCCCCTTGCCAGTCCGGGGCAGAAAAGGAGAAGGATTGAATTTTTTCCGGGATTTTTTTGTTGTGCAGAGCATAATTTGGGCGGCCGGGGAGAGGAATTTTCTTTATCAACCAGAAATAATCATTGACCGGCGGTTTTCACTCCAGCCGCGACGGCGCCGCCGGTAGAGACAGCCGTGCCGGGAAGGAGCCTCTTGAGGATATGCAGAACTACATGCAGAACATCCGGATTGTGATTATCACCGGTCTCTCCGGGGCCGGGAAATCGGAAGCGGTCAAAGCCTTTGAGGATTTGGGCTATTTTTGCGTGGATAACCTGCCCCCTGTTTTAATTCCCAAGTTTGCCGAGATTTGTGCACAGTCGGGGGGGAGGATTAATAAAATAGCATTGGTGGTTGATGTCCGGGGGGGAGATTTTTTTAACAGCATTACCTCCTCTTTGGAGTTCCTGGAAGAGAAAGGTTCGACCTATGAGATTTTGTATCTGGAGGCCCGGGAAGACGTTCTGGTCAGAAGATTTAAGGAATCACGCCGGCGTCATCCATTAACCTCCGAAGGGGGAATATTGGAGGGAATCAGGGAAGAAAAGATCATGCTGGAAGAGTTGAAAGGCAAAGCCACCATGATCCTGGATACCTCGGACCTGAGCGTGCGCAGCCTCCGGGAGAGAATTGCCGAGAAATTCGGCGGGCTTTCCGGAGAAGAAAGACTCTTAATCACCCTGCTTTCCTTTGGTTTTCGCCACGGTATCCCTTTGGACGCGGATCTTGTTTTTGATGTCAGGTTTTTACCGAACCCCCATTATGTTGATTCCCTCCGGGAAATGGATGGAAACACGCAAGAAGTGACGGATTATGTTTTGAAATGGCCTGTAACCGCCCGCTTTTTACTGAAAATTTATGATCTGATGGACTTTTTGCTTCCCCAATATATAAACGAAGGGAAGTCCCACTTGATCATTGGCATCGGGTGCACCGGCGGGCGGCACCGCTCGGTGACGATCGCCAATCAACTGGGGGATTTTTTGCGGGCCAGGGGTTACAAAGTCCTTGTCAAACACCGTGATCTTTAAGGCGTGATCTTTAAGGGGGATGGGCGCATGTCCCGCCGGAATAATTTACAAAAATTAATCTGGTTATGGATGGGGTGGTTTTTCTTTACCGTATTAATGGTGGGGACCGGCTTGTTTTTGGTGCTGAACAATGCCGGCCTGCATAAATGGTGGGGAGTTTTGTTTCTTCTGGGGGGAACGGCGGCCGGCGGTCTTAATGTCTACCGCCTTTTTTGGAAGCTGGTGACCTGGGTCCCTTCACGCAACGACCAGAGCGGCCTTTCCCTCCGGGAGTTGTATAACGGCCCGCGCATCGTCGCTATTGGCGGCGGTACCGGCTTGGGAACCATTCTGCGCGGGTTGAAAAAAATAACCGCCAATTTGACGGCCATTGTTACCGTGGCCGACGACGGCGGGAGTTCGGGACGCCTCCGGGAAGAGTTCGGGATCCTTCCGCCCGGGGATATTAGAAACTGTTTGATTGCCATGGCGGATCCGGAGCCGTTGATGGAACAGTTGATGCAGTACCGTTTTAACGGCGGCACCTGGCTTTCCGGGCACAATTTCGGGAATCTTTTTTTGACGGCCATGACCGAGATTACCGGGGATTTTGAAAGGGCCATTGAAGCGGCTTCCCAGGTTTTGGCCGTGCGGGGAAGAGTCTTCCCGGCTACCCTGGAAAACGTGAATATCAATGCGGAATTGGATGACGGATCGGTAGTGAACGGGGAGTCCACGATTGGTAATAGTAAACGCCCAATCCGCCGGGTGTTTCTCGATCCCCCGGAAGCGGGAGCGGTATCGGAAGCCGTGAAAGCCATTTACCAGGCGGACGTGGTGCTTCTGGGCCCGGGAAGTCTCTATACCAGTGTCATTCCTCCCCTGTTAGTAAAGGAGATCACCAAGGCTTTATGGGAAACGAAAGCGCCGAAAGTATATATTTGTAATGTGATGACCGAGCCCGGCGAGACGACCGGTTACACCGCTTCCCGGCATTTACAGGCCATCATCGAGCATACCGGGGGCAATTTGGTGGATTACGTTATCGTCAACAACCAGGAAGTACCGGAAAAAGCGCGGCTTCTCTACGAACTGGAAGGAGCGGCGCCGGTGGTGGTGGACAGGGAAGAGATTTCCCGGCTGGGCTCCGTGGTAATTGAAGCCCCGCTGCTCCACGCCAACAACTTGGTGCGGCACGATGCGGACCGTTTGACCCGTTTACTGGTGGATCTCTTTCAGGTGACGATACAAAGGAAATATATCCCGCCCGGAATCCGGCAATGGCTGGACCGCCGGCGCCGGCGGTTGCCCGCCGGTGTTACTGCCTTCTTTACCAGCGGTGAAGGGGAAAAAGGGAAAAATGGTTAAACTGCCTTTTTACAGTTTTAAAATCAACGGGCGTTCCCGGCCCGGTTACGAAGTTTATTCCGGGGGAAAGAGTGATTGTCCGGAAGAATTCAGGTCGCTTCCGCAGATCCGGCGGCCGGAAGAAATGATCTTTATCGCGCTTTACCTGGGGGAGCGACCGACGGGCGGGTACCAAATCAAACCGGTGGAGGTCAGGTTGGAAGAGTCCCGGTTGCGCATACGTTACAAGGAAGAGAAACCTTCTCCGTCGACCATGGTCAGCCAGGCCTTTTCTTACCCGGCTTTACTTCTGGCCGTGGAGAAGAGTTTTCTTCCTTCCGGGCCGTTGGAGGTCATCCTGGAGCCAACCTGAAAAAATGGCCGGCAGCGGCTCTTATCCGGTTTTGACAGGAAAAATAACCGGCGGCAAGCAGGGTGAAAGATTTATCTTTACAATCCTTTCGGGTAATTGTATAATAAGTGATAATAATAAATATTTAGCATAACAATTGAATAAGTGCATAAGCGTTTTTCTTCAGGGCAGGGTGAGGCTGCGGCCAATTCCCGACCGGTGGTGAGGGTAATTCCCGAGTCCACGAGCCTGCGCGGCTGATCTGGTGAAAATCCAGAACCGACGGTATAGTCCGGATGGGAGAAGAAAAACTTTAAAATTATAGGCCCTGAATTTTATTCAGGGTTTTTTGTTATCGGGGGGTTGAACATGGCGGAGCCCGTGATTGAGGTTAAAAACATTACTCTTTCTTTTCAACCGGGAACTCCTCCCGAACTGGCCGGGGTGACTTTTCACGTCAATGAAGGGGAAATTGTCAGTCTGGTGGGACCCAGCGGTTGTGGAAAATCCACTTTGCTGCGGCTGATCTGCGGGGTGCTGGCGCCGGAAAAAGGCACGGTCAAGGTATACGGGAAGAAAGCGGTCCCCGGTTGCTCCGGTTTGGGTTTCGTCCCCCAGGATCCGCTCTTGTTTCCCTGGCGGACCGTTTTGGCCAATGTCCGCCTTCCCCTGGAAATTAAGGCCGGAGGGCAAAGAGATGAGGAGGAACTGAACCGGCAAGCCCGGGAATTATTGCAACTGGTCAATTTAAACGGAGTGGAGAACAAGTACCCGCACCAGCTTTCCGGAGGGATGAAACAGCGGGCGGCCCTGGCCAGAGGGCTGGCGGCGGATACCCGTCTTCTTTTGCTGGATGAGCCGTTTGCGGCTCTGGATACCATAACCCGGATCCAGTTGCATTTGGAACTTTTAAGGATCCAGGCGCGCACGGGGAATACGGTTCTCTTTGTCACCCATGACATCTTCGAGGCGGTTTTTCTCTCCCACCGGGTGGTGGTGATGGGGGAAAACCCCGGCCGTATCTTGGGGGAAGTCAGCGTGGATCTGGCTTTCCCCAGAAATCCCAAGCTAATGGGGACACCGGAGTTCAGCCGGTTGGTCGGGAAAGTCCATGATATTTTGGAACAGGGATGGGGGAGAGAGTAGTGGCGAGAAAACGAATCAGGCAATTAATCCGGCGTAACTATGAATACTTTTCCCTTCCCCTCGGCTTGCTCCTCTTTTTGTTCCTTTGGAAGATGGCGGCCGGTTTTTACGAGCCCTTCCTTCTCCCGTCCCCGGCGGAAGTTTGGGCCAGATTTCAGGAGTTTCAAAGGCAGGGACTGCTCTTACGCCATTTGTCGGCCACCTTTTTCGAGAGTTTTTCCGGTTTTTGTCTGGCTGCCGTAACCGCGCTACCCATTAGTTATATATTGGCCCGGAATCCGTTTTTGGAAAAGATTTTTACCCCATATATCGTGGGCCTGCAGGCGGTCCCCATAGTTGCCCTTGCCCCTTTGCTGGTGATCTGGTTCGGGTTCGGCGTAACCTCAAAAGTATTAATCGCCGCCTTGACCGCTTTTTTCCCTATTCTCACCAACGGGGTGGTAGGGTTCAGGGGAACCGACCGGAGGTTTAGAGAGTTAATGGTCATTATGGGCGCCGGACGCAAGACCATCTTTTTTAAACTGGAGCTTCCTTCCGCCCTGCCGGTTCTTTTTGGCGGATTAAGGATGGGAATGACGCTTTCGGTTATCGGCGCCGTGGTGGGAGAATTTGCCGGCGCCGGCCGGGGACTGGGATATCTGGTCAATACGGCCCGCGGGGTTTTTGACACCCCCCTGCTCTTCGTGGCCCTTTTGGTCCTGGCTATCCTGGGAATCAGCTTTTACTTGCTGGTTTCCTTGGTGGAATACCTGACCATGCCCTGGAAACGCAAGGAATGACCAATCTTACGGGAGAAAATTCCGCCGGACTTCATCCCCGGCCCTTCGCGGCCCGTTCTTGAAAAAAAGCGGCAGCACGAAAAAAGGCTTGCCTTTAAAAGTCATTGAAAAGAGAAGCGCCGCGAAAAGGAGACGGGTGGAGGGTTAGGTGGAGAAGAAACGGCGGGTAAATTAAAGTGGAGGAGGAGAAAAAAATGAGAAAAAAACTTTTATGGTTTTTACTTCCCGTGGTGCTTGTGGCAGGAGCGGCCGTCTTGATGATTGCCCGGTCCCGGCCGCAAAAAATAACTCTGGCTATGACCTTTGTTCCCAATGTCCAGTTTGCCCCCTGGTATGTGGCGGAAGAAAAGGGTTTTTTCCGCGAAGAAGGCCTGGAGGTTGAATTTGATTACCGGATGGACATCGACGCTCTTCCTTTGACGGCGGCGGGGAAGATTGATTTTGCCCTGGCCGGCGGGGACATGGTGATTACCGCCCGTTCACAGGGTATACCGGTGGTCTATTTGATGTGCCTGTACGCCAAGTTTCCTCCGGCCGTGGTCGCCCTGGCCGGCAGCGGGATTCATACCCCGCAAGACTTAACCGGCCGCAAAATCGGGCTCCCCTTATACGGTACCAGTCTCCTGGCGATGAAGGCCATCTTACACAGCAGCGGAGTGGCGGAGACCGACGTCGAACTGGTGGATGTCGGCTACGGGCAAATTTCCGCTTTAACAGAGGGGTTGGTGGACGCGGTAGTGGTCTTCGCCAACAATGAAACGGTAAAACTGAAGAACATGGGTTATGAGATAAACATAATCCCTTCGTGGGATTATTTTTCCCTGGTGGGACACGGTTTGGTCACCGGCGAAAAAATGATTGCCGGGGCGCCGGAAGTGGTCAGGGGCATGGTCCGGGCCAGCGTGCGGGGGATTGAATATGCCCTCAAGCACCCGGACGAGGCCTTCGAAATCTGCCTCAAGCACTTGCCGGAGTTGGGAGAGGAGCAAAAGAAGATCGAAAAGCAAGTCCTCCTGGCTTCTATGGAAATCTGGGAAAGCGACTACACCCGGGAAAAGGGGCTGGGATACTCGGACCCCGGCGCCTGGCGGGAATCCCAGGATTTGATGGCGGAAGCAGGATTGATCCAAGGAAAAACCCCGGTTGAAGAGTTTTTAGATTTAACTTTTCTACCCTAATCTTTTTACAGCGGCGGGGAACGGCGCGGGAAAAAATAAATAGGGATAACAATTCCCCGGAAATTTGGTATAATGATCGTAGAACCGCTTGACCGCAACCGGTAATTATTAAAAAAACCAAAAGGAGGTGATATGGGAGAGTGTTGGATTGGTTGCACTGGTTGGGACATGCCAGTTTTAAAGTCAATGGGGAAACCGTCGTCTACCTGGATCCCTATCTGATTAAAAAAGACGAACCAGCCGATGTGGTGCTGGTCTCCCACAATCATTTTGACCATTTTTCCCCTGATGATATTAAGAAAATCCAGAAACCGGAAACCGTGGTGGTAGCCACAGAAGATTGCGTTCCTAAAATCGACGGCAAAGCGACCATTGTCAAGCCGGGCGAGAAAGTCACGGTAAAAGGCCTGGAGATTGAAGCCGTGCCGGCCTATAACACGAATAAACCGTTTCATCCCCGGGAGAACGGCTGGGTTGGCTATGTTCTTACCGTTAAGGGGAGACGAATATATTTCGCCGGCGATACCGACCGGATACCGGAAATGAAAGAGATCAAAGCGGACATAGCGCTTTTACCGGTTTCCGGAACCTATGTCATGACTGCGGAAGAAGCGGCGGCGGCGGCCCTGGATCTCGGGGTGTCGACCGCCGTTCCAATGCATTATGGGAAACCGGGCTTGGTTGGCTCCATAAATGACGCCGAGAAATTTAAACGCCTTCTACAGGGAAGGGTGGAAGTGATCATAAAAAAAGCGGAGTAGGAACCGGATGTGATCGCCCTTCTCTAGTGTAAAGGTGCTTTTTTGTGGGCCGCAAATCTGTTCGGTTACGGGTTCTCCCGGGGGTAGGGCCGCGGGGAACCTTATCCAAGATTATCGTGGTAACGGCTGTGGCTTTTCCTTCCCGGGGAGGCGGGATGGAGAGCATTTGCAAGAAATATCTTTGGATCCAGTTTCAAGTTGGCCGTGCATTCTTTCCGGCGTAGGCAAGAAATTGGTGAAAAACGGCAGGCGATACTCCACTGTCATCTTAGCATCCCCGGTAAATTATGGCACCATACAGTCCACTATAAAAACCAAGTAAGCTTGATGGCAATTTATGCAAACCATATCAAGTCAAGTACAAAATTGGAGGAATTGAAAGATGTTAGAGGGCAGTAAAATAAAGATTTTCGCCGGAAGTTCTGGGAAAGCCTTTGCTGAGCGCATGTGTAAATATATGGGAGTTGAACTTGGAAAATCGGAAGTAGTGACTTTCTCCGAAGGCAATATCTTCGTCCGGGTGAGAGAGACCGTGCGGGACAATGATGTCTACCTGGTTCAGCCCATGGCCTTGCGGCCGAATGATGAATTTGTCGAAATCTTGTTTTGGATGGACGCGTTCAAAAGGGCCAGCGCCTCATCGGTCACTGCGATCATTCCCTACTTCTCTTATGCCAAAGGGGACAAAAAAGACGAACCCCGGGTTTCCATCCGCGCGCGGGTCTGTGCCGATGCGATTGAGGCCGCCGGGGCGGACCGGGTGGTAACCATGGACCTGCACAGTCCGCAAGTTCAAGGTTTTTTTGCGAAACCGGTGGATCACTTGTTTGCCATGCCGGTGCTTTGCGAGTATATTAAAAAGTTAAATTTAGACAACTACGTGGTCGTCTCTCCCGATTCAGGTTTTGCCAAGCAAGCAAGGAAGTTCGGGTCTTATCTGGACGTCTCGGTAGCCATTGGCGACAAGATTAGAAGGGATCATAAAGAAAGGGCGGAGTTGCTGGATATTATCGGTGATGTTGAAGGCAAAAACGCCATTATCGTTGATGATTTTAGTATTTCCGGCGGGACTTTGATCGAAACGGCGAAAGGGTTAAAGCAAAGGGGAGCAAAGCGGGTTCTGGCCTGTCTTTCCCATGTCTTGCTGAATAAAGAGGGTGTCGCCCGGATTGAAGAAAGTCCGATTGAGTTGTTGGTGGGCACCGATTCGGTGGATAATAAGTGGGCCTTAAATTCCAAGAAAATCAAGATTGTATCGGTGGCGCCGTTGTTTGGGGAGGCCATAAAACGCATTCATGCCCGGGAATCAGTAAGTCCGTTGTTTACTGCCGTTCCGGACAAGGTTTTGGCGATGAGTATCTCGACTATGACCTGACAAAAGGTTTTTCCATTATATTAAAGAGAGTACCGGCGGCTGCCGGTACTCTCTTTTTTGTCGCAGTTGCAAACCGCTTCATTTATAAAACACGTGATTGCCAATGACAGCAGTAACCGGTCGCTGCCGCACCCAGGAATTGGTGGCGGTAACCGGATTGTAAAAGCCGATGGCTCCGCCGGAAGGATCCCATCCCTGCAGGGCGTCTTGGACCGCCCGCTTGGAAGAGGCGGTGGCCGGGAGGTTGATCCTTCCGTCCGCCACCGGACAAAATTGATAGTATTTTCCGTCAAGGACTTGATAAATGATCCCCGGTATGGTGTCGGGGTACCGGGGATCCCTGAGGCGGTTGAGAACGGCGGCGGCCACCGCCACTTGTCCCTCATAAGGTTCACCCTCCGCTTCCGCCCGGACCAGGCGGGCCAAAAGATCAAGATCCGCAGCGGAGAGAGATCCGGTGCCGGGAGCGGATCCTCCGCCGGATGAGGAGGGGATCATCAACTGTTGCCCGGGATAGATGATGTCGCTTTTCAGGTTGTTGAGAGTCTTAATCTTCTCGACTGTTGTTCCATATTTCTTGGCGATAAGGTAGAGACTGTCATTGGGGCGGACGGTATAGACGGATGTCTGCGGCGGCGGTGCACTTTGCGCCTTGGGAATATAAAGGATCTGCCCGGGTACGATATAGTCGTGCCAGATATTGTTGGCCTGCCGGAGTTCATAAAGGGATAAATTGTACCGGCGGGCGATGAGAAACAGACTGTCGCCCGGTTGGACAATGTAACTGCTTGTCCCTGCGCCGGGGATTTTTAAAATTTGCCCGGGATAAATGAGATTGGAAGGCAAATTGTTAACAGCTTTTAAAGCTTCGATACTGGTGCCAAAATTCCGGGAAATAAGGAAAAGGGAATCACCGGGCTTAACTTGGTATGTCTGGGCGGCCGTTGTTTCGGAAAACAAGAGGATCAACGGCGCAAAGAAGAGGGCAAGGCAAAGCAGGGACAGTTTTTCCTTCATGAAATCACACTCTCCTTCTGCTGAGATTTGGGTTATGGTCGTCGGGCAGTGAGCGCGGGTGCGAGAAAAAGCTGGGACGATTGGTATAAGTAAGACGACTTGAAATGAGTTTCTTTGAGTGATAATTCTTCCCGGGCTGGGGTTTTCCTGGTGGAAACTATAGGAAAAGCCAAAGTTGATATAAAAAGTTATTATGATTAAAAGCAGGAAAAAAAGGGCAAATTATAACATAGAACATAAGAGAGAGAAAAGTAAAGAGAGGGGAAAGATCATGGGGAACTTCTTTCTCCAGGCAGCGGCGGCGGTCACGGGAATGTTGTTCTCATTTCTTCTTCTCCTGGCGGTTTGGCCCTTTTTTACCAGTCTCTTTTTTCCCCGTCGTTACGCCCGGTTGGTTACCAACCGTTACTGGGAAGACTGGTTGGAGATATTTCATATTTTAAAAGAGAGGCCTGCCGGCCGCCGCTTAGGGGTAAAATCTGCTTCATGTGACGAAAACCAACCCCGGTTTGCTTTGCGAAGGAGAAAGGTTAAATCTCCCTGGGAAAGTCTGCTTTTTAACCCGGTTTATCTCCACCGCTTACCGGGTTTGGATTACCGGGCGGTCGGAACAGAAGTGGTGATCGGGCCTTGCAGCCGGCGGCCTTTACGCCTCAAGATCCCGATCCTCATCGGCGGGATGGCTTATCAAACGGCCCTTAACGCCTGGGCCAAACAAGCTTTGGCCTTGGGCGCCACCATGGCCGGTACGGCGGTTAATTCGGGAAGCGGGCCTTTTTTACCGGCCGAGCGATTCGCGGCGGAAAAACTGATCGTCCAATATGCCAGGGGGCACTTGGGAAAGGATCTGGAGGTTTTACGGCAGGCGGATGCCATAGAAATCCAACTCGGGCAGGGATTATGGGGGCCGGTTCCCGGGGAAATACCCCTCCGGCGCCTGGCCAGAACCCCCAACCTTCAGGAATTATTAAGCGTGGAACAAGGGGAAAAAGCGGTTATTCCTCCCCGCTTGCTGGCCATAAGAACTCCGGCAGATTTGAGAGAATTAATTGAAAACCTGCGGCGGAAGACCGGCGGGATTCCGGTGGGGGTTAAAATCGGCGGCACCGGGGAACTGGAAAAAGAGCTGGATTTACTTCTTCGCGCCGGTCCGGATTTTTTGGCCATCGACAGCCTGGAAGGGGGGAACTGGGGTACGGCGGGCGATTTTGGTTTACCCACCCTCTATGCAGTGGCCCGGGCCCGAAAGTTTTTGGAAGAAAAAAACCTAAGGGGAAAGGTTACTCTTCTCGCCGGGGGAGGACTGGTTACGCCCATGGATTTTTTGAAGGCGATGGCGCTGGGCGCCGATGCGGTGTTTATCGGTACGGTAGCCCTGGTGGCGCTGGTTCACCATATGGCCGGCCCGTTTTTGCCCCGGGTCCTGCCGGTGGAGATTGTTTTTCATCGAGGGAGTAAAGGAAAAAAGCTGAATATTACGGAAGCCGCCCGCGGCCTGGAATTTTTTTTAAAAAAAGCGGTGCAGGAGATGCAAGAGACCGCTTTATGCCTGGGAAAAGAACACCTGAGCGAGGTTTCTCTCCGGGATCTCTCCGCCACCAACCGGGAACTGGCCGCCTATTTGGGAGTTGCCTGGTGCGGGCAAGAAGCGGAGTAAAAAAATTAGTAACGCCGGTAAGGAGGATTAAACAGGGGAACGGCGAAAAAATATTAGACAGGTAAAAGGCGGGGCAAGGGGTGCAAAGAATGGCTTTTCTACGGAGAGGATTGTTCTATCTTGCTCTCATAGGGCTGGTTTTTTTTTCGTTGCTAGGACCACCGGAACCGGCCGGAGCCTCGGAAGAGGACGAATGGCAGCGGGTACACGAGAGAATTGAAGAAACCAAAGAAGAACTCTCCCAAAGAAAAAGAGAGGAAAGAACGGTTTTAGACTCATTGCTCCGGGCGCAACGGGAATTAAAAGAAATTGAAGAAGAACTTGAAGAACTCAATAGAAATATTGCCCTAACCGAACAGGCTGTTTCCAGTTTGCGGCAGAAACTGGCCCGCTTGGAACAGGAAATCCGTCTTTTGGAGCAACAGCGTTTGCAGAGACAGGATAAATTGAACAACCGCCTGGTGGCGGTCTATAAATATGGCGCCACCAATTATCTCGAACTTCTTTTTTCCGCGGAAAATTTCGCCGATTTGATCAGCAAATTTGAAACAGTCTCCTATTTTCTCCGCAATGACCTGGCCTTTATTGAAGAAACACTGGCCGCGGGGGAGGTATTGGCCCAGAAAAAAAATGAATTGGCGGCCGGGGAAAAGTTACTTCTGGACCAGCACCGCAATTACTCGCGTTTAAAAGAGAGAGCTGCGGAAAGACAGAGGCAAAAAGTGGCCTTGATTGCCAAAACCGAAAGCGAACTCCGGCAAATACAGGAGGACAAGCAAAGGCTTGAAGCCGCCCTGGATGAACTGGAACGGTTGTCCCGGGAAATCGAGGAAAAGATCCGGGAAAAACAACGGGCGGATGAAGTTTTAGGGAGCGGTACGCTCATCTGGCCCGTCACCGGGAGGCTCACATCTCCCTTTGGCTGGCGTCACCATCCGATCTTAAAAACCAGGAGGTTCCATTCGGGGATTGACATTGCCGTCCCGACCGGTACCCCGGTTAAGGCGGCCGACAGCGGACGGGTTTTGATGAGCGGGTGGAACGGAGGATATGGCTATTTCATCGCCATTGATCACGGGAATGGCATTTCCACTGCTTACGCCCATAATTCCCGTCTCCTGGTCAAAGAAAATGACCTGGTGGTTAAGGGACAAACCATTGCTTTGTCCGGAAGCACGGGGTGGAGCACCGGCCCGCACCTTCATTTTGAAGTGAGGGAAAACGGAGCCCCCGCGGATCCGATGAAATATTTGCCTAAATAATTGTTAGGCGGGAAGCATAAACCGTTATTTGGCGCATGAATTAGTAGTGTAGAATAGTCTCTAGATTCAGCGGGAGGTGGGACGGTGCGGATAAAAATGGCTTTGCTCTACGGCGGGCAATCCGGAGAACATGAAGTTTCCATCATGTCCGCCCGGTCGGTAATGGCTGCGGTGAACAGGGAACGGATTGAAGTTCTCCCCATTGGTATAAGCAGGGAGGGACAATGGCTTCCCGGTCTTGACCCGCAAACAGTCTTTGACAGCGGTGAGTTGCAGGTCCGGCCTTTGCCGGGGAAAGAACCGGATTATGCCATCGTCGACAACCCGGCCGGATTCCTGCTTGGTTCGTTGAAAAAACGGGTTGATGTTGTTTTTCCGGTGTTGCACGGACCAAAAGGGGAAGACGGTACCATACAAGGATTGTTGGAGCTGGCGGGCCTTCCTTATGTGGGGGCGGGAGTGGCCGCCTCGGCGGTGGGAATGGATAAGGCTTTGATGAAAGCGGTTTTCCGGGAGAAAGGGATTCCCGTCGGCGACTATCTGGTCTGTCTGCGCCGGGAATGGCGGGAAAATCCCGGCGGGGTGATCGAGAGGATTGAAGACCGGTTGGGCTATCCCTGTTTTGTCAAACCGGCCAATTTAGGTTCCAGTGTCGGTATATCCAAAGCCCGGAACCGGGATGAACTCAAGACCGCCCTCGATACGGCCGCCGCTTATGACCGGAAATTAATCGTCGAAGCGTTTCTTGACGGCCGGGAAATCGAATGCAGCGTCTTGGGGAATGATCGACCTGAAGCTTCCGTCCCGGGTGAAATTATTCCCAATGCCGAATTTTATCATTACGAGGCCAAGTATATCGCGGAGGACGCCGAACTGTTAATTCCGGCGCCCCTCGACTCGGAGACCGTAGAAAAGGTCAAATCTTTGGCAGTGCGCGCCTTCCAGGCCATCGACTGCGCCGGGATGGCCCGGGTTGATTTCTTTATTCTTCACGCGGACGGACGGGTGCTTGTCAACGAGATCAATACCATTCCCGGTTTTACCAAGATCAGCATGTATGCCAAGCTTTGGGAAGCTTCCGGCCTTCCTTATTCCCGGTTAATTGAACGCTTGGTTGAGCTGGCCTTGGAACGGTACGAAGAGCAAAAACAGAATAAACTTACCTGGAAATAAATACAAGTCCGGAAGACCGGTCAACGCCGGCCGTAATCCGGGCCGGTTGCGCGACCCTTGTCCGCGAAGGCGGCAAGGGTTTTTTTATGGGTGCCCCGGGGAGGAAATTTTTTTGTCACCCTTTATCACTATTTTTTACAGAAAAATCATAAAATAAGAAGGGTGTTTGTTTTTTCAATTTAATGTTAAAATGGAATTAAAAATAAACCCAAGGTTGGCAAAACGACCGGTCACAACCGGGTCAGATGGGAGGAAGGTATGAAAGCAACTCCACTAGTAGACGACAAAGTTTTGGTTCCGGTGGCGAAAAGAAGCTGGAAGAAGATAATCAAAAAGCAAAGATATTTATTGTTAATGGTTATTACTTTTGTCATCTGGATTTTGATTTTCCGGTATGTTCCGCTGTGGGGATGGATCATGGCTTTTCAAAATTACAAGCCCTGGCTGCCGATTACGCAACAGGAATGGGTGGGCTTGCGCTTTTTTAAGGAAATTTTCCAGGATCCCCATTTTTACCGGGCGATGAAAAACACCCTGGGCATGAGCTTTTTAGGTCTGGTCGTCGGCTTTCCCTTGCCCATCATCTTGGCGTTGTTGCTGAATGAATTGCGCGCGCTCAGATTTAAAAGAACCGTACAAACCATCTCCTACCTTCCCTATTTTGTCTCCTGGGTTGTGGTGGCAAGTATCGTTTTCCGGATGTTATCACCAACCGAAGGGATTGTCAACCAAATATTGCTTTCTTTAAAATTGATTGACAGGCCGATTGCGTTTATGGGAGAGCCCAAATATTTCTGGTGGATCGTCGTTCTGGCCACGGTATGGAAAGATCTTGGATGGAATTCCATTATTTTTCTCGCCGCCATTTCCGGAATTGACCCTCAACTGTACGAGGCGGCAACTATTGACGGCGCAGGCCGGTTCAGAAAAATGTGGCATGTAACCCTGCCGGGAATTTCGCCGACCATCATTGTTCTTCTGGTCATGAGCATCGGGCACTTGATTAATATCGGGTTTGAAAGACAATTCCTGTTGCGAACCGGGCCGACCAGAGACGTGGCGGAAGTAATCGATCTTTATATTCTCACTTACGGTTTGGGCGCCGGCCGGTTTTCTTTCGGGACGGCCGCCGGAGTATTCAAATCCGTGGTTAGTTTGGCCCTTTTAACTTTTGCCAATTGGGTGAGTAAGAAAACCACTGGTTACCGGGTGATTTAAGGACAGAAACCAAGGAGGAAAAAAGGAAGGGGAAATATGGAGACAACATTTGCAAGCCGCATGCGTCGGAGAACCCAGAGAAAACCTTTGAATAAAGGGGACATCATCTTTAACGTATTCAACTATTCGGTCATGATCTTACTGGTGGTGGTCACTTTATATCCTTTCCTGCATGTTCTCGCCGTATCTTTAAATGACCCTTACGACGCCATGAGGGGTGGTATTACCGTTTACCCGCGCAAGTTTACCTTGGTCAATTATATAGAAACCCTAAATTACTCCCAGATCCCGTGGGCGACGTTGATCACCCTTTTGCGGACCTTCTTCGGCACCTTGACCAGCTTGGTGTCAACGGCAATGGTTGCTTATGTGATCAGCCGGCGGGACTTTTTTGCCCGGAAATTTGTGACCATCCTTTTTATCATCACCATGTATGTGGGGGGCGGTTTAATTCCGGATTATATGTTAATGAGACATCTGGGTCTCCTGAATAATTTCCTGGTTTACATCCTGCCGCCGCTTATCAACCCGTTTAATGTCATTGTCATGCGTTCTTATATGGACAGCAACATTCCGGATGAATTGCCGGAATCGGCCATGGTGGACGGGGCCAGTGATTTCTTAATCTTCCGGAAAATAGTTATGCCCCTTTGTAAGCCGGTTTTGGCGGTGATCGGTCTTTTTATCGCCGTCGGGCAATGGAATTCCTGGTTTGACACTTATATTTACTGCAGCGGCAATCCTAATCTGACCACCTTGCAATTTGAATTGCAAAAGATTCTGACCAGCGCCGCGGCGTCGTCAACGATCGATTATTACAGTACGCATGATCCGCACCGGGCGATGAAAGTTACGCCGGAGTCATTACGGATGGCGATGACCATTATTGTCACCCTCCCCATTATCCTGGTTTACCCGTTTATTCAGAGATACTTTGTTCACGGCCTGACCATCGGGGCGATCAAAGGTTAAGCCCGGAGAGCCTTATTTACAATTTAGTAATTAAAAAGGAGGTGTTACCGGAAAGATTAAATAATCCCGGGAAAACGCAACAGATGTAAGGACAAGCATATTACAGATAACAAGAATAATAAAAGAAGGAGGTTTCTAAATGAGGGGTGCAAAGAAAGTTCTCTGGTTGTCCCTTATTTCCCTTCTCATTCTGAGTTTTGTTGTCGCCAGCGCCCAAGAAAAACCCATAACCTTTACATTCTTTAACGCCGACGCCAGTCCGGCCGCGGATGACCAATTCAGGAGCCCGGTGGCGCGGAGAATTCAAAATTTAACCGGGGTTACCCTCCGGCTGGATTACCCGATCGGAGAGGCGGGCGTGGATAAACTCCAGCTGATGGTGGCCAGCGGCGATTATCCCGACCTCATTTACGCCAAGGGTGATCTGCAGCTCTTAAAGGAGGCGGGAGCCCTTTTACGCCTGGATGAACTGATCGAACAACACGGGCCCAACATCAAGAAGGCTTATGGCGAAAACCTGAAGAGATTGAGATGGTCCCTGGAAGATCCGCATATTTACTGTTTGGGCGCCTGGGGTACGGACAATGACCAGGTCCTGGATGTCAAAGGCGGGTTTATGGTCCAACACCGCGTAGTACAAGAATTGGGTTACCCCAGACTCCGCACGATCAAGGATCTGGAAAAAGCCATTGTCGAATATTGGAAAAAACACCCCACCACCGACGGGCTGCCCACGATCCCGCTGACCCTTTGCGCCGATGACTGGCGGACCGTGATTTCTGTCACCAACCCGGCTTTCCAGGCCACCGGGGCGCCGGATGACGGCGAGTATCATGTCATTCCGGAGACACTGGAAGTGATCAGCCACTACAAGAGACCGATCGAAAGGGAGTATTTCCGGTGGCTGAACCACCTGTGGAATGAGGGAATCCTCGATCCGGAAACTTTTGTGCAAAAAGAGGATACTTACAAGGCGAAGATCGCTACCGGCCGGGTCCTGGCGCTTATTGACGCCGACTGGGCGGTCATGGAGCCCTTGGCGGCCTTAAGAAGAGCGGGACAATATGACCGGATGTACGGCCAGTACCACATCACCGTTGACGAGAGCATTCAGCAGCCGCCGCCGAATATCAGAGCCGGTTACACCGGAGGCTGGGGTGTGGCGATTACCGTCAAATGTAAAGATCCGGTCCGGGCCATTAAGTTTTTGGACTGGATGCTGACCGAAGAAGCGAACATCTTGAGACGCTGGGGAATTGAAGGCGTCCACCATACCTATGTAGACGGGAAGAGGGTCTTTTTACCCGAGTATGAAGAGATGAGAATGACCGATCCCATGTTCAACAGAAAGACCGGGATCAATCTCTATGATTACCCGTTCCCCAGATTCCCCAACTACTATATTGACTCCACCGGGAACCCGGTTGTCCCGGATACGAGAGTGGAAGACATCAGAGCGAACTATACCGAGGTGGAAAAGGAAGTCCTGGCCAATTACGGTATCGAACGCTGGATCGACTTCTTCCCGGGACCGGAAGCTTATCCGGAAAAGACTTGGGGCTACCTGTGGATGATTTCCATTGACGATCCGGACTTACAGGCTATTAACAACCGGATCTGGGATTATACTTTGAAAACCATTCCGGGTGTAATTACCGCTCCCGTTGACCAGTTTGACAAGACCTTTGACAATTTCCTGAAAGGCCTTGACGATCTGGGAGTGCAGAAGGTCGAACAGTACTACACCGAGCGGATCAAGAAAAACGTTCAGCTGTGGACCATGTAAGAGACGAAGAGGGTGCAGAAAAAAGCCGGCTGTTACAGCCGGCTTTTTTCTGCACCCGGTCTTGGCTTTTGGTATAAGCGGGCCCTCAGGACTAAACCCTAAAGCTAAAAGCGGTGGCGGCTGCAACTTAAGACGCCCGTAACTTAGTGAACTTAAAAACAGGAATATTTTGTTGCGGGGCGTGTCTTGGTTGAGGAAAAGCCGCCGGTACTGGGGGCAAAAACTTTCTAAAAAAGGAAAAGTCCGGCGGACATAGAAATTTATATGATGGGAACCGGATAAAAACAACCGGGTTGGTTGGCGCGGCCCTTTCCGGCGGCGGCGGGACGGGGCCGGGAAAAAAGGCGGGGGATGGTCCGGATGTTCTCTTTTAAACTGGACGATATCAAGATTGGCAAGAAACTGGTATTATTATATATCTTGGCCGTTTTAATCCCCTTGTTACTGGTGGGTTTAATTTTAACCAGCGTCTTACGGAATTTAGCTTTAGAACAGGCCATCCGGGAAGCCGCTTTTAATGTGGAACGGGTCAAGAAGAGAATTTTACAGATCATGCAAGTTCCGGCCGACCTTTCGGATAAGCTTTATGTCGACAGCAACCTGGAGAGGATTATTTCCCAGGATTACGGGTCCACCCTGGAAGTGGTGGAAGCTTACCGGCAATACAAAGAATTTGATTATTATTTGAACATGTACCGGGAAATAAAAAACATCTGCGTTTATTCGGAAAACAAGGCATTGTTGGAAAACTGGCACTTTATGAAAGTAACCGAGGAGATTGCGCGGGCGGACTGGTACCGGCGGACGGTGGAAAATAACGGGAGAATCGGCTGGGAAAACATACCCCTTCAAGAACTGAATTATGAGGCCCGGCATCTCTGTCTTACCCGGCTGTTAAAGAGTATTTCCGGTAAACACCTGGGGGTACTCGTGATTTATCTCGACAACGATTTTTTATCCTCCCTCTTCGAACAGGAAACCTTTGACCTTCTGCTGATTGACCAAAACGGCTATGTGGTCACGGCCCGGGACCGGAGCCTGATTGGGCGCCGGACGGAGGATTTGAACCTGCCGCCCCTGGCCGGGACAGGAACGGAACATATTTATGACCTGGTCTATAATAACAAACCCTCCAAAATGATCGTCGACACCCTCTCCCTCCGGGAAATGGAGAATAATTTTCAGATCATCGCCATCTTCCCCATCGACAGTATCATCGGCGAAGCCGGTTATCTGAGTTTGTTGGGGTTTTCCCTCATCGCCTGCAGCCTGCTCCTCTCTTTGGGCTTGCTTTCCCTTTTCTCGTCGTCATTGAGCCGGAGAATCAACATGTTGAGCATGGACATGCGGAGAGTAGTCTCCCGGGCCCGGATGGGCGGGGATATTGACTATACTTCCAACATTACCGGCAAAGATGAAATCGGCCGTCTCTCCAAGGATTTGAACCTGATGGTTGAAAACATTAAAAAACTGACGAAAGAGGTCTATGAGGCCAATTTTCAGAAGCAACAACTTTTGATCTGGCAAAAAGATATGAAACTAAAAGTGTTGGCCAACCAGATAAACCCCCATTTTCTCTTCAATGCCCTGGAGACGATCCGGATGAAAGCCCATATCAAGGGGGAGGAAGAGATTGCCCGGATCATTATGTTGCTGGGGAAAATTATCCGGCGGAATTTGGAACTGGACAACCAGCCCGTTCCTTTACGTTCCGAACTTGAACTGGTCGAAAACTACCTGGAAATACAGAAATTCCGTTATGGAGATAAAATTAATTATGAGATCGAGGAGTTTCGTCATTTGGAAAACTACCCGATTTTGCCTTTGCTTATCCAGCCGGTGGTGGAAAATACAATTATCCACGGGCTGGAAAACAAGGAAGGCCGGGGAAAGGTATGGATAAAATTCGCCCGGGACAACGGGGAGTTAAGGATTATCGTTACCGACGACGGCGTGGGTATTGACCGGAAGAAACTCGTAAAATTACAAAAACTTCTGGCCAAAAGTGAAAGCCAGGAGGGAATCGCCCGGAGAAAAATCGGGCTGCAAAACGTCCACCAAAGAATAAAACTGTATTACGGCGAAGAATACGGTTTACGGATTAACAGCATCCAAAATCAAGGGACAACGGTGGAGATTATCCTGCCGGGGAGTGCGGAGAAAAATGTACAAAGTGGTTATTATTGATGATGAGGCGGTAATCAGAGAGGGTTTGAAGACCATCATCGACTGGGAGAAACAAGGCTTTGTTGTGGCCGGGGAAGCCGCTTCCGGAAGGGAAGGCCTGCAGTTGATTGAGAGATCCCGGCCTGATTTGGCCATTGTCGATATTAAAATGCCGGGGATGAACGGGTTGGAGATGATTAACTCGCTCCGGGAGCAAAAGGTCGACTGCGAAGTAATCATTTTAACCGGGTATTCGGAGTTCGCTTACGCCCAGAAAGCGGTGGAACTGGGAGTCAAAGCCTTTGTTTTGAAACCCATCGACCCGCGGGAATTGACGGAGAAGGTGAAAACCGTTTTTCAGGAGCTTAATCGCAAGGAAAAAACCGGAGAGGATTACAAAGAAGCGATTTTGCTGGCCCGGGACAAGCTTTTGGAAAAGCTGGTGACCGGGGAGGGCGGGGAGGAAATTCAGGCCAAGGCCGAGGTTTTGTATGAACTGCATTTCCCCTGGCCCTCGTACCGGGTTATTTTAATTGAAATTGATTACCGCAGCAACATGCAGGTGATTTTACAAAACAATATCCGCCGGGAGATTGAAAGATTCGCCGGGGAAAAATTCAATAGTCATCTCTTCAGTATCGGAAGAAATCTTTGCCTGTTGTTGCCCGGCAGCGGGTATGGCGGGGAGCTGGAGGAATTATGGCAAGAATTTGCCGCCGGTCTGCATGAGCGCTACGGGGTGGACATTTATATTGCCGTGGGCAAGGAAGTTAAAGACCTGAAGGCTCTTCCCTCTTCCTATCATGACGCCGAGAGTCTGCTCTTGAAACGCTTTATCTACGGCGCTAATACGGTTATTTGCCGCCGGGAAGATCCGGGCAAGGAGACGAAAAAAAAAGGAGAGGGCTTGGACTGGGAAGAAATTGGGGAAAAAATATTTGTTGCGGTTTTTGATTATAAGCGGGATTTGCTCCGGCAGTCCCTGGCCGGCCTCCGGGAGGAGCTGGCCGCCGGAGGTTATTCCGAAGAATTTATTAGAGCCGCTTATATTAAATTATATGTTTATACGGCCAACCGTCTGAAGGACGTTGCTTCGCCAGGGGTTAATTTCCCCGAGGAACAGGAGATATATTCGGAATTATGCGGAAAAAAAAGTTTGGACGAGTTACATGAATATTTTGAGAAAATACTGTTAGAAACCGCCGAATACCTGGTGCACAAGAGACCGGACGGGGTAGTCAGAAGAATAATCGATTACATCTACCGTTATTACGAAGAGGATTTGAAACTGGAGTACCTCGCCAAGCTCTTTGGTTACAACCCCGCTTACCTCGGTAAAATTTTTAAAGCCCACACCGGGGAGTATTTTAATACTTATTTGGATATGGTCCGGATGGAAAAAGCCAAAGAATTATTGAAAGAGGATTGGAAGGTCTATCAAATCGCCGCGAAAGTCGGTTACCAAAGCCTCGAGTATTTCGGGAAAAAATTCCGGAAACTGGTGGGGATGGCGCCCACTGAATACCGGAAATTGTGTCAAGAGGAAAGAACATAGGGGAAACGAGGTTGCCGGGGAGGGATAAGATGCGCAGGCGTATAATCACCGGCTTACTGTGGGGTTTGGCGGCAGTTCTGGTCTTCCTTGTTGTCTATCTGTTTTTATTCCGAACGGAAGCGGGGGAAGAGGAAGACAAAATCGTTACCTACACCATGTTCTCGGCTGATATCAACCCCCAGTACGAAAATATGGAAAGCCCGGTGGGACGGAAAATTACCGAATTGACCGGGGTACGTTTACAGATCGAGTATCCCGTCGGCGACGTGCAACAGAAAATTGCCCTGATGATCGCCAGCGGCGACTACCCGGATTTAATTTATTTCAAAGCAACGGAAGGGGCCAAACTGATCCAAGCCGGGGCCCTGTTGAAACTCGACCTCTACATCGAAAAATACGGCGAGAATATAAAAAAACTGTACGGTGAATATCTAAACCGGCTCCGTTTCAGTCTCCAGGATCCCCATATCTATGGTTTGGGGAGCATGGGCGTAGGCGGTAAAGAGTTTGATCCCAGTGTCGGTTTTCAGTTGCAACATGCGGTCGTCATGGAACTGGGTTATCCCCGGTTAAAAACGTTGAAGGATCTGGAAAAGGCGCTTCTGACCTACATCCAAAAATACCCGGTTATTGACGGGCAGGAGACGATCGGTCTTTCGCTTTTGGCCGATGACTGGCGGTTCTTAATCAGTGTTACCAACCCCGCTTTTTATGCCACCGGGGCGCCCGATGACGGCGAGTATTACATTGACCCCAAAACTTATCAGGCGGTTCTTCACCATACCAGGCCGGAGGAGAAAGAGTATTTCCGGTGGCTGAACCATATGAATCATATCGGCCTCCTTGATCCCGAAAGTTTTGTCCAGAAATACGACCAGTATCTGGCCAAGATTGCCTCCGGAAGGGTATTGGCGCTGGCCGATGCCAAGTGGCAATATAGCCAGGGGGAACAAGCGTTAAGACAGGACGGCAAAGAGGAACGCATGTATGGACTTTACCCGCTGGTCCTGGATGAAAAGTATAAATTCGCCGCCTTCCGTCCCACCGGTTACCAGGGCGGTTACGGGGTCGGCATCACGGTCAAGTGCCGGGATCCGGTGGGCGCTTTTAAGTTCCTCGACTGGATGGCTTCCGATGAAGCACAAATCTTGAACAACTGGGGTATAGAGGGTCTTCATTATCAGATCGTCGACGGGAAAAGGGTCATTCCCCCGGAGGAATGGGAAAAGCGCAAGACCGACCCCTATTATCCGAAAAAGACCGGGATCGGGGTGTACGCCTACCCGTTCCCCCAATACGGCGACGGGGTCAAAGACCCCACCGGTCAATATTATACCCCCAATTTCCCGGAGAATATTATCGCCGGGTATACGGAAACGGAAAGAAAAGTGTTGGCGGCCTATGGGGCCAGGATGTGGAAGGACCTCTTCCCGCCGGAAGAAGAGTTTGCCGTTTCTCCGTGGGGAGTGGGTTGGAAAATTACCGTTCCCGACGACCCAGAGTACATGGTACCCTGGCAGAAGATTCAGGAGATTATAAGAAAAAGAATCCCCGAGGCGATCCTGGCACCCCCCGAGGATTTTGACAAAGTATGGGACCGGTTTTTAGCCGAGTTGGACGCCGCGGGGTTAAAAAAATGCGAAGAGATTTTTACCCGCTGCGTACAGGATACGATCAAACTTTGGAATATGGAATAAGGAGGAAAATCAATCCACCGCTTGGACATGGTAACAGACGCCCGTTCTCACCGGGAAGGTCAGAACACCGGGCCCGGCGGAGGCCAAGGCGATCTTCTCCCCTGTACTGCTGGTTATTTCCACGGCCGTCCGCGGCCGGAGCCGGCAGGTTTGGGAAAAACGGGAACGGATGACCGCCCGTTGCAACCGGCCGTCTTCCCACCATAAATCAACTTCATAACCGCCCCGCGCCCGGAGGCCTTTGACCGATCCCTTTGGCCAGTTTTTCGGCAAGGCCGGTAAAAGGGCGATTTCGCCGGTATGGCTCTGGAGCAGCATTTCCGCGATCCCGGCCGTACCGCCGAAATTGCCGTCAATCTGAAACGGCGGATGGCTGTCGAACAAATTGGGCAGGGTGGAGTTCTTCAGCAATTCTATGAGGTTGGCCACGGCCTCCTCGCCGTCTTCGAGGCGGGCCCAGAAATTAATGATCCAGGCCCGGCTCCAGCCGGTATGCCCGCTGCCGTGGGCCAGCCTTGTTGCCAAAGTTTTTCTGGCCGCCCCGGCCAGTTCCGGGGTGTGGTGGAGACTGATCATATCCCCCGGGTGGAGGGCGAATAAATGGGAGAGATGGCGGTGGCCCGGTTCGGCTTCTTCATAATCTTCCGCCCACTCCAGGAGGCGCCCGTCCCTGCCGATTTCCAGTTGGGGCAGGCGGGGAAGGGCGGCCTGCAGCCGGTCACGGAAGGCGGAATCCACCCCCAGGATTTCCGCGGCTTTTATGCAACGGGTAAACAGCGTGTGGATAATTTGGCTGTCCATGGCCGGACCGGCGCAGAGCGATCCCCTTTCCCCGTTGGGCAAAATATAAGTATTCTCCGGCGAGACCGACGGACAGGTTACCAGGCGGCCCCGGGAATCGGGCACGAGGAAGTCCAGAAAGAATTCGGCCGCTTCTTTCATGACCGGATAGGCTTTTTTTAAGAAATTCCGGTCCCCGCCGAAATGATAATGTTCCCACAGGTGCAGGCAGAGCCAGGCCGCGCCCATGGGCCAGAAGGAAGCCGGGGGATAAAGATCCTGAGGGGCGGTATCACCCCAGAGGTCCGTGTTGTGGTGGGCGACAAAACCGCGGCATCCGTACATCACTTTGGCGGTGCGGCGGCCGGGGCCCCGCATACGCTCGATATGTTCGAAAAGGGGCAGGTGACATTCGGGGAGGTTGCAACTTTCCGCCGGCCAGTAGTTCATCTGGGTATTGATATTGATCGTGTACTTGCTGTCCCACGGCGGCAACATCTCCTGGTTCCAGAGGCCCTGGAGATTGGCGGGCAAGGAGCCCGGCCGGCTGCAACTGATCAGAAGGTAACGGCCGAATTGAAAATAAAGTTCGACCAGACCGGGGTCGTCGGCCCCTTGTTTGATCCTTTCCAGTCTTTCGTCGGTCGGCAGGTCGTCCGTTCCGGCCGGAGCGGTTGGGCCGGTCAACTCCAGTTGCACCCGGTGGAAAAGAGACTGATAGTCCTGGACATGCCGCCGGTACAGGAGGTCATACGGTTGGCCCGCCGCCGCGTTTAACCGTTGCAAGCAGGCTTTTTCCGGATTCTTGTGCCGGTAACCGGTTTCGCCGGCCACGAGTAGAGTAACGGCATCGGCCTGTTCGACAAGGAGATTCTCCCCGATGGTATAAACCTTTCCTCCTTCCGGAAGGGCGCGGACGGCTGCGCGAAAATCAACGCCGCCGCCCCCGCAGTTACCCCTCATGACCAGGGTATCGGAGCCCAAGGGTTTGGTGTGCTTATAATACTTGCCCCTGTTCAGCACGGCATAGAAACTGATCTGTCCCGGCCGGTCGGCGGAAAGCCGGATGACCAACACATTATTCGGCGCACTGGCAAAGAGTTCCCGGCAGAAGGAGACATTATTGCAAGTGTAGGAAACCCGGACTATGGCGGTGTTCAAATCCAGTTCCCGGCGGTAATTTTCTATTTTTCCGTCGTGCCCGTCAAAGTGGAGCCATAGATCGCCAAGGGGCTGGTAAGGACGCTGGCTTTCCGGAATCCCGGCCAGGGCCAGCAGGGCCAGTTTTTCCGCTTTACGGATTTCCCCGGCAAAAATCAGACGCCGGATCTCCGGCAGATACTTATAGGCGTCCGGGTTGTTCCGGTCCACCGGACCCCCGTACCAGACGCTGTCTTCGTTGAGTTGGAGACGTTCTTCCGCGAGCCGGCCGAAAACCATCATTCCTAAACGGCCGTTTCCAAGTGGCAAGGCTTCTTCCCAGGCCTGGGCCGGTTTTTTATACCAAAGGGATAGCGGTTTTAAGGACATGCGCGGCGTCCCCCTTTGTTTTCGTCTCCTGAACAACCGGAAGATTCCAATACTACTATTCCAGAAAAAAATGGTTATTCCTGCTGTTATTTTTATAAATGCCAAATGGTGACAACCTAAGAAGGGGGAAGCGGCCCCAAAAGGAATAATCGATGCAATAGGGGGGAAAAGGTTTAACGCGGGCTGTTTTATTGGCGGGTAAAAGGAACAAAGCGGACCAGGCCGTGGTCTTCGACAAGGAAAGTATCGCCTTTTTTCGTATACTTCCACAAGGTCTGCACTCTTCCGGAAGGGCCGACCGGAACGACCAGCCGGCCTCCTTCAGCCAGTTGCTGCTGGAGAGGGACGGGGATTTCCTCGGGGGCGGCGGTGACGATGATGGCGTCATAAGGGGCGTTTTCTCTCCAGCCAAAGTAACCGTCGCCAATTTTAAAGCGGATATTTTTATATCCCATAGCCGTCAGTTTCTTCCGGGCCCTTTCGGCCAAAGGTTTGATAATTTCCACGGTATAAACTTCCCCAACCAGTTCGGCCAGGATGGCGGCCTGGTAACCGGAGCCGGTGCCGATTTCCAGAACCTTATCATTTTTCTTTAGTTCAAGCAATTCGGTCATGAGGGCGACGATATAAGGCTGGGAGATCGTCTGACCGTAACCGATGGGTAAAGGGATATTCTCATAAGCCCTGCTTAAGTCGTCCTCCAGAACGAATTCGTGGCGGGGAACCCGGTCCAGGGCGGCCAGGACATCTTGGTCTTTAATACCTTCAACTTTGATGCGCATTTTCTCCTTTTTCCGGCTCCCGGGGCGGCGAACCGGTTTTTCGCACCACCTTACTGGTTATGTTTCTTAGTATGATTATTGGCTGCCAATCTTTATTTTCCTCCCGGGGTCTTTTTTATGCTTTTTCCCTTGAAACTTTGTAAATTGGCTTGCGGGGAATCCGGTATATGGTAAAATATAATCATGAGATTGGCAGGGCAACGGACGGCAAGAGGAGAAACAAGGAGGGATTTTTGTGCCGTTAGAGCTGAACGGAGATAATTTTAAAGAAGAAATCCTGGATTATCAGGGCACGGCTCTGGTTGATTTTTGGGCGCCATGGTGCGGACCCTGTCGGGCGGTGGCCCCGGTTATTGAAGAAATAGCCCGGGAGTATGAAAACCGGGTAAAGGTCGGTAAAGTTAATGTCGATGAGAATATGGCCCTTTCGTCGGAGTTTGGGATCATGTCCATCCCGACCTTAATTATTTTTAAAGACGGCAGGCCGGTGGATAAGATGGTGGGGGCGGCGTCGAAAAAGACGATCGCTTCACTTTTGGAGAAGTGGCTCTCCTGAGCCCAACTTCCCACCGGGGTTGGGAAAACAGTTTATTCCCACCGGTCGCCTGGTTTTTCAGTCAAGACCGGTAATTTTCTTCCATAGAGTGACGAAAAAATCGCGAATCCCTCTTACCAGCAGGGTAAACCAGTTGGCTTTGGCCACGGCTTCGGTGGTGTAGACTGCAACCCGGTCTTTTTCCCGGCCTTCGGCCGTCAGGTATTGGTAATCCCGTTCCCCTTTGGCCGCTGGGATCAAATAGCCGGCAAGCTCTCCCTTGGCCAAAGGGGCTGATAAAACCCCTGTTTCGGTCATTCCCGGATGGGCGGGTTGGAAGACAACGGTAAAAAGTTCTCTCTCCCGCGGGCGGAGAAGAACGGTTACCGGTTTCTCCGGGGCGGCTGTTACTGTCGTTTTCTTTCCGTTTTTGACGGGCAACAACAGTTGCCCTTCTTCGTTTAGACCGGGCGGAAGCAGCTCGATTTTTTTAAACTCGCGGAAACCGTAATCCATCAATTTTCTTGTGTCGGTAAAACGGCCCTGATACGAATCGCTCTTCATGACGACGGATATTAAACGAATCTCCTGCCGCTTGGCCGTACCGGTAAAACAGTATCCGGCCTGGCTGGTATAGCCGGTCTTGAGGCCGTCCATGCCTTCATACCCGTAGATCAACTCCGGCAGCATCCAGTTCCAATTGTCCATTTTAACGGCGTCCGCCGTATCTTCCCGGAAAATTTTCCGCGGGATCCGCGAGGTGTTGAGCACTTCCGGGTGCTCATGGAGAAGATGCCAGGCCAAGGCGGCCACATCCCGCGCGGACATGGCGCTCTCTTCCTCCGGTCCGGTGCCTTCCGGGTGCCGTCCGAGCAGACTGCTGTTGTTCAAACCGGTACTGTTGACGAATTTAGAGTGTTCCAGGCCCAACTCGGCTGCTTTGTCGTTCATCATTTGGACAAAATCCGTTTCCGAACCGGCGATCAGTTCGGCCAGGGCGATGGTGGCGCCGTTCGCCGAATAAATCACCATTGCTTCGTAAAGCTCTTTAACGGTATACTCGGCGTCCCGGCGTAAAGGAACATTGGAAAGACTGAGATTCTGCGAGATTCTCCAGGCGTAGTCACTCACCCCGGTGGTGGTTTCCCAGGTGACGGCGCCTTTTTTTATGGCGTCCAACACAAGGTATTCGGTCATCATCTTGGCCATGCTGGCGACCGATGATATCTGGCCGGGATTTTTTTCGTAGAGAATCTTGCCGGTTTTCGCTTCCACCAAGATTGCTGCTTCAGCCCGGAGATTCAGAGGATCTCCGGCGGCGGTAAGTCCCGGAGGCGGGTTGAAAAGAAAGAAACAAACAGAACAAAGAAGAAGGAAACTTTTTATTCTTTTCGGCACGGCATTCCCTCCCGTTAAAAAACGATGGCAAGTAGTATTTTATCACATTCGGGCATCTATTAATCCTTATATATTATAATCTATTAGACGGAGTTTCATTATTCAGTTATAATATTTGCCGTCTGTTTACGCGGGCAGCCCGCCGTTACCGTTTCGGTTTATACCATTTGCGGGGGAAGGATTTTTTTCGGGTGGATCAGAAAACCGGTAAGGGCCAGGATAACCAGGAAAAATCCAGTAATAACCCACAATAACAAGGTTTGTGGCAGGCGCCCGGACAAACCGAAAACCGGGGGCCCAATCGCGACGCCAAAAAAACAGACCGTTCCGTACAAACAGGTAACGATGCCCCGCTCGCTGCTGGGAGCGGCGGAGGTGATTAAGGTGTTTAAAGCCGGTAAGACAATGCCGGTTCCCAGTCCGGACAAAACCGCGGTCGCGACCTGCAGACAGACTCCGGAGAGAACAGGGAAGAGAAAGATACCGGCGGCCGTCAAAAAAATACCCGCCATCACCGACCATTTAAGGGTTATGGCCGGGGCTTTTTTAAGAATAATACCGAAAAGATAGGCGGTAACAGCCATGATGAAAACCGGGAGGGCAATAATTAATCCGCGCTGGAAAATTTGGTAGTGGTATTTTTTCTCCAGGAGATCGGAGAGAAGGCTTAACAGGCCGAAGAGGGCAAAGAGAACTGACATTCCGGCCAGAAAAGCCACGGCCAGATTAGTCCCTTTCCCGATAAAAATCCCCTTTAAGTTTTTTATGTATTCCCGGAGAGAACCGGTTTTTCTTTTTCCCTCGGGCTCTTTGACGATCAGATAGACCAGCAGGGCCACCGGAAGGGCCAGGACTCCATAGACAAAGAACGGCATGTACCAGGCGATAAGAGCGGTTGCCGCGCCGGCCAGCGGGCTGACTACTTTGCCAACCCCGTTTCCCGCCTCCAACAAACCCAGGACCTGCGCTCTTTCTTTCCCCTGGATCAGATCTCCGGCCAGGGCCATGGCCAGCTGGTAAGTTCCTCCGGCGCCGATTCCCTGGATGATCCGGGCGATTAACAGAAAAGGATAAGAATCTTTGATTAGGAGGGCGGCCAGTCCGGCCAGGAGTCCGCCCGTGCCGTAGACGATTAAAGCCGGGACCATAATTGTTTTGCGTCCCCAGTGGTCGGAGAAAAGTCCGGCGAAGGGAATAGTAAGCCCGGCCGGAACGGAAAAAGCGGTGATGAGCAACCCCACCTGAAGCAGGGTTAAATCCAGTTCCTGGCGGATGGCGGGTAAAACCGGGATTAACATGGAATTGCCCAGAACCATAATAAAAGGTACGGCCACCAGAACCCAAATCGTCGGTTTGAGCTCTTTCTCCATTTTTTCTCCTGCCTTTTTTGATAAAACTGCTCCTTTAGTTTGTCTTGTTGGCCTGGAAATAAACCTGCTCAGGGTTAAACATTGTTGAAAAATTTACTAACAGAAAGGATTTTCCGTAAGATTGTGGAAAAAAGTTTACCTGAACCTCTGTCCTTCTCCCACGCTTGCCGCAGCAGCGCTGGGTCTTTTGCTATAATATACAGTAATAGGCAGTAAATAAGAAAGCGGGTGTCATGAATGCAGGAAGCGTTTTTTTCCGCCCTGGCCGCCGGGGATGAGAGGAAAATGGAAAGTTTGCTCCAAAAGAGGCTGGAGCAAAAGGTACCGGCATCGAGGATCATCAACGAAGACTTGGTCCCGGCGATGGAGAAAATCGGGGTTAAATTCCAAAAAAACGAAATTTTCCTTCCCGAAGTAATGCTGGCCGCCCGGACTATGCAGGCCGGGTTGAAGATCCTAAAACCCGAACTGGCCGGCGGAAAAAGGGAATTTGCCGGCCGGGTGGTCATCGGGACGGTACAGGGTGATCACCATGATATCGGAAAAAATCTGGTGACCATGATGTTGGAGGGCGCCGGCTATGAGGTATTCGACCTCGGCACAGATGTGCCGCCGGAAAGGTTTGTGGCGGCGGTCCGGGAGCACCGGCCCCATCTGGTGGGGATGTCGGCGTTGCTCACCACCACCATGCCGGTGATGGGAAAGGTAGTGCGTGCGTTGGAGGAGGCCGGGTTGCGCGACAAGGTTAAGGTAATGGTCGGCGGAGCACCGGTTACGCCCGATTATGCGGTCCGGGCCGGGGCCGACGGTTACGCTCCGGATGCCGGGGCGGCGGTGGAATTGGCCAAGAAGTTAAAAGGGATGTTATGACCGGGGTTTGGTCCGGGGCGGTACGGCCGTCCGGGCGGTCAAGACATACTTCTTTTCCTCCCGGCGTAGATTTTAAAGAAGGAGGGAGGAAAGAAGATGCGTTTTTACCCCGTGTTATTGGTGGTATGCCTGTTGACCCTGGCGGGCACCGGCGCGGTGGCTCCGGAAAGAGGAGAAATATATTTTTTTGCCGAAGATCCGGAGGGAGATGACAACGGCCCGGGTACTTATCTTTATCCCCGTGATCCGGCCTTTGCCCCTTATGAAGGGTTGTTTGATCTTCTGGCCTTTAAGGTTTGGAGTGACCAAGGGGAAAACGTCTATTTTGACATGACCATTAAAACCGTTACCAACCCCTGGGCGGCACCGGAGGGATTCATCCACCCGGTAATCCATATCTATGTCGTGACCGGCCGCGGCGAGTTCACCGGACCGGTTAATGACGGGCCGCGGGTCATTTTTTCGCCGCAAGCTCCCTGGGAATTTTGCGTAACCGGGATCGGATGGGAAAATAGCATCGTATACCACCCCGCCGTTACCGGCGGCTGGCAGGAGACCCCTATCAAGGCCGTGTATTTGCCGGAGGAAAACGTCATCCGGTTACCGGTGGCCAAAACCATTACCGGGGTTCCGGGGAAAAACTGGCGCTACTATGTTTTAGTCGGTTCCTATGACGGTTTGGGACCGGGGTTTTTCCGGGAAATAAAAAAAGAGGCGGACGACTGGTTTTTTGGCGGCGGCGGAGAGGGAGCCCCCCGGGTGCTCGACATCCTGGCGCCGGAGAAAGGCAAATATGCTCAAGAGAAACAAATGCGCCCGTCCCCGGAGGGGAAACCGGCCTGTTTGTATCCGGTGGGGCCGGAAACAAAAGTCACCTGGTGGCTTTGGCTTTTACCCCTTGTGGCTGCCGCCGTCTTTTATGTGGTCTTCCGCCGGCGGCCGCGTTTCAGTTTTTTCTGGTATAAAGAGAAAAAAAACTAAAAAGGTATAGATTTTTCCTCTCCGGACCAATACTAGATAATGGTTCGGGGAGGGAGACAAGTGCCTTTTACGGGAAGAGAAATTCTATACCGTCTTTTGCACCACTTTAACAGGGAAGAACAACAGCGGCTCTTGCAAATGACCAAAGAAAGGCAGGTTGCCTTGATTGAGGAAGCTAAACGGGACTGGCAGGCGGCCAAAAACTACTTTAACTCCGTTACGGAACCCGACTTGATTGACCATGCTATTTACGCCATGGAGGCGGCGGAAAAAAGGTATGTTTACCTTTTGCGTAGAGCCCGGGAAGAAAAACTTTTTCAAGAAAAGTATTCCACTTAGAAATTAAAAAACAACGGCAGAAAAAGATCCACCCGGACAGGCGCCCGGGGACCGGGCCGGGAATAAAATTGTCCCGGTGAGGTGTTACCCGATGACAGAGAAACTTCATTGTGTTGGTTGCGGGAAATTCGCACCCGGCGGTCTAAAAATTTATGGGCTGGTCATCTGTGGTGACTGTGAGAGCAGGGTAGTCCGGTTAAAAGTGGAAGACCGTGATTACGGGCAGTGGGTGGCGACCATCCGTTCCCTTTGGGAACATTGGGAAGAACAGTGGAAAGACCCCAATTAAAGCGGGGATTTTTTTTGCCCCGTATTTCCACGCCGGAGAAAACCGCTATAACGGCCGTTGTCATTTGGCTATGTCTTTAGATTCTATGGTTTTTTGTTCCAATTCCGGTTAAGTTATGATAAAATCTCAATGGTACGTATTGCCACCGGAAATAATAATAAATAAAACAAGGAGAAACAATGATGAAGAAGATGCATATTAAATCAATTCTCATCCTCCTCTACCTGGCCTTATGCTTTGTCTCCGGTGTCTTGTACATATCCGCCTCCGATCTTCATCCCGATGAAGCCCATTACTGGGTATGGTCCACAAGGCTGCAGGCCGGTTACTTTGACAACTCTCCTTTGGTTGCTTTTTTGATCCGTTTTTCCACCGCTCTATTGGGAAAAAATGAATTTGGCGTGCGTTTTCCGGCTGCTTTATCTTTTATTCTCTTAAATTTAATTCTTTATTTTTTTACCCTCCGGGTTGCGAAGAACAAGGCCGCCGCTTTGCTCAGTGTTTTCCTGTTCAGTTCCATGCCTGTGGTTTTAACGGGGATCCATCTGATGACCCATGACATCCCTTTAATGGTTTTTACCGCTTTAACCTGGTTTTTTCTTTATCAAGCCATCGTTGAAAAAAAATATAACCGTTGGTACCCGGCGGGATTTTTTTGGGGACTGGCCCTTCTCTCCAAGTATCAGGCAGTTTTAATTGGCCTTTCTGTTCTCCTCCTTCTTCTCCTGCGCCGGGAGAACCGCGTCCATCTGACCAGAAAAGAGCCTTACCTGGCGGCGCTTATTGCGTTGGTGCTTTTCGCGCCGACTCTCTATTGGAACAGCCAAAACGACTGGGTATCCTTTGTGTTTCAGTCGCGGCACGGGATCCAACTGGGGTCCAAACTCAAATTGGCCAATGTTTTAGAATTTTACGCCGGGCAAGCCGGAATCACTTCTCTGGTCTTTTTCCCGGTCTTAATATACTATACGGTAAAAAAACTATTGCGCCCCGGCCGTCTGACCCCGGCGGAGGCTTTTTTAATGGCCGGGTACGTTCCGGTTCTTGCTTTTTTTAGTCTTACCAGTCTGACCTATACCGCCCTGGCCAACTGGCCGTTACAGGCTTATTTTACCGCCCCGGTCTTTCTTGCCTTGCAATTGACGGCTTTCAAGTCCTCAGGCCGGAGGGGCCGGCAAATTCTTTTTGCTCTCTTTGTTTTCTTAATTATCGCCGGTTCCTGGCCCCTGGTTTGTCTGGCCCGTTATCCCCAGTTTTTTATCGAGCGGGGAATCGACCTGCCCCCGGATGTTATTTTAAGCAATGAGCTATATGGTTGGCGGGAATTGGGAAGATTTCTGGAGGTCAAGATCGACGAGCATTTTCCGGACGAAACCGGGGAGGTGCCGGTCTTTGCGGAAAGGTATGCCTATCTGTCGGAAATTTTATTCTACACCCGCCGGCCGGTTCAAGTGCTTGCCGCTCCCCGCTATCGAAGGAGCCAGTTTGATCTTTGGACAATCGAAGAGATTGATCATTTCCAGGGCCGGGATGGCCTGCTGGTATCAACGGACCGGGAAAAGGAATTATACACCCCGTATTTTGAACGTATAACGGAACTGGGGAAGGTGGAAAGCCGGCGGTTCGGGCATTTGGTCCGTGTTTTCCATGTTTTCAAAGTTGAAGGGATTAAGGCCGCGGAAATAAAAGAGGCTCTTCAGAAGAAGGGTTTGGGATATTGACTTCGTATTGGGTAAGGAAACGGTTATTATCTCCGATGCGGCCTTGTTCTTTTTCAAACAAGCCACCGGCGTGACGTTTTTCCCCCGCGCCGTTGGGAAGCGGCCGGGGCGGGGAAGGAACGGGAAAGACAACTTTCCCCTCGGGGAGCGTGCAACAGTTACCGGGTTCGGGTTTCATGGAAGGACAAAAAATGAATAAAAGAAAGGAGAAAATAAGATGTCCATTCCCGTCCAATTAAAATCCGGCTTTCCGGCAGGAGGGAGGAGACGAAATAGACCGCCATTGTTTTGGGTTTTCCTCACCCTGCTGCTGGCGGCGGTTGTTCTAACTGGGTGTCAAAAACCGCGAACTCCCGCCGAGGAACTGCTCGCAGCCATGAAAAAAACCTATGATTTTGATAGTTACGAGGTCTCCGGCAACTTTACCTTAGATCTGGTTTATGAAGACGAGACGCCCGAGTTTCAGGTAGTAAGCCGGGTCTTTAACAATGTCATCTGGGAGTTACGGCAAAAATCCGACTGGAAAAGGCTCCGTTACCAAGGGGAGCTTGCTTTTCTTTACAAGGGCCAAAACTGCGGGAGCTTTACCCTCTATGCGGATCTGCAGAAAATAGCTTTCCAATCGCCCCTCTTAACTTCAAAACCAATCGTTTTTTACTGGGAAGACTTTGCGGATCTTACCGTCAAATACTTGGACGGTATCCAAATTCACCTGGGCGATTATCTTCCCTTAATCTTCGATACGGAACGGTCGATCTTCAAAAAGATACAAGAGGTGTCTTATCCGGTCTCTGCGGCCTTTTTGGCGGAAAGGGTTACGGTCAACCCGGAAAAAGTCCGTCTGACCCTGACCGAGGGGGATAAGGAAAAGACCTATAACTGTAAAGAATATATCGTAAACTACGGGGACGCTTCATATGAAGATTATAAAACATTACTCTTAACCATCCTGGAGAACGAAGAGGTCTGCCGTTTGCTCCGGGAAAAAATTGAGCAAGCCGTGGAAATCGCCAAAAATAACGGTGATCTGGAGACCTGGCCGTGGACGGAGGAAGAAATCAGGGCTTTTGCCGGAAACCTTGATCTCCATCTCTCGCGGTTGGCAGAAGCTTTGGCCGGAGGCTTCCATGGATCAATCACCCCCGGAGTGACTTACGGGCCCGGTGCCGGAGGGGAAGGGGTCCAGAACATAGATTACCGGATTTACATTGATAAATCCGGATTAATACGAAACATGGTTATTGGTATGGACCAAACAATATATGTTGAGGAAGAAGAACCGGTAATGTCAAGTTTCACTTTGGAGATGCAAATGTTCAACTTCGGGAAGGACCTCTCTTTCCTGGCGTTTGATCCGGCCGGCGCCTTTAATGCCGGAAAAGCCTCGCCGGAGGAGTGGAAGGCGTTGGGCGAGGAAATAGGGTACAATCTCCTCGGGCAACTATTCCTTAATCCGCTCTTCCGGGACCTGGCGGCTGTTTTTGAGACCGGGGAAGAGGAAGCGGTGGAGGCGTTCTAGTTATCGATGTTTTTTCCGGGAACAGGGTCCTTATAGAACGCGGAAAACGGCGGTGAAGATTCCGGCCGGGTACCCGCAGACTGAACAGGATTCTAAATAGAACACCAAAAACCCCTTAAGTTATTCCCAACTTTAAGGGGTTTTTTGTTCCTGGTTTAAACTTATCCGGCTCCCGCCCGGGGTTATGGACGTAAGGTTTATGGGGGACGGCGGAGACATTCTATTTACCAAGGACCGGCCAAGGATTATTTTTTAAAAAAAGGAAATTTTTTGGTTAGCGCGTATTGATTTATTATCAAAACAATCCAGTTTATTTATATAAACAAAAACCGGGGATGGAGGGGAGAAGTTGCCGGAGGGTGATTGCTTATGGGGGAAAAGGAGAAAAGGGATGACGGTTCCATGGAGAATTTAAAAAACAGGATCGCCAACGCGCGGTCCAAGTTAATCCAAGCCTGGGAAAAATACGGGGAAACCAACGAAATGGTGCTGGCGGCGGCGGCCGATGTTGACCGGTTGATAAATGAATATATGCGTTTGGGGCAAAAACAAAGGGCGGGGAAGAGCCGGCCGCGTCCGGCCAAGGAAAACAGTTTCTGATATAAAGAAGGGAAGAAGAGAAGACCTGTCGAAAGTTGAGGTATGAAGGACAAATCTTACGGGCAAAAAGACGCTCCGTTGCTGGAAGCCCTCCTGGCTTACAGCCAAAAAAGGATGATTCCTTTTCATACGCCCGGTCACCGGGGAGGAAGGGGCAGTGAACCTCTGTGGCGGAAAGTAGGGAAAAAACTTCTGCCCCTCGATCTGACGGAGTTAAAAGAGATTGCTCCCGGCCGGGATTCCGAGTCTTTGGTACGGGCGGCGGAAGAGTTGGCCGCGGAAGCCTTTGGGGCCCGGCGGACTTATTTTCTGGTCAACGGCGCCAGCGGAGGGATTATATCCGCCCTTTTGGCCGTTGGCACCGGGGGAAAAAAGATTATCGTGGCCCGGAATTGTCATCTCTCGGTGATCAACGGGTTGCTCCTTTCCGGTTTGTCGCCGGTTTTTGTTTCTCCCCGGTGGATTGCCGGGCTTCCCGCTTTGCCGGCGCCGGCCGCGGTCAAGGAGGCCCTCCGGCGTCACCCGGAAGCGGCAGCGATTTTGGTTACCAACCCCGGATACCATGGGATTTACGGACCGCTCGCGGATATCGGCGCCGTGGCCAAAGCGGCTGGTCTTCCTTTACTGGTGGATGAAGCCCACGGCGGCCACCTGCGTTACCTGGGATTGGCCGTGGAGGCGGCGGCGGCCGGGGCGGATTTGTGGATCTGGGGCGTCCATAAGATCATGGGTTCTTTGACGCAAACCGGGATGCTGCATCTCGGCTCCGGGAAGATCGATCCCGGCCGCGTTGAACAGGCCTTGGCCCTGACCGGAACCACCAGCCCGTCCTATCTTCTTTTGGCCTCGCTTGATTCTGTCCGGCGCCGGCTCTACTTCCACGGGCGGGAGATGTTCGCCCGGGCGGCCGCGCTTGGGGAAAAAATCCGGAAAAAACTCCGTCAAACAACAGGCCTGGAAGTTCTGGAAGAAGAACAGTTGCCGGAGGGCTACGGGCTTGACCCGACCAAAATCGTGCTCTCTTTCGGCCCTTCCGGCCTGCCGGGACTGGCGGCCGCGGAAATATTAAGGAGAAAATACCGGATTCAGCCGGAATATGCGGACTTGCATAATTTATATTTTTTCCTGGCCCCCGCCCAGAGAACCGGAGAGGTCCGGGTCCTGCTCCGGGCCTGCCGTGCCTTGGCCGGAACCGGCGGTTATGAAAGGGAAAAGGCGGAGCCGCCGCCCTGGTCCTGTGCAACGCCGGTTTTTTCCCCCCGGGAGGCTTGGCAAAAGCCTTCGCTCCCTGTGCCCCTGGGGGAGGCGGCGGGAAAAATAGCGGCCGGGTGGGTGGCGGCTTATCCGCCGGGGATTCCCCTTTGGCTTCCGGGAGAAAGAATTACGAAGGAAATGACGGAATGGATTTCCCGTTTTCAGCAGGCCGGGGGCTATGTTCGCGGTGTGGAGAATAATAATATAGTACGGGTCGTCAATGATTCATAAAAACGGAAAAGAGGAAACAATGGAATCCCTGTCGAATTTTTTAAGGAGTAGATGCCCGGGAACTCCCTTTGCCGGCAGGAGCGGGAGTAACTATGGAAGTAATGGATGATGCCAATGCCAAAGGAAAGAGGGTATTTTATTACCCTGGAAGGAATTGACGGAACAGGAAAGACAACCCAGGCAAAACTTTTAGTGGACAACTTGCGTAAATTGGGATTTCAAGTTCTGTTGACCCGGGAACCGGGGGGAACCGCATTATCGGAAAGAATCCGCACCATGCTTTTGCAGGAGGAAAAACCGGTTTCCCTTGCCGAGTTGCTTTTATATAACGCCGCCCGGGCCCAGCATGTGGCCGAGGTTATCCGCCCGGCGTTGCAAGAGGGAAAGATCGTTGTTTGCGAGCGGTTCTCCGATTCAACCCTCGCTTACCAGGGATATGGTTCACGGCTTGACCCCGGATTAATACAGGAGGTTAACAGGATTGCCGCGGACGGGTTGGTTCCTGATTGCACCTTTCTTTTGGTCTTGGAACCGCAGGAAGTATGGGAGAGGATCCGGCGGCGGGATCCGGTGGCCGGCCGGGACCGGATGGAAGCCAAAGGCCTCGCTTTTCTCGAGCGGGTGCAAGAGGGGTACTTGGAACTGGCCCGGGCTTTTCCGGAACGAATAGTGACCATCCGGTGCGGCGGAAAACCGGTGGAGGAAATCCAAAAACTGTTGTTAACCGAATGTTTGAGAAAGCTGAAGAAAAGGGGTGACGAAGGGTGAAATTGATCATCGCCGTAGTCCAGGATCAGGATGTAAACAAAGTGCTCACCGCTTTGCTGGAAAAAGGGTACAGCGCCACCAAACTGGCCAGTACCGGCGGCTTTCTGCGCCAGGGCAATACCACTTTACTGGTGGGGGTAGAAGAGCCGGGCGTTAAAGAAGTGACCGGCATTATAAAAGAGATCTGCCGGACCAGAAAACGCCTGGTGAGCCCGATGACGGCGGTGGAGAGAACGATGAACAGTTATATCCCCAGTCCGGTCGAGGTGGAAGTGGGCGGAGCAACTATTTTTGTGGTCCAGGTGGAATCGTTTGAGAAGGTCTGAAAACCCCACCCGGCGGCGGGGAGGGAGTTAAAATGGATATCAAGCGGGTAGGAAGAAAACCGTCGTCGCCGTTGAAAGAGAGAGAAAAACAGTCCCGCGTTAACCTGAAACATACGGTCTTTTTCGATACGCTTCAGGAGTACGGCAGGGACAAGGGAACGGAAGATTGGGAAGAGCTTTTGACGGCGGTGGATGAAGCGGCCCGGAGACTTTTAAAACAACGGAATCTTGCCAATTTACGCCGTTACCGGGATTTGGTCCGGGAATTCCTGCGGAAAGCAGTGGCCGGAAGCTATAGTCTTAAAGGGGACAGAAGGTGGGACGGCCGGGGTCACCGGAAAGTTTATTACCTGATCGAAAAGGTCAACAGTTCTTTGGAAGAATTGGTGGCCATGGTCCTGAAAAAACAGGAGAACACCTTAAAACTGATGGCAAAACTGGATGAGATAAGAGGCTTGCTTCTGGATTTGTACTATTAGTTTTTATTTCTAATAGTTTTTTTAATCTTAATGCCGGCGGGAGGCAAAATAGGACTGAAGGGAAGGGAAAAATGGGGCAGGAAAGGATCCTCTCCGGACGCGCTGCAGTTCTGGAAAGAGTTTTCGCCGCGGGAAGGGCGGCCCATGCTTATCTTTTTCTCGGACCGGCCTCTCCGGAAAAAGAAGAGACCGTCCGTCACCTGGCCCGGATCTTGCTTTGTCTGGAGAAGAAAGAACGGCCTTGTTTTGCCTGCCGTTCCTGCCAACTGTTTACCCGGGGAAAACACCCGGATTTTCACGTGGTGGCCCCGGAGGGAGACAAGATCAAGCTGGAGGAAATCCGGACGGTTTGCCGGGAAGCGGCTTATCACCCTTCTCTGGCGGAGACAAAAATTTATTTCTTCCCGGCTTTTGACCGCATGACGGAAGTGGCGGCCAACGCTTTCCTCAAGACGTTGGAAGAGCCGCCGCTCGGGGTTGTTTTTTTGGCTTTGGCGGAGAACGAGGAGATAATTTTGCCCACTGTTCTCTCGCGTATGCAACGGGTTTATCTCGGGAAAAAAACCGGGGAAGCCCCAGTCCACGCCGCCGGAGATACGCTGAAAGAAGAGGAACTTCTGGCCCGGGGCGATTTGCTTTCCCTGTTGCGCCTGGCGGAAGAGGGGGAGAAAAAGGACCGGGAGAGTGTGGATCAATATTTGTTGTCGTTAACCGCGGTCTTTCACCGGCGTCTGCGCGGGAATCCCCATGAACGGAAGTATTACGGTTTTTTACAGGCGGTGCGTAGGGCCCGGGAATACCTGGCGGCCGGTGTTAATCTCCGGCTCCTGCTGGAAGACTTGTACCTGTCTCTGTATGAAAAAGCCGGGGGGAAATGAGACGGAGGAGAAGGCGAAAATTTTAGCCGCCGAAAGGGAAGGAGAAAGCATGAACGAAACCGGACATGAAGCGAAAACCTATAAAGTAGTAGGGGTCAGATTTAAAAAAGCCGGAAAAATATATTATTTCGACCCCGGAGATCTTTCTTTGTCACCGGGAACCGAGGTTATTGTCGAGACGGTACGGGGTTTGGAATATGGTTATGTGATGGTGGGACCGAAAGAGGTTTCCGAGGAAGAAATAACCCAGCCCTTGAAAAAAGTGATCCGGGTGGCGACCGAAGAGGACCGGAAAAAACTCCAGGAGAACCGGGAGAAAGAGAAAAAGGCTTTTCAAATCGGGCTGGAAAAAATAGAACAACATCAGTTAAAAATGAAATTAATTGATGTGGAATATACTTTTGACCGCAATAAGATCATTTTTTACTTCTCCGCCGACGGCCGGGTTGATTTCCGGGAACTGGTTAAAGATTTGGCCGCCGTTTTCCGGGTCCGGATCGAACTCCGCCAGATCGGGGTGAGGGATGAAGCCAAGATGCTGGGCGGGTTGGGGCCCTGCGGGCGCCCTCTCTGTTGCAGTACTTTTTTGGGCGAATTTGAACCCGTCTCCATCAAAATGGCCAAGGAACAAAACCTCTCTTTAAATCCGACGAAAATATCGGGCATTTGCGGACGTTTGATGTGCTGTTTAAAATATGAGTACGATAATTATAAGGAGAAAAACAAAGGGAGCGACCAAAAGGATGCTTCTTTTGTGGGCATCAAAGTTTATTATCAAGGAAGAGAAGCGGTGGTGGTGGAAGAGAACGCCGTTGAAGAAACGGTGGTTCTCGAGTTTCCGGACAAGACGCGGGTAGTGGCGCCGGTCGCCGAGATTGAGGAGGGCGGGGAAGATTAATTATTTTGCCAAAAGGGATTTCCGAATTTATGGCAAATAAATTATGTTGTCCGGAAAGAGGAAAAAATTATCGAAACAGAGAAAGGGCGTTATTCCATGAAACTGGTCGGTCTTTTTCCTTATCTAAAAAGGCCCAAAGTTACGGAAGTTACTTTAGAATTGATCAAATTGCTGGAAAGTTCCGGATATCAAGTTTTGTTGACCGGAGAAAACGCGGCGGCGCTGGGCCGGGAAGATCTGGGCTGCAGCGACCGGGAACTGGTGGAGAGAAGTGAAATCGCCATTGCTCTCGGGGGCGACGGGACACTGCTTTCCGCCGCCCGCCTGCTTTATCCGCGTCAGACGCCAATCTTCGGTGTTAACCTGGGTCATATAGGTTTCTTAACTGAGATTGACGATCATGACATAGCCGAGGCCGTTCGCCGTCTCCAGGCCGGCGATTTTTATCTGGAGGACCGGATCATGGTTGAGGCTGAACTCCACCGGGAGGGGGTAATCAAGGAAAGACTGGTGGGGTTGAATGATATTGTTGTGACCAAAGGCGCCTCTTCCCGGATGTTACGGTTGGAGACCCGGATCGACGGCCATTTGACGGCCGCGTTTGCCGCCGACGGATTGATTGTTTCCACCCCGACCGGTTCAACGGCCTATTCCTTATCCGCGGGCGGTCCCGTTTTGGAACCCAGCCTTCACGCCTTGATTATCACGCCGATCTGCGCCCATTCTATTTTTGCCCGTCCCCTGATCGTGGGAAGCAAAGCGAGAATTGAGATCGGCTTTACATCCCCTCCCAAACAGGCGATGCTTACCGCCGACGGAAGGGAAGGAATAAGCCTGCAAGAAGGGGACATCATCCGTTGCCATACCGCCTTTCAACCCACCAAGCTTATCCGGTTTAAAGAGCGCAGTTTTTACGATCTCCTGCGGGAACGTTTTAAAGACATTTGAATGGGGGAGGTAAAATGAAAGCCCGGCGACATGCCTTGATACTGGCGATTATAAAGGAGAAACCCATCCGTACCCAGGAAGAATTGGGTGAAGCCTTGAAAAACTGGGGGGTGGAGGTTACCCAGGCGACTCTTTCGCGGGATATTAAGGAATTGGGGTTGATCAAAGTCCCTACGACGGACGGTTATTACCGTTATATCCTCCCCGGCGACAAAATCCTTCCGGAAGTAATGAAAAGGGCCAAGCGTATGTTTGCGGATACGGTATTATCCATTGATTTTACAGAAAACTTAATTATTGTGAAAACCACGAGTGGAACAGCCCAAGGGGTGGCCGCCGTCCTTGATGAATTGGCGTGGAAAGAGGTTGTCGGGACAATTGCCGGCGACGATTCGATTTTGGTCGTCGTGAGAAATAAAGAACAGGTGGAGGATGTCTTAAACCGGCTGTATAAGTTAAGGGGGTAAAGAAATGCTGCGCGAGTTGACAGTGGAGAATCTTGCCCTTATTGATCACCTCCGTCTGGAATTCGACCAGGGATTAAATATATTGACCGGGGAGACCGGCGCCGGCAAATCCATTATCATTGACGCGGTCAACCTGATCCTGGGCGGCCGTTCTTCTACGGAACTGATTAGAGCCGGAGCCGAGTCGGCGCAGGTGGAAGCGATCTTCGAATTGGAAGAAAACGCCGCGTTGGATGAGGATTTGGAGGAATGGGGAGTCCCCCTCGGCGAGGACCGCCTGCTGGTGGTCAACAGGGAGGTGCACCGGACCGGCCGCGGCCGCTGCCGGGTCAACGGGCAGACGGTACCGGTTTTTCTCCTTAACAAAATAGGCGGGTATCTGATGGATATTCACGGCCAGCACGCCCACCAGTCTTTACTCGCCACCGCCCGGCAAAGAGAAATCCTGGACGATTTCGGCGGACCGGCGCTTCACGCCAAGGCCCGGGAGGTGGCCGCCCTTTATGAACGCAGACAAAGGATAAAAAACGCCCTTTCCCAGGTTACATTGGGTGAAGAGGAGAAAAACCGGAAAATTGAATTCCTGACGTTTCAAATCCAAGAGATTGAAGCGGCCCGTCTTCAAGAGGGGGAAGAGGAGGAACTGGCGGCGGAAAGGGAACTTTTGGCCGGAGCGGAACGTCTCTTCGAGGCGGCCTCCGGGTCTTATCAATTGTTATACGGCGGGGACGAACCCGGTTCAGCCCTGGACAGGCTCTTGGAAAGCCGCCAGTTGCTGGAGAAGGTTGTTGCCATTGACCCGCGGCTGCAGCCGTTGGCGGCGATGCTGAGCGAAGCGGCGGCGCAGGTGGAAGAGGTTTCCCGGGAAATCCGGTTATACCGGGAGAAAATTGAGTTTAACCCGGCGCAACTGGCGGCGGTGGAGGAGCGTTTGGATGAGATTTATAAACTGAAAAGGAAATACGGGAAGAGTATCCCGGAGATTCTGGCCTATGCCGAAAAGGCCCGCGAAGAACTGGAAGCCATCGAGGGAGAGGAAGAAAGGCTGGAAGCGCTGGCGGAAGAATTGGCCGATGTCGAAAGGAAGCTGACCGGCGCCGCGGAAGAACTCTCCGCCCTCCGGCGGAAAACCGCCGCCGAACTGGAACAACTCATTTCCCGGCATCTGGCCGAGGTGAATATGGGCAAAACCGTGTTTAAAGTGGCTTTGACCCGGGAGCAGGATGAGGAGAACGGTCTGTTGTCGGCAGGCGAGAAGGTGGCCGTAACCAGGGAGGGTTTTGACCGGGTGGAGTTTTTGGTGGCCCCCAATCCCGGCGAAGGTTTACGGCCGCTGGCCAAGATCGCTTCCGGGGGTGAACTTTCCCGGTTGATGCTGGCCCTTAAGGTCGTCCTGGCGGAAAAAGACAATATACCGTCGATGGTTTTTGATGAAATTGACGCAGGAATCGGCGGCCGCACCGCCCAGGCGGTGGCGGAGAAACTATTGCTTCTTTCCCAAACCCATCAGGTTATTTGTGTGACGCACCTCCCGCAAATTGCCAGTATGGCCCGGCGGCACTTCTTTATCCAAAAGAAAACAGCGGGCGACAGAACCACCGTGGAGGTAAAAACCCTCAACCAAGAAGAACGGGTGGAGGAATTGGCGCGGATGCTTGGGGGAGCCGAGGTTACCTCCACCACCCGGGAACACGCCCGGGAGATGCTCGTCCTGGCCGCGTCGATTAGCGAAAAGACCCGGCTTTCCGGTTCTTAACGCGGGCGCCTGGCTGATTATGATCTTTACATAGGTTAGGCAGTTGCGCCCCGCTAAGGGGGGATAGAGAGATGGATGATCTCTCCAGGCAACAAAAACGGATCTTGCTTTTGCTCTGTTTGGCCATTCTTCTTGGTTCAGGCTCCTTGCTCTACCGCCGCTTGAACCGCGGACCGGTAGAGATTTTGGAAGTAAAAACAGTGACCGAACCGTGGCCGGAGCTGCCGTCCCAGGGTACGCTGACCGTTCATGTCTGCGGCGCCGTGGCCGAACCCGGCGTTTATCACCTGCCGCCCGGCTCCCGGGTTTATCAGGCGCTGGAAGCGGCCGGCGGAGCGCTGCCGGAAGCGCAAACCGATTATTTAAACCTGGCTTCTTTCCTTAAAGACGGGGAGAGGATTTACATCCCTGCCGCGACGGAGGGAACGGCGGCGGCGCCGGCCCCGCCGGCGGCCGCGCCGGCGCCCGTGTCCGGACCGGAAGCAGTCCCGGCAACGCTTTCCCGGAACGGGAGGTTAATTGATCCCAACCGGGCTTCCGCCCGGGAGTTGGAGACCATACCGGGGATCGGTCCGGTTTTGGCCGCGCGGATTATTGAATACCGGGAAACAGTAGGCCGGTTTGAGCGCCCGGAAGACCTGCTTAACGTCGCCGGTATCGGCCCGAAAACCTTGGAAAAAATAAAAGCGTATTTAGAGTTTCCGCTGCGATGAACCGTTTTCCGCTGTTGGGTTGGGGCGCTCTCGGCCTGGGGGCGGGAACGGTCGCCGGATGGTATACGGGAGGAACCATACCCGGCTGGTTTTTCCTTCCTGTCCTATTTCTTCTCTTTTTTCTTCCCCGGTTTCTTCCTCCGGAAAAACGCCTAGCGTGGCTGGTAATTACAATTTTGCCGGTGGCGGGATTGGCCGGGGGAAGGGCCGAGCGCCGTAACCACGATCTCTGGACCGGTTATTCGTTTTCCCTTCCCGGGCTGGCCCTGTGCGTCCGGGGGACGGTGATGGAGCAACCGGTTCCCTGGCGGGAGGGAATCCGTTTTCCCCTGCGGGTGGAAGCGGTGGAAGGAGAAACTCCTCCCGCCTCGTTGCGCTGGGAAATTTTTTTGCCGGCCGGGGAAAGGGTACGGCCCGGTGATTATCTGGAAATAACCGGATGGGTTTTCGGAGAACCAAAGGAGCATGTTACCTCCTGGACCAGAGAAAAAATCAGCGCCGGGTTGATGGGCAATTCCTGGCAGGTTCTGGGCCGGGGCCGCCTTAATCCGGTCACGAAGTTTATCCTCACCGCCAGAGAGAATTTGCTGGCCGTTGGGGAGAAGACCCTTTCCGCGCAGGCGGCAACGGTGCTCCACGGCATGCTGTTGGGAGTAAGAGGGGAATTGGCGGAAGCCGATGAGGATAATTTTCGCCGGGCAGGTGTGGCCCACCTTTTGTCCGTCAGCGGCCTCCATCTCCTTTTTTGGCTGGGCCTTTATTGGGGGCTGGGACGGCTTTTGCGTCTTCCCGAACGCTGGTTGACCGTGCTTGCTGTGCCGGTGGTCCTTTTTTTTCTTCTGGTGGCCGGCGCCCGGGCGCCGGCTTTAAGGGCCGGTATTATGGCCTTGTCTGCTCTTTGCGGCCGGCGGCGGCCGGTACCGGCCGGGAACCGGCTGGCCTTGGCGGCCTGCCTCATTCTTCTTTTTCGTCCTTTGGAGATTTTTGCTTTGGGATTTTGGCTTTCCTTTGCCGCCTGCGGCGGATTGCTTTTCTTCTTTCCCCGTTGGGAAAGGGCCGTTGAAAACCGGGCTCTGAAACGATGGCTCCGGCCTTTGCTGGTTTCCGCGGCCGCCCAAGCCGGGGTCTTTCCCTTGACCGCCAAGTTTTTGGGAGGGGTTACTTTGCTGGCGCCGTTCACCAATTTGCTCCTGGTACCGCTCGGGGCCGCTTGTGTCCAGATCGGATTGACGGCTGCCGTGAGCGGTTTGTTTTTTTTCCCCCTTGCCCGCTGGTTAAATGCGGGCAATGAAATCTTTCTCCTTTTCTTCACCCGCCTGGTCGAGTTTTTCGCCGACTGGGGCGGTTACTTGCCTGTCCCCCTTTTCCCCTGGCCGGCGGCGGGCGCTTTTTATACGGTGACGATTGTCTTCACTTGGGGACTGGCGCGAAACCCCGTCAACCGGAGGCGGCGGATCCCCTCCTTTTACCTGATTTTACTCCTCCTCCTTCTAATTTTGGGGGCCCTCGGTTGGGTGTGGGTACAACAGCCGGAGCCGGCCCTTACCATGGTCGTCTTCGATGTCGGGCAGGGTGATTCCATCTTATTTATCACTCCCGGCGGACATACCCTTATGGTGGACGGAGGAACAGCCGAAGGATACACCCGCGGCGTACGGCCGTTTCTGCGGGAACAGAGAATCAACAGGCTGGATCTTTTGCTCCTGACCCACCCCCACGAAGATCACCTGGGCGGTTTGGTGAAAATGCTGGTTGAAGACCGGGTCCGGGTCGGGCATGTACTGGACGGCGGGTACCCGCACACCACCGGAAGCTATACGCGGTTTCTGGCCTTCATTGCCGAAAAGGATCTGCCCTATACCCGGGCTGTCCGGGGCGGATCCTTCCGGTTGGGAGAAATGAAAGGGATAATCTTGCATCCCCCCGACCCCCATCTCACCGGTACGGGGTCGGATGTTAACAATAATTCCGTTGTTTTAATGCTCGAATACGAAACGGTTCGAATTCTTTTAACGGGAGACATTGAAAAGCGCGTGGAAGAAGAACTTCTTGCCCGTTACGGCAGTTCATTACGGGCCAACATCCTGAAAGTCGCCCACCACGGTGGCGCTACTTCCACCGGATGGGAGTGGGCGGCTACCGTCCGGCCGGAACTGGCCGTGATTTGCGTGGGGGAAAAGAATCCCTTCGGGCACCCGTCCCCCGTCGTCCTGGAGAATTTACAAAGTGCCGGCGCCGTGGTCCGGCGCACGGATACGGACGGACGCCTGCTCATCCGGATCAGGAAAGGGAAAATAGAGTTGGAAAGGGGAGCCTAAACGTGCATGCCGTAGAATACCTGGAGAAACTTAAAGAGGATAAAATTTCCCGGATTACTGTTTTTTACGGAGAAGAAGATTATTGGGTTAACGCCGGCCTTTCCGCCCTTGGCCGCCTGCTGTTCAGCGGCGAAGAAGAAGCGAATTTTAACCGGGTGGAAGCCGTAGCCGGCGACCTGGAAGAAGAAACCTTGTTTAATCTTCTACAAAACCCGCCGTTTTTTTCCGCCGCCCGTTTGGTCATTATCCGCAGGATAGAAGGGTTAAAGGCCGCCCTTGATGAAGAGTTTCTCAAGGCGGTTGATCCGCCGGCCGCCGGCGTTTACCTGGCGCTGACCGCGGAACAATGGAACCAGCGGCGAAAGCTTTTGCAAACATTAAAAAAGAAGGCCGCGTGGGTGGAATGCCATGCTTTTAAACCTCATGAGGCCAGAAAATGGATCATGGACGAGGCGAAGCGGCTGAACTTCCGGATTTCCCCGGAAACCGCCTGGTTGCTGGTGGAGTACCGGGGGACTTCCCCGGCGTCTTTAAAGAACGAGCTGGAAAAGGCCGTTTTATATGCCGGAGGCCGGCCCGCCAGGCTGACCAGGGAAGAGTGGCTGGCCTTGCTGGGCCGTTCCACAGAAAGCGGCCTTTTCACCATGCTGGATCAGGTAACGGAGGGCAGAACCGGCGAGTCTTTACAGTCCCTGCATCAACTGCTTGACAGCGGAGAAGCCGAAATAAAGCTCCTTTTTATGCTGAGCCGGCAGGTGCGCCTCCTTCTCCAGATTTTCCTCCTGCGGCAAGCGGGGCGGAACCGGGAAGAAATAAGTAAAGAACTGGGTTGCCACCCGTATGTGGTGGAGAAGCTGCTGCCGCAGGCGGCAAAGATGTCGTTGGCAAGTCTTCGCGCCGCCCACCGGCGCCTGGTCCAGGCGGATTTCCGCATCAAAACCGGGCAAAGCCCGCCGCGGCTGGAACTGGAAATGCTGGTTTGCGATCTGTCCGCCCTGGCCAAAAAGAAATAAAGGAGGCTTGTACCCCCTTATATATTACATATTTGCCGTTTGTGCGGCGTTCAATTTTTTCATAAGCCGGCTTTTTTTCCGGGCGGCGGTGTTTTTATGAATTATCCCCGCTGCGGCGGCTTTATCAATTTTTTTCATGGCCAAAGGCAATAATTCCTTCGCTTTTTCCACCTCGGTATTAAGGGCGGTGAGAAATTTTTTCTCCATCGTTTTAAGGGCCGAGCGCTTGGCTCTGTTGCGCAGGCGCCGGAGAGCGGAAGTTCTGACTCTTTTTTCCGCGGATTTAACATTCGGCATTCCTTTCTCACCTCCTTGCCGACGTATGAAGGGAACACATACTAGTTTACCCTTTTTGGCCGGGTATTGCAAGAGTTTTTATTTTTACAGCATAAATTCTTTGTCCCGGGGGATCATAGAACCTGTAATCTGCAAGCAAAGGAGGTTGGACCGAATGCTGGGAGCTATAATCAGGTTTATAGTTTCTGCATTGGTACTGCTTTTTGTCAGTTTCCTGGTCCCCGGTTTTCAAGTCGGCGGTTTTCTGGGAGCCCTGTTGGCCGCGGTGGTCATCGCCATTCTTGGTTATATTGCCGAAAGCCTCTTTGGGAAAAAAGTTTCACCGCAGTCCCGGGGAGTGGTGGGTTTTTTGACGGCCGCGGTTGTGATTTACCTGGCGCAGTTTATTGTACCGTCACTGGAAGTTTCGATCTTGGGCGCGCTTCTGGCCGCGCTGGTGATTGGGATTGTTGATGCTTTCGTTCCCACCGAGTTACGGTAAAGAGCAAAGCAATAAGGAAAAGGGTTGAAGGGTATGGAGAACGAGTGGGGTGAGGTCAGGACCGACCTGGCGTTGGAAGCCAATGAACTGGCCGTTCAGAGAACAGGGGGAAGAATCCCGGGAGTCCTCAGCCAGCAGGAACAGAAAGGAAACGCGCAGATTAGCAGGGTGACCGTACAAACAGTGGAGGCCGGGCGGGTTTTAGGGAAACAGCCCGGTTACTATGTGACCATAGAATCAACGGCCCTGCGGGGAAGGGATAAGGATGAACTGGAAGAAGTCGCCAAAACAATAGCCGGGGAAATCAGGGGTTTTCTCCGGCAGCTGGGGATTGGCGAACAAGTTCCGGCGCTGGTCGTCGGGTTGGGAAACTGGAACGCCACTCCTGATGCCCTGGGACCAAAAGTTGTCGAACTGGTCCTGGTTACCAGGCATCTTTGGCAGCACTCGCCCCCGGAAAAAAGAGGCGGCCTGCGGCCGGTATGCGCCGTTTCCCCCGGGGTTTTGGGCATCACCGGGTTGGAGACGGGGGAGATTGTCGCCGGGATCGTGGAAAAGGTTCGCCCCGGCTTTCTTCTGGTGATTGACGCTTTGGCTTCGCGCCGTACGGAACGGTTGGGAGCCGTCGTCCAACTGGCGGATACGGGTATCCAGCCCGGTTCCGGGATTGGCAACCGCCGGCTGGGGATCACCCCTTCTTCGTTGGGGTTGCCGGTTATTGCCATGGGGGTTCCCACCGTAGTCGAGGCTTCGACGATTATCCATGACGCCCTCGAACAACTGGGCGGCGCCGGCGGACATGCGGCTTTCCGGACCGGCGCTTTACGGCAGGTATTGCCCCAGTACGTTCGTGATCTGATTGTCACTCCCAAAGAAATTGATGTGCTGATCCAGGATCTCTCCCGGGTCCTGGCCGGTGCGATCAATATCGCCTTGCACCCGGGAGTCACACCGGAAGAGGTCTTTCGTTATCTGGATTAATCAAGGTTTATCGTACATAAATCCCCCCGGCCCCAAATAGGATTTATAGGAATGGGGGGCCTTGGTTATGCCCGGAGAGACGAAACGGCGGAAAATTCCCCCGGCGGCGCCGCGGAATTTTCTTGGTTTAAACCTCCTGTTGATCCTGGTTTTTTTCTTTGCCTCCTTGGGATGGCGTTACTTTCATCCCCCGGTTGCTGTTCCGGTGGCGGCAAGCGAATCAGGCCGGGAGGCGCCCGCGTACTGGGGGATGGATACCAAAACCGCCAAAAACCTGCTCCAACAGGGGCTTCCCCGGGTGAAGGCGCCGGTCCTTTTTCCTTAGAAAAGGGGCGGCGCCCAAATAATATTTTGGTTAAATAATGGTTTTCGCGGAAGGATTTACACGGTAGGAGGTGAATTATACTTTATTTATGTTGGCTACAAGGAAAGGATATGCCATGAACAACGGTGAGCTTTCCAGCCCCGAGGGACTGGCCAAAACCGCGGGGATGATTTCCGCAATGATCTTCTTAAGCCGCCTGTTGGGGCTGGTAAGAGAGACGATTGTCGGCCGTTTATTTGAACGGGCGGAAACTGATGCTTTTTTCGCAGCTTTTGTTATTCCCGATTTTATGTATTACCTTTTGGTGGGTGGAGCGTTATCCGCCGCCTTTATTCCCCTCTTCTCCGGTTACCTGGCGCGCAAGGAAGAAGAAGAAGGATGGCGGATGACCAGTACCTTTTTAAATGTCACCATCATCTTCTTGGCTCTGTTCACCGGTTTGGGCATGATCTTCGCCCGCCAGCTCGCTCCGCTGGTGGCTTATGATTTTCGCGGCGCCCAGATGGCTTTGTTGGTTGATCTGATGCGCATGATGTTTCCGGCCGTTTTTTTTACCGCCCTGGCGGGATTGATGGGGGGTGTTCTCCAGTCTTACCGGCGCTTCTTTATTCCCGCCCTCGGGCCGGTCATCTACAATGTCGGAATTATCCTGGGCGCCTATTATCTTGGCCCGCACTTTGGGATTAAAGGGATGGCCTTTGGGGTGGTGTTCGGGGCGATGGCCAACTTTTTTACCCAGGCGGCCTACGTGGCGAAAACCACCAGCGGTTATGATCCCTTCTATATCAACCTGCAGCACCCGGGCTTCCGCCAGATACTGGTGTTAATGATCCCGGCGTTGGTGGGGCTTTCGGCAACACAGCTGAACAACTGGTTTACGATTACCATGGCTTCCGGCCTGGTGGAAGGAAGCATTACCGCTTTGCGTTTCGCCCAGCGTTTGGTTCTGCTTCCGCTGGGGATCTTTGCCATGGCCATTTCCACGGCATTCTTCCCTACCCTGGCCCGTTTTGCGGCGCAGAAAAAATGGGACGAGTTTAAAAATAACGTGGCTTTGGGGATCAGGGCGATTCTTTTTATCACGATACCGTCGGGGATAGGGTTTATTTTGTTGCGGTACGAGATTGTCCGCCTGATCTTTCAGTATGAAAAATTCACCGCGCAACACACGGAAATGACCGCCTACGCCTTGCTTTTTTACAGTTTGGGACTTTTTGCCCACGGCGCGATTCAAATTCTCCCCCGCGGATTTTACGCCCTGAAGGATACCGTTACACCCGTAATAATAACCGCTGCCACGGTGGTGCTGAGTATTTTATTGAATCTTCTTTTCTTGAAATACACCGGGTTAAAACACGGAGGATTGGCCCTTTCCTTCTCGATCATGGGCCTTGTCAATATGTTGCTTTCTATTTTTATGCTTCGGCGTAAAGTAAGGGGAATCAGGGGCGGGATGATCCTGCGTACTTTTGTTTTTTCCTCCCTGGCCGCTACGGGCATGGGTCTGGTGATTGCGCTTTTAAAAAGCCCGTGGACCCGTCTCCTCCTCCGGAGCGGACTGGTTGGAACCTGGTTTGTTTTCTTTCAGACCATGGGGTTGATCGGGATCGGCCTTGTTGCCTATCTCGTTCTGAGCAGGCTTTTCCGGATGGAAGAATTGGATATTATCTTAAAAATTATAAAAAGAAGGAGGATCTGACCGGCGGAAGAAGAAGAAGGAGGAGCAAATTATGTACTGCGTGACGCACATTACCGTCGGGGGATTTATCGCCGGAACGGCCGGTCATCCTGTTTTCGCTTTTCTGGGGGGTATGGTTTCCCATATCGTCTTGGATGCCATCCCGCATCACGACTATAAACGGTTCATCTCCGGCCTTTGCGATTTTGCGCTCTCCCTGGGGATTATGACCCTCTTTTTCTGGCGGCCGCAGTTGTTTCCCGGCCGGTTCTTCTGGGGCGCGCTGGGGGGCGCCCTGCCCGATGTAGAGATAGTTTTCCGTTGCCTCCTGCGGGAACCCGTTACATACCTTTTCCCCAGCCATACGGGTTTAACGCCCCACCGGACGTGGAAACGGCCGGGGGGATTTTGGGTGCAGGTAATCTTGATCGTTGCCGTGGTCGCCGTTTCGTATTGTTTACCGGTTTGTTAAAAGATGATACAGGCAATGATCCGGGCACGGAAAGTATGGTAGTATAGCAGGATGGAGGAAGGTTGGAACAGATATGACAGGGGTGGAAATTTTCTTTTTTTCCTGGGCGGTGGGTTTTTCTGGGGCCATCATGCCGGGACCTCTGCTTACGTTTAATATTAAAGAAACATTAAAAAGGGGTTTTTGGGCAGGCCCGCAGCTGGTGTTGGGCCATGCCCTCCTGGAAGGATTGCTCCTCCTGGGACTGGTTTTGGGTTTGGGCAACCTGCTCGAACTGGAGATCAGCAAAGGAATCATCAGCGTCCTGGGCGGCGCCTTTTTGCTGTGGACGGCCTGGGGGATGCTCCGTTACGAAGGCAAAGAAGACCTTCTGGCGCCGGAAAGCCCCGGCCGGGGAGCGGGAATGCCGCCGGTCATTGCCGGCGCCGCCATTTCCCTGGCCAATCCCTACTGGTCTGTTTGGTGGGCCACTTTGGGCCTGGGATTTCTGATTCAAGCGCAAAAAATGGGCGTTACCGGTATTCTCCTTTTTTATTCCGGCCATATTTTGGCGGATTTTATGTGGTATACAGCGGTGTCGCTGGTTGTCGCCGGGGGGAAGAAGGCAATTACCCCCAAACTTTACCGGGGTGTGATTATTGTGTGCGGTCTTTTCCTCGTTTACCTGGCTCTTGATTTTTTGCGGCTGGGGGTGGAAACCCTGGATGTCATGGGATGGTTTTTGCGGGAAAAGTGACTGAAGATACAAGCGACGAGCGACGAGTAACGAGTAACGAGAAATCATTCTTCCGGGCGGCCAGCGACGAGCAACGAGTATCGAGACTCATATGAGCGACGAGCGACGAGCGACGAGCAACGAGCACCTGAAACCTGGGGAGATGATGGAAAAATGGCTGGATTTTTACAATTGACAGCAGAACCCGGGAACTGTTCCTGCGGGAGAAATCATACCACAACCATCAAGGAAATACTGGTCGAACCGGGAGCTTTGGAACACCTGGCCGGCGTGAGGGAGAGGCTGGGACTTGGACCCCGCGTTTTACTAGTTGCCGACGCCAATACCTACGAAGCGGCCGGCCGGAATTGTGAAAAACTGTTGCGCGCCGGGGGTTGTGCCCCGCGGCTTTCCTTGTTTGCCACCACCGAAAGGATTGTCCCGGACGAGGCGGCGCGGGAGAAGATCCTCAAGGATTTGCCGGCGGAAACCGATTTTTTGGTGGCCGTGGGTTCCGGAACAATCAACGACCTTGTCAGGTACATCGGGTTTAAGACCGGAAAACCCTTTCTTTCCGTTCCCACCGCCCCGTCCATGGACGGGTATACTTCCGTGGTTTCCCCCTTAATAACCAACGGCTTCAAGCGGACATATAATGCCATTGCTCCTCTGGCCGTTTATGCCGATCTGAAGATCCTTAAAGCCGCTCCGGCGCCGTTGCTTGCCGCCGGGTTTGGTGATCTGTTGGGCAAATTAACCGCCCGTGCCGACTGGGTGCTTTCCCATATTGTCAACGGGGAATACTATTGCGAAGAAGTGGCCGGGCGGGTAAAAGAGGCGGTGACCGCCGCGCTCGTCCACCACCGCGGGCTGGCCTCCCGTGACGAAAAGGCGGTTCGCGCTTTAATGGAAGGATTACTCCTCACCGGCCTGGCCATGTTATGGGTTAACGCCTCACGGCCTGCTTCCGGCGCCGAACACCTTTTGGCCCATTTTTGGGAGATGAAAGGTTTGCTCCGGAAAGAGTTCAAACTTTTGCACGGGGCGGCGGTAGGAGTGGGCACCTGGATCGCCGGCCGCATCTATGAGCAAGTTCTCGCCATGGACCTCGGGAAACTGGATCTTGAACAACTGAGCGCCGCCGCCCCGACCCGGGACCAGTGGGAAACTGCGATGCGCAGGGTCTACGGGCCTCTCTTTGCGGAAGTTAAGGCGGAGAATAAAGACCGGAAGTTTTCTCCGGAAGAAAGACGGGCGGAACTTGAGAGACTGGTGGAGACGGAGGAAGAGTGGCGCCGGGCCGTGCGGGAAATTCTCCCCGCCGCCGGTGAGATCCGTAATTATCTGCAAGCCGCCGGGGCCCCGTCCACCCCCGTGGAACTGGGGGTGAGCCCGGAGGAGGTACGGGAGGCCGTCCGCTACGCCAAAGAATGCCGCCGGCGCTATACAATTCTGAAAGTTCTGGAACTCACAGGAGGGGTGGAGGAGTTTACCGCCGCGGGATAAAATTTTCCCCGCGGTTGGGGGTGCGGACAGAATCCTGGACTTGGAATAGTCAGGAGGATGTCCATGTACTCATACGAGGATCGTATTAGAGCAGTGAAGCTTTATGTTAAATATGACTTTAGTGTAGCAGATACAATCAGGGAACTAGGTTACCCAACTCATAAGACTCTTATTAAGTGGTACAAAGAGTATAGAGAAAAAGGTGACTTATATACTAGTTATAAGAAAAAGCCGAGATTTACAAGAGAACAAATGCAAAAGGCTGTCGATTATTATCTGGAACACGGGCGCTGTATCAGGCGAACTGTAAAGGTCTTGGGATATCCCTCAACAACAGCGCTGATGCAATGGATTGATAGATTAGCTCCGGGACAAAGAAAAGTTCGCATAACCCGTGGTGGTATGATACAATTTAATGAAGAATTCAAGAAAGATGCTGTAATTTCCCTATGTACCAGAGATTCATCCGCAGCTACGGTTGCAGAAGAGTACGATGTCAGCAGAAGATGCTTGTACAAGTGGAAAAAGCAGCTTCTCGGTGAAAAGGATGTGGACAGTGTGGTTCGTTCAAAAAAGCCGGACCTTCCGGATGATAAGGATGAACTTCAAGCAGAGTTGGATTCACTGAAGAAGCAGGTACATAAACTAAAGTTGGAGATAGATATCCTGACCAAAGCGGCAGAGATAATAAAAAAAGACCTGGGCATCGATCGCCAAAACCTGACGAATAAAGAAAAGACCATGGTGATCGATGCCCTTAGGACAGAATACCGGCTTGATGAGTTGCTAAAAGCAACGGGTATGGCAAAAAGCAGCTATTTCTATCAAAGAAAGTCACAAACCCAACCCGATAAATATCTTGCCTTGCGGACAAAGGTAAGAGAGATATTTAACGAAAACAGGTGTTGTTACGGATACAGGCGTGTCCACGCCGTGCTCAAGAATGAAGGTATCACATGTTCTGAAAAGGTTATTCGGAGGATAATGAGCGAAGAACAGCTTATCTTTCACGGGAAGAAAAAGCGCAGGTATAACTCCTATCTTGGAGAAATAAGCCCTGCTGTACCGAACCTTCTTGCCCGCGACTTTCATGCAGATAAACCTAATGAAAAATGGGTAACTGATCTTACGGAGTTTCAAATACCAGCAGGCAAAGTCTATCTTTCACCAATTCTTGATTGCTTCGATGGCCTGGTAGTAAGTTGGTCAATAGGGACAAGCCCTGATGCAGAACTTGTTAACAGTATGTTGGATGAGGGGGCCGCTTGTCTATCCGATGATGAACACCCGATCTTACATACCGATAGAGGTTGTCATTATCGCTGGCCTGGGTGGGTCTTGCGTATGGATACTTATGGCTTGATTCGCTCTATGTCCAAAAAAGGATGTACACCCGATAATGCTGCATGTGAAGGTTTCTTCGGTACGCTTAAGACTGAAATGTTCTATGGTAGATCTTGGGAAGGAGTCCCTTTGGAAGAATTTATCGAAGAACTTGATCGGTATATCCGATGGTACAATGAGAAACGAATTAAGATGCGCCTGGGAGGCATGAGCCCAATGGATTATAGACAAAGTCTTGGTCTTGTAGCATAATCCAAGTCTAGGATTTTGTCCGCACCCCCAACTATGGAATTCATAATTGCCAAACACAGTATAACCCACCTTGATTTTATCACACCAGACTGACAACATATGTCAGGGACAAATACTTATTTAATATATGTTGCATCTACCTCTCCCTTTCCTTCGCTTCCTTCCCGCCGCCTGCTCTTACCTCCCTAATTTTTAAGTGGTGTCAATAAGCTATAATATTCGATTCTATTTGTTTGTTTTATGAAAAAAGATATTTGCTTTTTGTAAATAGGCCGGTCTTCTTTCTAAAAAAAAGACCCTCGTACAAGTCAGGTTAATGTGGTCAGGACAGACATGTTAAATTCAAATTCAAATCCCCTACACGCCGGGTCAGTGGTTGTAACATCGCTGGCAACAAGGAGGAAGAAGAAACCGCGTTCTTTCAGTCCCCTATACGTCGGGTCAATGGTTGTAACTTCCTTCCCTTTATACCTCCTTTATGCTAAAACTGCCAGTTAATGGATTGCAATGCTTTAAAGACAGGTAGCTGTAAGCGGACATCATTGTAATCTCGCTAATGCTGACTGTAAACACTACACTAAAAAAGTATTGTCAAAACCACCACGATAAGTAGACCCTTTGTAAGGTGGCAGGTGCATTCGCGTACTATTGGGATAAGAGAGTTCTTAGATTTAGCATATAAGGCTTTCTGTTGCTAACTGTATTTTAGCAAAGGCCTATCTTTTACTGGACTTTATAAAAACTAGCCATTAAACTGTGGATTTTCTCCAAATCCCGTATGAACCAACTGTAAATGCACCGTTTGTTTTCACTCTGGATCCGGGTTTCCAATAGAGGCCGGAGTACGTGATTTTCCGGCCTGGACCGTCTGTTGACCATCTCCTGCTCACTAAGGGCTCAATTTCACCCTAGGCCTTTATTTCCTCAACCGGGAAATGAGCCAAAAGAAAACTATCTCCTTCTTGGACATATATAAGCGGTTTATTGTTGTTTAAATCGAGCTTCCATTTACGCCATAAAACGTTATTATCTAAAAATTTATCACTGTGTAACCGCAAACGACCAAAACCATACCGCCGTTCTCCCCCCACGGAAATTTCCTGTAGCACTTCTCGCAAGCAAATATCCCCATCATTCCAGCCAATCGTTTTCCCATTGAAAACAGATTTTTTTCGTAAAAATAAATGTCCACAAAAAACTACCGGTCTCTTCTGCTGACAGTGATAAGGGGTAATATATTCTACCTCATGCAGGGTACCCTCTGCCGCGGTATTCGTTTTCCCTACGATTGCCGTCCCCGCCAATGATGATATGAATCCAGCTTCAAAACTATCTTTTGTAATTGAATCTGCTGACGTATTACCGCCAAAAAGGTATCCGTCATCCGCAAAAACGGGGTATAATGGTTTATCAGGAAAAACAGAGGGATAAAAATATCCAAATCTGATATTCTCACGCACAAACTCACCGGTGCGATGGTAAGCAACACTTTGGAAATAAGGCATTATGTAATTAACTGTAGCCCCCCAAAAATTTAACCCCGGAATATAGTATCTTGTTTGTTGAATATTACCGGTCACCCGGTACCCAATATGCACCGGTGACAATACCCTATAGGTAAGTTCAATACACTGCCAGGTCAATGCTGATCACCGGCCTTCTCTTTAGCTTTCAAATGATAGCGTGTATAAATCAAAATTTTCTCCAAGAGACTTTTTGCCAACATCATGTTTGATAAATTCCCTGTCAGATCTCTGACTGCCTGCAAATCATCATCTATTTCTTTCGTAATCAAAGATATTGGTGAATTCCGTAGAAAATTGTGGCAATGTTTCTGAACTATTTTCCCAAAAAAGTCTTCTTTTAATTGGTAAAGAAAGAAAGCGTAAAGACCATCTTCTTGTAAAACTCCTAACGATTTGGTTATGTGTGTTTCCGGTTTCCCGTCTTTTTTGTTTTTCCATAACTCATCCGCCATTTTCCAACCGGCGTCGGCACAACACCGGTCCATATTTACCAACTGCAGGCTCATTTAACCTTCACCTCGCTCAGGATTTATAAGGCGCATACGTCCCATTCCTCTGGTAATCATACCGCCAATGCCAAGCCACTCAAGGTACTCCGCTGCTTCCAATATAGCCTCCTTCAGTTTTTCCTTGCTAAAAGCCGGTTTTTTGTTGTTTGGCGGCACTTCAAATAGTTGAGGGTTCATAATAGTCATTTTAAAATGCAACAAAGCGGTGCGTGGAATAGCTTCGTAGGTAAAAAGCCCTTTATCTTGTGCTGCCCCGGTATTTGGATCAATCGATACCGAAGTGCGTACTTCTAAATTATCGTTGACAATATGGGAAAAAAGCCAGTCCGAGACTAAAACCACACGCGAGGCCATTTTAGAAGGAATATACCTTTTGATCTCGTTAGGGAGAGTGAAGTTCCCCGTGACCTCCAGCAACAACCAGCCCAGACTTATTTTCCTCAAAACGTCTTTGGATAATTCCGAAACAACTTTCACTTTATCGTCTGCTATCTCAATATCACCAAGATCAAATCCCGCGTTTTCCATAGCGCCGGGCGATGTTACCCAAACCGGGCCTGCTGTTGAGTACACCGGGGCAAATAGTAGACAGGCATCGCTAAGTTGAACCAGCCCCTGGAAACTATTCTTTTCGCGGGCATAGCCAAAACTCATACAAACCGGGCAATCATAACTGCCACAATGCCTTTTCCCCTGTCCGGCGCAGTCGGGGTATTTGCCTGTCCGCATTGCCATGAAAGCCCGCAATACACCGCTAAGACTAGTTCCTGGAATTTTTGGTAGAGAAGTCCCTGGTTCTCTAACAATCGTATTATCTACTCTCCCCAGCCGGTAACCTCCGGTCCCTATATGAACAGGGTCTAAAGCCAAAAGCCCGTAACTCTCTTGTAAAAACGGATATTCCATAGCTAAGCCTCCCTTAATTTCCTTTTTTCTATTCTATAAAACAGCTCTACCCAATCAAAAAACAAACCCGACAAAACGACTTTTTCTAAAAAAGCTCTTTCCTCAACTGTGAGATCCATTTCTTTTTGTAAAACCGCAGCCACTAATTTTTGATAAGACTCCCGATTTTTATAACTCTCCGGTGTTTTATGCCATTCCGCCAGTTTAGTGCTGAGTAAGGTGAAAATATTCTGCAATCTAGTGTCGGTCAGGTCACTTTGCTCTTTTTGTCTGAATATTATGAACTCTAACTCCTTCAACAGCTTAAGGTGGTAAATATTATACGGACGAGGCCCGTTGGCGCCCAAAAGTGTGTGCGTCACTCTTTTTTTATTATTCTTATCCAGGTATAAATCAAAACGACGCCCTGCAGTATCCAGAAATTCAAAATCAAAAGCTCCTAATAAAACATCAACCACTTCGTTTTTCTTTAATTTTTTAACCTCTTTAGCAATATACCTTTTCTTGTTCCATAATTCGATTTCATCTTTTTCTTGACCGATTGTTCCGGAAAACCCCACCGGCAGCCTAGCGTAATAACTATCTTCAGATTTATCGCCCAATAACTGGTCAATTTTCAATTCAACACTTTTTTCTGGAACTTCCTTTATGTTAAGACAAAGTAACTCCTTATCATCGAACTCATGTATTACTTCTCCGCTTAATAGCGTATTTGCTTGTGTATTTAGATACCGGTTCATTTTAAAAACCCCTTGTAGCAAAAGGGAAAGCGGGGTTTTAGCACGGGCATAAAGAAGGCCGACACTCAATGGCAATTTCCCCAGAGCCTTAGGGAATCTTTTTTCAAAAAGCTCAATTAGGATTGTTGTCAATTTCCTGGCGTTCCGGGCAGGGACACATAAAATCAAGTGGTTCATTTTCTGTAATATTTTGGCATAAGGATAGTATCTATCAAGTTTACTTTCAACAATTCTTATCTTTAATTCTGACCGGTCCCGGGTATCTTCTTGCAAGGTTATTGTCTTTATTCCCTGCCATGAATTGGGTGCTTGCAGCCGGGTAACAGTTTCATTACTACGAGAACCTATATATACTTCTGCATCTTCCGGGGCCCTCAGGAGTGTATAAAACCGGTTCTTTTTAATGTCGTCTGTGGGTTCCAAAGTGAAGCTAAACCGTTGTTCAAGGCCCAATTCTTCTTGGATTATTTTCTCAAACTCCTCAAAAAAATCATGTATGCTCCTCCAAATCCTGCGCATCCGTTCGTATGAAGGGGTCTTGGATAGTTTTTTATCACGATAACTATCATAGCGATGGAGCTGAAGCATCCCTTTTTCATCAAACCAACGCTCCAGGGGGACTTCTATGCTCAGTACTGCCACCCTTCCTGTATCCGGATCACTTATCTCATCGATCCAAACTGTTCCGTTTTGGTCTTTGCCCCGTTCTCTATGTCCTTCTTGCCGCAGATCCCGGCAATTTTCACATAATCGTTCACTCCGTGTCTCGCCTTTTCGGGTTACAGCCGGCAACATCCCACAGAGGGGGCATGTTTCAGCTGCATTTTGCTTATCCCAAATCTGCCGGAGGTCTTGAATATACCATAGTTCTTCCTGTTTGCTTTCTTTCTGTGCTTCCCGATGAACAGCAGGAAAATCCTTATGAATCAGTTTGGTCTTTTTAAAACCAAACTTATAAAGTAAAAACAGCCTGTTTTCCAACAAGGTCTTCTTCAAAAAACCCCCGACTTTTTTCTTCAATTCAGCCTGGAACTCTTCTTCTGTAAACTGAACAGGCAACAGGAAACAGGAGAACCCGGGTTCTGTATAGATTTCGTTACCCAAAACACATTCCAACTCTATAAATCTCTTTAATTCCTCTTGTACCCGGTCCAATCGACGTAAACGGCCAAGAAGGTCGGCAATCTTTTCAACCCTGTCGAATTCCTTTTCGTAAAAAATCTTTATATAAAACAAGGTGAAATGGTCTGTACAGTCTGCACTTGCCCTTATATCTTTGGGTTTCTTTTTCTTATTTGGTTTAGTGCATAAGGGAAGACCTAGCATCTGCTGAACCCACAGTGCTTTAAAAAAAGCAGCCGCCCCAAAAACATGATCCCATAAGCCAACATCATTGGCGGGTCTTGTGGTTTCTGCAATCGCCTGCCCCTCTGTGAACTTACGATAAACCGCATCATAAATTTCTTCCCTGAGTGATATGGTATCACGGGTTTCTTTCCACTTCTTATCAGCCGTCTCAAGTATCTTATATAATTCATCTCGGTTTTGATCTATTTTTTTAAGATCAATCTCTTTTTCCACCCCAAATGGATCAGCCCCATAAGGAGGTAATTTTTTCTGCCGGTTCTTTTTTGGCTCTGGCCCATACCGGTCATCGGTTGCACTTAATATATCAGCAACAATAATTGATCTTACCATCGCACTAAGCTCATCAAAGCATTTTTCCACAGTTTCTCCCTTATCATTTTCCTCGTACCCATGGTGCTTCCGAACCAAATGAAGACCAATACCATCTTTTCCATCCAAAACCTGATTCAAAAAGCTATACTCCTTATCATCTAAAGCCTTCCCGTGATCATAATCATTACCCTTTATATGCTTTTCAATAAATAACGAATTCAACTTACCGACATCATGGAGCAATGCGGCAATTTCAGCTAGGAGGATTTTCTCTTTTTGCCTGGATTTTCTTATTTTCCCCAGCATAATACTTACTCTTTTACTATATATCTGTTTTACCAACCAACAACGTTCCAGTCGTTTTTGAACTTCTTCCAACAATTTCACTCTTTCACCACCCTTCTACCAGTTCCTTTGCTTGGTCAGGCAATTGTGATAATTGACAAAATACAACTTCTTTCTGTAAGGGTTTATTGTTATCGTCAGGTCTTTTCAGGACAACAATCCCGTCTCTTATATCATTTTTAGCCGCGCCATAACCGCTGGTTTTCTTGGCCGAAAAGCCGTAATTCAGCAACATCTCCCTAAGCCCTTTGGCAACAAGAAAAAGATCTTCTTTCACTTCCATTTTTAAGTCCTTTGTCTCTCGTCCGTCAATATAGAGATAGGGAATGTATATTAAAGTGAAATTGCTTTCTCCACTATCAACAGGAACAACCTCGAAAAAGATTGGCGCCCGTTCCTTTCGCCCTGCTTTAGTCACCCGGTCATGTGGGTTGATTACTTCACGGCCAAGTCTCTTAAAAAAACTTGGGTAGATAACCAGTCTGCCGGAGTGTAAAGATCCCGCCTCCTCCTGCTTTGAACTGCCGAAGAGCCGGACCATGGCCGGATCATTGTCAGCCAGTTCAACACGTAAGGCTGCGTTAGTGTAAAATTACTGTAGGTCTTAGCAGGAAATAACTTATGGAAAAAAGAAGAGGAACCTCACATTCAGACAGTTGAATGAATCCCCCCTGAAGAAGGAGGCTGAGGTTCCTCATGGATCTAATTCGTTTAGTAGAAGAGAAAATCCTTTCGGTAGTGAACGAAATATCAAAAATTTTCGAAGGCGAGATTGACTATCTAACCTTTGAGGTTCGATTAAAGAAAGAGCTTGACAGTTTAGGCCGTGACCTGCTGCAACTGGTTTTGGAGACTCTTGAGGAAAAGATTCACGAAAGCGAAGAGCGCAAGCGAGAATGGAAGGTCGTACGGAGAAGAGACCAGAAAGCGATATTGACCCCTTTTGGTCAACTGACCTATGAACGGAGCTATTACCAGCATAAAGAAAGTAAGCAGTATGCGTACTTGGTAGACGCACAAATAGGGATTACCCCTCATGCACGAGTAGGGCCCAATCTCAAAGCTGCCTTTCTGGAAGCATCCAGTAAAATGTCGTACGAAGAGGCCACGGTGCAAGAAAGCAGCTATAATCCTGAACTGAAAGTAAGCAGGCAAACAGTAGCGTTGACTGTTAAAAAGTTTACTCCTGTGAAATCGTTGCCACCGCAAGAGAAACGGTATGTGCGGGCATTGTACATAGAGGCTGATGAAGATCATGTAAGAATCAGAGATCATAAGCGGAAAAAGCCCTCGTTGCTCATCTATGTTCACGAAGGGGTAAGCGAGGAGGGTTCGCGTCGTCGTCTTAAAAACGCGAAATATTTTACGAAACCCTGGGGAAAATCGGAAGAGTTATGGTGGGAGGTTTTAGATTACCTGGAAGCCCGTTATGATCTTTCAACGGTTGAAAGGATCTATTTATTGGGAGACGGAGCTTCTTGGATCCGGGCTGGACTACAATACTTACCGCCGCAAACTATTTTTATCCTAGATAAGTATCATTTAGAAAAATATATACAAACGGCTACCGCGCATGCACCCGAGCTTAAGAGGTTGATTCACCGGGGGATCAAATCCTTAAACAAGGAGGCAGTCCTGGCTCATCTTCATGAAGCATTATGGCGTACTGACGAAAAGCCAAGAAGGAAACGGATTGTTGAGACCATCGGGTATATTGAGCGCAACTGGGACGGAATAGAAAATGGGGTCAAGCACCCCGGGATCGGCTGTAGTGCCGAAGGGCATGTCAGCCACATCCTGGCGGCCAGGTTGAGTAGCCGTCCGATGGCCTGGAGTTTACAAGGGGCAGAGAACATGGCCGCTATGCGGGTGGCTGTAGCTAATGGAGAGTCGATCCGGAAACAGTACTTGGCAATGCAAGCATCAATTCTGTTCCCTGTCGAGATAAAAGAAGCAGTGCAGGAAAAACTGAAGCGTTTACCCAAAAGAAAGCTGTTAGGGGTAGAAAATATTGATAATGTTCCACTATTACGTGGCGGTCACAACTTAACCAGGGTGGCTCTAAAATCTCTTAATGAATTCAATGCTGTTATTTAGTGCATGTTTGCTGAATGTGAGGTTGAAAAAACCTACAGTGTCTTGACACTATCTAAGGCTGCCCGAAGATTGCCTTTCCATGAAGAGGGTGATATCATGGGCAGTTTAAAAACCTTCTCTTTGCGTAAAGAATTTTCTTCGTTTGGATAAAAAACCTTATCATCGTGGGACAGATAAGGTTTGGCCAACTTAAATTTGAAATGGATCATAAAAGAATACAAAGGTAAAGCGCTGATGTCGGGTGTTTTTTCAATATCAAAACTTGAGAATAAACTATAATTTCTTTCAAATACTTTAGAAGGGATGCATTGTATTATTTTTTTGCTTAAACTTCTTTCTTTATCTTTATCTCTTTTTTGTATTGCCGAAGCATATTCGCCCATGATCTGCGTCCACTCGTCGCATTTTAGGGATTTATCCGGAAAACCGGCAAAGAAATCATAGATCACAACTTCACCTCCCCACCCTTTATAATTTGCTTAATATTAAAGCCCTTTAAAATCTTAATTACTTCATCAAGCTCTTCTTCGTTTCGAGTGTATCCCCATATTCTTCCCTTTCCATGTTTGAAGGAGAATATTTTTTTGCTTTTTCCCGGAGCGACCTGGAGAAATTGTTGTAATTCAGGAAACTCCGATAGCTTGCCAAAAAACTCATCAATCTTCTCTTTGTCCAGATATCCGCCCTCACCAAAAAAGAAGAACCTCAAATTGGGGTGTTCGGGATGATTTTTACTGTTATTTTTAAAGCGCTTGATATATTTTTTAACCTCATCGATTCCACAGATAATATCAGGCCCGGTTACTTTTATTAAGCCAAAATCTTCTCCCGGTGGTTTTATTGCATTCTTACCACCGATTGAGCCGTGTTCAGCCGCAATAGATAAACTTTTCCACAATAGCCATAATTCTTTTTTCCTCTCTTCTTTTTCACCCCGGAGCCAAACAAATTCCATAATAAACTCTCTATTTAGCGAGGGCTCAATCTTTTTTAATGAACCGTCATTTTCCAATAAGCGTAAGCGGAATTTTCTGCTCCATCCCGTACATCCAAATAACTCGCAAACCGGGCATATCTGTTGGTTTCGCGGTATAATCCGGTTTCTTTCATCTCTTTTGTCCGGCTGGTATTGACAGCCATTATCAGTGGGATCACAAGCGAAACCACCCAACCCCCGGACCAACGCTTCACACCACCATCGTAATGACCCCAAAAGCCCGGTTTCCCGGAGATAATCGTTTTTTCTTTTTTCGTTTCCCGTCCACACTTTTGCCAACATCTTTATATGTACTTGAAATTTGTTATCCGAGTATTCCTGTTTAATCTCCACATCGTTCCTCCTTTCGCCCTAGATTCACCGGTTTACAAACACCGGTTATTATGATTCAGTAACCAAAATTCGAACCCGACTTTTTCTTCTCTCACCCCACCGGCAATTGTTGAGCGAAAAACCGGCGCTAGCTAATGGGAACCAGCAGACTATAGGTTTCAATTAAGAGACTTCCCCTGTAACAAAAGACAAAAACAAGACTTACATTTGCCTACCTGGAAATTAATCCGCCTTAGGAACTATCATAAACCCTATCCGAATAGCAACCCGTATTTATTGAGTATTGACAAAACTTTCTTTAGGTTTAACTTTTTCATATTACCCAGATTATTCTTCACAAGACTACATTTACCTTTTAACTAAACATAATATTCTTCTAAAAAACAACCCTTTTCATAGGGTTATTCAAAAATTATTTTGAAACACGGTTTCTAACACAGCAAACTTGTCTTACACGTTTATAAAACCTGTTGTTTCAGTTAAGCGTTCCTTGCCTGGACTAGACCCCTATAAGTCAAGTATTGATTTCAACAAAAAGCACGCTATTGGGAGATGCGGGCAGATACATCTTTCAGTTCCTACACGTCGGGTCAGTGGTTGTAACATGGTGATCAACACCACTATCTAGCCCCCTAATTCAGTTGGAGAAAAAGTACGAACATGCTAGAATGAAACCAGGGGGTAGAAAAGATGAAAACGAAACGCTATGATCAGGATTTTAAAGAACAAATCGTTAGAGAATGCCAAGAAGTCGGTAATGTTGCACTGGTAGCCCGGCGTCACGGTCTTTCCAAAAATACAGTACACAATTGGCTTAAGGCAACAAGAAGAAATGGTTCTGTTGTCCCTTTGCCAAAAAACAAGGAGCAAAGACTAAAAGAAGCCGAAAAGCGCCTTGAAGCGCTAAGCCAGGAAAATGACCAACTGAAAAGAATTGTTGCCGAAAAAGAGCTGGAACTGGCAATTTTGAGAGAACTGCGTGATCTGATAAACCCTCGGTAACCGACAAAGTCGTCGTTGCAAAAAGGTGGATACGGAAAGGATATAATATAAACCTGATTCTTGGCTTTGTCGGTTTAGCGAAGTCCACCTTTTATGCGAACATTAACCAGGAAGAATTGACGAAAGAAAAAGAGACGGGTAAAGCTGTTGGCCGGCCCAAAACACAGTTTTCTTACACCCTTGATGGCAAGAGAGTATCTGATGAACAAATCAAGGAATGGTTATGCGGATTAGTTTGTGGTGATGGTTTCCCTTACGGCTATAAAAAGCTTACCGCGGCTTTAGTCGAGGATTATGCTCTTGTCATCAATCACAAAAAGGTTTACCGCCTATGTAAGGAGTTGGGTATTCTTAAACCCCAAAGGGTCTGCCGGCCTAAACATCCTAAACGTCTGCCGCAAAGGACCGAAGTAACTGGATCTAACCAACTCTGGGAGATGGACATAAAATACGGCTACATACATGGAGAAGAAAGGTTCTTTTTTCAACTCTCTTTAATCGACGTTTTTGACCGCTGTGTTATTGACTATCATTTGGGCTTAACCTGCACGGCCAAAGATGCCTGTAGAGTTCTTCGGAACGCTTTGAAAAAGCGCGGGATTAAACCTGGAATAAAAATGCCGCGGGTAAGGACGGATAATGGCCCACAATTCATTGCCAAGCTCTTTGAAGAATTGTGCCGGAAGCTTGGAATAATTCATGAAAGAATACCCGTTGGCACGCCAAATTTAAACGCGCATATTGAAGCTTTTCATTCGATTCTTGAAGATGATTGTTACAGCAGGCATCAGTTTAACAGTTATGCGGAAGCTTATGAGCAAATCTCACTCTATATGGAGTATTACAACCAGCGCCGTCGCCACGGAAGCTTGAAAAACATGGCTCCGGAAAAATATTACCAGGCTATTGTTAGTAATTCTATAAAACCTCAAGTTTTAGTGGCATAATCTCCGGAATTAGGGGGTCAGGGCGACCAAACTACAAAGGCATCCGTTACTTCTTTCAGTCCCCTATAGATCGGGTCAAAGGTTGTAACCTCCGGTCGACAGATGTACCCGGAAATCTACGTGGAATTTCAGTCCCCTATAGATCGGGTCAAAGGTTGTAACTTCGGGGGATCGTTGGCTGGTTGGTCCAATTGCCGATTGTATTTCAGTCCCCTATAGATCGGGTCAAAGGTTGTAACTTCGATACCAACAGAAGAAAGCGCTCCTGCCATACTGATTTCAGTCCCCTATAGATCGGGTCAAAGGTTGTAACTTCTTTTCGGGCCGGTGTTTCGGGCGGCTTATGGTGCAGATTTCAGTCCCCTATAGATCGGGTCAAAGGTTGTAACCACGGGAAGCCGGTCTGGCGGGTGTATGACGCAGACCATTTCAGTCCCCTATAGATCGGGTCAAAGGTTGTAACTTTTAGGCCGGCTCTTAGCCTGCCCGGGCTCCTTTGGGCATTTCAGTCCCCTATAGATCGGGTCAAAGGTTGTAACCCGTCCGGTAAGTTCGGTATAGACGGAGGCGATTTTATTTCAGTCCCCTATAGATCGGGTCAAAGGTTGTAACACCTTGACACACGTGGTCTTTTCTCGTTTTTACCAGGTATTTCAGTCCCCTATAGATCGGGTCAAAGGTTGTAACCATGGACGGTACTCACGGATCCGGGTATCGTTTTTTAGATTTCAGTCCCCTATAGATCGGGTCAAAGGTTGTAACATGGTGCAGTGGCCATACTTTTTATCGCCGACTTTATTACATTTCAGTCCCCTATAGATCGGGTCAAAGGTTGTAACTCTTGGACCGCCAACTCAGAGCCGACCTCGTAAGCCAAATTTCAGTCCCCTATAGATCGGGTCAAAGGTTGTAACGGGTTGAGCGGTGGAGTGCGCGGACGCAAGACCGGCGATTTCAGTCCCCTATAGATCGGGTCAAAGGTTGTAACCCCGTCTGGTTGGCCTATACGTCCATGCCGGTATCGATTTCAGTCCCCTATAGATCGGGTCAAAGGTTGTAACTACGGCGCTTTAATGTAGCTTAGAGCCTCCGTTTGGATTTCAGTCCCCTATAGATCGGGTCAAAGGTTGTAACATCTCATGCTAACAAAGCGTCCAGATCGGATATTAAAATTTCAGTCCCCTATAGATCGGGTCAAAGGTTGTAACGGGTGAGGGCGTGCCACTTAGAGTCACGCTCAAACAAATTTCAGTCCCCTATAGATCGGGTCAAAGGTTGTAACACTTCATGATATACGTCTTGATTTACTGCCACTTATCCGGACTATTTCAGTCCCCTATAGATCGGGTCAAAGGTTGTAACTCTATTACTACAACCTAAAACTTCCGCCGCTCTATGACATTTCAGTCCCCTATAGATCGGGTCAAAGGTTGTAACCTCACAAAGGACTTCAACGTCCGTGAAACCCGGGCAATTTCAGTCCCCTATAGATCGGGTCAAAGGTTGTAACGGCCATCCGGGGCCGGGGGATTTATTATGCGCTGGCGGATTTCAGTCCCCTATAGATCGGGTCAAAGGTTGTAACAAAATGGAAAGAACATACATTGTGGAAGAATCTTTATTATTTCAGTCCCCTATAGATCGGGTCAAAGGTTGTAACCCCGTTCCCACCTGTTTCGGCGTCCATGACCATCACGATTTCAGTCCCCTATAGATCGGGTCAAAGGTTGTAACTGCAGGTCCTGCTGGTAAAGTAGTAGCATGGATAGATAATTTCAGTCCCCTATAGATCGGGTCAAAGGTTGTAACGGTGGTAAATGGTAAAGCGTACGTGGGCGGTAATGCGGATTTCAGTCCCCTATAGATCGGGTCAAAGGTTGTAACGTTTCCCGCTTTGCCGAGTAGGATGGAGGCAGTATCTAATTTCAGTCCCCTATAGATCGGGTCAAAGGTTGTAACTAGAAAAAGATTCCGATGCAACAGGAACCTTTATTCTAGAATTTCAGTCCCCTATAGATCGGGTCAAAGGTTGTAACGGTGGTTTTTGAAAAGCTTTATTTACCCCTTTAGCTTGTTGTTCACTAATCCCAATTGACATAGTAGTTGATGATTTTTTCGCAAATGGTTTTTCTGTAGAAAAACCCGGGGTATTTGCGAAAAATCCAATTTTCCCAAGAATTTCATTAAATTAGATTTCGATGTTAATTCTGTTTTTCCTTCCCCTTATCCCTTTTCTATGTAAAACGTGTTAATTACCGGATTTTAGCTTTTTGATAGGACTTAGATGCTCAATTGCTTGTTCGTTCCTATCCTCTGCCTGCGCCGGTCACTGATTATTAAACCCAGCGCGTAGTAACCTACCACAGCCAACGGATAATCCGGGATATAACCCAATAAGATCTGCAAACTGCCAACCCATACGGCAAAAAGAGTCAAAGCATTATACAAACCCTTATGAACATCAGGATATTTCATTGTTAAGATGCCCAGGGTTACGATGGTTGTCGGGCAAGGCATCAGTCCAAAAAAGGAGAACAAAAGATCACCGGTTGAAAAAACAAAGCCTTGACCATATATGTAAGTGGGGTACCAAAAACCGAATACTATTAAAGGAATGACCAGCAAGCGCCCTTTGGGAACATTAGAAAAATCCCAATCCCCTTCTTCATCCGCTTTGCGTGCGCTTTGTATCCAACGCACCAAAATGTTGCCCAGTAAAAGCGGTAAAATCCCCCAAAAAACTACACTCCCCACCCCCAGCTCTTGATAAAACCGGTAAAACATATAGATCCCTGTGTATAAAAAAATCCAGAGGTAGTTTACGGCAAACCAAATATTAAAGAGCTTCCGGTTTTTCTTTTTACTCATTAAGACATAGCAAAGAATCAAAAGAGCCATTATGTGAAGAAATGGCGCCAAATAAGTACCGATCCCGGTTTGATATTCCCTTTGAATATTGTCAAAGGCCCGCCCAAAACCGGCTGGACTAAATTCGGACACATTGATCCTCCTTTCCCGGGCGCCCGTGCCTCCCCGGTTGCTATTTTCCGGCAACCTATTCTTGTTAAATTTGTCTGCTTCTCTAAAAAAACTGTATTTCCTTCCAACTTGCCGAAAAATAGCCGTTGCGGGCTGAAGAAATAAACGGATCAACCTCCTTACCGAGCCCATGCGCCCATGCGCCATTTGGCAATTAAAAAGCCTATGCCCGGCAGGCAAAGGCTTGTCCGGAAGCTTATATCAATCCTTCGTCTTTGGCTTGGCGCCGTCTGCTGTCATGATTACCATGGGTGGTGGCGGGGTGAGGAAACATCGCCGCCAGGTTTTGCTCCGGCATAAAAAAACCCGGTTATGAAACCGGGGAATTTAGGCATTCAAGCCAGGGTGTACTCGGGGACGCGGTCAACCTTGACGACATCCTGGTCCCGGATGGACTGGAGAATGGCAAAGACGGTTCGCATGTCGCCCAGTTCCATGTCGGGGGTGACGGCGAGGGCTTCTTCTCCGGTTAGGGCTTTGTGGAAGTTTAACAACTCGTTATAGTAACCGCGCATCGGGCGGTATGGGATTAGTTCGTGGCCGCCGTCGTTATAAAAGAGGTTAATATAACCACAGTTGGGATCTTCGAGGTAAAGCTGGCCCTTTTCCCCGAAAATTCTGAGGCCGACGAGGGGTTTTTGCGGTTCCTGCCCCGCATTATAATACGAGAAGGTTCCGATTACATTGTTCATAAAGTGGATGTTGACGGTAATCACCGCGTACGGGCTGAAACCATCATCCTGTGGTACGCCAAAAGCCTGAAGATATTTTATCCCGCCAAAGACGTGACGGATGCCGGCCAGGGGATGGATGGCCGCGTCAAGGATGTCCCCGCCGGGGTATACCGGGTGTTGCCGCCATTCTTTGGCCGCAAAAGTATCCTCCTTCATGGCACAGGGAAAACAACTGGTGGTGTGGTAGATAAAAAAGACCGGCCGCCCGATCTTTTCCGTGCGGATGAGATCGCGGATTAAATTAAACTCCTCACTGTACCGGTAGTTTTCCGCCACCAGTAAAGGAATGCCATAGGCCGCGGACAGATCCCTGGTGGCCAGGGCTTCTTGGTAAGTGGCGCCCATCGGTTTTTCCAGGATCACGGCTTTCCCAGCCCGGGCCGCCGCCGCTGCGACCCGGTGGTTTAAAGCAATGGGGACAATAATATCGACCGCCTGAAGATCGGCCCGCCCGAGCAGGGCGTGGTAGTCGGTGAAAATGTCTTCGGGCGGCAAACCCAGTTTCCTGCCCCAGGTTTCCGCACGTTCCCTGTTTACATCACAGACCGCGCGGATCTCAAACCGGTCGGCCAGTTCCTGAAAGGCCGGCCAGTGCAGTTTTTCCCAGGCCATCCCGGTGCCGATAACTCCCACCTTAATTTTTTCCATGATAAAACCTCCCTCCAGGTTTAATTTTCCCGGACCAAGACGGTTTATAACTGGAAGGAACTTCAGACAGGTTTTTCTTGGGCACGCAGCCGGGGTTTGGCCTGCTTGATAAGACTTGCGGAAAGACAATATCGGGTACCAGGCGGCCCGCAGGGCAAACCGCCTGGTAAATTTGGTTTTTGTTTGGGGATTTACAAAAGCCGGTTTTTTGCTCACAATTTTATTGGTTAAACTGTTGGGATTGATTGGCCAAAGTCTGGCTCATTAGGCCCGGGGACTGGTCGATTTCCAATTGGTTTTGCGTGTTTTGTTGGGGATTGCCGGCGTTCTGCTGGTAATTACCCTGGTATTGACCAAGCGTGCCAATTTCCAGACCGATCAGGTTTTGCGTGGCCAGAATCTGGCTGATCCTGCCCGGAGATTGGGCCACTTCGGTTGCGGTTTCGAAGTTGTATTGGTTGTTAAAAGTAGCGGCCTTTTTTAGATTTTGGGCCTGACTTTGGGCCTGGTTTTGGGGTTGGTTCAGATTTTGCTGCTGATTGTTCATTTTATTACCTCCTTCGGGTATATTATGGGCGAAGGTGTAAAAAGCATAGCCGTTAGTTCCTGTAAAAAGATAAACTTCCCAAAGAAAAAAGACTGCCGCCTCCGGCAGTCTTTGGTAATGCCGCTTACTCCTCCCCGGAGAGTTTTTTGATCACTGCCACCCAGCGCTTGATTAGCGCGGGCCCTTGGATCTCCTGCGTACAGGTGCTGGAGAGAACGGGATACCTGCAGTTCTGTTCAGTCTGGGGCCTTTGTTGATAATTCCGGTTTTTGTCCAGGAGTTGAACCGATAAAACAGGCAAACAGGTCACTCCTTTCTGTATACCGGCTTTATACCGGTCATTACATTATATGAAACAAGTGACTACAAGGAACGGGCAAAAATAATTCCCTTCCGGGTTAAAACCATACTTTTTAGGGAAAGTAGCGGCGTATTACCGAAGCATTATATTACAATAAGCCCTTCTGTCCGCTGTTTCCCTGCAAGGTCTTATAAGAAGGACGGAAAAGCGGGCAACAGGTTGTCCACATATAATCCGGTTTTGTGAAGATCTTCGCTAAAATAAAATTTCGTCACCGGGAATTTTTCCGTAGCCGGGGGAGCAGGGGGGTTTACGAAGCTTGCGTCCAACCAAGGAAAATGCTATAATCGTTACTGTTACCGCGCCCGAAGAGATTTCGGGTCAATTTTTTCGGGAGGACGTTTTGGTGGAACAGAGTCGGATCCGGAACTTTTGTATAATTGCCCATATTGATCACGGCAAATCGACCCTGGCCGACCGTTTGTTGGAATATACCGGGGCGGTTGCCGGCCGGAAAATGATGGCTCAGGTCCTGGACTCCATGGATCTGGAGCGGGAACGGGGGATTACCATTAAAGCCCGGGCGGTCCGCCTGGTCTACCGGGCCAAGGACGGCCTGGAGTATATCTTGAATCTCATCGATACCCCCGGTCATGTTGATTTTTCCTACGAGGTATCCCGGTCCCTAGCCGCCTGTGAAGGAGCCTTGCTGGTGGTGGACGCCTCCCAGGGGGTGGAAGCCCAGACCATCGCCAACCTTTACCTGGCTCTGGAGCAGGATTTGGAGATTATCCCGGTCATCAATAAAGTGGACCTGCCCAACGCCGAACCGGAAAAAGTCAAAAGAGAACTTAAAGAGATTGGCGGTTTTGATCCGGAACAGATAGTGATGGCGAGTGCGAAAACGGGGCTGGGCACTACGGAAATTTTGGAGGCTGTGGTCCGGCATATCCCGCCGCCCAAGGGGTCAGCCGGCCTTCCAACGCAGGCCTTGGTCTTTGATTCCCATTTCGACTCCTACCGGGGAGTTATTGCCTATGTCCGCATGGTTAACGGCAGAATCAGGGTGGGCGAAAAAATAAAAACAATGGCCACGGGGAAAGAGTTTGAAGTGACGGAACTCGGGGTCTTTACCCCCGAAATGCATCCTGTGGAAGAGCTGCGGCCGGGCGAAGTCGGCTATTTAGTCGCCGGAATCAAGAACGTCGGTGACAGCCGGGTCGGGGATACGATTACCACCGTGGAACGCCCTGCGGAAAAGCCCCTGGCCGGGTACAAGCCGGTCACCTCCATGGTTTATTGCGGATTATACCCGGTGGATAACAGCGATTACGACGATCTCCGGGAAGCCCTGGGCAAGCTGCAGTTGAATGATGCGGCCTTGGTCTTTGAACCGGAGTCCTCCGCCGCCCTGGGGTTCGGGTTCCGTTGCGGTTTCCTCGGCCTCCTGCACATGGAAATTGTGCAGGAACGGCTGGAAAGGGAATACGGCCTTAACTTGATTGCCACCGCGCCCAGTGTGGTCTACCGGGTTTACCTTAAGAACGGGGAAAAGATGGAGATCCGCAATCCGTCGGATCTGCCGGCGCCGGGTAAAACCGACTATTTGGAAGAGCCTTTTGTCCGGGCCGAAATCATCCTGGCCGGTGATTATGTCGGTCCGGTCATGGAACTTTGCCAGGAAAAGAGAGGAGTCTTCCGGAGCATGGATTACCTTACCCCGGAACGGGTGCTCTTAGCCTACGAACTGCCTTTGTCCGAGATTCTCCTGGATTTTTATGACAAATTGAAATCCCGCTCCCGGGGCTATGCCTCCCTGGATTACGAATTTATCGGTTACCGCCGTTCTGAACTGGTCAAGTTGGATATTCTCCTCAACGGCAAGCCGGTGGACGCCCTTTCGGCCATTGTGCACCGGGAAAAAGCCTATTACCGTGGAAAACAACTGGTGCAAAAGCTGAAAGAGATCATCCCCCGGCAATTATATGATGTTCCCATTCAGGCGGCAATCGGCAGCAAAGTTATTTCCCGGGAGACCGTCAAAGCCCTCCGCAAGGATGTCCTGGCCAAGTGTTACGGGGGCGATGTGACCAGAAAACGCAAACTGCTGGAGAAACAGAAAGAAGGGAAAAAACGCTTAAAACAACTGGGAACTCTGGAAGTACCCCGGGAAGCCTTCCTGGCGGTATTAAAAATCGACGATTGACTCATTTTTTCTTGTCCCTGGCGATGAAGCCCCCTTTGGTCCGGCGGGCGTCAAAGGTGACGACAAAAGCCTGGGGGTCGATCTCGTCCAGCAGGTTCAAAAGACGGGGAAGCTCCTTCCGGCTGGTGGTGATATTAAGAATATGACGGGGGCCGGATCTGCCCTGCCCTTCCAAGACGGTAACGCCGAAGTTTTGCCGGCGCAACCGGCTGATTAACTCTCCGGAATGGTTTTTGGGAATCACCTGTACCAGGTTGTAACCGACGGCCAGTCGTTCTTCCACCAACCCGCCCACTATGGTCCCGCAAGAAAAACCCAGGGCATAGGCGAGGATTTTCCAGGGATCATTTAAATGCTGGACGACCCGGCCCAAAGCCAGAATATAAACGCTGACCTCAAAAAAACCGGTAGCCGCCGCCGGCAAACGTTGCCCCCGCATCAGCAGCAACATTCTGATCGTGGCGAGGCTGACATCGAAGACCCGGGCGCAGAAGATAAATAAAAGACCGGATAAAAAATCCATGCTTTGATCCACTCCTTTGCAGTTGCCTCCCGCCGGGAATTATTTTAATAAGGAGGAATGGCGGTGGCCGGACCGGTAGCCCTCTATCTTCACATCCCTTTTTGTCATGTAAAGTGCCGTTATTGTGATTTTCTCTCTTTTGCCGGACGGGAAAATCTGGTCCCCGCATACCTGTCAGCCTTGCGCCGGGAAGTTTGCCTGCTGGAAAAGGATGAACTGCAGGCGGCTACGGTTTATATAGGCGGGGGCACGCCCACGACCGCCGCAGCCGAAGATCTGGCCCTTCTCCTCCAGGAGGTTAAGCAAAGGGTGCGCCTCCAGCCGGCGGCGGAAATCACCGTGGAAGCCAACCCGGGAACCGTTTCCGGGCAGAAACTTGCCCTCCTGCGGGAGACAGGGGTCAACCGGCTCAGTTTCGGGGCCCAGGCCGGTTCGGACAGGTTGCTGCAGATCCTGGGCAGAATTCATACGGTTGCCCAGACGGAAGAAACGGTTCTGGCCGCCCGGCGGGCGGGGTTTACCAATATCAACCTTGACCTCCTCTACGGGCTGCCTGGACAAACGGTCGCCGACTGGGAGCAAACTTTAAAATGGGCCGTGGGTTTACAGCCGGAGCATCTCTCCTGTTACTGCCTGCAGGTGGAGGACGGTACCCCCTTGGCGCGGCAGATCGAAGCGGGAGAATTGACTCTGCCCGCTGAAGAAGAAATCGTCACCATGTTCCACCGGACCCGGGAGATTCTGGCCGGGGCCGGTTATCATCAATATGAAATTTCCAATTTCGCCCGGCAAGGTTACGAGTGCCGTCACAACCTTTGTTACTGGCAGTACGGAGATTATTACGGCCTGGGCTTGGGAAGCCATTCTTTTGTCTCAGGAGAACGCCGGGTCAACGAAGAAAGTTTCTCTTTCTATATTAATAAAATTGCCAAAGGAAAACAACCGGTCAGATACAAAGAGAAAATTACCCCCCGGCGGGGAATGGTGGAAATGGTCATGCTGGGTCTCCGCTTAACCCGGGGCCTCGACGCCGGGGCTTTTTACCGCCGGTGGCAAAAGGATCTCCGCTCTTTCTTGGGCCCCAAAGCCGTCCTCCTGGAAAAAAACCACTTGCTTTCCTGGGAAAATAACACCTGCCAGCTGACGCCCCGGGGGATGCTGGTCAGCAATAAAGTCCTGGGGGAACTGCTGGAGCCCTATTTATAAGCCGTATTCATAATAGGTTTTTACGTTCTGTTATTTACGTTACCCTGTAATGACCCCATCAAGATTTATAGGAAATTATTTACCGATTATTAAAAGATCCTTTAAAGGTTTAGCGTATTCACCGGTTTCTGCCTCTTGACAAAGAGGGGCGGTGATGATATTTTTTTAGTAGATGGTTAGCACTCGTTAGATGAGAGTGCTAACAAAGCGAGGGTGAGTAAAATGACAAGAAGGGAGTTGGACCCGAGAAAAGAAAGGATCCTCCGGGTAGTCACCGATGATTATATCAAGTCGGCCGAGCCGATCGGGTCGCGAACCATTGCCCGCAAACACAAATTGGGGCTCAGCCCGGCCACGATCCGGAACGAAATGGCTGATCTGGAGGAATCCGGGTATCTGAAACAACCGTATACTTCCGCGGGGAGAATCCCGTCCCACCGCGGGTACCGGTATTATGTTAATGTTCTGATGGAACAGAAGGAATTAACCGAAGAGGAATTGGCCTATATCGAATCGGAATTTGCCAGCAAGGCCTTTGAACACCAGTCACTCCTGCACCAGACGGTCAAAATACTCGCCCAGCTCACCAAGTATCCATCCTTAATCCTTACCCCCCGCTTGAATGAGATCAAGTTTCGGCATATTCAGTTAATTCCGCTGGATAACACGTGTATTTTGCTGTTGGTGGTCACCGATACCGGTTTTATTGAAAACAAACTGGTGGAGGTGTTCGTGCCCTTTACCCCTGAAGATTTAAACAGGGTCTCCGCTTTTCTCAACAGCAAGCTGCGGGGTGTTTCCTGGAGTGAATTACGGCCGACTTTGACCCAGTTATTGCGGGAAATCCGGTCTTCCAACCGGTTTTTCGGCCAGGCCCTGGAAACGCTGCTCAAGGTTTTACCCGAGAAAAGACAGGAACGAGTTTTTGTCGAAGGCGCCATCAACATCCTGGAGCAGCCGGAATTTAGACAAGTGGAAAAGGTTAAGCCGTTAATGAACATGTTCGAAGAAGAAGAAAAGTTGTTGGAACTGATGAGCCGTTCCCTGTTAAGAAGGGGGCTTAATATTTCTATTGGTGAAGAGATACAGAATAGCGACATCAACGACTGCAGTGTGATCACGGCCACTTACGAAGTGAACGGAAGAATTCTCGGCACGGTCGGTGTTTTGGGCCCGACTAGAATGGATTATGCCCGCGTGGTCACAGTTGTGGATTTTGTGGCCAAAGCATTAAGCCGGTTTCTTTCGAAAGGTTATAAAAGCCAATAAGTAAGGGACGGTTTCACAATGATGGAGGTGTTGAAAGCAAGTGACGGAAAAGATCAACGGGAAAGATCCGGAACAGACCGAACAAGAAAAACAGCCGCTTCTTTCCCAAGAAGAAGAGAAGAGGGAGCCGACAGGGGCAGCAGATGACCCACAGGTTGAGGAAGGAAACGGGGGAGAGGAACCGGCCATCAGTTTGGAACAGCTGAAAAAGGAAAAAGAGGAACTTTACCAAAGATATCTTAGATTAAGGGCTGATTTTGCCAATTACCGCCGGCGGAGTTCGGAAGAATACCAACGTCTCCGCCGGCAAGTAATAGAGGAGACAATATTCAAGTTCCTCCCCGTTTTGGATAATTTAGAGCGAGCCGTGGCCAGCTCCGGAGAAGAGGCAAGCCTGCAAACCGGGGTGGAGATGGTTCTCCGGCAATTTCAGGGAATACTTAGGGAAGAGGGTGTTGTTCCCATTAAGGCGGTGGGCGAAATGTTCGATCCCGTAAGACATGAGGCCTTTAGCAGGGAAGAATCGGACCAGCCGGAGAACATCATCCTGGAAGAACTGCAAAAAGGTTATCTTTTTGGGGAAAAGACACTGCGACCCAGTTTGGTCAAGGTGTCCGCCGGGAGCGGAAAGGAGCAGGAAGAAACGGAGGAAAAAGAAGAAGAAACAACCGGAAACAACTGAAATGGTGTTGCAAACCTGAAACCCGGCGCCAACTGGAAAAATTAGCAGAAAGCCAAGGACAAGTGGGAGGTTGATAGCATGGGAAAAGTACTTGGGATTGATTTGGGAACGACCAATTCCTGCATGGCGGTAATGGAAGGTGGAGAACCGGTAGTTATTCCCAATGCCGAAGGAGGAAGAACCACGCCTTCGGTCGTTGGGTTTACCAAAAGCGGCGAGCGTTTGGTGGGGCAATTGGCCAAAAGACAGGCGGTGGCCAATCCCGAGCGGACGATTCTTTCGATCAAACGGCTGATGGGAACCGATCAGAAGGTCACCATTGACGGAAAGGAATATACTCCACAGGAAATTTCCGCCATGATTTTACGTAAAATGAAAACCGACGCCGAAGCCTATTTGGGGGAAAAGGTGGAAAAAGCGGTGATAACCGTACCCGCTTATTTTACCGATTCCCAGAAAAAGGCGACCAGGGATGCGGGGGTGATTGCCGGTTTTGATGTGCTCCGGATCATCAACGAGCCCACCGCGGCTGCCCTGGCTTACGGCTTGGAAAAAGGTGAAGCCCAAACCGTGCTGGTTTTTGATTTGGGCGGCGGTACCTTTGATGTTTCCATCCTGGAATTGGGTGACGGGGTTTTTGAAGTAAAAGCCACCAGCGGCAATAACAACCTGGGCGGAGATGATTTTGACAACCGGATTATCCAGTGGATGGTGGAGAATTTCCGCCGGGAACACGGAGTGGATTTAAGTAAAGACCCCATGGCCATGCAGCGTTTGAAGGAAGCGGCGGAAAAAGCCAAAATCGAGTTGTCGGGAATGCTCACCACCAATATTAACCTGCCGTTTATTACGGCCGTGGACGGACAGCCCGTCCATTTGGATATGACTTTGACCAGGGCCAAGTTTGAGGAATTAACCGCCGACCTGGTGGAAGCGACGATCGGTCCGACCCAGCGGGCGATCGCCGATGCCGAACTGGATGTCAGCAAGATTGACCGGGTGATTTTGGTGGGCGGCTCGACGCGCATACCGGCCATCCAGGAAAGAGTGAAGCAACTGACCGGCAAGGAACCGTATAAAGGAGTGAACCCCGACGAGGTGGTGGCCATTGGCGCGGCGATTCAGGGCGGTGTTTTGGTCGGTGAAGTCAAGGATGTGGTCTTGCTCGATGTTACTCCGCTCTCGCTGGGCATCGAAACCCTGGGCGGGGTCTTCACCAAAATTATTGAACGGAACACCACCATCCCCACCACCAAAAAGCAGATCTTTTCCACCGCGGCGGATAACCAGACCTCGGTGGATATTCATGTGCTGCAGGGAGAGCGGCCGATGGCGGCCAACAACGTCACCCTCGGCCGGTTCCGTCTGGATGGCATTCCTCCGGCGCCGCGCGGCGTACCCCAAATTGAGGTGACCTTCGATATTGACGCCAACGGAATTGTCCATGTTTCCGCCAAGGATTTGGGTACCGGCAAGGAACAGAAGGTTACCATCACTTCTTCCAGCGGCTTGAGCAAGGAAGAGATCGAGAGGTTGATGAAAGAGGCGGAGGCCCACGCGGAAGAAGACAAGAAACGGCGGGAACAGGCGGAACTGAGAAACGAGGCGGACTCTCTCCTTTATTCAGTGGATAAGACGTTGAAAGATATCGGCGATAAGGCGGCGGCCGATCATGTGGAGAGAGTGAAAAAAGCTAAGGAAGAACTCTCCTCGGCGCTGGCCGGTGAAGACTACAACCTTATCCGGAAGAAGAAAGAGGCGTTGCAAAAAGTCCTGCATGAACTTTCCGCCACCATCTACCAGCAGACGGCGGGGACCGGAGGCTCCGGTGCGGGCCCGGGAACAGGAGGGAACAAAGGCGGACCGCAAACGGGAACCAACGGGCCGACAGTGGACGCCGACTACACAGTGAAAGATGACGACAGCAAGCAATAATCTGCTTTCGGACGTTACTTGGCCGGCGGAGAGCCGGCAAGTAACGTTCATTCTTGAAGAAGAGAGTGGGGTCAACCATGGCCAAAAGGGATTATTATGAAGTCTTGGGTGTTTCCCGGGACGCCAGTGAAGAGGAGATAAAAAAGGCCTATCGCCGGCTGGCGCGGCAGTATCACCCGGATGTGAATAAAGACGATCCCCAGGCGGAAGAGAAATTTAAAGAGATTAATGAGGCTTACCAAGTGTTGAGCGACCCCCAGAAGCGGGCGGCCTATGACCAGTTCGGTCACTCCGCTTCCGAACCCCATTTTGGGGGCGCGGATTTTGGCGGGTTTGGGGATTTCGGTTTTGATATTTTCGGGGATCTTTTTGACCTCTTCGGCGGGGGCCGGCGCCGCCGGAACGGCCCGGAAAGAGGCGCCGATTTGCGGGTGGATCTGGAAATTGATTTCAAGGAAGCGGTTTTTGGCGGTACGACCACGGTTAATGTCCCCCGGACCGAGACCTGTCCGGTCTGTCACGGCAATAGGGCCAAACCCGGTACGCCCATAAAAACTTGTTCGCGCTGCGGCGGTTCGGGACAGGTCCAGTATGTTCAGAGTACGGCTTTCGGCCGTTTCAGCACCGTCCGCACGTGTGAACAGTGCCGCGGGGAGGGGAAAACCATTGAAACCCCGTGTCCGGAATGTGCCGGGCGGGGACAGGTCCGGCGCCGGCGGAAAATTGAAGTAAAAATACCCGCCGGTGTGGATACCGGTTACCGTCTGCGGGTTCCGGGTGAAGGAGAGGCCGGGCAACGGGGCGGTTCGCCGGGCGATTTATATATTTTCCTGACGGTGCGCCCGGATCCGGTTTTTAAACGGCAGGGAGATGATGTCTACCTGGAGCAACCGATCAGCTTTATCCAGGCGGCTCTGGGGGGAACCTTGGAAATACCGACCCTGGACGGGTCAACGGCGGAAATACGCATCCCGGAAGGGACGCAGACCGGAACGGTTTTCCGGTTGCGCGGGAAGGGAATTCCCCGCTTGCACGGGCACGGCCGGGGTGACCAGATGGTCCGTGTGACGGTCCAAGTTCCCACCAAGTTGAACGTGGCTCAACGGGAAGCCCTGCACAAGCTGGCGGAGGCGATGGGGGAGAAGATCCCGGAAGATAAAGGTTTCTTTGATAAAGTGCGGGACGCTTTCGGTAAATAAAGGGAATAAGGGACAGGCGACAGGAAAAAAGGCGGCAAAAAACGAATAGTTATGTCGCCTTTTATTTTTTCTTTTTTACTCGAAAAAGACAAGGAGACTGCCTCATGTTCCGCTGGACAAGAAGGGAGCGAAGGGAGCGGGCTGTTAAAGCCGGGAGAAGAAAAAGCCCCGCCGGCCTGCTGCTCATCTTCCTTTTTAGTACGATCGCCGCGGGAACGGCGGCGCCCGGAAGAGATCTTTCGTCTGTTGGCGCCCGCGCCCGGGGGGAATTAACCGGCCCCTGGTCCCCGCCTCCGTCTTATCACATATCATACCTACTGGAAGCTCTCGATGATGACCAACGGCAGGGAATTATTGGCAGGGCTGGTGAGGAGGAAATGAACCTTATCGGCCGGTGGCGCGGTATGGTTGAGGAACAGGTTGACGACGGGCGGCTGCTGCTCCTGCCTACGGCGGAGAAGCCTTTTGACGCCTCGTATCAGCCCGGTCCTCTGACGGTGATTACCAACTCGGTTCTACCCTGTACAAAAAGTGTGGAGGTTTCCGCTCTTGTTCTTGAGCCTTTAAAAGAGATGGTGACTTTTGTCAACAGCCACCCCGGTTGTCATTTGCAGGTCGCTTCCGGGTACAGATCCTATGCCACTCAGGCCGTATTGTTTGCCAACAGGACGAACCGGGTGCTGAAGGACCACCCGGAGTTGGGAGGCGACCGGAAAAAGGCTCAAGAGGCGGCCGCCCGGATCGTGGCCGTTCCGGGTAAAAGCCAGCATATGACGGGAAGGGCCGTGGATTTTACCACCGCCGGCATGGGCGGCCGGTTGGAGGAGGAATTTGCCGGTACCGCCGAGGGCCGGTTATTGAAGGAGCACGCCTGGAGGTATGGGTTTGTCTTTCCCTATGCCGAGGGAAAAGAAGAGATCACGGGTTATATTTACGAGCCCTGGCATCTGGTGTATGTGGGGAAATATCATGCGGAAATAATCCACAAGCACGGTTGGGTTCTGGAAGAATACCGCAATTATATGCAGAAAGAAAAAAGTATCCTGTTTAAGGTGGAAGGGAGAGAATTACGGCGGTACGTTTATGATGAAAAAACGGTAACAACCAAAGTTTACCGGGTACGGGAAAATGAGCCTGGCAGGAGGTTGTTCCTCGTAAAGAAAGTATGGATTGACAGACAGGAAGAGCTGTGATAAGATTTTGGTAAACTCGATGAACGGGTGAAGTAGGAAAGGAAACCGGAAAGGAAGAGAACCGGTGGCTGGTGGAAACCGGTCTGGGCCTTTCTGAAGTTACCCCCGGGAGAGGAGACCTGAACCCCCAGGCGGGTATTAGGGTTTTCCGGCCGGAGCCGTTATCTCCAGGAAGAGGCCGTCTTGCCTTGGGTTTAAGACGGCAAGTAGGGTGGTACCGCGGGTCGCCCCTCGTCCCTAACCGGATGAGGGGTTTTTGATTTATATATTAAGTATAAAAGCTGACAACGAAGAGGGCGGACGGGCAAAAGCGACCGGTTTCAGGCAAATTAAAGGATTTACCGTCTGAAACCGGGCCGTAAACTGAGCGCCCTAAAATACCGGAGGGATGATGATGAGCAGAAATATCCTGGATATTTTTGAAGAACGCGGTTTCCTGCAACAGGTAACATTCGAAGAGGAACTCCGGGAGTTGCTGGCCACCGGAAAGGTCACGGTCTATTTGGGTATTGATCCGACGGCGGACAGCCTCCACGTCGGCCACCTGATGGGGGTGATGGCCCTCGCCCACTTGCAAAGGGCCGGCCACCGGCCGCTGGCCATCGTCGGCGGGGGAACGGCCATGATCGGCGACCCCAGCGGGCGGACGGAGTTACGGGAAATGTTGAGCAAAGAGCAGATCGAGGCGAATGCCCGCGGGATCAAGAAACAACTCGCCAGGTATTTGGATTTTACGGACGGCCGGGCCCTCTTGCTGAATAACGCCGACTGGCTGCTCCCCCTGAACTACCTGGAGTTTTTACGGGAGATCGGCGTCCATTTCTCCGTCAACCGGATGCTGACCGCCGAATGCTTCCGCGCCCGGATGGAGCGGGGCTTGTCTTTTATTGAATTCAACTACATGCTGCTCCAGGCTTACGACTACCTTCATTTGTACCGCACATACGGGTGCAAGCTCCAGGTCGGCGGGGACGACCAGTGGTCCAATATGTTGGCCGGGACCGATTTGATCCGCCGGGTCGAGGGGGGGAAGGCCTATGTGTTAACCTGGCCCCTTTTGACCACGGCTTCCGGGAAGAAGATGGGCAAGACCGAGGCCGGTTCCGTTTGGCTTGATCCCGCCCGCACCAGCCCCTTTGATTTTTACCAGTACTGGCGGAATGTAGACGACGGGGATGTGGAAAAATTCCTGGCTCTCTTCACCTTTCTTCCTATGGAGGAAGTGCGGAAACTGGGGGCGCTTAAAGGGAAGGAAATTAACGAGGCCAAGAAAATACTGGCTTACGAGGTCACAAAACTGGCCCACGGCGAAGAAGAAGCGACGGCGGCGGCGAAGACCGCGGAAGCCCTTTTCCACGGCCGGGGCGAGGAAAAAGAATTGCCCACCACCGAGCTGGAGGCGGCCTCTTACCCGCAGGGTATTCCCCTTTTGGAACTGCTAGTCGTCACCGGCCTCGTCCCCTCGAAAAAAGAGGCCCGCCGCCTGATTGACCAGAGGGGGATTGCCGTGAACCAAAAAGTCGTAACCGAACACGGCTTAATCATTAATCTCCAAGAATTCCGGAAGGACGGGCTGTTGCTGCGCAAAGGGAAGAAGACCTATCACCGGGTAGAAATAGTTTAGAGCATTTACATGTTCTTTGGCAGGGATGCCCGAACCGGGTGTGGAATTATATACCCGGAAGGAGGGATGATCATGCTCCGGTACCGGTGGTTTTTCTTTTTTGCCTTGTTTCTCTTGTTGATCCCGGCTTTTTACTCCACCGGCCGTGCCGCAGTTGGCAATCTGTCCGATTTTTTACCACGAGGGGCGAAAATAGTCCAGGTCATTGCCGATACGGCCTTTGATGAGGATGCCGAAGTGGAATACTTGGTTTTATATTCCCTCCGGGATACTTTTGGCCTTGTTTTGCTTGACCACAGGGCGCAGAACAGATATACCATGGTGTATCATAAAAACTTGGGGGAAGGAGCCCTGGAAACGGAAGGCCGGATGCAATTCGCCGACACCGCTTATACCTACTCGATCCTGCAGGCGGCGGATTTGGATGGCGACGGACTCCTGGAGTTCTGGACCCTTTTTCAACCAAAAGATTCGTCCCAGGCCCAATTGGATGTGTATAAATACCGGAATCAACACTATTCGCAAGCCCTCTCCGCCTGGGGCGACTATGACATCCAGTTTTTCGACTACCAGGGGGAACTGGTGGTTCATGAAGCCAGCCGGCGGGAATCCGGGGAGGTGGCCATAAGAAGCAAGGTCTGGAATCCCCGGACCGGGGAAGTATCGGTGAGCGATACGGTCTGGTTAATGTCGCCCCGGGATTATCTGGCTTTTGCTCGTTCCCGTTGGCGTCCGAAACTATTTGGGGAAGAGACCGGCGCCATCACCTACTGCTGGGGTGACGCCTTGAATGTCTTTAACGAAATTCCCCGGGGTGAACGGGCGGTCAACCCGCTGCTGCCGGAAAACGCCTATCTCCTGGAAATAGTCGCCGATACCGCTTTCAATATGTTTATCGAAGAAAGCTATGTCTTTACTTACCAGGTTCCCGACGTCAATGATCCCCGCCGGGTGCTGCTCTTGGCCGCGCAGGCCGACTGGGATTTCGAACGCGCCTGCTATCAAGTGACCCCCCTCCCCTTTCAGGCCTACGGATTGGCCCGGGGGCCGGAGGGTAATTTATACCGTTCCTTATATGTTTTGCCGGGCTACGGCCTCAAACACCTGGCCCTGCTGGGAAACGGGGAACGTTTATCCTCCTTGAAGCTGGTTATACTTAATAACAACGGCTTGTTTTTTGAAGAAGCGGCGGTTTTTGATTCCACCTTCCACCTTCAACTTCTGGAACGGTTTAGCTTTGCGGATTTCGGTTACCATTACGAAGTGATCACCGCCGACCGGGAAGACGGCCTTGTCAGGACCAGAAGGTGGCGGTCGGACCCGGAAGGGGTCTATGAAGAGATTCTCCACTTTGATCTGTTATCGGAGGAGACCTTTGAACATCCCCGGGATTATAAGCGGCTCTACTACCGGGTGGAAGAACCGGTCTGGTCGCTGGAGGGTTATGAAGAATTGCTTCTCCGTTCCCTCAACCGGAAGGAAATCGATCCCTTTATCCAAATCCCGGAACCGGATTATGCCGGGCGGCTTGACGACTATATCTTTAAGTACATGACGCCCTTCCGTATTCACCAGTGGGTGTTCTGGGAGGCCGACGGCTGTGCGACAGAGGAAGCGCTGCTTTTAATCCGGGCCGACCGCGTCTTTTGGCCTCCCACCTATCGCCTGGGCTTTCTTTATAAGGACGAAAAAATTACTTTCGAAAGTCTTGGCCCGCTGTCCCTGACGATCGGGGAAGGAAACCCCTTGTCCGGGGTCTACCGGGCGGATATAACCGGCGACGGCAAAGACGAACTGCTTATTTTAAACCGGGAATACGATCTTCAGGCCGGGAAAACCTGGACTTATTTAGAGATCCTGGAGAAAGACGGATTCCAGTGGCGCCGGGTATCCAACCGGGTTTTACAATACGATGATCTTCGCTTGTACAAGATTGACGGGAAAATATGGTTGTTCGGTTATCTCCGGGGAGAAGCGGGGATCATTGAAAATGCCGTTTATCCTTTTGTTTGGGAGAATAACCGCTTTGTCTACCAACAAAAGGAGAACGTAACCGATTTTTATACTTATCTGAACGGCCTGAGCGGGGAGAAAGAGGATCTCTTCGGTGAAGAGCAACGGTTGTTCCCGGGTCCGCTCGGAGGAAGAAGACTGGCGGGCGATATTTTCCACCCGGCCGCGCCGGAAGAGGAGGGTGCGGAAACGGGTGCCGGGATTATTGAAATTGTGGAAAAGGAAACAATAGAAGAAAAAGAGAAGGCGGAAGAGAGAGCAAGACCTTCCTTTGATTATCCGGGTCTCTAAGGCGCCCTTGTTTCCGGTCCCATTTATCTTACGACAGGCAGGGGCAAGCCCGGGGTTGGTCAAACGGGAGAGAGGGCAAGATGAAGAAGGAAGCGGTCCCGGCGCCGGGCGGCGGCCGTTTGTATCTGGTCGCCACGCCCATCGGCAATTTGGAAGATATTACTTTTCGCGCTTTACAAGTATTGAAAGAAGTCGATCTGATTGCGGCCGAAGATACCCGCAGAAGCAAAAAACTCCTTTCTTTTTACCGGATCCACAAACCGCTGGTCAGTTTCTACCGGGAAAAAGAAAAGAGCAGAACGGAAAGGATTCTTTCCCTCCTGAAAGCCGGGCGGAAGATCGCCCTGGTCAGTGACGCCGGGATGCCGGGAATTTCCGATCCCGGTTTCCTGTTGGTAAAAAGAACGGTGGAAAACGGGCTCCCGGTCATTCCTCTACCGGGTCCCTCGGCTTTTTTAACGGCTTTGGTCGCTTCAGGCCTGCCGTGCGACCGGTTTGTTTTTGAGGGTTTTTTGCCCCCCAAAAGGAAGGAACGGCGGGAGCGTTTGGCCGCCTTGGCCCGGGAGGAGAGAACAACCGTTTTCTATGTTTCCTGCCATGACCTCCTGGAAGTTCTCGGTGACTTCCGGGAGTATCTGGGGGAAGAGAGGCCGTTGGTGATCGCCCGGGAGTTGACCAAGGTTTATGAGGAGTTTTGGCGGGGAAAGATCGGGGAAGCCGTAGGACATTGGGCCCAGCGGGAAATCCGGGGCGAGTTTACGCTGGTGGTCGGGGGCGCCGGACCTTCCCCGGGGAAAGGAACAGATTCCGCTAAATACAGTGAATTATATCAAGAAATCGAGAAAAAAAGGGAAAAGGGCGGCAAGTTATCCTCGATCGTCCGGGAAATTGCCGAACGGGAGGGAATTTCCCGGCGGAGTCTCTACCAGTATTATCTGGAAAAAAATAAACAAATGGAGAGATGACTCTCTCCATAAAAAAAAATAAAAAACAGCAAAATTTTAAAGGTACCGCATATTATGAGGCATTTCTCATCTTATCGAGGCATTCCTCACAAATGTTCTTGTCCTTGAAGATGGTGATCTTCTCCGCGTTGCCACAGAAGATACAAGCCGGTTGATACTTTTTCAGGATGATCTTTTCCCCGTCGACATAGATTTCCAGCGCGTCCTTCTCTTCAATCTGCAGGGTTCTCCGCAGTTCGATGGGGATGACAACGCGTCCCAACTCATCAACCTTGCGAACAATACCGGTGGACTTCATCATGATCTGTTCTCCTCCTTTCGTTAAGATTCGACATTGAACTACAAGAGAATTATACCTAAATTTCCAAACTAAGTCAACTGAGTAAATTGAAAAAATTTGTAACAAGAAGATTAAAGATTACTTGACAAAAAAATAGGAAACGGCTATAGTAAGATCAAAAAAGTCACCTAAAGCAATGACAGGGGGAGTAAATGATTTCCTGCGCATACAGCGAGCCGGGACGGTGGAAGCCGGCCGCAAGGAATCATTGAAGATGGCCTGGAGCTGCAAGGCTGAAAGAGACAGGCAGTAGGCTTTGCCGGGAGTGTCCGTTAACACACAAGGCCGGCGCCGGGTGCGACGGCCGTTCGAGTCCCTGAACAAGGGAGAAGTGGGGTGGTACCGCGGGAACCTTTCGCCCCCAAAGTCAACTTTGGGCGAGGGGTTTTTTCTATGAATGAGGGCGATGTTTAAATGTTAAGATGTTAATATCCAAACCAAGGAGGAACAGCGAGATGGGAAAATTTTATCTTACAACGCCTATTTACTACCCAAGCGATCATTTACATATCGGCCATGCCTATACCACGGTGGTGGCCGACGCCCTGGCCCGGTATTACCGGCAGATTGGGTACGACACCTATTTTTTGACCGGCACCGATGAGCACGGACTGAAGATCCAGCGCCGGGCGGAAGCGGCCGGCAAGTCGCCGCAGGAGTTCGTGGATGAGATTGTTGACGGAATCAAATCCCTTTGGCGGCTGCTGAAGATCAGCAACGATGATTTTATCCGGACGACCGAAGAAAGGCATGTCAAAAGGGTGCAGGCCATTTTTCAACGCCTTTATGACCAGGGGGATATCTATAAGAGCGAGTACGAAGGTTGGTACTGCACCCCTTGTGAGACTTTCTGGCTGGAAAGGCAGTTGGTGGAGGGCCGGTGCCCGGACTGCAACCGGGAGGTGGAGATCGTCCACGAGGAGAGCTACTTTTTCCGCCTCTCCAAATAT